>JAFUWN010000112.1 GCA_017483465.1 Oscillospiraceae bacterium
CTTATTTATTATACCACATTTCCTTTCGTTTGTCAAGTCTTTTTTCAAACTTTTTGAAAAACTTTTTTCAGAAGCTTTTCTGAAAATGTGATTTAATCCTGATCTCCGAAGCTCTGTGACTCCCGTCCGGCTTGCGGCGACTTATTTATTATATCACATTTCAATCCGTTTGTCAAGACTTTTTTCAAACTTTTTTTGAAAATTTTCTTGGTATTTTTTGCTTCCGGACTTCCGTCCGACAGCTTTATTATTATAGCACGTTTTTCCGGTTTTGTCAAGCAAAAGAATCTTAATAATTTAAATCAAAATTTGTGAATCTTCACAACAGATTAAAAATCCCTGTCAAAAGCTCGACAGGGATTTTATCAAAATATAAATAATTATTCTCCGTCCGGGAGCATCAGCTTGACCATAACAGCTTTCTGAGCATGGAGACGATTTTCAGCCTCATCGAAAATTTCCTGAGCATGTGCCTCGAAAACTTTTGCCGTGATTTCCTCTTCACGATGAGCCGGCAGACAGTGCATCACCATTGCATCGGCATGAGCAGCGGCCATGATGTCATCATTGATCTGATAGCCCTTGAAAGCAATCTTACGCTTTTCGATTTCAGATTCCATACCCATGGAAGACCATACGTCAGTAAGAAGCACATCGGCATTCTGAGCGGCTTCGATAGGGCTGTTGGTCATGGAGAAGCCCTTGTAATCCTTAGCGAAATCGAGCACCTGCTGATCAGGCTGATAGTCATCCGGGCAGGCAATAGAAACATCCATACCGACTTTCAGGCCGCCGACGATTAGAGAATTTGCCATATTATTGCCGTCACCGATATAGCACATTTTGAGGCCGTCAAAATTGGCCTTGTATTCACGGATGGTTAATAAATCTGCGAGTACCTGACAGGGATGACAGAAGTCAGTGAGGCCGTTGATGATCGGAATCGAACCGTATTCAGCAAGGTCTTCCACTTCTTTCTGAGCGAAAGTCCGGATCATGATGCAGTCTAAGTATCTGGAGAGCACTCTTGCAGTATCCTGAACGGGTTCACCACGGCCGATCTGCAAATCATTGGCAGACAGAAACAGCGGATAGCCGCCGAGCTGATACATGCCTGTCTCGAATGAAACACGGGTTCTGGTAGAAGCTTTCTGGAAGATCATACCGAGGGTCTTGCCCTCGAGCATACGATGCGGAATGCCGTGTTTTGTCTGATATTTGAGTTTATCGGCTAAATCAAGAATTTCAAAAATTTCCTGCTGGGAAAGATCCAGCATTTTGAGCAGATGTTTCATTATAAAATCCTCCTGTTAATATTATTTATTCATTTCTCCGAAGCATTTATCTGCGGCCACGGCAAATAGCGGGAAAAAATCATCAAAACACTGGTCATCGAACTGTAATTTATATACAAGATCATTATTGACCAGTTTTGCAGTATCGAGTGTACCGATCTGCATTTCATTCTTAAAGAGTATAAAATGTTTCTGATCTTTGCCTTTCAGTTCATAGATACTTTCGACAGTTTCAAACTGGATACTCGGGTCAATAAACATGGATTTGCACAGTACTTTCATAAAAAAGCGTTCATTGAGCTGAATTTCATATTCCGGTTTTTTGCCGGCAGAAACACGCTTCATTGTATAAAGTGCATAACCGCTTGCGTCATGAAGGGTAGTGATGGGACTTCCGAACAATTTTCTTGCTTTTGTAATAGTATAAATTTCTCTTTCTTTGCTATCAGTCACGATATATTTTCCAGACCCTTTTGATGTTACCAGCAATTCCATGAATATCCCTCCTATGCGTGAGCAATGACACGGCAAAGAATTTCCGCACCTGCTTCCAGTTCTTCCCGGCTGATTGTCAGCGGCGGCAGCAGACGCACTCTGTCCTTGGCAGTCAGGACAAGCAGACCATTGGCAATGCATTCTTTCAGGACATCGGCAGCCTTTTTATGTTTCAGAGAAATGCCGATCATCATGCCAAGGCCGGAAACTTCCTGCACCTCGTCCAAAGCGGAAAGTTTTTCACGCAGATAATTACTTTTTTCAAGAATTCCGTCCAGCATACCGGGCTGATCAAGTGTTTCCAGTACTTTGACTGCTCCTGCACAGACAACAGGATTTCCGCCGAATGTAGAGCCATGTGCCCCGATATTCAGAACATCTGCACATTTTTCACTGGCAAGGCACACACCGATCGGCAGACCGCCGCCGATGCCTTTGGCAGCTGTTGTGATGTCAGCTTTGCAGCCGTAATGTTCACCGGCGAATAATTTTCCGGTTCTGCCGATACCGGTCTGCACTTCATCAGCGATCATAAGAATATCTTTTTCATCACAGATTTTCCGGATTTCGGCAACAAAATCCGGGTTCAGAGCCATGACACCGCCCTCGCCCTGTACATATTCGATCATAATGCCGCAGACAGTATCATCCAGTTTATCATACAGATCAGCAATATCATTTGCCTTTGCAAACCGGAAGCCTTCTGTAAACGGGAAGAAATAATTATGAAATACATTCTGTCCGGTAGCAGAAAGTGTGGTGATCGTTCTGCCGTGGAAAGAATTCACAAGAGTAATAATATTATGTCTGCCCTTGCCGTATTTATCAAAACTATATTTTCTTGCGATTTTGATTGCACATTCATTGGCTTCTGCACCGCTGTTTCCGAAAAATACTTTACTATAGCCGGACATGGCACATAATTTTTCAGCAAATTCGGCCTGCGGCTGATGATAGAACAAATTAGAAGTATGCTGTACTTTTTTCACCTGAGCACAAACAGCCTCTGCCCAGGCATCATTGCAGTAGCCGAGTGAAGTTGTGCCGATTCCGCTGCCGAAGTCGATATATTTTTTTCCATCTGCATCATAGCAGGTTGCCCCGTGTCCGTTGACGATAACCACTTCATTGCGGATATAAGTCGGCATGATATGCAGATTTGTCTGTTCAATCGTACTCAAAATGATTCCTCTCCTTTATATTAATAATAATATATAATAATTTTATTTATACTGCATCCATAATACAGCACAGGCTGTCAGAATGCCGGTTCCTGCCGTCAGGCATACAATCCTGCGAATTTCATAACGGCTTCCGTTCCGGATGCTGAAGATCTGCGGCTGAGATTTTTCATAGCAGATCTGAATTTTATCGCCTTTATGATAACGATACTGCCATTCCGGAACAAAATATCCTGCTGTAGAAGTGACTTCTCCCTGCTCGGTCCGATAGCGGACAACAGGAGCATAGGACAGTGTTTCCATCTGTTTCTGATAAATCTTCTGTGTCACACAGCCGATAATTTCCGCTTCTGTCAAGACCGGATGTCTGATTTTTCTGTCATATTCCGGAATCCAGGCAATAATAATACATACTATGCCGATGATCACCGGAATCATTTTCAGAAGCAGAATCATCTGAACTGTGTGCCAAGTCCTTCATTGGACAGCATTTCAATCAGAATCGAATGCGGAACTCTGCCGTCAATAATGGCTGTTTTTCTGACACCTCTGCGGACTGCTTCCACACAGCAGTCAATTTTCGGGATCATACCGCCGGAAATAATTCCTCTTTTCTTCATAAACGGCACTTCACTGACATTTACAGAAGAAATGAGAGTGCTGGGGTCGTCTTTATCTCTGAGCAGTCCGGCAATATCTGTTAATAAAATCAGATTTTCGGCTTTTAATTCAGCAGCAATACGGGAAGCGGCTGTATCTGCATTGACATTATAGGCCTGCCCTTTTTCATCACAGGCAACTGTTGCAATGACCGGAATCACGTTATTATTCAAAGCATCTACAATCGGCTTGGTATTGACTTTTGTAATTTTTCCGACATAGCCTAAATCCTCATCATTTTCGCCGTAAGCTCTTTCTGCAAGGAGCATTTTTTCATCAAGGCCGCACAGACCGACCGCCTGACCGCCTTTAAGTCCCAGCATTGTCACGAGTTCTTTGTTGACTTTTCCGGCAAGAACCATCTTGACGACATCAATCGTATTTTCATCCGTATATCTCAGGCCGTTTATAAACTTGCTTTCAATGCCGAGTCTTTTAAGCATATCATTAATTTCAGGGCCGCCGCCGTGGACTAAGACAAGTTTCACGCCGACCAGTGTCAGCAATACAATATCGCTCATGACCGCCTGTTTGAGATCTTCGTTAGTCATGGCATTTCCGCCGTATTTGATCACGACAACTTTATTATGATATTTCTGGATATACGGCAGAGCATCATTCAGGACTTTGGCTCTGACCTCATTGGGAATATTAATTTTCTCCATACTTCTCTTCCTCTCATGTTTCAGAAATGATTTCCCACATTTTCTTATTTCTTTCTTCAATGCATTTATTTGTATTTTTTATATATTTCCGATAGCCTTCCTGGGTTTTGGGAATATAGATTCTGCTTTCTGCGTTCAGAAATTCTTCTTCTGAATCATCATAGCACAGATTTCTGATCTGATATGTTTCATCAACAAAATCATTCAGACAAAAGAAATCAATAAACTTCTGAAAGCTTTTTTCCTTGTCTTCATCTTCAAACAGCTTCAGCCAGGCAGCATATTTCTGAAAGACGTTATGAAGTCGGCCGCCGCCTTTTTCATGATTTAAATACCATTCTTTCAGATAGAACAATGTCAGGTCGATTCTGTCATAGAATCCCTTTTCACCGCCTCTGCATGTATTAATGGTTCCATCCTTTCCATCTATCAGCTTGTCTAATGGAGGCTTTATCTGCGTTGGCCAGAACATATGACCGCCCAATTTTCTTGTAATATCCAGAAAATTTCTGATTTCAGAAGAGGAAATTCCTGCTTCCTGTGCCCAATCCACAGAAGAACCGATATAATCTGTCGTAAGTCGAAATCTCCAGCCCTCGATACAAACATCAATATACTTACTATTTTCTTTTATGGTACCATTTTTTTTAAAATTTTCCAGCCGTTTCTTAAAAAAACATTTCATATCCTGATACAGCAGAACGGAATACGCATCAGGATCTTCATAAGGATATAACCTTTTCTCTACGATCAGAATTTTTTTCAGAAGATTCTTTTTTTCATCAGCCGAAAGTGAAAGATTCTCCAAAAGCTGAACAATTTCTTTCGTTTCCGTTTCCAGGTTAGAACCATCCCAGAGATAATTGAAATCTTGATTTCTTTCACTCATAAGAAGATCAGCTCCTGTAATCGCCGTTGATTCTGACATAATCATAAGTCAGGTCACAGCCCCATGCAACAGCCGAGCCTGCTCCTGTTCCGATGCTGACAGATACTAAAATTTCTTCTTCGGAGAGAATTTCCTTTGCCTTTTCTTCGGAGAATTCCACACCCGCACCGTTTTTGCAGACTTCGATCAGGCCTTTCGGAGAACTCAGAGAGACATCAACCTGATGAATATCAAATTCCGCCGGAGCATAGCCGACAGCACAGAGAATTCGACCCCAGTTGGCATCTTCTCCGAAAACAGCGGCTTTGAACAGACTGGATGTAATGACCGATTTTGCGACGATTTCAGCAGTTTTTTCATCAGCCGCACCGGTGCAGACACATTCAATCAGCTTTGTAGCACCCTCGCCGTCACGAGCCATCATTCTGGAAAGATTCATCAGAACGGCATAGAGAGCATCTTTAAAAATCTCGAAATTCTCATCAGGTTTAATAATTTCCTGATTTCCGGCCTTACCGTTTGCAAGCACACAAACCATATCATTGGTAGAAGTATCGCCATCGACACTGACATGATTGAGAGTCACAGTGACAACATCTTTCAGAGCCTGTTTGAGCATTCCGGCAGAGACAGCACAGTCAGTAGTCAGGAAAGTAAGTGTTGTCGCCATATTCGGATGAATCATGCCGCTGCCTTTAAGCATACCGCCAAGACGGCAGGTTTTACCGCCGATTTCAAATTCAACAGCAACTTCTTTCGGCTGAGTATCAGTCGTCATGATTGCATGAACGGCTTCTGTATTGCCGTTATGATTCAGACCTTTGGCGAGTTCCGGAACACCTTTTTCGATCGGTTCGATCGGAAGCGGCTGACCGATCACACCGGTTGAAGCGACAATGATATCTTCCGGCTTCAGGTTGAGAGCTTCAGCAGCGAACTGACACATTTTTTCAGCTTTCTCGATTCCGTCCGCATTACAGGTATTGGCATTGACAGAATTCACAATCACGGCCTGAGCGGTACCGTTTTCGAGATGTTTTCTTGTTACAGCAATCGGAGCACCCTGAACTTTATTTGTTGTATACATAGCGGCTGCTGTGCAGGGTATTTCTGCGTAGATCATAGCCAGATCATTTTTATCCGGATCGCCGTTAGCTTTAATTCCACAGTGAATACCGTTTGCCTGAAAGCCCTGAGCGGCACAGACACCGCCGTCTACAAATGCAAAGCCTTTGAATTCTTTCTTATTCAAAACAAATCCCTCGCTTAGTTATAAATTATAATAATCCTGTAGTTTCGTCAATTCCCATCATAATATTCAGGCACTGTACGGCCGCACCGGAAGCACCTTTTCCGAGATTATCCAGACGGGCACATAACAGAATCTGCTCATCATTGCCGAATGTAAAAATTTCCAGTTTATTCTGACCGCTCAGCGTATTGGAAGCCAAGAAGAAAGATTTCTGCTCTTCGGGGAGCATCAGAGGATTGACAGAGACTAATTTTGCATTCTGATAGTGTTCCTGATAGGTCTGATTCACCTGCTCGAGAGTAATTTTTTTATCCAGCATTCTTGTCTGAACCGGAACAGAAACCACCATACCGCTGTAATAATCACAGATAATCGGATTAAACATCGGCTTGTGAGTCAGTCCGGAGAACAGCTGCATTTCCGGCAGATGCTTATGCTGCTGTGAAAGGGCATACTGTCTGGGAGAATTGAATTCTTCGGGTTTGTCATCGCCTTCATACTGAGCGATGGCCTTTTTGCCTGCACCGCTGTAACCGGATGTTGCATAGGCGAATACAGGAAAATCAGCCGGCAGCAGACCATGTTTCACCATCGGATATAACAGAGAAATAAAACCGCTTGCATAACAGCCGGGAACGGCAGTTTTATTAGATTTTATCAATTTTTCCCGGAACTCCGGAGCGAGTTCCGGAAAACCGTAAGCCCATTCCGGGTTGGTTCTGTGAGCAGTAGAAGCATCGATCAGACGGGTATGATCTCCGGCGAGTGTCACAGCTTCACGGGCAGCATCATCCGGCAGACATAAGAAAGTAAAATCAGCTTCTGCCATAATTTCGGCACGTTTCTGATTATTATGTCTGTCCTCATCAGCAATTTTAAGCAGATTAATATCTTCACGGTTTTCGAGACGGCTTACAATTTTGAGGCCTGTTGTTCCGGCCTGACCGTCGATATATACTTTCACGGACATATTATTTCTTATCTCCTTCTGATTTCTCATGTAAATCATCATCATCATCCGGTTCTCTGGGGCATTTCCACAAGCTGTAGGCACAGCAGGTCACAAGGCAGATCACCGCCCATATGACAGAGACTGCGAAATTATTCAATACTTCACCGATGATGAACTCTCCGACAATCCAGATAATCACACTCAGAAATGTCAGAGCAAAAATGAATCTGAACTGACGTTTTTTCATAATTTCTGATATTCTGTCAGAACTTCATGCAGGTGCTGAAGCTGAATCTTCACCGCATCCGGAGAAGATGCACCATAAGACTTGCGTTCTCTGACACAGGTATCCAGGCTGATTGCCTGATAGACATCTTCGGTAAACAAATCCGTCATAGCCTGATAATCTTCCAGCGGAAGGGTTTCCAGAGTCAGGTCTTTTTCGATACATTCTGCAACGAGTGTACCGGTAATTTTATAGGCATCACGGAACGGCATACCTTTTTTGACGAGATAATCGGCACAGTCTGTCGCATTGATAAAGCCTTTTGCAGCGGCTTTTCTCATGTTGTCTTTCAGGACACGCATGGTTCTGAGCATAGGAATAAACGTTTTCAGACAGAGTTCTGTATTATCAATTGCATCGAAGATTGCTTCTTTATCTTCCTGCATGTCTTTGTTATAAGCCAGCGGCAGGCCTTTCATCATAGATAAAAGTGTCATCAGATCGCCGTTGACTCTTCCGGTTTTGCCTCTGATCAATTCCGTCACATCAGGATTTTTTTTCTGCGGCATGATAGAAGAACCTGTTGCATAGGCATCATCCAGCTCGACAAACTTGAATTCCCATGAACACCAGAGAATAATTTCTTCTGAAAATCTGGATAAATGTGTCATCAGAAGCGACAGGGCACAGCATAACTCGATACAGAAATCACGGTCAGAAACGCCGTCAAGACTGTTTTCCACAGGCTGACGGAATGCAAGCAGATCGGAAGTCTGCTGACGATTGATTGCATAAGTAGTTCCGGCGAGTGCTCCGCTACCGAGCGGACATTCATTCATTCTGCCGACTGCATCGCAGATTCTCTCATAATCTCTTTTCAGCATCTGAGCATACGTCAGAATATGATGTGCAAATGTAATCGGCTGTGCTCTCTGCAAATGTGTATAGCCGGGCATAATCGTTTCTGTATGCTGACCGGCGATATTGCAGATGGTTTCCATCAGTTCCAGAGTCAGTTTCTTGATATTCTGCATTTCATCACGCAAATATAATCTGATGTCCAGAGCAACCTGATCATTTCTTGAACGAGCTGTATGCAGACGTTTTCCGGTACTGCCGAGACGTTTTGTCAGTTCGGCTTCAACAAACATATGAATATCTTCCGCATTGGGATCGAATTCCAGAGAGCCGTCCTGTAAATCTTTCAGAATGCTTTCGAGACCCTGAATAATCGCTTCACTTTCTGATTTGTCGATAATACCGCAGTCACCGAGCATAGTTGCATGAGCAATACTGCCCCGGATATCCTGTGCATACATTCTGGCATCAAATGCGATGGATGAATTGAATGCGTTGACAGTTTCATCAACTTCTTTTGAGAATCTTCCTGCCCAAAGTGCCATAAATTTCCCTCCGGTGATAAAATGCAAAGCAGGAGATTTCGGGAGAAATCTCCGTGCTGTACATCATATGAATAATAAATTAAGAATTCTGTACTTCCATATATGCCGAGATCATATCTCTGACAGGAATGCCGTCAATAGTAGCATCTTCCCAGTCGCAGTTATTGAAGTGTGTACCTTCCAGAGAACAGTTCTGATATTCCGAACCGCTCATATTCAGATTAGAAAATCTGGTATTCTGCATACCGGAATGCTTGATGGTACTGCCATACAGATTGACATCTGTAAAGACAGCCCCCTGCAGATCAGCAGCCTGATAAGAAGCGTGTTTCATACCGAGATTCCGGAACTGTGCGTTTTCCATACCGCATTCTTCAATACGGCATTCACTGAAATTGGACTGTGAAATTGCAACACAGTAGAGATTGCTGGCATGAAACACAGCACAATCGAGATCGACTTCATCAAACACAGCACCTTTCAGGTTCTGCTGCACAGCATATTTTGTATTTTCTTCAGATTCCGGAGCAGGTTCTTCTGAAACCTGTTCCGGCGTTTCATTGGTTTCGGGGATGACAGTTTCATCCTGACGGGTGTTTTCGTTATCTGTCATAATCACACCTCATAAAAAATCATACATCAATCTGAGAGATAATCAAATTATCATTACTTATTTTCGGCATTTCTCTTCTGTTCGAGTTTTGCTCTGACCTTGATCGGCAGACCGAACAGATTAATAAAGCCTGCACTGTCTTTCTGGTTATAAACCTCATCAGCATCGAAAGTAGCAACTTCTTCATCATAGAGAGTATACGGAGAAGTAACACCGGCATTGATGATATTGCCTTTGTAGAGCTTTAATTTTACATCACCGGTCACTGTTTTCTGAGTTTCTGTGACAAATGCACTCATAGCTTCTCTGAGAGGCGTATACCACTGGCCGTTATAGACAATATCAGCAAACTTGATTCCGAGATACTGTTTTACTCTTGCGGTTTCTTTATCAATTGTGATGGTTTCCAGTACTTCATGAGCGTGATACAGAATTGCACCGCCGGGAGTTTCATACACACCTCTGGACTTCATGCCGACGAGTCTGTTTTCTACCAGATCAGCAAGACCGATACCGTTTTCACCGCCGAGCTTATTCAGAGTAGTCACGATTTCCGTACCGTTCATTTCCTTGCCGTCAATTGCTGTCGGAACGCCCTTTTCAAAATGAATGGTAACATAAGTAGGCTTGTCCGGAGCCTGAATCGGAGAAACACCCATTTCAAGGAAACCGGGCTTTTCATACTGCGGTTCATTAGCGGGATCTTCAAGATCAAGACCCTCATGAGACAGATGCCAGATATTCTTGTCTTTGGAATAATTGGTTTCTCTGTTAATCTTCAGCGGAATATTATGAGCTTCGGCATAATCAATTTCTTCGTCTCTGGATTTCAGATTCCAGATTCTCCACGGAGCGATAATTTCCATATCAGGAGCGAAAGCCTTGATAGCGAGTTCAAAGCGAACCTGATCGTTGCCCTTGCCGGTACAGCCGTGGCAGATTGCATCCGCACCCTCTTTGAGAGCGATTTCAGCAATTCTCTTAGCAATGATCGGACGGGCGAAAGAAGTACCGAGCATATATCTGTTTTCATAGATAGCACCGGCCTGTACAGTCGGGAACACATAATCTGTGATAAATTCTTCTGTCAGGTCTTCGATATAGAGTTTGGAAGCACCTGTTTTCAGGGCTTTTTCTTCCAGACCGTCAAGTTCTGTACCCTGGCCGACATTACCGGAAACAGCAATGACTTCGCAGTTATTATAATTTTCTTTCAGCCACGGAATAATAATAGAAGTATCCAGACCGCCGGAATATGCAAGTACTACTTTTTTGATTTCTTTTGCCATGATAAAAAAACTCCTTTTTTGAGATATGAATATATAAAAATACATTCTGAAAAAATGCATTTTCTGATTAATTTTATTATACACCATTCCATTCACAATGTCAAGAGCTTTTTGAATAATTATACAAATTCTTTTTAATTATTCGCTCTGAACGTATATTTATGCACTGCAAATGAATATTATTCAATCCTGTGTGCAACAAATACAACAAAAAGACTTGCAGACATATCGGCTAATTTCGACATTGTTCGTGTATTCTCGCTATTGCTTTTCCGATTTTTTTATGATAACATAGAACTGTAGAGCGAAGGAGGCATTTATTCAAATGAATGATAAAATTAAAGTATTAATCGGTGACGATACCGTGGATTTTGGAATCACTACTGCAAGTACCCTGCGTAATTATGGACTGTATGCTATTACAAGACGCAAGGATGGAAATATATTGCTCAATGCTATTATGGATGAAAAGCCGGATGTTGTAATCATCGAAAGTGTAATGCCGCATATGGATGCAATTGATCTGATTCAGCACACTAAGAATCAGTCCAGTTTTCTTCCGTATTTCATTGTAACTTCTTCTTACGACAATCCGTTTGTAGAACGTCAGATCATGGAACTTGGTGCAGCTTATTATATTCTTAAACCGTTTGACCCCAAAGTTTTAGCAGAACGCATTCTTGCCCTGACTTCCATGAAAATCAGGAATATTTCAGAACAGAATCTTGAAATCATTGTCACAGACATGATTCATCAGCTCGGTGTGCCGGCACATATCAAAGGCTATCATTATCTGAGAACTTCCATTATGTTTTCTATTGAAAACCCGGAACTGCTGGACAGTGTTACAAAACTGTTATATCCGACTGTTGCACAGAAATTCAACACGACTTCTTCCAGAGTAGAAAGAGCCATCCGTCATGCAATTGAAATCGCATGGGACAGAGGAGATCTTGATATTCTCAATTCTTTCTTCGGCTATACTGTCAACACCTGCAAGGGCAAGCCTACCAACTCGGAATTTATTGCACTTCTGACAGACAAGCTCCGTTTACAGCTGAAAGCCGGTACGATTACAAATTCCCGTGAAACCGCAAAGCCGTTCTCTGTGATCAAGTAAAACGGATTTTTTATTCTACTGTATTGGCAATTCTGTCCTGTAATTCGGCATATTTCGAGGGATTGAGCTTTCCGGCATCGTTCACAAGATAGTCGGTACTTCTGTAGGCATGAAAACGGAACGGCGGATTATAATGAATATTAACATAATCACCGTCTACTTCGAGAATGATCTCTAATTTTTCAGGCAGAACCGTACCGTATTTTTTCTTAGTATAAAGAATATAGGCATTGATCTCTTCCTGCGGCAGATGACCGCCCTTTACAGTTACCTCAAACATAAAGCAGACGCCTCTCTTTCCTGATATTTGTATTATTATAACATATTTTTTTAAAAAATGCAAGTGTTTTTCTGTATTTCTGCAAATTGTTTTTCCAATCTTTTTTATGTTATACTAAATACAGAAATATTTTAAGGGAGTTTATCTGATTTTATGATTACAGTCACAAATATGAGCATGTCTTTCGGCGGTTCCCTGCTGTTCAAAGATGTCAATCTGAAATTTACCAGTGAAAACTGTTATGGTGTGATCGGTGCAAACGGTGCAGGCAAATCGACTTTTTTAAAAATTCTCTGCGGAGAATTGGAACCCACTTCCGGTGAAGTGAGTATCGAAAAAAACTGCCGGATGAGTGTGCTTCGGCAGGATCATTTTGCATATGACAAATATTCTGTCTTAGATACGATCTTGATGGGCAATGCCCGCTTATATGAAATTATACAGCAAAAAGATGCTCTTTATGCAAAAGAAGATTTTTCCGACGAAGACGGCGTTCTTGCTTCGGAGCTGGAAGCCGAATTCGCTGAACTCAACGGCTGGGAAGCCGAATCCGATGCTTCTAAATTGATTCAGGGT
The DNA here is from genome assembly GCA_017483465.1 of Oscillospiraceae bacterium. Classification (GTDB taxonomy): domain Bacteria; phylum Bacillota; class Clostridia; order Oscillospirales; family Ruminococcaceae; genus UBA3855. Next base: position 12,897 of record JAFUWN010000112.1, read on the forward strand.
CTGGGTCTGCCGGAAGATCTGCTTTATCAGCAGATGGAAACACTCTCCGGCAATGAGAAAGTAAAAATTCTGCTTGCACAGGCTCTGTTCGGAAACCCTGATATTATCCTGCTTGACGAACCGACCAATCATCTGGATATTGAAGCCGTCCGCTGGCTGGAAAGTTTCCTGGCCGATTACTTCGGCACAGTGATTGTCGTTTCTCATGACAGACATTTTTTAAACAACGTCTGCACGCATATCGTAGATATTGATTATACAAGAATCAAATTATATGCAGGCAACTATGCGTTCTGGTACGAATCCAGCCAGCTCATGCAGCGGCTCCAGAAACAGCAGAACAAGAAAACAGAAGAAAAAATCAAAGAATTAAAATCCTTTATCGAGCGATTCTCGGCAAACAAATCCAAATCCGGCCAGGCTACCGCAAGAAGAAAACTTCTCGAAAAGCTGAC
>JAFUWN010000023.1 GCA_017483465.1 Oscillospiraceae bacterium
ACGCTTCACAATGTAGTCCTGCTTCGTCAGTCCTGAAAGTGCCACCGCCGAGTTAATCAGCTTGTTTTCTTCGGGCGAAACCCTGAATCCGATTGTCAGATTTCTGAATCTGCCCTTGTTATCAAGATTTTTTGCTGACATTATTATCACCTGCCTTTCCATTATCAGTATTATCATCATTTCGGAATTCACTCAGCTTGTCAGCCATTTCTGTCTGTGTACTCGGAAATAAATGTGCATATTTGTAAGTAATATCAATACTTTCATGACCTACTCTGTCAGCGATTGCCACAGCAGAAAATCCCATTTCAATCAATAATGAGATATGCGAATGTCTGAGGTCATGGATTCTAATACGTTTTACTCCGGATTCCTTAGCACCTCTGTTCATTTCATGATGAAGATAACTTTTAGTCACCATAAACATTCGGTCATGTTCTCCAATTCCATAAAGCTGACCGAGAAAATCTTGGATTTCATCTGAAAGAAAATTAGGCATTTTGATAACTCTGTTGCTTTTAGGTGTTTTCGGGTCAGTAATAATATCTTGTCCCTTGATACGCTGATATGATTTTGTGATAGAAACTGTCTGTTTCTGAAAATCGAAATCAGCAGGGGTCAAAGCCAGTAATTCACCCTCACGAATGCCACACCAGTAGAGCATTTCAAAAGCGTAGAACGAAAGCGGTTTGTCCATCATGACCTCAGCAAATTTCTTGTACTCCTCCTGTGTCCAGAACAGCATTTCACGGCTTTTCGCTTTGCCCATGTTGCCTGCTTTAGCAGCCGGATTGCTTGCCAGTCCGTAAAATCTCACTGCATAATTGAAAATTGCACTCAACTGATTATGAAGTGTTTTCAGATAAACAGGAGAATAGGCTTTTCCTGATTTGGTTGAACCACTTAGCATTTCATTCTGCCATGCGACTACATCTTTCGGCTGAATATCGCACATCTTACGTTTTCCGAAAAACGGGAGCAACTTTGTGCGGAGAATGTGTTCTTTCGTATGCCATGTATTTTCTTTCAGACGCTTCTTCATATCAGAGAAGTAAATTTCCGAGAAATTTTCAAACGTCATGTCGAGATTGGATTCCATTTTGTTCATCTGCTCACGTTCCCATGCCTGAGCCTCTTTTTTGGTAGAAAATCCACGTTTTTGTGTCTGTTTGCGTTCACCTCTGCTGTCGGTGTAGCGATAAATCACACGCCATTTATTGCCATCTTTGTAAACTGACATACTATCCCTTCCTTTCCTGATTTTCCGAAATACTGCCGTAACAAGTTCTTTCAAGAAAATACTGTCTGTTTACTCTGCCTGAAATAGTGATATAGCCCTTATCTTCCAGTTCTTTATTGAGTTTCTGCACAATTTTGTAAGCATAGGACTTTGAAACATCAAGCTCTTTGGCAACATCTTCCACTCTCATGAAGCTTTTATCTGTCATTCAGATTACCTCCTTTTTATAAATTAACTTATTTTGTTTAAGCTGTATTTTTATTATACTAAACATTTTAAGTTATGTCAAGCATAAAATCACTAAACATTTTTATTTCTACTATCTTGACAAACACTAAGCATATATGTTATAATTAATTTGTGAAATATGGCGGCGCAGATTGTTAGCCGATTGAAAATGGAGGACAACAATATGGCAATAGGTGAGAGGATCAGGTTTATCAGAAACCTCAGAGGTATGACGCAGAAATTTCTTGGCTTGCAGGTTGGCTTCTCGGAACGGACAGCCGATATTCGTATGGCACAGTATGAATCGGGTTCGAGAACACCAAAAGCTGACCTTGTAGAGCTGCTTGCCGATGCACTTGATGTTTCGACCGAGGCTCTGAACGTTCCGAATATTGACAGTTACACCGGGCTTATGCACACGCTGTTTGCCTTAGAGGACTTATACGGCTTCAAGATCGACCGTCTGGACGGTGAGATCTGTATCCGCATCAACAGGCAGAACAGCTCGACCTTTTCCAAAATGACAGGTCTGCTCGAACCCTGGGAGGAAATGGCTCAGAAATATCGCAATGGGGAGATCAGCCGTGAGGAATATGACCAGTGGAGGTACAGATATCCGAGGTCGGAGGCGGAGCAGAATGAAGCAGTTCGTAGGGCATTGAAAGAGGAGAACAATGGATAAACTAATCCCTATTTGTATATTAGTTGTTATTATCATAATTGGTTTTATTTCCAAAATGGTAGACTTATCAACCATAGTTAAAAGAATAGAATTCACATCCAATTACAGAGAAAAATTCGTCAAGTTCATTAACAAGATTGTATCAGAAAACACATTTGACCAAGGATTATATAATGAATTAACATCTGATGTAAAAGCAATGCAATATGAATTGGGCGAAGACGGAGTGTTTGCCTATATGAAAGATCAACTCAAAGGAGTTGCAGGTAGGAATTATCAGCTGCTAATCAACTTTCTTCCTGAGACAAGAGAAATGGTCAATATAAATAATTCTATTTTGGCCCAAAGGTATAATAAATCAATACATGACTGTGATGATATGTTTATTCGACATCTTGGAACTCTTGAAAGTCAAAGAAATAATATCAGAAAAGGGTTATTTAATCCGTTTTCTTCATTTGCGGAAGGAACAAAGACAATTATTCTAATGCCAATCATACTATTAAGCTGGTTTGGATTCATTTCTAATGAAAAAACAGATCAAGCAAAGGAAAATGCGATAGTAAAACTGTTGAATGTTTTTGTTTCAATCTTGGGCTTTGCTGCGACGATAATTACTATCGTAGTTGGTTGGAATGATTTCTGGGATATAGTATTCAAATTCTTCAAATAAAATAAAGAGCTATCCGATTCAAATACGAATCAGATAGCTCTTATCTTTTCAGACAGAATATTTATTACTGTTGCCGATGATAGAGAAATGTTGCCAAACCGTTGCCATGATAACAGGCTGATAACGGTTTTTGGCGTGCTTACGCCCTATTTTTCGGGATGTTTATTATTCCCACTCAATCGTAGCCGGAGGCTTAGTAGTAACATCATAGACGATTCTGTTAACGTTTTTAACCTCATTTACAATTCTGTTTGCCGCTACTGCAAGGACATCATACGGAATCTTAGCAAAATCGGCAGTCATGAAATCACTGGTTGTGACAGCACGGAGAGCAATTGTATAATCATAGGTTCTTGCATCGCCCATAACTCCGACAGAGCGCATGTTTGTCAGAACGGCGAAATACTGATTAATCTCCCGATCGAGACCGGCATTAGCAATCTCCTGCCGGAAAATGAAATCGGCATCCTGTAAGATTTCAAGTTTATCGTCTGTGATTTCGCCGATAATACGAATGGCAAGGCCGGGACCCGGAAAAGGCTGTCTCCAGACCAGAACAGGAGATAAGCCTAACTCTGTACCAAGTTTACGCACTTCATCTTTGAAGAGCATTCTGAGCGGTTCGATAATTTCTTTGAAATCGACATAATCCGGCAGACCGCCGACATTATGATGAGATTTGATCACAGCGGCATCACCTAAGCCGCTTTCAATGACATCCGGATAGATAGTTCCCTGAACCAGATAATCAACTTTGCCGATTTTCTTAGCTTCCTGTTCAAAGACACGGATAAATTCTTCTCCGATGGCTTTGCGTTTGGTTTCAGGATCAGAAACTCCACGGAGTCTGTTCATAAACTGTTCTTTTGCGTTGACTCTGATAAAATTCATACCGGAATCTTTAAAAGCGGCTTCAACTTCATCGCCTTCGTTCTTACGCATGAAACCATGATCGACAAAAATACAGGTCAGCTGACTGCCGACTGCTTTTGCTAATAAAGCCGCTGCTACGGAGCTGTCCACACCGCCGGAGAGGGCTAACAGGACTTTTCCGTCACCGACTTTTTCACGGATATCTGCAATTGCAGTTTTTGCGTAGCCTGCCATTGTCCAGTCACCGACACAGCCGCAGACATTTTTCACAAAGCTGTCGATCATGCCTTGTCCGGCAAAAGTATGATTGACTTCCGGATGGAATTGTACTGCATAGAGTTTGCGTTCGGCATTCTCGAAAGCAGCAGCAGGGCAGTCGTCAGTATGGGCTGTGATGCGGAAGCCGTCCGGAATTCTGGAAACATAATCCGTATGGCTCATCCATGAGGAAGCTGTTTCAGGCAGATGGATGCCGCCGAACAGAATACTGGAATTGTCATAATGAGTATCGGTTTTTCCGTATTCGGAAGTCTGACAGGCAGAAACTTCGCCGCCGAGGGTATAGGCCATAAGCTGAGCACCATAGCAGATGCCTAAGATGGGAATATTTAAATCAAAAATATCTTTTGTGATATGCGGGGATGTTGCATCATAGACACTGTTGGGGCCGCCTGTGAAGATAATGCCTTTCGGATTCAGGGCTTTTAATTCTTCAAGAGATGTTTTATAGCTCCTGACCTCGCAGTAAACGCCGCATTCATGGACACGCCGTGCAATAAGCTGGTTATACTGACCGCCGAAGTCAAGAACAATCACTAACTGATGAGCCATAGTTGTTTTCCTTTCTGATTCTGATGGTTTAAGTATAATATTATCATAGCATATTTTTTGCTGTTTGTCAATTGTTAATTGGATTTTGTCCGGAAACTGCCGGGGGAAATATCCAAAGAAACAGAAAATCTATTGACAAAAAACAGCAGTTATGCTATAATAAAATCACAGAAAGCATTAAAAAACGGAGGAATTTTTATCATGAATCAGAATGCAGTGCTCTATCTTGTCGTGCCTTGTTATAACGAAGAAGAAGTTCTGCCCGAAACTGCCAAACAACTGAAACAGAAAATCAATACACTCTCCGAACAGCAGAAAATCAGTCCGAAAAGCCGGATTGTCTTTGTCAATGACGGTTCCAAAGACAAGACATGGCAGCTGATTCAGCAATATCATCAGGAAGATGAAATCTTTCAGGGTGTGAATCTTTCCAGAAATAAAGGCCATCAGAATGCTCTGCTTGCGGGTTTGATGACAGTGAAAGACTGCTGTGATATTACTGTTTCCCTGGATGCCGATTTGCAGGATGATATTGATGCCATTGACGGCATGGTGGAAAAATATTATAACGGCTGTGAAATCGTCTATGGTGTCCGGAATTCTCGTGAAACAGATACGTTCTTTAAGAAAACTACCGCCGAAGGCTATTATAAAATCATGAAGCTGTTAGGAGCAGATATTGTATTCAACCATGCGGATTATCGTCTCATGAGCCGGAAAGCTCTCGAAGGTCTGGAACAGTTTGAAGAATCAAATTTATTTCTTCGGGGAATTGTTCCTATGATCGGCTATCAGACCGGCGAGGTGTATTATGCCCGTAAAGAACGCATGGCAGGAGAGTCTAAATATCCCCTGAAAAAAATGCTTGCTTTCGCATGGGAGGGGCTGACTTCACTTACAGTCAGACCGATCAAGATGATTACCGCCTGCGGAGCTTTGATTTTTATTGTCAGCATTATCATGCTGATTTATTCTTTGATTCGTCATCTGACAGGTGCGACTATTACCGGCTGGACTTCTATGATGTTCTCAATCTGGGCAATCGGCGGACTGCAATTGCTGAGTATCGGCATTATCGGTGAGTATATCGGCAAAGTCTATCTGGAATCCAAACACAGGCCGAAATATATTGTGCAGGAATATCTGCATGATGAAAATTAAAATAAATCAATAAAATATTCCCCTGTTTCTGAAAACAGGGGAATATTTCTATAGATTTATGATTCGGAAAGTTTTATTCAAAAGACCAGGAATCAAATGTAATATCGCCGCTGAACAGGAAATACAGATCTTTGCTTCCGCTGGGAGCATTGAGCACAGGAACTGTGATTTCTGTCATGCCGCCTGCCGGAATTTCTGCATAAGCAACAGCATCACCTGTCAGACCTGTGCCGACTTTGATTGCTGCTCCGCTTGCGGAAGAAGCCTTGACTGTCATTGTCTTCGCACCGTTGGAGAAGTCTACACCGGAGACTTTCAGCCAACTGCCCTTGCCGCCGGATACTGTAGTATCACCCAGACCGGATACGGAAATATCTTTCGACTGACTGGACATCATTTCAGCCTGATTAGTCTGGTACGGGCTGACTTTCTTCAGCTGCGGAATGCCTGTCATTGTACCGGTAACCGGATTGATCTTATCCCCTGTCATAGTGATCTGATCTACCTGCGGACTTCTGTAGTTTCCGTCAATACCCATAGCCTTTTCTACCGGACGGGAATGATAGAACAGATATACTTTGCCGTTTAATTCTACGATAGAATGATGATTGTTTCCGGTCATGCCCGGGAAGAAGTTACCCTGATTCTTGAAGACTTCGCCTGCATAGGTGTACGGCCCAAGAGGATTATCAGCAACCATGTATTCAATACCTGCTGTGGATAATCCGTATTGATTGCCGCCTGTATTCCAGTTGGAGCAGTAAGTATAATAATACTTGTTGCCGATTCTGTTAATACCGGAATCTTCAAATACATACGGAGCATCGATTGTGACCGGAGTGCCGTCCAGATGAATCATATCATCAGAGAGCTTGACAACTCTGGTAGTAGAAGGCATAGCTGTCTTTCCTTCCGGAACACCGCCGCCAAATGCCAGATAACCGGTACCGTCATTATCTACAAATACAGCCGGGTCAAACAGCCACGGAATATCACCGCAGTTCGGAACGGCTCTTGTTACCAGAGGGCCGCCAAGCGGATCAGACCACGGGCCTGTCGGAGAATCTGCCGTCATAACGCAGACACCGTTACCGCCGTTGCAGAAATACAGGAAGAATTTTTCTGTTCCGTTGATGGTCTTGTGTGCAGCACACGGTGCCCAGGAGTTATTGGCAAATTTCGCAATACCATTCGCACCGGCTACCGGAATTGCACCGTGATCAGTCCAGTTGACCATATCATCAGAAGAAATGCAGTTGATTCTGTTAATTAAGCCGTAGCCGTTTTCTTTCACCTGTCCGTTGGAATCATATTCAATCGTATCATCTGTCATGTAGACATAGACACGGCCGTTATATTCCATAACACCAGGGTCAGCACCGAAACGCTGTGTATACAGCGGATTGCTTTCGCCCTCTTTTTTATAGCTTGCAGACGGGGTGACAGAACCGAAAAGCTGTTCTAATTTTGTCACATCTACATTGACAGCGGGCTTTTCAACAACTGTGAAAGCCTTGATTCTGCCGTGCAGATAGTCTTGAATCTGCTTAATGTCTGCTGCATCCACAACACCGTTTTCATCGACATCAACAGCCTTGTTGTATGTGCCGGAAGCAGCGGCTCTCTTAGCAGCCATCAGATCGAAAATATTGATAACTTTATCGCCGTTGAAATCGCCTTTCTGATTATTTCCTGAAGGCTGTGTTGGCTGATCAACCGGAATATCTACAGGGTCAGGCCCTTTGATGCCTGTACCTGCGACTGCACCAATCACTTCATCAATATAAAAATTATTGGTAGTTTCAGCAGTTTCAACATAAAGCTGCATATTGGAAGCATCGGCAGGAATTTTATAATTGGTATTTGCCAGCTGAACCCAGCTGCCCTTGACTCCGGCAGCTTCTGCAATAGTAGAATACTGAGTTTCTCCGGATGCATCAGTATACTGTAATTTCAGGTAGAAAATATCTGTCGCACTGCCGTCGAAATAGTTTACAATTGCACTGAAACTGTATTCATTGCCGGGAACAAATACTTTCGGACTGAGTGTTTTAGCCGCACCGTTCCAGGCGGATGTTCTGTCCTGTACGAGCAGAGATTCACTTCCGACAAAAGCAGTTCTGCCGCTTGTGCTGACACTTGCCGGCCCTCTGCCGGACCAGTCACACAGATCGCCTTCAAATCCGTCATCAAAATACCAGCCGAAGTCATTCGGTTCAACGGGCTTCACCTCGCCTGCACCGTTGCCCCATTCGGATTCCGGAATCATACTCATCAAAGTTGTATAGGCAAGTTTCGGCTGATTATTTTTATCATAAAGCAGGGCATCAGAACCTGCTTTCAGCCAGGAGTTCGCATCGTTAGGACCCCAGATGCAGACCGCTGTCACACGGCCGTCAGATTTCGGATTTGTATTCCAGTCCATAGCCGCCTGGAAAATGGCCTTGTATTTATTGGCCTGATCTTGCAGACTATATTCACCACCGTTGAGAGAAATATCAAGCTCTGTTACCTGTACATCACAGCCGATGGAAAGATATTTATACATTGCTTCAATATAAGAGTCAGTTCCTGCAAATCCGGTTGCATTTGCCGGAACATGAGACTGCATTCCGACACCGTCAAGCAGACCTTTCTGATAGAGAGACTTACACATATTATAGATGGCATCTCTCTTATGATCCCAGTATTCATTATAATCATTATAATACAGATCGCATCCGGCCGGAGCATATTTTCTTGCGTAGGTGAATGCCTGTTCTACAAAGCTGTTATCTCCGTAGACCTGTACCCATGCAGACTTGCCGCCTTCTACATTGTTGTCGCCGGGTTCTCTGGAACCGCCGTTATTGGCTGTTCTCTGCTGATTATCTGAAATGCACTCATTGCAGACATCATAAGCATAGAGATCAAGATTCGGATACTGCTGTTTGATTGCTCCGAACATGTTCTTGATATAGCTTTCCATACGGGCATTCATCGTATTTTTGTCTACCCATGCACCGTAATCACTGAAATCGGACTTGAAGAACCAGCCCGGAGTCTGACTGTGCCATACAAATGTATGACCTCTCATAGAGATACCATTCTGAGAGCAGAAATCCATAATAGCTGCGGCACTGTTCAGAGATACACCAATATTTGTACCGCTGCACTGTGCTCTGTTGAGAGTCGCATCGGGTTTCATTTCGTTTTCGCATTCTACAGAATTGCAGTCTTTCAGAATATTGGCTGTAATAGCAGAATTCTGAACGGTTCCGCCGTTGAGAATGTTACCAACTTTGAAATAACCTGCGAATTCGTCTTTCAAACCTTTGGCAGTACTTGCGGCCTTGGCAGTCAGAGCCTTATGATCTTTGGAAGCGATTTTTACATTATCAAACATAAAATCATTGGTACTGTCTGTGGTGATAGTTAATCTGAATTCATAGCTGTCATCCGGAGCAGTATAATCAGCAGAAAGCTCTGTCCATTCGCCGGCTCCGGCAGATTTTGCAGTCAGTTCTTTTACAGTTTCTTCGCCTGTATTCTGGTCAATGCAGAGCAGGGAAAGTCGAAACGTTTCAGCAGTTTTGCTGTATACCTGTACGGAATAATGATATTTCACACCGCCGTATAAATAGAAGCCTTTGGAAGAACTTGCACCGTCTTCCGGAGCGGTTCTGCCGGTTACGAGCATACTTCTGGAAGCCTGATAGCCGTCTTCTACAGCAGTAAGCTGCATAGTATCGGCATTGCCGTACCAGCCGCCGTAACAGATTACAAAATCATTGTCAACGAATTCTTCGGCACGGGCGTTTTGTGTAAATTCCGGCATGAAAGCCAGTGTTCCGGAACAGCAGAGCAGTGCTGTCATACCGGCCAGAAATTTTTTAAAATTCATAAATAACCCTCCTGTTAATAATTTAAAAACCGTAACTATTTCTTCACAAATTATACATATTATACATAATTTTCAGTAAAAGCACAACTCATTTTTTGCAGATTAGGTGGATAAAATGCATGATTTCTAAAGAAACATTCCCCAAAAATTTAATTCAGATACTGAAAAAGAAGTCAGTCGGCATAAAAAGGGGCGGCCGGCATAACTTCCTTTGCAGTAGGGTTTATCATAAAGAAGTACATAGGGGAACAGATGTATCAAACTTTCTCTGTCACAGTTACAGTATAGCAGAAAGTGAAATAAAATCATATCATTTTTTTGATAAAAATAGTAAAATCTTGATATAATAAAATCAGAAAAAATTTTTTAAAATTTTCTGCAACGATTTTCAGTGACAGTTTGTATGTAGTAAGTGAAAGGGGGAATTATCATGACAAAAGAGGAATATTGTCCGGAACTACTCTATCAGAGTAATCCGGCAACAAAAGAGGGGAAAAACATGACGATCGAACAGCAGAGGCAGAAAAATATCTATGATACTTATTGGAAATATGTCTATACAATTGTCTTTCATATTCTCCGGAATACGGGTACAGCCGAGGATGTTGAAGAATGTATCAATGATGTTTTTACGGATGTCTTCCGGCATTATGATTTCAGTCAGAGCGATACGCTTAAAGCCTATCTCGGCACAGCGGCGAGAAATAAAGCTCTTAATGTCAGAGCGTCCCTGACTGCAAGGGCTTCTCATGTCAGAAATGCCGAAGATACAGAACTTTCTGCTGTTGCTTCTGATGAAGATATTCAGGCAGATCTTGAACAGCAGGAATTAACAAGACTTCTGCTTGATACGATTCAGTCACTGGGGGAACCTGATGCTACAATTCTGATTCAGAAATATTTCTATCAGAGTAAATCCCGTGAAATCGGAAAAATTGTCGGATTATCCCCGATTGCTGTCCGTTCACGCTGTCACAGAGCTTTGAAGAAACTTCGTAAACTGCTCAAAGATTCCGATATTTCCGTATAACTCTCAGATAAGAAGGTGTGATTATGAAAAAGAAAATTTCTATGAAATATCTGCTGCAACATGCAGATTATGAAAATCTGGAACGCATTGCTAATGATTATCCTGCTCCGGAAACCCGTAAAAAGGAACTGCTTCCGGAATATGCTGATTCTGAAACATTTGAAGTCCTGCCTATGAAGCATTCTGTCAGATGGAGTGCCGTACTTTCTGCAGCGGCGGCCTTTGCCTTTGTCTTCGGGAATGTTCTGTTATTCACGCATCTGCCGAAGCCTCAGCAACAAGCAGAAGAATCCGTTCCGGTGCAGACCGCTGTCAGCTCTCCGACAGAATCTCTTAACGAATCAGAAAAATTTCAGACAACAGCTGTTTCTGAATTCTCCGGAAAAAAATCTTCTTCCATGACAATGAAAAATCAGCAGACAACAATTGTATCAGGAACTGAAAAAAAATCCGGAACTTCTCCGGAAACATCATCAAAAAATACTGGAAAAACAACAAATTCTACAAAAACAACGCAGACAGAAACTGTTTCTTCAACGGCTCAGAATCAGAATCAAAACTCAATACAAGAGAATCTGCCTGTAGAAATTGTACAGTCTTCCGGACAAACGTCCGATTTTTGGCTTGAAGAGGCCGATCTTGATGAAAATGGTCTTCCGATTCTCCCCGGATTCAGAGTCAAATGGGCCAAGACAAACAATCTCCCTGACAGTGCGATTCAGATTTTTCCTTTATTTGCTTTAAATATGCAGATTCTCGAACGCTACAGACCGAGTTATCTTCCGGAAGAATTTTCTTTCAAGGGCGAAGAAGCAGGAACGATCTATTCCGATCTCCTGAGTGTCCCCTGTGAGATTGCTCTTGACGGAAAAACTATACAGGGAAGTTTCTTCCAGAAAGCGAAAAATGCCGCAGAAGCAAGTATTGATAATGTTTCCTATAATGGAACATCCGCTTTTCTGTCCGCTGACAGTAAATTTTATCCTATAAATATTTCCGGAAATTATGGATATTTTAAAATCAATCATACAGAAATCTGTCTGAACTGGGTACAGAATGGCTATCTTTTCGGATTATGCTTCGATGATCTTCCTGTTTCTTATATCGAAGAAATGTTAAGAATTGCAGCCTCTGTTCAGCTTGAACGTTCTGCTCAGCAGCCGGAAATTGCCTCGCTCGCAATTCCGGGGTTCAGAATTGTCGATACTTACTCTAAACTCAACGGTCAGGAACAAGTATATCAGATTCAGCCTGAAAATCGTTCTGCTCCCAAGCTGATTGAAACCAGATACCGTCCTTCTTTCGTTCCGGAGGGCTTTGAACTCAAGAATTTTGCTGATCTTACGTCTTCTACAGATTGTGTCTATGCGAAAAATGATCAGAATATTATCATTTTCTGGCAATATTCCAATTGGCAGGATCTCGGCTATCTGGAATTTCATACTATAGAAAGTCTGATCTCCAATGTCAAACCCGTTACCGTCAACGGTCATTATGGCTATCTGATTAACGGAAAAATAGAGAGAGATATGGAATCTTTTGCAAGTAATTACGGCCTGGATGCAAATTATCAGTCACAGACCGGACTGCATTTAGTATGGCTCGAAGGCGATTATGAGTTTGTGATCGGAGCAGAAGACCTCTCCGAAGAAGAAGTCATTCAGATAGCGGAGTCAATCCAGCCTATGCCAGATGTCGAAATTCAGGGCTATACAGTAAGATTCCAGAAATTCTCCTACGAAAATGAATTTGCCTATCATTTCTATGCTGAAAATATTCCGCTTCAGATTCCTAATTTTGAAAAATGGTATCAGCCCGTTACTCTGCCGGATGGCTTTTCGCTCAATACGTCTTACGGATGGGATTTCGGTACAATGGAACGCATATTATTATACGATAAAAACGGTCAGAATGCGATCATATTCAAACAGGAAACAATTGATACTGCTTACAGAATCTCAGAGAAAAACATTCAGAATGTCCGGAGCATCTCCATCAACGGCGGAGCAGGCTATATTTTATCTTATCAGGCTGATCAGCCGGGCTTTATGGAAGTTCTGCTCGGTGGAAGCTATCAGCCTCAGAATAAGACATTCTTATCATGGAATGACGGAAAATACGTGTTTAGCTTACAGGGAGAGGATGTTTCCGAAGAAGATTTAATCAAAATGGCAGAATCTATTGATTTTGAATATTATTCCAGATATTCAGGAGGCATTCAGAATATAGACTATGAAAAAATGATGGAAAATAATCCGTTCCCGAATAAATTCAATCCGTATGATCCGGATTAAAATTTAGCTTTCTTCATTTTCTTTACAGATACAGAAACTCCCGTGTTTCGGCACGGGAGTTTCACTGTTGTTATAAAATTAAAAATTTTTTCAGAAATCTGTTACACTAAGCACAATTTTTTTGATTATATTAATGAAAGCGGATTTTGCAAATGAAAGCTTTTCAGAAATGAGGTGAATCCCTATGGCAGAACATCAGCCCCGCTCTCCGGACGAGCACAGAAAATTATTTCAGCTTTACAGTAATTATGTCTATGCCATTGTATGGCGGATTCTCGGACAGGCAGGCTCATCCGAAGATGTCGAAGAATGCGTTTCGGATATTTTCGCTGAAGTCTTTTCAAAATTAGATTCTGTCTACGAAAACAGTATGAAAGCCTATATCGGCACAGTCGCCAGAAGAATGGCTCTGAATCGCTTTCAGAAACTCACATCCGGAAAGATGAAAATAATCTCTCTGGAGGATATTTCCGTCAGCGATATGGCTTCTGATGTGAATATCACAGAGGATTATGAAAAAGCGGAACAGGCCGGAACGTTACTGAATCTGATTCTTTCACTCGGTGAACCGGATGCCAGTATTATTATCCAGAAATATTATTATGATCGTAATTCTGTCGAAATCGCAAAAATTGTGAATTTAAATCCTGTCACAGTCAGAATGCGGCTGAGCCGTGCTCTGAAACGCTTAAGAAAATTACTCGAAGAAAATCATATCACATATGAGGAGGGATATTTATGAAAAAGAAATTAGATTTATCTTTATTGAAATATGCTGATTCTGCTGCGATTGAAAGAATTGCAGATAACACACCGTCTGCTCCTGTCCGGAATATGGAGAGGATATTCCAGACAAGTGAGAAAAAATATCAGTATCGTTTTGTCACACCGGAACAGGCATTCGATTCCGAAACATGGGAAGCTGAACCAATCAGAAGATCCGGTATTCTATTCCATACGGCTTCAGCGGCGGCTTGTTTTGTAGTTTGTGCCGGAACAGTCGGCGGAATCTATCTGCTGAATCAGAACAGACCTGTACAGGATTTACAAACTGCTGAAGTCATCGAAACGGAAGCTTCTGAACCGGAAACTGAAACAACTGCTAAACAGCCTGCTCAGGTCATGACCGAAACAGTGAAATCCACAACAGCCAAAACGACAGAAACAGTAATCAAATCAACCGAAACTCAGAAAGCCGTTACTCCGGAAACAACAGCTGTTATTTCTGAAACGAAATCACAGACAACTCAGACAAAAAACATCACGACAGAGACAGTATCAGCAATTCAGACAGAAGCTCCCGAAACAGAACCCATCACAGAAACAATTGCTGAAATCATTCCGGAAACAGTACAGATTCTTGAAAATCAGACACAAGTCATCATTCCGGAAACAGAAGCCCCTGCTCCGGAAACACAGCCCGTCATGGAAATTCAGCTCGAAACAGAATCCGAAGAAGAAACTCCGTTCCCGGGATTCAGAATCGAAAGCGAAGAAATAGTGAATCCGGATAACGGAATTGTAGATTATTGGGACAAAATATATCCGGCTTCTCTGGAGAATGCCGCAAAGAATTATGATGTTCTCTATGCACCGACATGGCTTCCGGACGGATGGACTTTTGAAGAGATTTCCACCGGTGATGAACTGCTTGATCAGATGCGTCAGGCAGATAAAGAATTCATGGAACAGGAAATCAGAAACAACATGACAACTGCATATGAAACAAGTTATCTTCCGGTTGATGAGAACGGAAATTTCAGGAAAATGACAGGCAATATCGAATTTTATCAGTATCTGAAAACAGATGACTATTTCTTCGGAATAGGTTATACTGATATCAGTTATGAACATTTCACACCTTTTACAGTCAACGGCAAAAACGGTCTGCTCGTGACATGGCATGACGAAGACGAAAATGACGAAAGACAGAGAACTTTCTCAATTATATGGGATAACGGCGACTATGTTTTCATGGTTCAGACGTTCTCCAATACCTTTGCAGAAGCTGTCAGAGTAGCGGAATCTGTACAGCCCGTAGGATAATGCTTTCATAAAGAGAAAAACGCAGATAAATTATTTTCTTCACCTTTACAGACAGAGAAGCTCTCATGCCTTGGCATGGGAGCTTCTGATTTTTACTTGATCTTAAATATAATTCTCAGGATATATAAATCTTCATCAATCTGATAATTGACAGAACCGCCTTTTCTTCCGGTAGGAGTTTCAAAAATTTTAGCATTCCAGAAATTTTTCTTCTCGAATAAATCTTTAAGAGCATTCTGCAAATCCCGTTTTGACTCGAACATCATTTCGATTCTGCCGTCTTTCACATGAGAAGTCAGGAGCTTATCTATATCAGAAAATTTGTAATCTTTGAAATATAATCTGTTATGGACAAAATAATTATCTCTGATGGATTTGCAGGACGGAAGAAAAATAGTATCTTTATCGGCTTTTCTTGTCCGGAAGAGCATATCATCATTGAGCAGAAAATAATCATGAGAAATCCATTTTGCGAACTCATTATTTTTTTTCTGACAGACAGGGTCATCCCAGGTGACATCAATCCAGTAATAATTCTGACCGAGTTTGACATAATTCCAGGCATGAGCCTCACGCTTAGCGATTCCGGAACAGATACCGGATTCTATTTTCAGATTTTTCATCAATAAATGAAACGCTTTGGAATAGCCCTCACAAACGGCTTTCCCCTCGACAAGACAGCCATACGCAGTATGCCGGAGAGAGTTTCCGTTTGTTTTTGCTTTATCATAAACAGTTGTATTGACTAAATAATCATGAACTGCAAGAATTTTATCATAAGCTGTCGGCTTATTGGCCGATTTCAGAGCAAGTTTGATTTTCTGATTCAATGCCGAAACCATTTTTTTAAGGACATCCGTTTTATAATGATTCAGAATCTTGAAAGTTATTTCCGCATATTCGCTGTTATACCGGACAGAATAGCCATCAATCCAGAAAATTTCCGGATAATTCTGCTCTAATAATTTCACAGCGGATTCGATATTTTTAATATCTATTTTTTTATGAAATATAATACATTCCTGATACTGCGACAGAGCTTTATAAAATTCTTCGCAGAGCACTTGAATTTCCAGTTCTTTTTTAGAAAGCATGTGAATCTCCTGTTCTGTAGTTAGGGATTGACAGTAAAGATTAGTCTGAGAACATACATATCTTCATCTGTCTGATAATTGATTGTCCCGCCTGTTGCCTGAAAAATCTGAGCATTCCAGATGGTTTCGCTGTTGAACAGATCGTTGACAGCCATCTGATAGGCTTCCGGAGTCGAGAACATAATTTCAATTCTGCCTTCGGACTGATGTTCTGTCAGTCTTCTGTCAATTTCAGAAAAATAATATTCTGTGAGATAATTGCCGTTCCGGACAAAATAATTTTCATCCAGTGAAGCACACAGTGGTACAAACTGACCATTGCTGTCAAAAGTTCTGCTTCTGGCAAGCATTCTGTCATCAATCAGAAAATAACCGTGATGAATCCAGTCGAAATTATAATTTTCCGAAACAGGATCATCCCAAGTGACATCAATCCAGTAATACTGGCCGTTCAGATTAATATAATTCCAGGCATGTGCCTCACCTTTGGCATTCCCCGAGCAGATCCCGCATTCAATACCCATTTTATTCATGAGTATCTGAAATGCCTGTGAATATCCCTGACAGACTGCCGAACCGTTTACAAGACAGCCGTATGCTGTACTCCAGAGACCTTTGCCCTTGCTTACAGCGGACTGATCATATTCTGTATGCTGTACAAGATAATCATGAACCTGCAAAGCTTTTTCATAATCAGAAGCAGAAAGATTGATCTGCTCCAGAACAGCATTTGCCGTCCGGTCAAGTTCCTGAGACATCTGCCGGAGAGTATCGATAGAATAATTATCCATGATTTTCAGTGTAATTTCGGCAGAAACGTCATTGTATTTCATAGAATAGCCGTTAATCCAGAAAATTTCGGGGTGTTCCCATTCCAGTTCGGTAATCGCCGCAGAGATTTCATCTTTTTCTATTTTTCTGTCGAATTGAATCAAAGAATGAAACTGGCTGATTTCCTGATATAATTCATCAGACAGAGAGAGAGTCTCTGAGACAGAAGCTGTAATTTCCGGTACAGATTCAGTTTCACGAGGGGGGAATGTCGGCTTGATTTTTTCCGTTTCCGGTGAAGTCATTTCGATATAATCCGGATAGTCTGTTGTAGCCATCGGCATCAGATCAGCTGTGATTTCTACAGCAGAAGAACAGCCTGTCATCATCAGCATGATACAGAAGAAAGAGGAAAAAAATAAATTCTTTTTCAATACCATATCCCTCCCGTAAAGTAAATAATTCTGTTTTTAATATAACATATTTCAGAAAGCTTGTCAAGAGAATTTTCAACAGATTTCACAAAAAAGCTGACCGATTTATAAAATCGGCCAGCTTAGATTTCTTTTTTGATCAGTCTGTCAGAGAAGCAGTAATCCCGACAATATATTTCAGAATCATCAGGGATTCTTCAGAATCGGGTTTTCCGTTGCTGTTGAAGTCGATCGCTTTGAGCTGTTCGGGAGAGAGCGTTTCTTTTCCCATGGCGGCTTTATTGATCGTGATGACATCTAAAACATTGATTTTTCCGTCTCCGGAAGCATCGCCCTGTTTGAGTTCTTCTGTTTTTGGTTCTGTTGTGTCAGGTTCTTCATCGAGAAGAGCAAACTTAAAGCCATATTTTTCAGCATATACCTGAGCAGTTGAACCTTCATAGCCATAAAGTGTACCATTAAATTCAATATTCCCTCCTCCATCAACTTCACCATAAATTGTATATCCGCTATCTTCAATTTCACAATTGGGATTTTTAAAGATAATGCTGTCCAGATTAGAACACTTAGCAAGTGACCACTTTTCAATACTTGTTACATTGTGCGGAAGTGTTATGGAAGTTAGCTCAGAGCAGCCAAAAAATGCACTCTCTCCTAGACTTGTTACACTATCTGGAATGACAATGGAGGACAAAGCAGAACATTCTTTAAATGTATTACTGTTAATAGCCTGCACACCATCTGGAATTGTCACAGAAGTCAGGCTGGTACATCCCAAAAATGTAGCATCTCCAATATCAGTCACACCGGAAGGAATTGTTACAGAACTTAAATTTGTTTGAGAAAATGCATAACTTCCAATCCTTTTTATGCTGTCTGGAATAATAATAGTGGAAAGCCCAGAACCACAAAATATACTATATTCAATACTTGTCAAACCATCTGGAATAGTAATGGTAGTCAAAGACGGGCAATAAGCAAATGCATATGCTTCAATCTCTGTTACACTTTCTGAAATTGTCACAGAAGTCAGATTTTCACAGCCAGAAAAAGCACTTTCTGAAATTTTGGTGACAGTATCTGGAATCGTATAAGATTTGTCCTCTTTTCCTGCCGGATAACGTATCAATTCTGTTTTATCTTTATTAAATAATACGCCATCTTCACTGGAAAGTGTAGGATGTGTATCAGAAACAAAAATTTGTTTTATTTCCGTACAGTGTCCAAAAGCCCCTATTCCAATAGAATCATCATTATTATTAGACCTAAGAATCCGGGTTCTATAACCATCTGATTTTGTGTTTGCATAACAAAAAAATGCACCATTTTCAATTGTTGTTAGTGTATCTGGAAGAGTTAAAGAAGTAATATCAGTACAATTTTCAAATGTCCCCTGTCTAATATGTTTTACAGGCAATCCGTCAATTTCTTCCGGAATGACGAGTTCTCCTGTAGGTTCTTCTACATAGCCTGTAATTTCAATATAATCTGCATATTTTCTATAAGACAGATTTTCATAAGTATCCTCTGCATTAGCTGAAATCACAGCCGTTTCCTGCATTGGAAGCACAGGCACAACAGAAACCATCATACACAGAGCCGAAACAACAGCAAGCATTTTTTTCATTCGCATAAAATATTCTCCTTTTTCGACAAGTTTTCAACAGGAATTTAAACTCTGTTGAAAACTATTATACTCAAAAAAAAAAAAATACAAGTGCTTCCGGAAATTTCCTGAAAAAAATCTGTTTTTTAAACAAAAAAGCCCTGCCGCAGCAGAGCCTTTTTATTAAAAATTATTCTGTCAGAGAAGAAGTAATACCAATGACATATTTTAAGACAGCAAGAGAATCCTCAGCATCAGGAACGCCGTTCTGATTCACATCCGCAGAATTGAGCTGAGTATCAGTCAAGGAATCTTTTCCGATAACGGCTCTGTTGATCTGGATCGCATCAACAATATTGATATTACCATCCGGAACGGCATCACCGACAGCGGCCGCAAGGCAGATAAAATAACCGAATTTGGAGCTGACGGGGAATTTTTCGATCTGATCGGCAGTCAGAGTGGCATAGAGTTTACCGTTTCTTTCGGAAGTAACGGAAATGCCTTTTTCTCTGAGGCGATCGGCTTCAGTCTGCGTATATTTCTGATCGAAGACTTCTAATAAATAATTTTGCTGTTCCTGAACGATCTGAGAAACCTGCAAACCGAGTTCTTTGCTGATCTGCTGACCGGCAGCATCAGCAGCATAGAAATCAGACATAATATCGGCATAAGATATGTTATCAATAAAATGTGTCGTAAGAAATTCCTGTTTTTCGTCAGTGAGCCGATCAATATCGCCATAAGGCTGAATTACAACACCGAATTTCGCATCCGGATAAGCATAGATCAGACCGCTGACGAGTTCAGAACAATCGAAAGTTCCGGCATTGGGGACATATTCTTCTGTAATCTGATCTTCGAGGATTCTGCCGTCATAGCTGGTAGAGGTATAATAGAATGTATCATCAGCAGAGCGGGAAAACATACCGTCATAGTATTTCAATTCCGCAGGGGTATGAGAGAAAGTATGTTTTGCTTCTTCATCGGGGTCATATTCGAGGAGAGAGGCGAGGCAGATACGATAGCTTATTTTAGGATTCACAGGAAAATTTCTGATCTGATCAGCAGTAAGATAGGCCTGATAGCCATAATAATTCGGCCGAGGTTCGAGCATATTCAGACCGGCTTCTTGTAATCTTTGATATTCGCCGTCAAGCTCCTGAGAAGCCAGACTCCAGACATAATCTTTAATTTCGTTTTGGATTTTATAAGCTTCAAGAACAGTCTGTACTTCTTCTTCGGAGAGAGTCTGCATAGCTTCATGGGCTTGAATGAGTGGTTCTGTTTCAGCAAGAAATTCGGCATAAGTTTTGCCATTGAAAGTATGTTCCTGCATGTATTGTGTTTTGAGATCATCATAAACAGAATCGACATAGCAAGTCGTAATTTTGATAGAAAATTCAGCATCAGGATATTGAGCAAGAAGTGTATTCAGAAGAGAACTAAGCTGATAAGTTCCGGCCGGAGGGGTATAGACAGTGCCGTCTTCATTCAGAGGGATATAGTCGCTTTGTGTTTTGAGGGAGAAATAGATCAGATTTTCATCAGTCACAGTATAGACATCTTCGATCGGATAAGTATAATTTCCGGCCTGAAAGACATCAGATTGAGAATCCTCAGCGGATAAGGGCAGAGCTGTCAGAGAGCAGACAAGCATACTAAGAGCACATAAAGCAGAGAATAATTTTTTCATAATGATTCCTCCTTTAAAATTATATTACAGAAGACAGTAAATTTCCGGAATTTATTCTTCTTATCTCATAAGACGAAAAAACAGAGAAAATGTGACAGAAAAAATATTTTTAAAGAGAAATAAAAAATCCTCTGCGGAATGCAGAGGATTGAAATTTATGCATAGACAGGATTGGTATCAAAGACGAGTTCCGGAATTTCAGTATGAATTCTTCCTTCGAGCATATGAATTACTTTTTCGAGAGAATACAAATGCCAGATTTCGCTTGCGGCACAGCATTTGTCAGCGATTGTGATAATATAGCTTTCCTTGTATTTCGGCAGAGGAAAACACAGAGGAAACATGTGTTTCCGGATAATATCCCGCTCTACTTTATTAAGAGTAAATTCTTTTTCGGCATTTTTGAGTGCAACAATCGGATGTCTGAATGTATGGAATTTACAGGCAGTTTCTTTATCATGCCAGTCATAGAGAAAGAAATCATGTAAGAGACAGCCTCTGACAAGACTTTTTTTATCTATTTTTTTAATATGTAACACTTCTGCGACTCTCAGTGCCATATAAGCGACACAGATCGAGTGTGTGAAGCAGTCAGTTGAACCATGCTGCATGAAATTACGTTCGGCCTGCATATTAGGAGAGCGAAGTACATCCTCTCCGTATTGCAAAACCTGTTCAGCAAGAGATTTATCAGCTTTGATATACCACATAGCTTACCCAGTCC
Source organism: Oscillospiraceae bacterium (assembly GCA_017483465.1). Classification (GTDB taxonomy): domain Bacteria; phylum Bacillota; class Clostridia; order Oscillospirales; family Ruminococcaceae; genus UBA3855. The sequence continues at coordinate 21,267 of JAFUWN010000023.1, forward strand.
TTTCTTTATCATTCAGTACTTTCTGTACTGTATATTATACATCAGTATTAAAGATTTGTCAAGTCTGAATTCAAAGAATATGCCAGATTTCAGGAAGTTCTTCTTCATAGATAGAGAGAATTAAATTTTTCATTTTCTGGATTTCAGAATCTGCTTCCGGATGTTGATTTGCAATCAGAGGTCTGAGGCCGGACATCGTTTCTCTGAGAGAATCCAGTTCGCTTCCGTTGACGAACGTACCGTTGATATTATGATAACTTTTCCAGTTTGCTTCGAGATCATCCAGAGCAGAAAGAGCCTGATCAGTATTATTCTGATTCACAGCAGATTCGACAGCTTCTGTAAGAAGCAGATAATTCTCACATTGTTTCTGCAATTCGATCAGAGAAAAAATACATAATAAAATTAAACTTAATAAGATATAGATACTGACTTTACAGCGATTCATGAAACAGATACTCCTTTCGGGATAAGCTGATAAGCAGAAGATTTATCAGCCGTAAGAATAAAGACATCTTTGATGTTCAGTTTTTCTTGATTCAGAATAGTATCAAGCCACTGTCTGTCCAGACCGATCGCAGAGAGAGAATGTTCTCTTAACTGACCGTCAGCAATAATTGTCTGAGGCGGATCAATAGACGGCTGAAAGGCTTGTAAATCCTGTTTTTCGGATGGCTGATAAGCAGATTTCTGATAAACGGAAACGCTTCCGTTTGTTTCGACAATAGCAAATTGTACTTCTTCGATAAAGAATACACCGCCCATCCGGAGAGCGGCCATCAGATCATCAACAGAAAACCGGAGTGTTTTCATCATTTCCTGATCAATCACACCATCACGAATTAAAATTTTCGGACTGCCGGAAATCCATCTCCGGAATCTGACGGATTTGAGAGAAATCCAGGAAGCAATGACTTCATAACAGACAAGTGCTAAGATCGGCAGAATGCCATGCAGGAGAGGAATTTCAATATCTTCAAGTGCAAGGGTAGCAATATTAGAAATCAGGATTGTTACGACAAGTTCAGCAGGCTGAAGTTCCCCGAGCTGACGTTTTCCCATGAGCCGGACGGAGAACATCACGACAAGATAGAGAATAAACGAACGGATTAATACAATCGTCATGCAGAGCACTCCTTTCTGATAAGAGTATAACCATCAAAGGGGAAAAAATACAGAACCCCTGCCAGAAAGCAGGGGATTTTATTACATTGCTAAAAATACAGAGAGTTCGACATAGCCATTCGCACCGGTATAGGCAGCATATTGCAGAACAATAGCCGCATCCAGAGCATCAATAGTTCCGTCCGAATTAATATCAGGCGTAAATTTTTTAGGAGGATTTTCTGCACCATAGTGAACTGTAGCAGAGCTTAACCGAGATTGATTTTCTATAGTATTCCATTGAGCTTTTGAACCTGCATAGTAAACATCTGTAATATTAGTTTCTTTAAAAGTACTATCCCATGATATGTAGGATATGCTGAGAGGAAGAGAAATTTCTTGTAGTAAAGTGCAATAAGCAAAACTACTATATGGGATAGATGTTACTCCTTCCTGTATGGTAACACTTTGTAAATAGGCACAAGAATCAAAAATATGTGCTTCAAATGAAGTCAGAGATTTGGGTAAAACAATTTCCGTTAAGCTAACGCATCTGCTAAAAGCAGATTCTCCTATTGTTTTAAGGCTATTTGAAAATGTAATATTTTCCAAAGCAGAAGCATTATAAAAAGACTTAGTTCCGATAGCTGTAACAGTATCCGGAATAGTAACAGATTTTAATTTAGTCGCATTCTGAAAAGCATAGTTTCCAATTTGAGTCACAGGAAGGCCCTCAATTCTGGAAGGGATTTCTAATTCCGTAACAGAGTTATCGAATCCGGTAATCACAGCATAGTTACTATATAATGTATAAGTCATAGTGCCATAAGTTCCGGAAGTTTCAGCCGAAGCGATCAGAACAGCATCATCACGGATCACAGCAGACGGCAGAGTCATTCCGCATAAAAAAGCAGAAACAGCAGTCAGCACAGCGATTGATTTTTTTAATTTCATAAACATCTTCCTTTCTGAGATGAAATTTTCAACAAGCTTTCAACAATATCAGGATTGTATGTTGAAATCTAATTCTATTATACACAAAAAAAAAAAAATACAAGTATTTTTTCATATAATATACAAACTGTTCACAATCTTTGTAGAGAGTATCAAAATCAGTAACCAGATTTTAGTCAAAATTACAGATACGGATGAAAAAAACCGGAAACTATCTGAAACTGTTTCCGGATTTGAATCATTATTATACCTCTTTTTCAACAATTATCAGCATCACTAAAATCCGTCCCGACGAATCGGAACGGATTTGAGAAATCTTGCAATAAAGACCAAACAAAGACCAATAAGAATTTGCAAGGCCTGAAAAGTGCCGAAAATACGGCGATTTGAGATAAGTCCGATTATCTCTTGGAGAACTGCGGTGCACGACGAGCAGCCTTGAGACCGTACTTCTTTCTTTCTTTCATTCTGGGGTCACGAGTCAGGAAACCTGCACTCTTGAGAACCGGACGAAGATCAGCATCATACTGAAGCAGAGCACGGGAAATGCCATGACGGATTGCACCGGCCTGACCGGTAACACCGCCGCCTGCTACTGTGCAGATGACATCAAACTTTTCAAGAGTTTCTGTCAGATTCAGAGGCTGACGAACGATTAATTTCAGAGTTTCCAGACCAAAATAATCATCAATTGTTCTGCCGTTGATGACAATATTGCCATTGCCGGGAACTAATCTGACTCTGGAAACAGAGTGTTTTCTTCTGCCTGTACCATAGTGGTATGCAACTTTAGGTTCGTACATATATGTTTCCCTCCTTTAATTAAAATTCGTAAACTTCGGGCTTCTGAGCAGCATGTTTATGTTCTGCACCCTTAACGGTACGCAGACGCTTGAGCTGGTTTGCACCCTGTGTATTATGCGGAAGCATTCCGGTAACAGCGATTGTCATAGCTCTTTCCGGATTTTCGGCCATGAGTTTCTTATAAGAAACTTCTTTGATACCGCCGATCCAGCCGGTATGCCAGTAGAATTTCTTCTGTTCCAGCTTTTTGCCGGTCAGGATTGCTTTGTCGCAGTTGATGATAATCACATGATCGCCGCAGTCAGTATGCGGTGCAAAGATCGGCTTATGTTTGCCTCTGAGAAGAACAGCAGCCTGTGCAGCCACACGACCGAGGGGCTTGTCTGTTGCATCTAAAATATACCATTTACGGCTGATTTCATTAGCCTTCGGCATTGTAGTAGACATGAAATTTTCCTCCATTTTATTATTTTATTTTTGAAAGATCATACATGTTTGCAAAACGATCAGGCACGGGGATACCGGATACAACAAACATGAGCATTGGCAGGCGGTTACTCTGCAATGCCATACAACTAATATTATACCCGTTTTTTAACATCTTGTCAAGTGTTTTTTTGAAATTTCTGCAATTTTTTCTGATTTGTTCTATATTATTCGATAAATGTGAATTCATGGGTATATCTGTCATAGGAAAAACTGATTTTATTGCTGACAGGTACAAGTTTCTTATGATGCGAAATTGCAAGATAAGCAGTGTATTTTTTGGCATCATAAGAAAACGGAAAAACTTTTTCCGTCCAGTTCAAAGCATCACATTGTTCCTGCTTATTATCCATGATTGTAATCAGAAAAAGGGTTTTGAAATTTTCTTCCTCCGGATGAGTCGTTCTATAAATTGTATTTTCTTCAAAGCTGATTGTAAACAGATTTTCATAATCAGGCGTTTCGATTTTTGAGTCATGATCGACAGATGCAAGAAAACCGGAATGGGTATATAATTCAAATTCATGTGAGATATATCCGCAGAAATTCTCACTGATTGTATTATAATCCTGCTGAGAAATCTGAGAAAGATAAGAATCCGATTCAGAATCATACAAAGCATATTCTGACATATGAATATCATAACCGCCGAATCTTCCGTCTATATGATATTTGAAATCATGAGAATTGTATTTTGGAATGCATTTCACAGTTTTTATAGTATGATCCTGTAAATCCTGTTCGATATCTTTCAATAAAGCATAAGTCTGCATCAGGATAGTGCCCTGATACTGATTTGCATTGCGTTGGAAATCAAATCGATTTTTCTGATTATCCATAAGCGTGAGCAATCCTAAAACAGATACGAAAATCATCACCAGACAAATTTTAAACACTTTAAATTTTAATTTTTTTCCGATAGCAATCAGCATCAGACAAAGCAAAATAATAAATATGCTGAATAAAATTATATCTGCAATATTCAGCCAGAAATAAAGATTTAAATAATCTCTGATTTTCATTAGATTTATCATACCTATATAACTCTCAGGCAAAGCCATATTTCTAAGATAAGCATGAATCACGACAGAGGATACAATATAGATCAGTCCGCTGACGGCGGATAAGATTATTAAAATTTTTAATGTTACAGACGATCTCATAAAATCACCTCATAAAATGCAGACTCTCCAGAATTGCAAGTGCATCTTCTGCAAAGACATCTCCGCCATAGGCCATTTCTATCCAGATATATTCCTGATCAGCATACGGAAATATTGCCGCTGTACGATAATAATCAGAATTATCAGCATTTATTTCATCCGGCTCATAGATCAGATACCAGCCCTCTGTGCCGTCAGATGTCCGGAAAGATTTTAATTCCGTCCGGGAATCCGGATTTTCATATTGCAGATATTCTTCAAAATCCGTGATACGCCATTTCATTTCTTTCAGATACGGCAGTTTCTCCCAGTCCATATAGATATGAAAAAACTGTCCTTTTCCGGTGAAAATATTTCTGGTATAGCCGGAAGCATTCTCTTCCAGATCTGTGTTTTTGACAGAAGCATCTAGATTCAGAATCTTCGGAATTTCAAATTCAATTGAATATGTCTCTATCCGTACTTGCAAGCCGTCTTCCGTTTCTGTAACAGTTCCGGTTAATTCCGGACAGGGTTCGGGTTCAGGTTCTGTATAACTTTCTTCATCAAATTCATAACAGATTTCATTGCTGACACGGGTTTCCCAACCGTTATAAGTCATAGTCAGATAAGCTGTATATGTTCCGGCTCCCCGCACCGGAGGAGAAAATTTCTCTGTCCAGTCAGAAGCAACAATCTGACCGATTTGTTTCCCATTAAGTTCCTGTATCAGAGTCAGGTTCTTGAAATTTTTTTCAAGAGAGTGTGTCGTTCTGTAAATTGTATCATTTTCATATGTCAGTGTAAATAAATTTTCAGGATTAAAATCAGCGGAAAGCAGATTTCCGTCAATAGAAGCCATCAGACCGGAATTCTGATACACAGCAATTTCATATTCCGTATCTGAACCATAGAGATTTTCAATCTGATCTCTGTCATTTCCGGAAACCTGACAGAAAGCCTCTTCTAATTTCAATGCATATTCTGCCATAGAAATATGATAGCTGGAGCCTCTGCCGCCGATGGAATAGCCATAATCTTTTATTTCAAACGAACAGGAAGCAGTAAAATTCTGTGTTTCCTCAGCTTGAAGATCTTTTTCGATATCCATAATCATAGCAGCCGTTTTCATCAGAGACGTTCCGGAATATTGTTTTTGTTTCATCTGGACTTCAAAGCCGTTTCGTTCTGTATAGCTTGAAAAACTGAAAATCACGCAGAGAATCAGGCCAATCACCAGAAAAAAACTGATAATTGAAAAATCTTTTTGCTCATCTTTTTTTCTGAAATAAGATACTATTCCGATGATAATCAAGGGCAGAGCAGGCAGAAAGAAAATCAGAATCTTACCCCAAAAATATAAAATCAGATAATCATGAATCTGATGCAGAGCCTCCATGCCGATATATGTCACAGGACATTCTGCTTTCAGTATATCACTGAATACAATATCTGATATACCAGACAGAATAAAACAGGCTAAAAATATCAGAGCCGGAATCATTGATTCTGATTCTTTTTCTTTTTTAATTTTGGGCATAAAACTCCCTCCTTTATGTTATTACTATTATTATAACAAATTGTAATGATTTGTCAATAAAAAAATTTTTGAAAAAACACTTGACAAATCATAAAAAATATGCTATTATAAGAAAGGTGGGTTGCCACCAGTACCCCGTTAAGGGTCTGGGTGTGGCGCAGTTGGTAGCGCGCTACCTTGGGGTGGTAGAGGCCGTGGGTTCAAGTCCCGTCACTCAGACCAGAAAATAAAACCGTCTGCATTTTGCGGACGGTTTTGTTTTTATCTATGAAATCAAAATAAAATTCCTGCTGTTCGGCACAGCAGGAATTTTTTTATGTTTCTTATTCAGCAGCAAGGGGAAGCTGATCGGCTGTGATCAAGCCGACAATCAGTTTCAGAATTGTCAGGGAATCTGTAGAATCAGGAACATTATTCTGATTCACATCTGCATTTTTAATCTGTTCAGGAGTCAGGGAATCTTTGCCCAGAATTGCCTTATTCAGTGTGATGACATCCAGAATATTGACTGTATCGTCACTATTGGCATCGCCCCAAAGAATATCATCAGCAGATGTTTCAGAAGAATCTTCTGTTACAGGTTCAGACTCTGTTTCTGTCACAGTTTCTGTTTCAGATTCTGCTTGTGTTTCGGTTTCGGAAGTTTCCGGAACTTCGAGGCCGTCTACAATGGCATCAAAAGCAGGCTTGGCTGTATAATCTTCATTGAACAGAAGCGGATATTTAGAAGCTCTCCAGCTCATATCGTCTGTCGTACCCCAGAATACAACCGCAGAGATTTCATCTTTATGTTCTACAATCGTATCCATGATGTCAGAATAATACTGAGCCTGTTCTTCAAAATGATCAGTATCGTTGACAGTCGCATCCAGTTCGGTTACCTGAATATCCAGACCGGTTGCACAAAACTTATCAAGAGCCTTTTTATAGACATTGACGGACGGGAATGCATCCGAACCGGAACGGGCATCCAAATGAGACTGTAAGCCGATTCCATCAATATAATGGCCGTCTGCATTGATTTCTTCTACCATCTGAATAATTGCATCTGTTTTCTGTGGCATATATTCATTGAAGTCATTATAATACAGCTTGCAGCCTTCGGGAGCGTATTTCTTAGCAAATTCAAAAGCGGGCTTGATAAAAGAATTATCACCGAAAATCTGTACCCACGGAGATTTTGCAGAGCCTTCCTCCTGAGAGCCGGGATCACGGGGTACACCGCCGTCAAGCCAGCATTCATTCACAACATCCCATGCATAGAAATCTACATCCGGATATTCTTCTTCGACTGCGGCAAAGACATTCTTAATATAATTTTCCATACGGGCGAGCATTTTTTCTTTGGATACCCATTCGCCGTTTTCGTCATAATTTTCTTTAAAGAACCATGTAGGTGTCTGCTGATGCCATACCAGCACATGACCTCTGACCGGAATGTTATTATCTCTTGCAAAATTCAGAATCGAACGGGCACTTGCAAGGCTGATCTGCGGATTTTCGTCATCGCCTGTTTCAGCGAGAGCAAGACATGCATTTTTATCTAAGATTGCATCGGGTTTCAGTTCGTTTCCTGCGGTGATACTATTGAAATGCTTCAGGATCAGTTCTTTTGTAGAAGCCGGAGCCAGTTCTTTTGTAGTCACAGCTGTACCGATCTTGAAATAATCCGCATAGGCATCTTTCAGAGAAACAATATCTGTCTGCGGATGATAAACCGGAGCAGTTTTCAGAACAAAATCATCAATATAAATATTATCAGAACCGCCCTCGAAATAGATATAAACATCTGTCATATCTTCTGTATAGCTGACTTTCAGATCAGTCACTTCCTGCCAGCCGTTGCCGTTCAGGTTCGCAAGATTTTCATAATGCTGTTCACCGCCCTGATCGGTATACTGAAAACTTACTGTCACACTGGTATACCACTGCCCCATGGCCTGAGCACTCACCAGATAAGCCACACCCGGCTCGCACTTGTCATCCAGACGGAAAGCAGGGCCGTTCCATGATTTGGAGCGTTCACCGGCACACAGGGATTTTGTTCCGCTGACAGCATTATCTTCACTGGCAGTGATGACAGTTGTATCTGTAGAGCCTCTGTTTGTCCATGCGGAAACATCGCCGTCTTCAAAGTCAGAAGAATAGATAATTGTACTGTCGGCTTCTTCTGCCACAGCTGCGAATGCCGGCATTGCTGCTGCTGTACAGCTGAATGCTAACAAAGCAGCAAGTGTTTTTTTGCTATTTATTTTTTTCATACATAAAATCCTCCCAAGATTTTAAATTTTCTATGGTTTTATTTTAGCATATTCCGAGAGTATTTGTCAATAGTTTCTTAAAAATTTACAAGAAGTATAGAAAATATTTCTATCTTCTGTAAGCCTGTCAAACAGATGTCCGTGTATCAAAAACAAATGTATCTGTAAAATATACAAAATAATTTTAATAAAAGATTACATCTTACTTTATTTTTTAAAAAATAATAATTGATTTTAAGTTTTTTCTTTACAAAATTTAAAAAATATGCTATAATATTCTGGTAAACTTAATTTAATAAAGAAAGCAGAGGTTTTTTCTCATGAGTAAAATCAGAATCGCAATCGCCGGTTACGGCAATCTTGGCAAAGGCGTAGAACTTGCCATCAGACAGAACCCGGATACTGAACTTGTCGGTGTTTTCACTCGCCGTGCTCCGGAATCCGTAAAACTCCTGACCGACGGCATTCCGGTTTATCAACTGGAAGATGCGAAAAATTATCAGGATCAAATTGATATGCTGATCATCTGCGGCGGCAGTGCAACCGATCTGCCTGTTCAGACTCCCGAACTTGCAAAATATTTCAATGTCATTGACAGTTTCGATACACATGCAAGAATTCCGGAGCATTTTAACAATGTCGATCAAGCCGCAAGAGAAAACAATCATCTTGCTATGATTTCCCTCGGCTGGGATCCCGGTCTGTTCTCCCTCAACAGAGTCTATGCAGAATCTATCTTATCCAACGGAAAAACTTATACATTCTGGGGCAAAGGTGTCAGCCAGGGTCATTCTGATGCAATCAGACGTGTAGAAGGCGTAAAAAAAGGCATTCAGTATACCTGCCCCATTGAAGCCGCTATTGAAGCTGTCAGAAGCGGTTCTCAGCCGGAACTGTCTACCCGTGAAAAACATGAGCGTGTGTGCTATGTTGTTGCGGAAGAGGGTGCAGATAAAGCCAAAATCGAATCTGATATTAAAAACATGAAAAACTATTTTGATGAATACAATACTACTGTTAATTTCATCAGCGAAGAAGAATTCAATCAGAATCATACTACCCTCCCCCACGGCGGATTTGTCATCCGTTCCGGCAAAACCGGTGACGGTGAAAATACAAACCAGACGATTGAATATTCTCTGAAACTGGAATCCAATCCGGAATTTACTGCTTCTGTTCTGGTTGCCTATGCAAGAGCACTCAGCAGACTCAAGGCAGAAGGTGCTGTTGGCTGCAAGACTGCTTTTGATGTAGCTCCGGGTTATCTCTCTCCGCTCTCTCCGGAAGAACTCCGGGCAAAAATGCTCTGATTCTTCTTTTTCAACTTCAATTTCTTAACCAAAACAGCAGACGGAAAATTATTCCGTCTGCTGTTTCTGATTTTTTATCCAGTTATCAAGCCGGATTTTCATAAGCTCCTGAAATTCCGGATTCGGACATCTTGAAATCATATTTTTATATCTGCCAATTTCTTCCGGCATGTTCCGGAGCGGAACTGTTTCAATCAGATGAAGCAGTCCCCAGTCTAAATCCCAGTTGTATTCCAGATTTTCTTCTGAAAAGAGCGTGACAAGCAGTTCTGCTTCTTCCCATGTCACCGGAGAATCAAAACCGGAAAATAAATCTTCATATTTCTGAAACAACTCATCAGATAATAACGCATCATCCGGAATTCTTCCGAGTCTGAATAATTCAGTCAATTGATTTCGCATCGGTATTCTCCTTGTAGAGGACTTTCTTGTGATAGCCTTTCTGATTGCAGTACGGGCATTTCATATTTCTGCTAAAGCCGATATGCGGAGCGAAAAAGACAGCTTTCATAGTCGGAACATAGACTTTCTGACAGTTCGGGCATTCATAATAGCCGGTATCATGTTCAAGCTTGACACAATAAAAGATACCAATCAGGAAAATAATTGTACTGATGATGAAAAATACAATTTTCCAGCCTTCCATATCAGAGAGGGAAAGTCTTGTCTGGCCTTGGGAGAGTTTATCCCAGTTCAGTGCAAAAATCATGAGGAAATAAAATACACAGCTGAGAATGCCGATAATGATTTCCAGATGCAGGAGCTTTTTATTATTCAGCTCCTCTTGCTTCTGTAACTGCATTAAATTTTCCTCTGCCATTTTCTGATAGTTCATCATATTCAGTCGTTCTCCGCTCAGAAGCTCGTTGATATTGATTTCCAGTGCTTCGCAGAGTTCAGGAATCAAGGAAATATCCGGCATACATTTTCCGGTTTCCCATTTGGAAACGGCTCTGTCAGTAATGCCGAGCCGTTCGGCAAGAACTGCCTGTGTGAGTTTCTTTTCTTTTCTGCATGAAGCAATGAATTTTCCGATCTTCTGTTGATTCACGGGGAACTCCTCCTTTCTGAGTATGATTCTATCACAAATCCGGCAATATGTAAACATACCGGCGGTTGAGTTCTGAAAAATACCGATATTTCGTCAATTCAACCGCAGGTAGAGAACTGCTTTTCAGCATAAATTTCAGGATTTACTTCTTATTTTTTTGATAAACATAGAAATCAGCATAGCCGCTGTTCCTAAGAGCAGATAGATCGCTGTATATTCGAGAAACTCTGTATTTTCTATTTCAAAGAATATCCATGCACTTATTAAGAAAAATCCAGAGGAAAGAAAGGGCAGACTCCATAATTTTTTAATATTTTCGCCTGCAACTGCCCCCATAAGAATGATATACATTGCATTCACGGTAAAAAACAAAATATAATAAAGCCATTTTCCAGCGTGAGGAAGAAAAGAGCCTATGACTGTGAGAACCATCCACGGCAAGACGAACATGATGATAATAGAAATTATCAGCCAGAAAATAAATTTTTTCATACTGCCTCCGGTTTTCAATACTTCTGATTAATATTCTGAAAAATGCCGATATTTCGATAATTCAACCGCAGGTAGAGAACAGCTTTTCAGTATAAAAATCAGGATTTATACAGGTACATCCTTTCCATTCCATTTTGTTTCTTTTGCTTTTTCACTTTGAGTTGCCCAAAATATGAGATTTGAAACAAACTTCGGAGTGATAATTTCCGGAATGTGAAAAGGTAATAAATATCTGTTCCAGAGGCCATTTGTCTCTTTATTCTGAAACCTATTTCCTTTGCTGATAACATATGGAGTCTTAGTTTTCAGAGGGCAGGAAATAATCAACGCTTTATCAAATGAGACAATATTCAATATATAGTATGGTGTATCGTCATCTAACTTAATATACCATATATAATTTTTATCAGATACGGTTATTTTCCGTCTGCCTTTTTTAGCTGCTCCCATGTTTCTTAACACCTAATAAATTTCGATTTTTCTTATCAAGATATTTAATGCTCTAATAATAATCTTTCATCACAGTATTCGCATGTGAGTGTTGTGCCTGTTCCTGTGAAGCTCTTCGGAAGATAATATTCCTGATTCGTAATGCATTTCGGATTCTGACAGCATACGCCTTTATGCGTACTGCCGTATAAAAGCTGTGTCTTTGCCGGACTCTGGAGCATAGTCAGAATCAATGACATCCGGACATACATGCCATAGCGAGCCTGTTTAAAATAGAGTGCTCTGGGGTCGTCATCAACAGCGATTTCGATTTCATCCACACGAGGCAGAGGATGCAGAACAATCATATCAGATTTCGCAAGTTTCATTTTCTGAGTCGTCAGGATATAAGTATCTTTCTGAGCTTCATACTCTTCCGGAGAGGCAAAACGCTCACGCTGGATTCTTGTCATATAAAGAACATCCAGCTTCGGCAGAGCCTCTTCCAGACTGTGTGTTTCTTCAAACGTGCCGCCGTGTGCTCTGATCGTATCTTTGATATAAGAAGGCATTTTTAATTCTTTGGTAGAAATCATAATAAAATGATTATTTTCATAACAGCTCATCGCCTTGCAGAGAGAATGCACCGTCCGGCCGTTGAGCAGATCGCCGCATACACCGATTGTCAGCCCGGAAAGCGTTTTCTTTTCGGCTTTGAGCGTCAGCAGATCAGTCAGAGTCTGTGTCGGATGGAGATGTCCGCCGTCTCCGGCATTGATCACAGGGCATTCTGCTGTTAAAGCTGCTGCTTTTGCCGCTCCGACGGTAGGATGACGAATCACAAGTACATCAGAATAGCCGCTGATGATTTTCGTCGTATCTTTGAGATTTTCGCCCTTTGCGACTGAGGAAGTCTGCGGATTGTCAAAACCGATGATTGTGCCTCCTAAACGGAGCATAGCCGTCTGAAAAGACATCTGTGTCCGGGTAGAGGGTTCATAGAACAGCGTTCCCATAATTTTTCCCTTACAGCTGTCAGCATAGAGAGCCGGATTTTTAATAATATCTTCAGCTTGTCTGAGCAGACCGTTCCACCAGGTAACCGGATAATCATTGAGATCAATCAGATGCGGATAAGCAGAAATCATAAAAATACCTCCTGTTTTTTTGATGATTAAATATATAAAAATTATGGATGAAAACATCTGCCGTATTCATGAAAGCCGCCTATCATCTCAATACAGAGCAGCATCAGAACAGCAGAAAGAATTATTGTTAAAATACTCCATAATTTATGCTTTTCTTTGAGTTTCAGGAATAAAATCACATTCGACGGTACTGCCAGAATCAGCCAGATCAGCAGTTCGATACCGCCCATCATGACAGAAATATCTTTTTCACTTCCTAAATCATAATCATAGCCCTTTGCATGTCCGGTAATATCCATCCAGATCCATGCAAGACAGATCGGAAATGTAAATGCAATCAGTTCTGACCATAAAAAATTCAGGCTGAATAAGATTTTCTTTTTCATTTTCATTTACCCCTCCTGAAAAAGCTCATTCCAATGATAAGAAATTTCTTTTGCTGAGATAATTAAAATGCATTCACGCCGATACGGATGCTTATCAAAATGCAGTTCACACCGGAATAACATATCATCTGTATCAAGCCCCTGATAAGCATAGAGAAATTCCAGTTTTTCGCCCTGTCTGATTCGTTTCATAAATTCTTCAAGAGGAATTTCCGTCCGGTGTGTGCCGTCATATTCTTCTTTGATCAGATAAATTGTGACATTGACATCCGGATTTGCATAGAACAATTCCATTCTCATTTCAGCTTCTCCTGTGTAGGCAAGTGCTGAAAATGGATTCTGCTCATGAGAGGCTTTCAGATAAAAGCCCTCTGAAAACTGAAAGATCAGTGTATTTTTTTGCAGAATCATTTTATCTGCAAAGCAGTCATGCAGAATAATATCATGATTCTGGTTTGTATCGGAATAGAGAAAATCGGTTTTCATAGAAAATTCCTTTCTTTTACCAATTGTGACTTAATCTTTTTAAGTCCCTATCATAAGTATAATCGGATTTGACAGAAATGTCAAGTACAGTCCATGAATATTTTCTGCACAGGAGTGCAGTAAAATTATCAGATTCCGGATCGCAGAGTGTTTCAATCTCCTGAATTTGTTTTTTTAATTCAGCGAAACTTCTGTTTTTACCGGTCAGAAGCACATCTCCCTTGAAGTATTCGATTTCTAAAATCATAGCTTTATCCTAACTGAGAAAATTCAATTCTTCCGGATTGAGAATCCACAATAACAGCAGAAGTATGCGGATGATTCCAATCTGCATTGGTAGAGAGAATATAAATATTTGTATGTGTTTCTCCTGCATATTCTTCAAAAGAAGATTCTTCCCAGAGACTGCTGACAATCACAGAAACAGATTTAAAATTTTCCCTGTCGAGTTCATAAGAATGGCCATGCAGTTCCGTCATAGGGAAATGATATTGTGCCTGTCCGGAATAAATTTTTTCATATTCCTGTGCCTGTTCCGGAGCCGTGATGAAAGAAACACAGTAATGCCCAGCCCCTTGCAGTATACTCGGCATGTAGCTGAATGTATAGTCACTGATAACAGCATCTGTAAAATCCGGGAAATAATCAGGTTCTTTAATATTCTGATATAGATCAATATAGGCTTTCTGAACGGGATATTTCCACGGGCTGTGCGTGACAATAAACGGCGGAAACTGGAATAAAAATCCGATATAGAGAATGGCAAGCAATGCCGCAAGTTCAAACAGAACAGCAAAGGGAATCGTTAATTTCTTCACTTTCCGGTACAAAATCCAGAGCAATACGCAAATGCCTCCGGCAGCAAGTCTGTAAGGAGAAAAGCTGATAAAAATACTGTAAAAAATACTGATCATCAGAACCAAAACTGTAAGCAATTTCGCAACAGTAACAGAACCGATTTCCAGTATAGATTTTTTATTTTCCGGCGGTTCACTAACAACCGCCGGAATATTTTGTTCTTGATTTTTATTCCTCATATTCAGATACCAAATGCAATAGATTCACTTTCAAAATAGACTGCATACCAGATCAGGAACATGAACACTGTCCAGATTTTCCGGCTGTTATCCGCTTTTCCTTCTTTATGCTCATCCAGTAACTGCATTAACTGATCAGTATGGAAAAACTGTTCTGCCGTTTCGCTTGTGAAATATTTCTTGACAATACGATAATAAACATCTTCTTTGAGCCATACTCTGATCGGAACGGGAAAGCCTAACTTTTTCTTAGCAGCCGTCTTCTCTGTTTCTTTCGGAGTATCTTTTTTCGCTGCAAGACGCATGGCATATTTGGTAATATAAGGCGTATCTTTATCCGTGATTTCATCTCTGGTGACTCTGTAGCGAGTCGGAATCTGTTCTGCAAGATACATAACCTCTTTATCCAGGAACGGCACACGGAGTTCCAGAGAATGTGCCATACTCATTTTATCAGCTTTCAGAAGTATATCTCCTGCCATCCACATATGCAGATCAAGATACTGCATTTTGGTAACATCATCCATATCTTCGACACGCTCATAATAAGGAGCGGTAATCTCCTGCGGATCAGGGGCATTCGTCTCGATCTTCAGTAATTTTTTACGTTCTTCGGGTGTGAACATATAAGCATTGCCGATAAAGCGTTCTTCGAGATCTTTCCCCTTACGAACGAGGAAATTCACACCTTTGCCGGAATGGAATTTTTCAGCTACTGAGCCGATGCCTCTTCTTAAACCTCTGGGAAGTTTATCATAAGCTGTTCCGTTCGGCTCACTGTAAATATTATAGCCGCCGAAAATTTCGTCAGCACCTTCGCCGGACAATACAACTTTCACTTGCTTGGAAGCTAACTGACATACGAAAAATAAAGCAATTGCCGCAGGGTCGGCAAGAGGTTCATCCATCTGATACTGAATATGTTTCAGCTCACCCCAGTATTCTTCCGGCTGAATGACTTTGGAATAATTCTTTTTCTTAATCGCTTTGGAAAATCCCTTTGCCCAGCCGATTTCATTATATTTTTCATCATCACCGAATCCGACTGTAAATGTTTTATCGACATTGGCAACAGCCGCTACATAACTGGAATCCACACCACTGGAGAGAAAAGAACCAACTTCCACATCAGCAATTTTATGTGCTTTCACAGAATCATGAAAGACATCAGAAATTTCTTTTACCCATTCATCCAGAGAGGGTTCTTCTGCCGGTTCAAATTCAACATCCCAGTAACGCTTGATTTCCAGCTGCTGATCATGATAAATAAAATAATGTGCCGGCGGCAGTTTATAGACATTCTTGAAAAAAGTCTCATCCATAGCAGAATATTGAAATGTCAGATATTCTTCCAGAGCATCCGGATTCAGTTCTTTAATAAAAGCAGGATGCTGTAAAAATGCCTTGATCTCCGAACCGAACATGAACGTATCATCCATCAGAGCATAATACAGCGGCTTGATGCCGAAAAAGTCTCTTGCTCCGAACAGTGTCTTTGTTTCCTTATCCCAGATCACAAAAGCAAACATGCCTCTTAATTTTTCGAGCAGATCTGCTCCGTATTCCAGATAGCCGTATAATAACACTTCGGAATCCGTTTTTGTCCGGAAATGATAGCCCAGTTCTTTGAGTTCTTTCCGGATTTGCTTATAATTATAAATCTCGCCGTTGAATACCAGCACCAGACTGCCGTCTTCGCTGTACATGGGCTGATTCCCCTGTTCTGAAATATCAATAATACTCAGTCTTCTGTGACCGAGAGCGACATCTTCATCCACATATTTTCCGCCGGCATCGGGGCCTCTGTGACGGATTTCCTCCATCATATTTTCAATCACCTGATTGGCATCATCAATCTGATTCGTAAATCCTACAAAACCACACATAAAAAATCCTCCTTGTACAGAAAAAAATTTTTTCTCTCTCTATATTATACTATAGAAAAGCCGCTTTTGCAATATTTTTTTAAGATTTTATGAAAAAGATAAGAAAACCCCTTGCAAAATAAAGCCGTTTCGGTTATAATATTAATAGACAAAACCCAAAACGGAGGCAAAGAAACTATGGCTAAGAAAAAAAAGAAAAAACACGGCAGGATAGAAAAAAAGAAATCCGGTCCGTTTTTGCGTTTCAAACTCGGTGTTCTGTTATTGCTGATTGTCCTGTCTTTCGGAAGTACATTCGGCATTTATATGATTTCGGCAACTTCTGACCCTGATTACTGGCAGAATGAAATTATGAACAGTTCTGAAAATAAATCTTCCGAAGAAGAAACCAAATCTGTTAAAAATAAAAAATCCGTAACCAATCCCGTTCCGGTTTCAGAACGTGCCGAAGATTCCCGCATGACAGAAAGTGCTTTCATCGGTGAGTTCTCCCCTCTGACTGCTTATTATGATACCAAAACAGAACTTGTCTTTACAGACAGTGTGACAGGGATGTCAGAATCCAGAATGAACAGCATCAGCCGGAATGTCACAGAATCCAAAGCTATCTATATCTGGTACGGTTATCCTGAAAATGCAGAAGAAACTATTGCGGCTCTGAAAAATTTAGTATCTGTTATTCAGAATCAGCATAACAAGCCCATCTATTTATTAAATACTATCCCCGATATTGATGCCGAACAGTCCAGAAAAATTGATGAATGGAACAGTCAGCTGTTTGCTTTCTGTGATGCCTATAGTGTGCATTATGTAGATATTAACACCAGTCTCAAAAACAATGAAGGCACCCTCTCCGGTGAATATGAAAACAATGAAACACTCTATAAAGAAGTCGGAGAACTGCTTCTCACACATGTTGCGGATTAAACCATTTTATGAAAGAAATTATTAAAAATAACATTCTCATAAAAGGCGAATACTCCGGAAATGTTCTTTTTATTCCGGAAGGCGTGGAAACTCTGGAACAACATGCTTTTCCGTGGAAAGATTTCGTTACTCTCAAAAATGAAGTATATCTCTGCTGTTCTGTAGGTGTCTGGTTTTCGCTCCCGAACGGCAGTTGTGCGTATTTCAGCGGAAGCTCGAAAAAGAAAAATCTCTATCAGATATTCTGCTGGTATCATGATTCGTCTGATCACCACACTCGTGAAGAAGTCTTTGCTTCTCCGAAATTTCTCGAATACTTCAGGACTGAAAAAATAAAACTGGCAAACAGTCTGTATCGTTCTGTGAAGCAGCTGGTTCAGATTTTCAGTAAACAGTATACTAATTTTCAGAAATTTCCTGATTTTTGTTTTTATCAGGGCAAAAACGGCGATTTTTACATGGAAGCAGAAAAAATGGATGCCTCTGCCTATGGACTGGAACTGGAACAAGGCTGCCGAAAATTTCTGGAAAAACATCTTGATACTGTCATGACTCACTGGATGCAGCAATGGATGTTTGAAAAAAATACTGTTTTAATTCAGAATATCTGCAATGCCGGTCTGATTCCTGAAAAATATATTGATCAGCTGATACAAGATTCCATTGTTTTCGCACATGAAACCGGAAATTATGAAATTCAGATTCTGCTGGCAGAATATAAACATCAGCATTTTCCGGACAGTAATCCGGCTGATAAGTTAAGATTGGAGTAAATCTATGCGAAATTATGAAATCACCCTGACCAGAAAACAATATGCAATGCTGGAAAAAATGCTGACTTCTGATAATGCCGGCAGACTCGCACGAAATCAGCCAATCAACGGCTATGACCTGTTTCAGGCAGTACTGGAAGAAATTTATGATGCCGTTGAATCCGGCTGGAGTACACTCGAAACAGTTCTTGAAGAATCTCCCGAACAATTGGATTTGCTCAGAACGCTGACAAAAACTGTTTTCCCGGATGATGAAAATTATTTCGTCCGTCAGCTCGGAAAAAAATTCAAATGCAAAAAAGATTTTGAAATCATAATCAATCTGTAAATAAAATAAAAAGCCTTGCTTTGAAAAGCAAGGCTTTTTTCATTTTTTCGTTTGTGAAATAGTTGACAAAGACTGTTTTTTGCAGTATAATAAAATTATAATTAAATTTTGAAAGGAATGAATTACAATGGGTTTGACACTCACAGAAAAAATTCTCCGTGCTCATCTCGTTGACGGCGAACCCGTCAAAGGTCAGGAAATCGGTATCAGAATTGACCAGACTCTGACTCAGGACGCTACCGGAACTATGGCATATCTCGAATTTGAGGCAATGGGTGTGCCTCGTGTCCGTACAGAAAGAAGTGTTGCTTATATTGATCATAACACACTTCAGAACGGCTTTGAAAATGCCGATGATCACCGCTTTATCGGCTCAGTCGCTAAAAAACACGGCATTTATTTTTCCCGTCCCGGCAATGGTATCTGTCATCAGGTACATCTGGAAAGATTCGGCATTCCGGGCAAGACTCTGATCGGCTCCGACAGTCATACACCTACCGGCGGCGGTATCGGTATGATTGCAATCGGTGCAGGCGGTCTGGATGTTGCTGTTGCTATGGGCGGCGGTGCATATTATATTACTTATCCTAAGATCGTCAAAGTCAATCTGACCGGAAAGCTCTCCCCCTGGGTTGCCGCTAAGGATGTTATCTTAGAAGTATTAAGAAGATTATCCGTCAAGGGCGGTGTCGGCAAAGTGATCGAATACTGCGGCGAGGGCGTGAAGACTCTCTCTGTTCCGGAACGTGCTACTATTACCAATATGGGTGCGGAACTCGGTGCAACAACTTCTATTTTCCCGTCTGATGAAATCACTAAACAGTTCCTTGAAGCTCAGGGCAGAGGCGAAGTCTGGACAGAACAGAAAGCTGATGCTGATGCTGTCTATGATGAAGAAGTCAATATCAATCTCTCTGAACTGGTTCCGCTGGCTGCCTGTCCGCATTCTCCGGATAATGTCAAGTCCGTAAAGGAAATCGAAGAAGAAAAGGGCGGCAAAATGAAAATCGATCAGGTCTGCATTGGTTCCTGTACCAACTCTTCCCTGCTGGATATGATGAAAGTGGCTCATATCCTGAAAGGCAAGACCGTACATCCGGATGTATCTCTTGCCATTGCTCCCGGCTCGAAACAGGTGCTCAATATGATGGCAGATATGGGCTTATTATCCATCATGATCGATGCCGGTGCAAGAATCCTCGAAAGTGCCTGCGGCCCCTGCATCGGTATGGGACAGTCTCCCAACTCGAAGGGCATTTCTCTGAGAACTTTCAACAGAAACTTCTTAGGCCGCTCCGGAACAAAAGACGGTCAGATCTATCTGGTATCTCCGGAATTAGCAGCGATTTCCGCAGTCACAGGCTATCTGACTGACCCCAGAGAAATCGGAGAAATGCCTGATTTCGTTCTGCCGGAGAAATTCACTGTTCATGATAACATGATTGCTCTTCCGGCATCCGAAGCAGAAGCCGATCAGGTCGAAATCCTGAGAGGCCCCAATATCAAGCCTTATCCGGAAACTGCTCCGCTCGAAGCTTCTATTGAAGCTCCGGTATCTCTGAAAGTCGAAGATAATATCACGACTGATCATATCATGCCTGCCGGTGCAAAGATTCTGCCGTTACGCTCGAATATTCCGGCAATCTCCCAGCACTGCTTTACCGTTTGTGACGAAACTTTCCCGACCAGAGCAAAAGAACTCGGCAAGAGCATTATCGTCGGCGGTTCCAACTACGGGCAGGGTTCTTCCCGTGAACATGCGGCACTTGCTCCGCTCTATCTGGGTATCAAGGCTGTTCTTGTAAAATCTTTTGCAAGAATTCACAGAGCAAATTTGATTAATGCCGGCATTCTGCCGCTGACATTCGTGAATGAATCTGATTATGATGCCATCAGTCAGGGCGATGTTCTGGAATTAGCCGATATTCGTGCGAAAGTCGAAGCAGGAGAAACACAGTTCAATATCATCAACAAGACAACCAGTAAAGAAATTCCGGTACTCTGCGAACTGACAGGCCGTACAAAAGATATTATGCTTGCCGGAGGTCTGCTGGATTATACAAGAGAAAACCTGAAATAATCCATATTTTATGAAACCGGAAGAAAATATAATTGTCATCATTGTGTTTATTCTTCTGTATCTGCTTTGTAGTGGAACGGAATTTGCACTTGTAATTATTATTATGATTGTGGCGATGCTTTATATAACAGCAGAATATATGTTAGAAAAATATGCTCTGAATATCCCATCTGATGTCAGAAAAATCATCAGTGTTTTAATCGCAACTGTTTTCTGCGTGGCCGCAATGGTACTGTATAACTTGTCATAATTTTATGTGGATGAAAAAAGAAATAGTCAAATTTATTACGGTTATTATGATGATACTATTTTATTACGGAACAGATTATTTCTTAAAAAAATATGTTCCGGGTGTATCGCCTGAAATCAGAAAAGTGACTGGTACACTATTGGCAGTCGTCATCTGTATGCTTATGATATGGTTGGAGGGTCGATGATGAATTTTTTAAAAATCAAGTCTGAAAATGATAAAATTTTTAAAAATAATTCTTATCCGGATATGCAGTCAGAAGTCTTTCAGGACGTGACAGCCCAGTCTGTACAGAGAACATGGGAATTTCAAATTTCTGAATATCTGATTTGTACAGATACCATTTCAGCCATTTTAAAATATGGCAGAGGAAAGACAATTGCTTTAAACTTTGCAAATGCAATGTATGCCGGAGGCGGTTATATCCTCGGCGGCAACGCTCAGGAAGAAGCTCTCTGCCGGGCAAGTATGCTCTATTATACAATCAAAACTGCTAAAACGTATTATCATGCGAATCGACTGCATGTTCTCCCGGATTATACAAATCACATGATCTATTCCCGGAATGTTCCGGTTATCCGGGATAATTCCGGAAATCTTCTGGAATCGCCGGAAATCTGTGATTTCATCACCTGTCCGGCAGTCAACCGGACTTTTGCAAAATTTCTGTTTTCGCAGAAAAAATTAAATCTCATCATGGAACAGAGAATTGAAAATATCATCAGACTCTGTGCCGTTCACAAGCCCGATGTTCTGATTTTAGGTGCTTTCGGATGCGGAGTGTTCGGCAATAAAAGAGAAATTGTCTATCCGCAGTTTGAAAAGGCGATCAATCAGTATCTTTCTGATGAAATAACAATTATATTTGCTGACCCTTCAGCAAATAACTAAATATTATTAAGGAGGAATTTTTCCGATGGACAAAATCAAAATGACTACCCCTCTGGTCGAAATGGACGGAGACGAAATGACCCGTATTCTGTGGCAGTGGATTAAAGATATTTTAATCACTCCTTATGTCGATCTTAAAACCGAATATTATGATCTTGGTCTGAATCACCGTGAAGAAACAAAAGATCAGGTTACTTTCGACAGTGCCGAAGCTACTAAGAAATACGGCGTTGCTGTCAAGTGTGCGACTATCACCCCCAATGCTGCCCGTATGCCGGAATATCATTTATCTGAAATGTGGAAATCTCCGAACGGTACCATCAGAGCCTTTCTGGACGGTACTGTATTCAGAACCCCGATTCTTGTCAAGGGCATTACTCCCTATATTCCGACATGGACAAAGCCCATCACTATTGCCCGTCATGCTTACGGCGATGTCTATAAAAATACCGAAATGCAGGTAAAACAGGGCGGCAAAGCTGAACTTGTCTATACTGACAAAGACGGCAATGAAACTCGTCAGCTGATTCATGAATTTACTGAAAGTGACGGTATTATTCAGGGTCTGCATAACCGTGATGACAGTATCTCCGGCTTCGCAAGAGCCTGCTTTAACTACGCTCTTGATCTGAAACAGGATCTCTGGTTTGCTACCAAAGATACAATCTCTAAGAAATACGATCACAGATTCAAGGATATTTTTGCCGAAATCTTCGAGAATGAATATAAAGCAAAATTTGAAGAAGCCGGTATTGAATATTTCTATACTCTGATTGACGATGCCGTTGCCCGTGTCATCCGTTCCAACGGCGGTTATATCTGGGCCTGCAAGAACTATGACGGCGATGTCATGTCCGATATGGTTTCTACTGCCTATGGTTCTCTTGCCATGATGACTTCTGTTCTGGTATCTCCGACAGGTGTCTATGAATATGAAGCCGCTCACGGCACTGTGCAGAGACATTATTATAAACATCTCAAAGGCGAAGAAACTTCCACTAACTCCGTTGCAACAATCTTTGCATGGAGCGGTGCTCTCCGCAAGAGAGGCGAACTTGATAACATTCCGGAACTGATCGCTTATGCTGATAAACTCGAAAAAGCTACGATTCAGACCATTGAAGAAGGCGTGATGACAGGCGATCTGTATCTGCTTTCCAAACTCGAAAACAAGAGAAAAGTCAACTCCAGAGAATTTCTTGAAGAAATCAACACCAGACTGGCTGCTCTCATGCAGTAAGGAGTGCTTTCATTATGGGAAAACAGGTGATTTCTACTCCTGTAATTCGCCGGCTGCCCAGATATTACCGTTTTCTGGGCGAGCTGGAGCGTGAAAAGGTAGAACGCATTTCTTCCCGTGAGCTTGCTCAGCGAATGGGACTTTCTGCCTCTCAGATACGACAGGATTTCAATTGTTTCGGCGGTTTCGGTCAGCAGGGCTATGGCTATCATGTCAAGGAACTGCGTGAAATTATCGGAGAAATACTCGGTGTTCACGAACACACCGGTGTGATTCTGATCGGAGCCGGCAATCTCGGAAAAGCAGTTGCCGCTCATCTGGATTTTCAGAAGCGCGGGTGCGAGCTGATTGGCATTTTCGATGACAATCCTCTGCTTCAGGGAACAATGACGGCTAATCTTCCGATCATGCCGATGGAAACGCTTGACAGTTTCTGTCAGCAGAGAAAACCGCAGGTTGCTGTATTGTGTATTCCCAAAGATGCCGCTCAGCAGCTTGCAGACAAACTGATTGCCCTGGGCATTTACGGATTCTGGAATTTCAGTCATTTTGATCTGAGAATTACCAATCCGGATGTGATTGTTGAAAACGTACATCTCGGCGACAGTCTGATGACACTTGCCTATTGTATGCACCGCAGAGAAGAAAAATAAAAAAGCAATCCGGCTGATGCAGAATCAGCCGGATTGCTTTGTCTTTTCTGGCAATAAGGGAAATAAAACAGACTCTCTGAAACAGAGAGCCTGTTATTTGTTGTTTTAATTCTGTGCAGTCAAGAATCAGAATTAGTCGTTCTTCTTCTTGGAAACTACTGCTACGCCGCCCAGAACTGCAACTGCTGCTGCAACACCTGCGATCGGCAGAACATCTGCAACACCTGTCTTCGGAGAAGAGGTTGCTGTAACAGTGTTTGCTGTTGTAGATTTGCTGCTTGTAGAAGAGCTGGAGGGCTTGCCTGTTGTTGTAGTTGTAGTTTTGGAAGATGTTGTTGTGTTGGAAGATGTTGTTGTGTCGGAAGATGTTGTTGTGTCGGATGTTGTTGTGCTTTCTGTTGTTGTGGTTTCAGGTTCTGTGGATGTTGTTGTAGTTTCAGGTTCTGTGGTGGTGGTTGTAGTTGTTGTGGATGTAGATGTTGTAGTTGTGGTAGTTGTAGTGGTTGTTGTGGTGGTAGTTGTTGTGGTGGTGGTTGTAGTTGTTGTTTCAACGCCTTCGATTTCGATATAACCATCAGCATGGCCAACTACACCCTGTGCGATATAGTCAACATCGTTGTTACTATCCTTGAACAGTTCCGGACGAGCTTCACCCTTGGAGTTTTCACCGGCTGTTCTGTAGAAGATGTCATAACGAGCACCTTCTTCAGCAGGAGAAGGAATCTTTACCATAATCAGCAGCAGGTTTGCATTGGAACGAGTGTTGCATCTTGCAAGTGCCCATGTGTTCCATGCTACATTGCCCTTGGAGGAAGATACCATTTCAAAGCTCAGGCCTGTACCTGTCAGGTCAGTTGCATCATCACCGTTGTTAACGATCTGATCAATAGAGCATCTGGAATCTACTTCAAAACCAAATTCAGCAGCATTGAAGCCTGTAGGTGTGGTGTTGTTTACCACTTTGACAAATACCGGAACTGTGTAATTGAGAGCTGCTGCTTCTTCAGCAGTTAAGGTAACCTGTTCAATTGCAACAGAAAGCTGAGGATCTGCAACGGTCTGACCATCAGCATTTACAAAAGTATTGCTGACAGTTCTTTCTTCAGCAGAGGCAGCCAGAGCAGGTGTGCAGGCAACTAAAGTCATTGCAGCGAGGGCAGAAACTACCTTCTTAAAGCTAATCTTCTTCATTTTCGTAATTTTCCTTTCAAATAAAATTTATATCATGCACCGCACTGCGAAAGTGCAGTGCATAATACGTTGATGAAATGAGATTGAATTTATTTTGTCAATACCGGATTAAGCAGTCTGATTTGTGTTATGATCGTTAATCCAGGTAGTGATTTCTTTTGTATACAGCGGCCAAGGTTCAGGCAGTACATTGTTACCCCAATCAGCATCCTGACCAGAACCATCCAGAGCAGCATGAATCAGAATATAAGCAGCGTCACCGGCATCAAGCATGCTCTTTGCAGCACCTTCTTTGTTGCTGGTTACACCCTGATCTTTGGATTCACCGTCGATGTCAGCTAAGAACCAAGCAAAAGCTTCAGCAGCTGCATTAGAATTAGAATAGAGATATACATCATCCAGACCAGCACCGTCATTAGCAGCATAAATCAGAACCTTAGCAGCATCACCGGCATCAGAAACACCATCGAGGTCAGCATCGCCCTTTACACCGATATAGATGTAAACCTGCTTGTCAGCAACAGCATAAGCACCGTCATCATCTACATAGAAGATATACAGCGGCAGAACTGTGTAAGCGAAGTCCTGATTATCAGCCTTGTACTTGTTTACAACATCCAGCGGAGACAGTTCCTTGTCATAAATGCTGTCAGTCAGGCCAAATGCAAACTTGTTCTTGTCGACTTCTACTTCTTCAGTTGTTTCTACACCGTCAACAATTACTCTTTCAGTTACAGTAGCACCCTTGATGAGGTCTTCTGCATTGAACGGTCTCGGGTCATGAGAGAAATAGAAGTTTCTGTTGGAATCTACATCACCATCAACATTCAGGTGGAGATCTTTTACGATTTCTTCAGGAGTCTTGGACTCGGATTCAGATTCAGACTCGCTTTCAGATTCGGAAGTCTTGTCTGTATCAGATTCGGATTCAGATGTCTTGTCTGTATCAGATTCGGATTCAGATGTCTTGTCTGTATCGGATTCGGATTCAGATGTCTTGTCTGTATCGGATTCGGATTCAGATGTCTTGTCTGTATCGGATTCGGATTCAGATGTCTTGTCTGTATCGGATTCGGATTCAGATGTCTTGTCTGTATCGGATTCGGATTCA
>JAFUWN010000113.1 GCA_017483465.1 Oscillospiraceae bacterium
ATAGAAAAATATTGTCCCTGTCAATAGCAACAGGAACAAAGAGGCTTAAAAGCCGCCTCTTTGTAACCCTGTCGCTGGTCTATTGACAAACGCAGTCTGAAAAATTTTCTCTCATGTCAAACTGCTGAATTCTGATTTATCGCAGTAACCGAATGCAAATAAAATGCCCCGGAGCAATTTCCCAACTGCTTCGGGGTATCACTTCTTTATGAGTACCGGCCTGAGAGAACGAAATTTTTATCTCGAACGTCTGCGGGATTTGTTCTTTCTGTCAGTAATCCGCTTGATGTCACCCATTTTTTCCTCACTGTTCTGCTTGAAGCGGTTCATCATATCTTCAAAGCTCAGTTCAGATTCCTGCGGCTGCGGCTTGGGATTCCAGACCGCACCTTTATCACGGGGCTGTTTTCTGGGCTGACGGGGCGGACGCTCCTCCTGCGGCAGAGCTTTCTTGATGGACATGCTGATTTTTCCCTGCTCGTTGATCTGGAGCACAACAACTTTCACGTCCTGACCTTCTGTCAGGAATTCACGGATATCATTCACAAATGTATTTGCAACTTCGGAGATATGCACCATGCCTGTGACGGGCTTTCCTTCTTCCTGTTCCACTTCTACGAATGCACCATAGTTGGTAATGCTTCTGACCTTGCCTTCATAAATTTTTCCTGTTTCCAGCATTGTTCTGAAAAGACCTCCTGTTTTAATCTCTTGATGTATCATAATAACGCCGCTCGTCCGGATAGGCATAATTTCCGGATTCGACAGCAAGCTTTTCCATATAGCGGCCGATGTCATCGGAAGCAATCAGTTCGGCGAGTTCCTCGTTCTGTGCGGAAAGGACTTCGATATTTTCTTCGATTCTGGCAAGTTCCTTTTTTTTCTCAACAATAGAATTCTGTGCACTGATGATAGAAACAGTACAGAATACTGCAAACATAGCCAGTGCGGCACTGATCAGGACTCTGAACATAAGCGGCTGTTTGGCAGTTTTTTTTCTTTCCGGCATACTCATACCTCGCTTTCTCGGATTTCATTTACAAAAAAATTTTCTGAAAATGACAAGCTGTTATTTTATTATTATACACCCTGACAGGGGTCTTTGGCAAGCGGTTTTTTATAATTTTTCGGACTGGTGTTGTTTTTTGGAGTGTTTCACAAAAGTTGTTAATAGTTTTCTACAAATCCGTACAAAACTATCCCAGACCAGAAAGAGCAGTCTGCCGAGTGTGCATTCATAGATCACAAAACCGCACAGACAGGCAAGGACATAATAGAACCGGAAGTCTCCGCCGGCAAATGCACTCACATAAACCAGAAGCAGAAAACTGAGCAGAATCAGAAATAAAAAATCTTCCAGCATGACGACTGCCCAGTGATGCCGGAAGATTCTCCGGAGAAAGCGAAAAAGATCAGACAACATGCCTGCCGGAATACCTAATGTGACAGCTCCGGCAAATAATAACAATTCTTCTTCGACCGGCCGGAACGTATCCGGAGCCATTTTCAAGAGCAGTATCAGCATGATCATCTGAATAATTTTCCCAGCATGGAGACAGGAGACTGCTTGTCTTTATCGCCGTACTGGAGTGCCCAGATATCGCCTTCAACCGAGAGAGTGCCTTCTTCAATGCTGATGGCATTGATATGCAGTTCCCGTCCGGTGATGGTAAGTTCACCCATGCGGGTATAGAGAATCATTTCTTTCTCGTCAAAGCTGTCGATGTCTGTAATGCCGGAGATGGTGAGCGTTTTCCGGTTTTCGAGTGTCACAAGATGGGGAATCTCTGAAATCCGTTCTGTTTCCTGTATCATGCAAAGCCCTCCTGTATTGAATTATTCTATTCTATGCAGGGGCTTGTCAGAAAATGCCAGATCAGATACAATAATCATTGCCGTCTACACCGGCATTATGATTCAGAATATCCTGAAGCGTAATACTGTCCAGATATTCATGCACGGCTTTATACAGGCCTTTCCATACATAGAGGGTAGCACATTCATCGGCACGGGGGCAGTCATTGGTATCATATTCCAGACAAGTAACCGGTGCAAGACTGCCCTCTGTAGCACGGAGCACATCACCGACTGTCAGCGAATCGGCAGATTTAGCCAGCATATAACCGCCCTTATTTCCCCGATTCGTCCGGAGGATGCCGCCTTTGTTCAGCATAGGAACGATCTGTTCCAGATATTTCTTTGAAATCTGCTGACGTTCGGCAATTTCTTTCAGAGAAATATAGCCCTCTTCCTGATGCATTGACAAATCTAACAGCATTCGCAGGGCATAGCGGCCTTTTGTTGAAATTTTCATAATCAGGTACTTCCTTTCTGTGATGAAATTTTATACTATATTTATTATTATACCATAGGTTTAGTATGTTTTCAAGTAGAAAAACATCTGTAAAATTTCACGTTTTTATTTTGAAAAAACATCCTGATTTTTATATTTCTTACAAACTTATAAAATATATCAGATTAATAGGTTATAGATATTGACTTTCTAAATCAGAAGTGTTATAATATAATCATATTAATCATATATGTAAATGCAAAAGCAGGTGATTTTACTATGACAGAAATTTTATGGCTCGGCCGTGGCGGTCAGGGAGCTTTTACAGCCGCTAAAATTCTCGGTGCGGCTTATGCTCTCAATGCCGGATGTCATGCCCTTGCGTTCCCGTCATTCGGCCCCGAACGCCGGGGTGCTCCCGTCAGAGCTTTTACAAAATTAGATCATAAACCCATTTCTGACCGGAGTGAAACGGAAAAAGCAGATTATATTATTATTCTTGATGATACGCTGTATTCTGAAAATCTTAAAAATTTACTCAAATCCGGCGGAAAAATTCTTGTCAATACCAGACAGGCACAAGCAGAACAGATTCTTCCGTTTGACGGCGATTCTCTCGCAAAAGAACTCAGACTGCCCGTTGTAAATACTGTCATGATGGGTGCTCTTGCCGGTGTTTCCGGAATCGTTTCGATTGAAAATCTGCACCAGGCAATTCAAAATTATATGCCAGAAAAAATCCGTGAAAAAAATAAATCGGCTGTTCAGAAAGCCGCTGAGGAGGCTGCTGCATTATGATCAGACCTACTGTAAGAGAAAAGAAAACTTTCGGCTTTGCGGATGTTCCCGAAGATACCAGCTATGAAGCCGGCTATCTCGTCACTGTCAACAGCGGCTGGAGAAGTATTCGTCCTGTTGTGAATACAGAAACCTGCATCGGCTGTATGCAGTGTTATTTATACTGCCCTGACGGAGTCATCTCCATTCAGGACGGAAAAGCCGTCATAGATTATGATTTCTGCAAGGGCTGCGGTATCTGTTCCAAACTCTGCAAGCCCCATGCAATTCAGATGGAGAGTGAAAGATAATGGCAGAAAAATTCTTATCCGGTGATGAAGCATTTGCTGAAGGTATCAGATTGGCCTGTCCCGATGTCATTTCGGCTTATCCGATTACTCCGCAGACGATCGTAGTGGAAAAGCTTTCCGAAATGGTCGAGGACGGCAGTTTAGATGCCGAGTTTATTCATGTAGAATCCGAACATTCAGCATTATCCTGTGCAATGGGTGCAAGTGCCGCAGGTGTCAGAGCCTTTACAGCCACTTCCTCACAGGGTCTGTTATATATGGCAGAATGTCTTTATTATGCCTCCGGCGGCAGATTCCCGATTGTTATGATGAATGCAAACAGATCGACAGCTCTGCCCTGGAATATCTACGGCGATCAGAGAGACAGTCTTTCTCAGCTGGATTCCGGATGGATTCAGGCTTATGCCGAAAATGCTCAGGAAAGTCTTGATCTGGCTCTGATGAGTTATTATATCGCAGAGCATAAAAGCGTTTCGACTCCGTTCATGGTGAATCTTGACGGCTTTATCTTAACGCATACTTATGAACAAGTAGATGTTCCGGCTCCGGAACAGGCTAAAAAATTTCTGCCGCCCTATGAAACAGAAAATAAGCTGGATTTGGACAATCCGAAAAATATGGCCTTTTCCGCAGGCCCTGACACGAATTATATTTTTAAATATAAAGAACATGCCGCTATGCTCCGTGCGATTCCGGTGATCGAAGAAGCAGAACAGAAATTTGCTGAAATTTTCGGCAGAAAATATACCGGTCTGCTTGATCAGTATAAAACCGAAGACGCAGATTATATTCTGATCACGCTCGGCAGTATCGCCGGACTGTGCAGAGAAATTGCCGATTCTCTCCGTCAGAACGGAATCAGGGTCGGAGTTGTCAGAATCCGGTATATGCGGCCGTTCCCGACAGAAGCTCTTGCAGAAGCGGTTCAGAATGCAAAAGCTTTAGCTGTTCTTGAAAAAGATATTTCTTTCGGCAATGAGGGAACTGTTTTTACAAATATCTGTTCGGCTCTGCAAGGAAAAAAT
Source organism: Oscillospiraceae bacterium (assembly GCA_017483465.1). Lineage (GTDB taxonomy): Bacteria > Bacillota > Clostridia > Oscillospirales > Ruminococcaceae > UBA3855. The sequence goes on from JAFUWN010000113.1 coordinate 4,407, forward strand.
ATCACTGCTCCGGTTTATGATTTTATCGGCGGTCTGGGCGGAAGAAATATTTCCCATCAGGATATTATTGCTATTTTTGAAAAAATCCAGTCCGGTACAGCAAACCGGGTCAACTTTATCGGCATTGAAGAAGGTGAAAATACATGAGCGTATCAGCTAAAACTTTAGATCAGAACGAATATTTCTACGGTCATAAAGCCTGTGCCGGATGCGGCGGAAGCCTGGCTGTCCGGAATGCTCTGAAAGTACTGGGCAAAAATGCCGTTGCAGTTCTTCCGGCCGGATGTATGTCCGCAGTCGGTTTTAATTTTCCGCAGTTATGCTTTGCGAATAATGCGATTATCTCGACATTTGCCGGAACTGCCTCTATGCTGACCGGTATCGAAGCCGGATTCCGCCGGAGAGGTATCAAAGATTTCACAGCTGTCGGATTCGCAGGCGACGGCGGTACGGCAGATATCGGCATTCAGGCTCTTTCCGGTGCGATCGACAGAAATGATAATATTATTTATATCTGCTATGATAACGAAGCTTATATGAATACCGGAATTCAGAAATCCGGTCTGACTCCGTTCGGAGCGAAAACAACAACGACTCCGGCCGGACAGAATATTCACGGCAATATCCGGCCTAAGAAGAATATGTTCGAGATTGTTGCCGCTCATGATATTCCCTATGCAGCCACGGCAACTGTCGGCTATATAAATGATTTTCTGAATAAGATCGAAAAAGCTTCTAAAATTCAGGGAACAAAATATATTCATGTGATTGCCCCCTGTCCGACAGGATGGGGCATTCCAGTCAGTGATACGATCGATGCCGCCCGTGAAATTGTAGACTGCGGTCTGTGGTATCTTGCTGAATATGAAAATCATGAATTCAAGATCAGCCGTGACCCGAAAAATTTCACAAGCGTTGAGGAATATCTCAGAAAACAAGCCAGATTCAAGCATTTGACTGACGAAGATATTAAAATAATTACAGAATCCAGAGATAAAAAATGGGAATTTATCAGATCTCACTGGAATTGATTTTATGATAGAAAGAGGTTATGTATCATGCCAGGTTTATCACAGAGAACAGCAGGATTTACAGATTCTGTCATCAGAAGAATGACAAGAATTTCCAATCAATACGGAGCTGTCAATTTATCACAGGGCTTTCCGGATTTCGACCCGCCGAAGGAAATTTTAACCCGTCTTGCCGAAGTCACAAAAGAGGATTTCCATCAGTATTCGATTACATGGGGAGCACAGAATTTCCGTGAAGCGTTAGCAAAAAAATATGAGCATTTCTCCGGTCAGAAAATTGATCCGAACGGTGAAATTGTCGTCACCTGCGGCAGTACCGAAGCTATGATGGCAGCAATGCTCAGTGTGACAAATCCGGGAGATAAAGTCATTGTCTTCTCGCCGTTCTATGAAAACTATGGTGCTGATACGATCTTATCCAATGCCGAACCGATTTATGTGCCTCTGATTCCGCCGGAGTTCAAATTTGATCCGGATGTTCTTGAAAATGCGTTCAAACAGAATCCGAAAGCAATTATTCTCTGTAATCCGTCCAATCCGTGCGGAAAAGTTTTCACTCGTGAGGAATTGTTAATCATTGCTGATCTGGCAAAAAAATACGATACGTTCGTGATTACTGATGAAGTCTATGAACATATTTTATACAAGCCGCATGAACATGTTTATTTCTCGACTCTGCCCGATATGAAAGACAGAACGATCGTATGCAGTTCGCTGTCAAAAACATATTCTATTACCGGCTGGCGTTTAGGCTATGTGATTGCTTCTCCGGAAATTATTGATACTGTCAAGAAAGTACATGATTTCTTAACAGTCGGAGCAGCCGCTCCGTTACAGGAAGCCGCTGTCACCGGTCTGAATTTCGGTGATGATTATTATCTTGATCTCCAGAAAAAATATACAGAGAAACGTGATTTATTCCTGAATGGTCTGGATACGCTCAAAATTTCTCATACAGTTCCCGAAGGTGCTTATTATATTCTTCTGGATATTTCAGAATTCGGCTATGAAGATGATCTGAAATTCTGTGAAGATTTAGCTCGTCTTGTAGGAGTCGGAGCGGTTCCGGGTTCGAGTTTCTTCAAAGAACCTGAAAACAGATATATCCGCTTCCATTTTGCGAAGAAAGAAGAAACTCTGAACGAAGCTCTGAACCGTCTGAATGACATCAGAAAGAAGATGCCGTATCATGGCTGATTTTATTCCTGTGACAGATGCACACTGCCATATTTTTCCGGATAAGATTGCTGAAAAATCAAAAGATTCTGTCAGGGATTTCTATGATCTTCCGATGTATACTTCCGGAACAGTCAGTCATCTGAAATCTGAACGTAATCAGCTGATTCAAATTCATGGTCAGAATTATAAAATTATCAGACAGTTAATCTGTTCTCCGGCAGTTGTTCCGAAACAGACACAGAGTATTAATCAATTTATTTCCGATACTGTTCAGGAAGATTCAGCTTTTGTCGGATTTGGAACGATTCATCCGGACAATCCGGATTATGAAGAGATTCTCTCCGGATTTAAAGCCAAAAATCTGATTGGTCTGAAAGTGCATTCTGATTTTCAGCAGTTCAATATTGACGAAAAAAATTTTTATCCGGTATATCAGACAGCAAAAAATCTGAATCTTCCTGTATTATTTCATATGGGAGATAAAAAATTAGATTATTCTCATCCACGAAGATTAGCACATCTTCTTGAAGATATGCCCGGTCTGACAGCAATTGCCGCTCATATGGGCGGATATTCCCACTGGAATGAGGCTCTTGAAGTTCTGAAACCTTCTGAAAATTTATTTTTCGATATTTCCAGTACGCTCCAGTTTATTGACGGCGAATTATTAATGAAATTTATCCGGAAATTCGGTGAGAGTCAATTCTTTTTCGGAAGCGATTTCCCGATGTGGAGCCCCAAAAAAGAACTTGAAACGCTGATTGATTTCAAATACTCTGAAAATTTGTTATCTAAATTACTGCATCAGAATTATTCTGATTTTCTGAAAAAATACCAGAACGGCTGAGTGATATGCTCAGCCGTTTTTCTGATATTATAGTTCTGTTATATCTGATTATCCTGCATTCTGCGGAGGCGGCGGCAGAAGCGGAGCAATCATCAGAGGAATCAGAACAGATAATAAACCGTAAGTTGATGTCGGGAAAGAGAAGATCATTTTTTTGAGTGCAAAGCCATTGATATTCTGATTGATAATCAAAGTCAGCATATCAATCCAGACTCCTGCATCACTGCCATAGATTGCCGCACCTTTCAGAGTGCCGTCTTTGGCGATAATAAAAGTAATATCAATATCAGATTCGTTGCGGGCTAACCATAACTGCTGTGTGCCGTATGGAACAGAATGCACCTGATACAAATCCGGATGAGCCTGTGCTTCTTCGACCGTAATGCCTGTCTGAGCAATTCTGGGGAGTGTGAATACTAAATTCGGTACAGACGGATATACAATCGGAGCATCTGACAAGCCGAGAATCTGTTCAGCAATATAATCTGATTCAAAAGCTGCTGTGGGAGTGAGTTTCGGAACAGTTTTATTCAGCACGTCACCGCTTGCGAAGATATTCGGCACAGCTGTCCGGAGATGATCATCTGTCACAATACCTTTTCTGTCAGCCTGAATGCCAAGTTCTTCCAGACCAAGATTTTCGATATTCGGGATTCTGCCGACTGCATTCAGAACATAATCACATTCTGTTTCCGTGCCGTTCTTTGTTCTGACGAGATAGCCGTTTTCTGTTTTCTGTACTTCGGAAACCGCATCACTGAAAATAAATTCCGCACCTTCTTTGTGCATTTTAGCAGTAAGTTTCTTGACATACTCCTGCGGATAGGCAGCAAGAGCCTTATCGGAGAATTCAATAATTGTCACCTGCTTGCCCAATTTCAGAGCGATCGAAGCAAATTCCATTGAGATAATTCCGGCACCGATAAAGACAATTCTGTCAGGCATGATGTCTAAATCAAGAAAATCACGGCTGTCATGCAGATATTCTTTTCCGGCGATATCCGGAACGGCATTTCTTGCCCCTGTGCCGATGACAATATATTCTGCTGTATAATTTTTATCTTCCACCTGAACTGTATTTTTATCTGTAATTTTTCCGTGACCGTTCAGGATCTGAATACCCAGCTTTGAGAAAGCATCTGTCAGGATCACCGGAAATGCACCGATCAGCTGTTTTTTATACTGCATCAGAGGAGTCCAGCTGACAGCAGGCGAAGTCTGCACGGCAAGATTCTGATAATTCTGCAAGCCATCGAGATATTCAAACGGAGCATCCAGAACGATTTTCGCATCACAGCCATAATTTGTACATGTTCCGGCGATCAGGTCTTTTTCCACGAAAGCGACTTTCTTTCCGGCGAGTGCGAGTGTAACAGCCGCATGATTGCAGGCATGTCCGCTGCCGATAAAAATCACATCATAATCAAAATTAGAATTTGTACTTGCCATAGTAAAGTCTCCTGAAATTAAATTTTATCAAATTAAATTGAGTTCAATCTTTATGATAGTTTTATTATAACATAGTATTTCCTGTTTGTCAAGTATTTTTTCAAAAATTTTTTAAAAAATAACAGTCTCTTTTCAGAGACTGCTATAGAATATCACCCGAGAGCAACATCAAGAATCATCATCACGGCGAAGCCTCCGGAAAAACTCAGTACACCAGTATTGGAATTATTTTCATCGGACATTTCCGGAATCAATTCTTTGATTACTACATAGATCATAGCACCGGCAGCGAAACTCAATAATGCCGGCATCACGGGAATCACAAGACCAGCGGCAAAGATTGTCAGTACTGCGGCGGCAGGCTCTACCGCTCCGGAGAGGACACCCATCCAGAAAGATTTTGTTTTTTTCATGCCATCGGCTTTGAGCGGCATAGAAATAATGGCTCCTTCCGGAAAATTCTGGATTGCAATGCCCAAGGCCAAGACCATTGCAGCGGCCGGAGTAATTTCCGCTCCGCCGTAGAGCAGTCCTGCATAGACAACGCCGACCGCCATGCCCTCCGGAATGTTATGCAGAGTAACAGCAAGCATCATCATAGTATTAGAGCGACTGTCAGGGTTCAGATTTTCCAAAGGCAGTATCTGATCTAACAGCAATAAAAATCCGATTCCAAGCAGAAAACCTCCGGCGGCCGGAAGAAAGGCCAGTCTGCCGAGCTGTACAGAAGACTGTTCCAGAGCCGGAATCAGCAGACTCCAGACACTTGCGGCGGTCATGATTCCGGCGGCAAAGCCGGTCAGAATCTGCTTTAATTTTATACTGAACTGATTTTTCATCAAAAACACACAGGCCGAACCCAGTGACGTACCTAAAAAGGGAAGCAGAATCCCTTTACTGATTTCTATCATAAAAACCACTCCTTGTGATAAAATATATTTTAGTTAGCAATTGCTAACTCTCTATAGAAATATCATACTATATTTTCATGCTGTCTGTCAAGCAGAATTCTGTAATATTGATAAATGCTCTGAAAAAACAATATTTTAAAGAATATAAATTATGCAGAATCGACAGCTTCTTATGATTATTACATGCAAAAATGCTTGTTTCCGTGACAAACTTTTATTTTAATTATCTATTATTCTGATCTGTTTACTATGTTTGCTATAGATTTTTTGTATTGGACAGTATAGAAAAAATATGTTATAATTATATTAGAAAATTACGAAAGGAGCTGTTCTTCCATGATGAAACATTTGATTTGTTGTCCCTGCTGTTGTGGTAAAATTGCAGACATCGGCAGAAGAACGGCGGTTTTGTAATAAGTTTCTTTCTGCCCTGATTGAAGGGCTTTTTTTGTGACTTATTGCGGAACAGGCAGGTTTCTGCCTGTTCCGCTTTTTGTATGCCTTTTTTAAGTTATTTATGATTATGATAAGGAGAATTTATTATGATTACACATCAGGAAAGTACAACTGCGAAATTATGTGCCTTTGCCAGAGCATGGCACTCCAATCATGCCAGAAACAAGATTTTTGATGATTATCTTGCCTATGATCTCATGGGCCGTGAGACTTATAAAATGCTGGAAGAATTCATCCGTGAAGAATTCACCGGCGGTGAAGAGATTGCAGATTTTGTCAATCAGTATTTCTCCCCGATACCTCTTTCAAGAATGCCTTTCACGGAACAGAGATTACAGAAATTCGCACAGGGTCAGAAAATTCAGTATGTCATCTGCGGTGCGGGTGCAGATACGTTTTCTTTCAGAAACGAAAATCCGGATATTGAAGTATTTGAGATTGATCATCCCGATACACAGCGTTATAAACTGGAGCGTATCGAAAAACTGGAATGGAATATCCCTGAAAATGTCCATTTTGTTTCGGTCGATTTTGAATCCGAACGGATGACCGATAAACTGCCGGCTTCCGGATTTGATCCGAATAAGAAAACTTTTTTCAGTATCTTAGGTGTATCCTATTATCTGACTTTGCCTGTGTTTACGCATACCCTCAGCCAGATTGCAGAGCTTTCGTCTCTGGACAGTGTGCTTGTCTTTGATTATCCGATCAAAAATCAGTTCACAGGGCGGGCAGGAGAACTTGAAATCATGACTGAAAATCTGGGAGAAAAAATGCAGGGAGGCTTTGCCTATAATGAAGTTTCCAGAGCCTTATATCAGCTGGGCTTTCAGATTGATACGTATCTGACTCCTGAAAAAATTCAGAAATTATATTTCAGCAACCGGACAGACGGCCTGAAAGCCTTTGAAAATGTCAGTCTGCTTTCGGCAGTATTCACCAACGGCAGAATTTATGAATAACACTTGAAAAAAATTATCTCCTGTGCTATAATATATATGCTATTATTATAATCACGAGGTGAGGAACATGCCTTCTTTCAAGGGCGGAATCAGCAGATATGTGATGCATAAGCTGAATAATTTCAATATTTATTATACTCCGGATGTTGTTGGAAAAATCAAAAAAATTTCCGGAAAGCTGGTCAATGACGATTATCCGGACGGATTCACAAGAATTCGTGAAAAAACACCTGCCGGCACAAGATACGAACATCTGCACAAAACCGATACGGAACCCAACGGCAGATTGATTCTCTATTTTCACGGCGGTGCGTATATCGGCGGCCTGTTTGGATTTTACAGGGATTTTGCCGAAGATTTCTATTATCAGGCAGGTCAGCCGGAAACAGTTTATTTAGATTATCATACTGCTCCGGAGTATCAGTACCCGACACAGCTCAGTGAAGCTCTCGATCTGTGGCACGATCTAACAAAACGTCAGGGCTATCGTCCGGAAAATATCATTCTTGGCGGAGATTCTGCCGGAGCGAATCTCCTGCTTGCCATGATGCTGAAACTCCGTGATGACGGCGAACCGCTTCCGCTGGGAGCATTCTGTATTTCAGCATGGGCAGATATGACAGGAAATTCCGGGACATTCTATTTCAATTACGGAAAAGATATTGAATTCGGCGATCTGAAACATCCTGTCATGAACCAGAGAAAAAAACAGCAGCTGCTTGCCAGTGACATTTACTGTTTTATCGGTGATGCGGACAGAACCGACCCGTATATTTCTCCTGTCTACGGAGAATATCATAATTTCCCGCCCATGATGTTCACAGTCGGCGGAGATGAAATGCTGCTTGATGATACACTCACGATTGTCGATAAGCTTCGGAAACAGAACATTCCTGTGCTGTGCGAAATGCAGCCGGAGATGTTTCATATTTATACAGCACTCCGTGATGCCACTCCGGAGAGCAAATACAGCTGGAACAGGGTTCTGAAATATATCAGAATCATGTATCATATTCAGTAAGCGGTATCATCATGACTCAGACCACACAAAAAAAATTTCTGGAATGCGAACGCTGGTGGACACTGGCCTTTCTGATGTATGTCGGGGGTTTTTTCGGCGGCTATACCTATTCTGTCAGAGGCGGTATTTTCTGCAACGCACAGACGGCTAATTTTGTCTTGTTAGCGATGGCAATCGGCTCAGGCGACTGGGCACAGGCCAAATATCTGTGTATTCCGATTACTGCCTATTTTCTGGGAGCAGTTGTATCAGAAACCGCAGCGGAGAAAATCAAAAAATTTCATCTCATCCGGTGGGATACGCTTCTGATTCTGATTGAAATGCTTGTCGTCCTGATACTGGGCTTTATTCCGGACAGTGCTCCTTTTCAGATTTCTCAGATTGCTGTGAATTTCATCTGCTCGATGCAGTATAATACATTCCGGCAGGCGGACGGCATCCCGATGGCAACGACATTCTGCACGAATCACATCCGGCAGGTAGGTGTTTTCTTTACCAAAGGCATCCGCCATAAAGATATAGAGCATATCAAGAGAATGGGTTTTCATGCAGGAATGCTGGCATTATTTGTCGCCGGAGGCATTACTTCTGCGATTGCCTGTCACAGATTTTCCGGGAAGGGAGTCTGGTTTGCTCTGATTCCTCTGCTGATCACTTTTCTTGATTTATTATATGCCGATCTCAAAACCGAGAAAGACCAGATGGACAGAATCCCGAAAGGGCATTGAAAAAACAGGAGACAGCCTCTGCTGTCCCCTGTTATTTTTATCTGTGATGGCCGCCGCCGCCGTGACCTCCGTGAGAATGTCCGCCGGAAGAATGGTGTCCGCCGCTGGATCTGCTTCCGGAACTGCTCGAAACATGTGTTTTTGTGGTGCGTTCCCGGATAAATCTGTCAGACTGTTCGGTATACCGGACAGTTTTCTTATTCAGATAATTTGTCGGAGAAAGTTCATAGATAAATTTATATTTCGCCTTGATGGAAGCCTTTACGATCGCCGAAACAATCAACCCCAGAATCAGTCCCAGAATGCCGCCGAATATCAGGTTCCCCGTATTAAGATAAGGCTTGTAAGATGTTGTAATAATCTCTCCGTTTTCTATATGATAATATTCATGATATACATCATCATAGATCCAGTACCGGTCAGGAATACCGATTTCATAATAATTTTCGAGCTGATCGGCAAAAGCCTGCAAAGCTCCCGGAACATCTTCTCTTCCGACAGGATAGAGATATTTATCAATTGCATAATGAATCTGCTCCACACGGTTGCTTTCAGAACTGTTTGTATAATAAAACTGTGCCATACCGGAAGTAGAGATATAATCATACGGATGAGTCACACCGCTCAGATCAATATAGAGACAAATACCATCTGTTTTATTTCCGTAAAGCCGGTCATAAGTAGAATCCGCCATACTTTCGATCGTAATTTCAGACCGGGCATCTTTCCCCAGAATTACAACAACATTCATATTGACATTGTCGGCCGCTTCCTGAAGATGTTCCGCAGCGGTGACAAAATCATCTGTACTGAGATAATTTCCCTCATCGAAAAGCTGCAATCCGGCAGCAGAAGCCGATATTCCGGAGCAGGCCAGAATCATCAGCAAAGTTGTCATCAGACAAATCAGATATTTTTTCAAGACAGCAGCCCTCCCAATACACCGAGCACAATTCCTGCCAGAGTAATTATCATACAGAGCCGTGACACTTTTCCGTTATCAAGCGGCGGTGTGCCGGCCTGTTTTCCTGTCTGCCCGTTGATGGCAAAATCATACTGCTTTCCCTGATACTGATAAGACATGAACCACACCGGAAGAAGCATATACTGCCATTTGGTCTGAAGCACATTCATATCTGACTGGAGTACTCTGACAGAATCATAGCCCGTCATAGACGACCGGAGCATCTGATCACTGCCGTTCACAGCCCGGTTCCGGACACGAGGAAACACCTGTGATTTGTTCACATCATATTTATCTGACATAAAGCCGCTTAAATAAGCCATTTCAAAAGGCTTTTCCTCCCGATAGTCAAACGGTTCTATGGCTTCCATGAGATCATCCGGAACTTTGGATTCTCCGTCTGCGGGAATGCCGATGAAATCCAGTTCTGCATTACGAATGACTTCATATTCCTTGACTTCCGTATAATGATAATCACCGGACGACCAGTGCCGGATTTTATGGCATTCTGCATTCATTCTGCCCCGGATATGGCAGTCTGCCACCCAGAACGGCACATAAACGCCGTGCAGATGCAGAAGCTGACTGTCAGAAAGAAAATCTTTCGGCAGAAATTTCCGGTTACCGCACCAGTTTTTAAAAATATCCACAGCCTGCTGACGGGAAATCTTAAACGGAATGACTTTAGACGGCCGGTATTCACCGGATAATCTGCCTTTCAGCACGACAGGATTATGACAGTAAACACATTCTGTTGCAGTCGTATTCAGATCTGTAATCAATTCCGCACCGCAGCTCTGACAGATATAAAGCTGATTGCTTTCAGCGAACTCATCCAAAGCAGGTGCAGCCGCCTGTGCTTCATTCTGCATCTGTTCATTAGCGGCCTTGCATTCTTCGATCGTAAAGAAACTGTCACAGAATTCACAGGAAAAGCCCTGCTTATTAGGATTGAACCGCAGATCTGCATTACAGTTCGGGCATTTATACTGAATGCTTGCCATATTCTGAGAATCAGAACTCATAAGCTGTACTCCTTTTATTGCTTAATTAATTAATATCATCACGAGCAGACTAAGGACGTTTTTTTCCGCATCCGCTGCAAAAGTTGCTGGTATTGGTCTGACCGCAGGCACATACCCAGCAGTCCCGGGGAGCCGGTTTTTTTCTGCCGCAGACAGCACAGAATTTTCCGTAATTTTCAGAACCGCACTGACATACCCAGTTTTTCTGTAAATTCACGGCAGATTTTTCCTGAACCGTCTGCTGCATCATGGCATTTCTGCTCCGGAGATTGATTAATTCCCTGCTCTGGTCGTCATAGCTGATATTGCCGATTCCGACAGAAACCAGCTCAATACCTCTCTGTTCTTTCCAGACAGTGTCCAGCTGTGTATTCAGATATCTGACAATATCCAGATTTCTTGCCCCCAGATTAGAAATTCTCTCGCCGTCCTGTGACATATTGCTGACAGCCCCCTGCAGGGCCATCAGAAATTCTTCCAGACACTGGTCAGACAAGACCTGAGTCGAGACATAATCAGCGGTTCTGGGAACAACTTCTTCAAAAAATCTGAGCGGATCTGTAATCCTGATGGAATATGTTCCGTGACATCTGACAAACAGTTCTGCATTATAGAAATTATCAAAATACTGGAGCGGATTTCTGGTACCGAATTTAAGGCCTTTGATTTCCTGTAAATTAATAAAATACACATCCTGGCTTGCCGAGGGCTGCCCGCCGTACTTGATTCTCTGGAAGGTCTCTTTCACAGCGGCACTAAGCTCGCCGTTGAACATCGAGGGAGCAGACGACAGCCAGACTTCATAATAGCCTTCTGTGGCACAGTAATCCACAATCTGACCGCCGTCACAGAGAATCATAAGCTGATTCGGAGCAATCTTGATTTTCGAGCCGTTTGAAATGGTCTGCACACGGGAATATTCATTGCCGTTCTTGCCTTTGATGACTCTGACACCTCTTGCCATCAGAATATTATTATCCATTCTGTCAGATACGATATAATCCAGCCACTGACCGGAGAGAGAGCCGCCGACTGCATCGGCAGCAGCTTTGATGATTCCCATGATTCTGCTCCTTTCTGTATTTAATATCTTATTGCATAATAAATTACATAAATCCAGTTAAGCAAGCCATGCAGGATTGCCCACGGAATAGAATGCCAGTTGGTATAGCTGATCACAGTCGCAAGCGAAATTCCCAATGCACCGATAGAAGTTAAATACTCACTGCTTTTTGATTTTTTCTCATCCATAGCACAAACCCTTTCTGTTGACTGCAAAGTCAGAGGATATTGATTTCAAATTTTTCCCAGTAATCCACTTTATTTCTGTCACAGCAGGCATACAGAGGATAATCCGGTTCACGATTTCCCAGACAGGAAAGAAATTTATGATTGCCCTGAGATTCTATGCAATAGAAATCCCCTGTCTGATAAATTTTAAACATTTCCCACTGTTGTCTGTTTACAGAATTGGCTTTGACAGGGGCATTGTCATGATTTTCATCAAGATCGGCCATAAGATACAGCCGGCTTTCTGTATTAGCCCGAAGCGTTGCCCAGCCGTCTGCATTGACCTGCACGAAAAAAGATTCCCAGGCTCTTTGTTCTTCGATATTACAGAAAACAGGTTTACCGTCAAGATTATCATAAGCACTTGCGAACAGCTTGCTGATACAGGAAAAAATACTGATTGTTTTTCCGTTGAATTTTTTTGTTACATCCACAAGCCGGGATGTCTGGTTGAATTTATCGGCATATTCTTTTTCAAAAGTGCTTTTGATATAAGCTTCATAGAAATACGCAAGAAATCTGACTTTATAGTCTTCGATTTCTGACAGGTCATAATTTCCGTGAGAACCGGGATTTCCGACTTTCATGCTTAATTCCAGAAAAACAAGCACATCCCGTTTGAAACCGCCTTCTTTGAAATATACTTTTTTTCTCAAAGCCTGTGTCTGAGCCAGAAAAGAAGTTTTCACCTTTTTTTCGTTCAGTATTTTACTCACTTCATTTGTAAGCCCATATTTTTCAGTATAGAACATTGCCAGATGTTCGGCAATCCGCCGCATCTGATTGGCAGCTGCGTTATAATCTCCGTTTTTGATATGCCTTTTGGCTTTTTGAAAATTTTCTTTCAGGTTTTCTGTATTCATAACTGCCGCCTTCTGAGGTTATAATTTTCTGTTATCAATCACACGCTTTGCCTTGCCTTCGGAACGAGGCAGAGACTTTGGAGCAGTAATTGTTACTTTTGTCATGATACCGACTACCGACTTGATCTGATCAGTAATATATTTCTGCAGTCTCTGCATTTCACCGAGGCTGTCAGTCTGAGCAAAAATTTCTTCTGTCATTTCGACTTTGACTTCCAGCGTATCAGAATTATTCACTCTGTCCACAACAAGCTGATAATGCGGAGCGACTCCGGGAGTTTTGACTAAAACTGTCTCGATCTGAGACGGGAAAACATTTACGCCACGGACAATAATCATATCATCAGTTCTGCCTGTAATACGTCCCATTCTGACAGTGGTTCTGCCGCAGCTGCATTTTTCATTGTAGAGTGTGCAGATATCATGTGTTCTGTAACGGAGCATCGGCATACCCTCTTTAGTAATTGTTGTAAATACCAGTTCTCCGGGGGTTCCGTAGGGAAGCTGTTCTTCTGTAACAGGGTCAATAATTTCCGCAATCACATGATCTTCATTGATATGTGCACCGTTTTTGGCTTCGCACTCGAATGCAACGCCAGGCCCTGCAATTTCGGTCAGACCGTAAATATCACGGGCATCAATGCCGAGCAGTTCTTCAATATGCAGTCTCATAGCCTCTGTCCACGGTTCAGCACCGAACAGTCCGGCACGGAGCTTGATATCTTTTCCCGGAACAAGACCGGCATCACGGATAGATTCACCTAAATAAGCCGCATAAGAGGGCGTACAGCACAGGATTGTACTGCCGAGTTCCTGCATCATCATAATCTGCCGCTGTGTATTGCCGCTTGACATGGGAATAACCATTGCACCGACTTCGGTTGCACCCTGATGTGCCCCCAGACCGCCGGTAAACAAGCCATAGCCATAGCAAACCTGAATAATATCTTTTTCATCCGCACCGATTCCGGCCATCGCACGGGCGACCATTTCCGTCCAGATCTGTACGTCTTTTTCTGTATAGCCTGATACAATCGGCTTTCCTGTTGTACCGGAAGAACCCTGGATTCTGACGATCTGTTCTTTCGGAACAGCAAACAGTCCGAACGGGAAAGTATCTCTTAAATCTGTTTTTTCCGTAAACGGCAGAAGCTTGAGGTCATCAACAGAATGAATATCTTCCGGAGAGACACCTTTTGCATCCATGCGTTCACGGTAGAGTGTTACGTTATCATAGACATGCTGTACGGTTTGGCGGAGACGTTCGCTCTGCAGCTGTTTTTTCTGTTCGGAGGACATACATTCCATTTCAGGATTATAGATTCTGTATTCTGACATAAAAAATTAACTCCTTTTTGTAAATTATCTCACGATTTCATGATAAATCATACAAGATTATTTTACACTAAAAACAATATTTTGTCAACTATAAATTTCGATATTTATACAAAAATATCAATCAGAAATATGTTTCCATTCCGTACCGTCGGGAGAGGTCTGCACTTCCTGTATCATTTTTTCCCGTACTTCAAATCTTGCATCCCCTGTTGAACAGGCGATAATATTACAATAATCTGATGATTTTTTCTGTGTATGCAGGAATTCCCATTCTTTAACGGACTCATCTGCAAAATACAGCATACCGATTGCCCGGGAGGCATTGAGTTCGACAAAATAAACATACTCTTCGGAACTATTCATGAAATCTTTGCTATAAATTAAAATATCATCCAGCGGGACATTACATTTTTCTGCGAACTGTTTGAGTTCTTCTTCATCTTTGATGAAATAGTTTCCGGAGATTTCGCTTTCTGCCTGAATGCTCAGGATGGGCTTATCCAGCGGAGTATAAATCGTACAGAACTCAGAAGAAGCCTCCGGAGTCATCTGAATGGTTTCATGATACAGATTCATAAATTCCTGTGCGGCATCATCTATGCGTTGATGAGAAGACCCGCTTCCCTCCCAGTAGCATGTTGTCATTTCATTTGTTTCGGGATGACAGAATAAAACATTCACCGTTCCGGCATCTGCGAGCATACCATGTTCGCCGTCGAATTCAGTTTCAGGGTCAATACTTTCACCAAGGGTACAGAAATTCTGAACAGTTTCCGCATCAAGCTGCATCATTGGCTCCATACTCAGCTGAGAGAGACGAATAACATCAAAAAAATTTTCCCGATGATAATCCGGAGCGTTATTGACATGATAAACTGCCCCTGTCATATCAGCGAACAGTGTATCATTATGGAAGCCATACCAGTTGACAAAACCATCCTGAGATACGAGAAAAATTTCCGGAAAGTCGGGGTATACTTCTTTTTCAGCTTCTGTCGTTTCGGGGAGAGTTTCAGACTCTGTTTCTGATTCTGTCGTTTCAGGAAGCGTTTCAGACTCTGTTTCTGATTCTGTCGTTTCAGGAAGCGTTTCGGATTCTGTTTCTGATTCTGTCGTTTCGGGAAGCGTTTCAGACTCTGTTTCTGATTCCTGTGTTGTAACAGAAACTGTATTTTCTGCCGTATCGAATTCAGATTCTGCACCGCATCCCGTCAGCAAGCAGAAACTCAGCAGCATAATACCAATGAAATGTTTTTTTCCATACATATCCGCCTTTCTTGATTTTATCATGCTTATTTTAGCATATTTTCTCTGTCAAGTCAAGCAATGTTTTTCAATCACAGACAAAAGAATCCGCCAGAACTTTTTCATGCTCCGGCGGAACCCGTTTTTCAACAGATTTTGTTTGAAATTTCTGTAAAAAGTCATAATTAAAGAACAGAAACATTGATGATTCTGACAAAAATTGCAGAAATACTTGTATCATACAGGAAAATATGCTATAATAAATTAGTCTGAAAAAAATTCCGGCTCCAGTCTGTCATAAAGATATTTCGCCGGAATGCTTGTGAAATACCAGAATATACTGTGTACCAGACAGATCTGTCCGTGATAGTTCAGCGGAAGCGTACTGTAATCCCATACATCCCAGTGCAGATGCAGATTTACAATCACGCCGACCGCCAGTTCATAGGACGTAATTACAACAGCTCCCAGAAAATACAGCATCTGCGGCGGCATAGGCGGAGCATAACGGAATAAAATACAAAGTGTAGTAAATACTGCACCGCCGGTGAGTGCCATCGTCCAGTGTGTATATCCCCGGGCAAAGATTTCAATCAGAGCGTAAAGAAAATACCCCATCAGGAATGTGACGGCATATCTTGCAGATTTCATAAAAATTCCTCCTGTTCCGGTTGTTTCCTGTGATAGTTTTAATCTGCCCGGAACAGACTGTTTTTATACGGAACATCGGTATGATTTTGCTGTTACAGTCCATACTGACAAGTACATGAAATAAATATGTTCAAAAATTATCTGACAGAGCTTTGCTTTGTACAGAATAATTAAAATATATGCTATTATAAAAAATAAGGAGAATTTGAATTATGCGAAAAAGCGGTATTTTACTGCACATTTCCAGTCTGCCGTCACGCTGCGGCATCGGCAGAATGGGAAAAGCGGCTTATGATTTTGTAGATTTTCTTCAGGAAAGTGAAACAGCTTACTGGCAGATTCTGCCTCTTTCACCGACAAGCTACGGCGATTCGCCTTATCAGAGCTTTTCAGTCTATGCCGGAAATCCGTATTTTATTGATTTTGAAAAACTCGAAGAACAAGGTCTGCTTGAACATGAAGACTATGCCTCAATGTTATGGCAGAGAGATGCCGAAACTATCGACTATGAATTATTATACAGAAGCAATATTACTGTACTGAGAAGAGCCTTTGTCAAATTCAAAGCCGGTTCTGCAAGAGGTTACCGGTCATTCAAGAATCATAACAAAGAATGGCTTCCGGAATATGCCTTGTTCATGGCCTTGAAAGCGGCTCATGACGGTGCTCCGTGGTACGAATGGGAACCGGAACTTGCACAGCGTGAAGAAGCGGCTCTGGAAAAAGCAAAAAAAGATTTTGCAGATGAAATGGAATTATACTGTTTTATTCAGTTTATCTTCTCACAGCAGTGGACGGCTCTGAAAAAATATGCCAATCAGCATAACGTAGAAATTATCGGAGATATGCCGATCTATGTTTCTTATGACAGTACGGAAGTCTGGGCTTCTCCGGAGCTGTTTGATCTGGATCAGGAAAAAAAGCCGATCGAAGTGGCCGGCTGTCCGCCGGATCCGTTCGCTGTCGAAGGGCAGCTGTGGGGGAATCCTCTCTATGACTGGAGTTATCATGAGAAAACCAATTATGCATGGTGGATGGCAAGATTAAAACATGCCGCTGCTCTGTATGATATTGTCAGAATCGATCATTTCCGGGGATTTGAGAGCTATTATGCCATTCCTTACGGCAGTCCGAATGCCATCAAGGGCAGATGGAGAAAAGGGCCTAACAAGAAATTATTCCAGACTGCCGGAAAAGAACTGGGTTCGCTGAAGATCATTGCCGAAGATCTGGGCTTTATTACTCCTGCTGTCCGGAAAATGCTGAAAGCTCTGCATTATCCGGGAATGAAAGTGCTGCAGTTTGGTTTTGACAGCGATCCGGATAACGAACATCTGCCGCACAATTTCCAGAGTCCGCATTGTGTAGTCTATACCGGTACGCATGATAACGAAACTCTCAAAGGCTGGCTGGAAGCTTCTGAAAAATCAACAATCAAATATGCCAAGAAATATCTCAGAGTCAGCAAGAAATCCGATATTCCGGATGCCCTTGTTGCCTGTGCATGGCAGAGCATTGCAGAACTGGCCGTTGCACAGATGCAGGATTTCCTGCATGAAGAAAAATCAGCCCGTATGAATACGCCCTCTACACTCGGCGGAAACTGGCAGTACCGGACTTCCGAAGAAGATTTTTCTCCGGAACTGGCAAAACAGATTAAAAAACTCAACAGAACCTACGGCAGAGCATTCAGGCCCGAACCTCAGCCCAGACAGAAAAGAAAATATACGAGAAGAGAAAAGATTTCTGAAAGCACAGAATCTACAGAAAATACTGATCATAATTTAAATACGGAGGTATCTGAAACATGATGAATTATACAAGCGAAACATTCAAAAAATATCTGGAAGGGGTTCTTACAAAACCTGCATCGGAAACCTCTCCGCAGGAACTGCATAATGCAATCGGTGAAATGCTGATGAATCTCATGACAGAAGACTGGGAAGACAGCCGGCAGGCTCACAGACATGCCCGTCATGCAAGCTATCTTTCTATGGAATTCCTGATGGGCAGAGCGATTTATAATAATCTGTTCTGTCTGGGAGTCTATGACGAAGTTGAAAAAGCTCTGAATGAAATGGGTACTTCTCTGAATACACTCGAAGAAATCGAAGATGCCGCACTCGGAAACGGCGGACTCGGCAGATTAGCTGCCTGCTTCCTGGACAGTGCCGCCGCTCTTGATCTTCCGCTTGACGGTTACGGAATCCGGTATAAATACGGCTTATTCAAGCAGACAATCAAGGACGGTTTTCAGTGCGAGGATGCCGATGACTGGACAAAATACGGAGATGCCTGGTCAGTCCGCCGTGAAGAAGATGCGGTTCTGGTAGAATATCATAATCAGACTGTCAGGGCTGTGCCTTATGATATGCCTGTGATCGGCTACGGAACGAAAAACATCGGAACGCTGAGATTATGGCAGGCCGAACCGCTGAAAGAATTTGATTTTCACACATTCAATCATCAGAATTATCTGGAAGCCTGTGCAGAGAAAATTTATGCCGAAAATATTTCAAGATGTCTCTATCCGAATGATGATGCCGAAGCCGGAAAGAAACTCAGACTTCAGCAGGAATATTTCTTCAGTTCCGCATCTTTGCAGGACTTGCTGAAAAAACATCTGGAAGATTATGGAAATTATGATAATCTTGCTGATGTCATGACTGTACAGCTGAATGATACGCATCCTGTCATGGCGATTCCGGAATTAATCCGACTGCTGACCAAAGACGGCATGTCATTTGAGAAAGCCGCTGAAACTGCAAAGAAAGTATTCAGATATACAAATCATACAATTATGGCAGAGGCTCTTGAAAAATGGTATGTTCCGTTTGTACAGGACTTACTGCCGGAGATTTATCAGATTATTGTCAGACTGAATGAAATGCTGATCGCTGAACTTTATCAGAAAAATGCAGAAAAAGAACAGATCAATAAAATGCGTATCATTCAGGATAATATGATTCATATGGCACACATGGCCATTTTCATGGGAAGCTATGTCAACGGTGTTGCAGAGATTCATACACAGATTCTGAAAGATACGGCTCTGAAAGACTGGTATGAATTTTACCCGGAGCGTTTCCAGAACAAGACCAACGGCATCACACAGAGAAGATGGCTTGCACTCTGCAATCAGGAACTTTCTGCTATGCTGACGGAACTGCTCGGCTCGGAAGACTGGATTAAAAATCTTGATCTGCTCAAAGAGTTGGATAAATTCGCTGATGATGATGCTGTTATGCAGAGATTTATCAAGATCAAACAGGATAAGAAAAAACAGCTTGCAGAATATATTTATTTCAGAGAATCCGACAGATTTGAAAATGCAGAATCCTGTGAAAAATTCTTTAATTCTGAAAATACAGTCTTTGATATCCAGATCAAGAGACTGCATGAATATAAGCGTCAGCTTCTGAATGCCTTTTCTATTTTATATTTATACTATGGCATCAAAGACGGAAGCATAAAAGATCTGCCGCCGGTTGCGTTTATCTTCGGTGCGAAATCCGCTCCGGGCTATCGCAGAGCAAAGGCGATTATTAAATATATCAACGAGATCGCTGAGATGATTGATCATGATCCCGAAGTTGCCGATAAAATCAAAGTCTTCTTTGTATCTGAATACAACGTTTCCTATGCGGAAAAATTAGTTGCTGCTGCGGATATTTCTGAACAGATTTCTACAGCCGGTACAGAAGCTTCCGGCACAGGCAATATGAAGCTCATGCTCAACGGTGCTGTAACGTTAGGCACGTATGACGGTGCCAATGTTGAGATCGTTCAGGAAGCCGGAGAAGAAAATAATTATATCTTCGGTGCCCGTGTAGAAGAAATCGAGAAAATTGCTGATTCTTATGACAGCCGGAAAATTCTTGCCGAAAATGACAAGCTCCGGAAAGTTGTCCAGACGCTCATGGACGGTACTTTCTCCGACGGCGGAAGCGGCGATTTCAAAGAACTCTATGATGCTCTGACCGAAGGTGCAAGCTGGCATAAACCTGATCATTATTATTTAATGCTTGATTTACAGGATTATTGTGACACGAAAATCAAGGCTCTGAAAGATTATCAGTCTGACCGGATGGCATTTGCCCGGAAACAGTGGCATAATATCTGCAATGCCGGAAAATTCAGTTCTGACAGAACCATCCGTGAATATGCCGAAGAAATCTGGCAGATTCAGCCCGTCAGCTTTGAAAATTAAGGAGATGCGAATTTCATGAATCAAAATCAGTATGATGTGATCATTGCCGGAGGCGGTGCAGCCGGATTATATGCCGCCATCAATCTGCCGGATACTGCGAAAATTCTGCTTCTGACAAAACGGGAACTTTCTCTCTGCAATACAGCCCTTGCACAGGGCGGTATTGCCGGAGTTTACAACTCTCCGGAAGATAAGACGACTCTGCATGAGAATGATACCTATATTGCCGGAGGATTTCAGAATAATCATAAAACCGTGCATATGCTTGTGGAAGAAGCCGCCCAGGATATCGGAAAAATTATTGAACTCGGCGTGGATTTCGATAAAAAAGAAGACGGCGATTATCACAGAACGCTCGAAGGCGGTCACAGCCGGAGAAGAATTTTTCATCATAAAGATGCCACGGGAAAAGAAATTGCTGATAAACTCCGTGCCTATGTGCAGACTCTGCCGAATGTAGAAATGAAATCTGATACACTGCTTTGTGATGTGAAGAAAACAAAGACAGGTTTTTCGGCTCTGACTCTGCATGACGGAAATTATGAAACGGTTCACAGTCATTTCTTTATTATGGCAACGGGAGGCATCGGCAGAGTGTATGAATTTACAACCAATTCTGCCATTGCAACCGGTGACGGCATTATGTTTGCTTATAACATGGGAGCTATGATTCGTGGTCTGAGCCTGATTCAGTTCCATCCGACAGCATTCAATAATCGTCATACCAGAGAATGCTTTTTAATCTCCGAAGCCGTCAGAGGCGAGGGAGCTTATCTGCTCAACTGCAATTATGAAAGGTTCATGCAGCGGTATGACGACAGACTGGAACTCGCTCCCCGTGATGTTGTCTCGAATGCCATTGTACTCGAAAGCAGAAGAACCGGTTCGGATGAATTTTATCTGGATATTACACATAAAGATCCTGAAGAAGTGATTAACAGATTTCCGATGATTTATCATAATCTGTTAGATCAGGGCTATGATATGACGAAAGATAAAATCCCGATTTATCCGTGTCAGCATTATCTGATGGGCGGTATTCAGGTGAATCCGGCCTCGAGAACCAAAGTTCCGAATCTCTATGCCTGCGGAGAATGCTCGAATACAGGTGTACACGGCAATAACAGGCTTGCAAGCAATTCTCTGCTGGAAGCCTTGGTTTTCTCCCGTCATGCCGCTCAGGATATTGCCAGAAAAATGCCGCATGTTCCGGAAAATTTTGAAGAAGCAGAATTTAATCCGCATGTGGATTCCCAGCCTGTTCCGCACGGAATCCGGACACAGCTCCGGCATATCTTACAGGAAAGTTATTTCGTAATTCCGAATGCCGAGAAAATTCAGGAGAATTTCAGCAAAGTCTGCGAAATCCTGCATGACCTCGAAGACGGAAATTATCTTGTGAATCAGGATTATGTCGAAGCCCGCTCGACTGCGACAATTGCCTTCTTAATCCTGAATGAAGCCTTGATCGAAGAGAAAGGAGCTTAACCCATGCAGTTATTACAAAGCTATGTGGATCATATTATCAATACTGCTCTCGAAGAAGATATTCATTATGTCGATGTGACAACAGATTATCTTCTGCCGGAAGAGCATACCAGCAGTGCTTATTATATCGCCAAAGCCGAAGGGGTTGTCTGCGGTCTGGAGATAGCAGAAAGAGTATTTGAGCTGGTCGGCGGTGATGTCGAATTCAAAGCGAATCTGAAAGACGGCGATCTGGTAAAAAAAGGCGATATTATCGCAACAATGAAAGGCAATTCCAGAACGCTGCTCAAAGGCGAGCGGACAGCCCTGAATCTTTTGCAGCATATGTCCGGTATTGCAACGGCAACGCATCACTGTGTTGAATTAGTCAAGGGTACAAAAGCCCAGATTACCGATACCAGAAAAACACTCCCCGGCCTGAGAAGATTACAGAAATATGCTGTCACAGTAGGGGGCGGCAAAAATCACAGATATAATCTTTCTGAAGGTGCTATGCTCAAAGATAATCATATTGATGTCTATGGCGGTATTACTCCTGCGGTCAATGCCCTGAGAGAAAAAATCGGTCATATGACTAAGATTGAAGTAGAAGTCAGAAATTTAGAAGAATTACAGGAAGCCCTTGCAGTCGGCTGTGAAATCATCATGCTGGATAACATGTCCTGCGAGGATATGACAAAAGCTGTGGAAATTACTGCCGGAAAAGCTCTGCTCGAAGCCTCCGGAAATGTCACGGAAGAGAATATTGCAGAAATTGCCGGAACCGGTGTGGATATTATCTCCCTCGGAGCACTGACACATTCTGTAAAATGCTTTGATATTTCCATGAGATTCGACAAGTGAGGTGCTTTTCATGAAATCTCTGAATCAGACTTTACTTCTGCTGCTGACGGGCTGTCTGCTGTTTGGTACTGCCTGCGGAAAGAATACAGATTCTTCCGGAGAATCTTCCCGGCCGGAAACACAGCCTTTCACCCTCTCGACAGAAGGCCTTGTGACCCGTGCACCGGAAAATGTTCCCCATAATGAAACCAGGACTGACGGCACAGCAGATATTCATGTTACAATTCCCAGTATCAGCATTTCCCTTGCAGATCTGAAAGCGGCTGACTATACCGTCCCGGTCTATATCGAACTGGATCAGAATGCCGGAATCAATTATGCAGAATGGGGAGCAGAATATGACTCCCGGTGTGTTGTTACTTCTGATGTATTTGATGATAATGTCCGCTTTGATGTTGTCTGCTCGATCAATGACGAAAAACATTTTTTCTGGACAGCATGGGCATCGGCAAATACAAACGAAAGAACCGGAAATTTAGTGCTTTTAAATTTCAAGCTTCCGGAAGACACTGCTGCCGGAGATACGTTTCCGATCACATATGCATCCTACTCTCTGGCCGACAAGCCGCATGTCTGGAATAATACAGAAACCGACTGGGTAAAATCCGGTGTTGTCGGCTGGACAGACGGCGGCATTACCGTGACAGAATAAAATTAAACCAAGAAAGGAGAATTTTTTGATTATGTCAAAATTCTATATTACCACTCCGATTTATTATCCTTCGGGAAATCCGCATATCGGCCACTGTTACACAACAGCGGCCTGCGATACGATCGCACGCTACAGAAGAATGCAGGGACATGAAGTAATGTTTCTGACCGGTACGGATGAACATGGCCTCAAAATCGAACAGAAAGCCGCTGAAGCCGGTATTACTCCGAAAGAGTATGTTGATCAGATTGTAGAGATATTCAAGAAATTATGGTCTTACATGAATATCAGCTATGACAGGTATATCCGTACTACGGATGATTATCATGTGGAATCGGTTCAGAAAATTTTCAAAGATCTCTATGACAAAGGCCATATTTATAAAGGCAAGTATACCGGAAAATACTGTACCCCCTGTGAGAGCTTCTGGACAGCATCGCAGCTGAAAGACGGGAAGTGCCCGGAATGCGGCCGTGATGTCATTGATGCCGAAGAAGAAGCTTATTTCTTCAAGATGTCTCCGTTTGCTGACAGAATTCAGGATTTATTATTAAATACAGATTATCTCCAGCCCCGCACCCGTGCAGTAGAATTAGTAAATAATTTCATCAAGCCCGGTCTGGAAGATCTCTGTGTTTCGAGAACTTCTTTCAAGTGGGGCATTCCGGTGACGTTTGATACCAAGCATGTTGTTTATGTCTGGATTGATGCCCTGTCGAATTATATTACTGCTTTAGGCTATGACAATCAGGCTTATCAGGATTTTGAGAAATTCTGGCCTGCGGATGTGCATATGGTTGCCAAGGATATTATGAGATTTCATGCGATTATCTGGCCTGCTATGCTGATGGCTCTGGATTTGCCTCTGCCGAAGCATTTGGCTGTTCACGGATGGATTACTTTCAACGGCGAAAAAATGAGCAAATCGCTCGGAAACGTGGTAGATCCGTTCGTACTTGGAGAACGTTACGGAGCAGATGCGATTCGTTATCATATCATGAGAGAAATGGCACTCGGTGCAGACAGCGATTTCTCGAATGAAATCATGATCAACAGACTGAATTCTGATCTGGCAAACGGTCTCGGGAATCTGGTTTCCCGTACAGTTGCTATGATTGATAAATATTTCGGGGGTACACTTCCCGAAGCCCGTGAAGCAGAAGATATTGACGAAGAATTAAAAAATCTTGCTGTTTCTGTCCGTGATGCAGTCGATCATTATTTTGATGAAACACAGCTCAAGAATGCTCTGATTGAAATTTTCAAGCTTGTGGACAGAGCCAATAAATATATTGATGAAACAACTCCCTGGATTCTCGGAAAGGATGAGAGCAAGAAAGCTCGTCTTGCGAGTGTATTATATAATCTGCTGGAAAGCATCAGAATTGTTTCATCTCTGCTGAGTCCGTTTATGCCCTCGACTATGCCGAAAATCTGGGAACAGATCGGAGCTTCTGCCGAAGATGTAACCTATCAGAATGCAAATCAGTTCGGTGTTCTGCCTGCGAATGTCACTGTGCATAAAGGTGAAATTTTATTCCCCCGTATTGATGTCGAAAAAGAAATCGAAGAGCTGAATGAAATTATCCGGAAAAATCTTCCGAAAGAAGAAAAACCGGCTTATGAGCCTGCACCGCTTGCCGAGGAAATCAGTATTGATGATTTTGCTAAAGTTGATCTGCGTGTTGCAAAAGTGATTTCTGCGGAGAAAATCAAGAAAGCAAAGAAACTGCTTCGGCTTCAGCTGGATGACGGCATGGGCGGCCGTCAGGTAGTTTCCGGCATTGCTCAGTGGTATACTCCTGAATCTCTGATCGGAAAGAAAGTGATTATCGTAGCGAATCTGAAACCGGTTACCCTCTGCGGTGTAGAAAGCTGCGGCATGATCTGTGCGGCTGATCTCCCTGACGGAAGTGTTCAGGTACAGTTTGCAGAGGATGCTTATCCGTGCGGAGCAAAACTGAGATAATCCGGAATCACTCTGTAATATTGCTGTTGATATAAAAATAAAGCCCTGAAACAAATAGTTTCAGGGCTGAAATTTTATCAGATATACCGAATAGGTGTATAATTTGATTTCGCATAAATTTCAATTCCGGTAGAGCAGTACTGAGGGGAATAGTTTAAAAACCCCTGTTTTCCGTAGAATAATAACAAATCACTTTGATCAATCATGAACCGATCGGCTTTCTGAAAACTATGACGATCGCCGGATACAGAAATATACTGTATCGTATCGGCAAATAATTTGATTTTCTGATAGCGTTTTTTCATAGGCATCAGCCATTGATCTGCCTGATGTTCATGCGGAAGCACCAGGTGCAAAGAAAGCTCCGGATAAGATTTTTTTAGTATGCAGAGAAGTTCCGCAGACCAGAGCGGCACACCCCATGCACCATTGGTATAAAAATCCCTGTATCCCTGTTGATAAAGATTCAGAATCAGAAACAGAATTCTTTGTCTTAAAATCTGCATTTCTTTCTGAGAGAGAAATAACTCCTCTGCTCTGGAAGCAATTGTTACAGTCAAAAAAATCACCTCAGCCTCGTTTGAGAATTTTCATGATTGTCTGCATAATTGCAGAAAAATTGAAGATTACCATAAAGATCAGAAAACCGATCTGCATAGGAATCAGGAAAAACGGTTCTGTAATTGCTCCGATGCTCATCACGAACAGAACAATCAGATTGCTGGTAAAATGCAGATGATTGACTTTGAAATAAATTAATTTTCTGGTATCGACAATCCGGACAAGATAGCAGACAAAATAGCTCATAAACGTAGCAATAACAGCTCCCTGTACACCCCATTTATAAATCAGAATCACATTAAGAATTAAATTTGTACAGGCAGCAATCAGGCTTGTCCAGAAGCTGTGTGTTGTTTTTTGTGTTGCGGTATAAATACTGCTCAGGAACTGATTGAGACTCATCATCAGAACGCCGATAATTAAAACCGGTGTAAATTCAAACGCTCTTGCATAGGCAGGGTCAGTACTGGAGTCAATCAGAATTGCCGATAAAGGCTTGACCAGAGCAATCATAAAAGCTGCTCCCAGAAACATCACAGACTGATAGGCCGAAAAAATTTTCTGATAAAATTTTCCTCTGTCCTTGCTGTTATTCTCTGTAATTGCTGACATATTCCAGGCCTGAAAAAAGATTGTAGAGACCATGGAAATCAGATTCGGAACTTTAGAAGCAGCATCATAGACACCGGCGGCAACATCACCGACATCCGGACTTTGTGCGGATGTCATATATCTGACGAAAATTCTGTCAGAAAATCCGGTAATAATCCAGAGAACAGCTGTCGGAATCATCGGAATAGAAAACCGGAGCATAGTTTTCATCATCTCCGGATTGAATTTCCTGAGATTAAAAAACTTCCAGAGT
This sequence comes from Oscillospiraceae bacterium, assembly GCA_017483465.1. Lineage (GTDB taxonomy): Bacteria > Bacillota > Clostridia > Oscillospirales > Ruminococcaceae > UBA3855. Next base: position 30,955 of record JAFUWN010000113.1, read on the forward strand.
TTTGCCACAATCCAGAGGAAACACCCGGAGCAGAAATCTGTCATAATACTGGAAAGCATAAACCCGGTTACTCCCATATGCAGAACAGAAATAAAAATAATATTGAAAATAAACAGTGTCAGAGTTGCCAGAATTCCATCCAGAGCAAACAGCTTGACCATTCCTCTTGCCCGTACAAACTGAGAACTCAGCTGCCGGAATGAAGAAGCAATAATAAACAAAAGCAATAATATCACATATCCGTGTGCATATGGCAGAAGATTGAGCAGCGGTGACAGCAGAAGCAGAATAATCATACCTGCTGTTTCTACAATACAAGCCGAAGTGAATACTTCTTTATTATCATAATCTCTGTCAAGCCCATATCGGATCACAGCCTCTGCAATAGAGAGTGTCACAATCGGGATAATAAAATTAGCTGTCTGTTCTAGCAAAGATTTTGTACTGTTATCTGCCGAAGGAATATGATGTGTATATAATCTGGTAAGAAACAGAAGGAGTATCTTCGAGCCAAACGAACCGATAGCAAATACCAGAGTATTCGCCGCTAATTTTTTATATTTATCCAACGGAAAACCTTCTTTCTGAAAATAATACCTATATATTATAGCAGATTTTACTGAAAAAGGCAAGTACCTGAAACAGATAAAATAAAAAATCTAAAATCCGAAAAATATCATATTGATATAAAAATATTCTATAGATAAAAGATTCTGTTTTTTTTGAAAAAACTCTTGACAAATATATTCTTTTATGCTATAATAATAAAGTCGTAAAAATAAAATGTAAATAGGGGTATAGCTCAGTTGGTAGAGCAGCGGTCTCCAAAACCGCGTGCCGAGGGTTCAAGTCCTTCTGCCCCTGCTCCAAAACTCCCGAAAGTAAGCCGCTTTCGGGAGTTTTCATTATCGTCTGTGTGATTTTATTTGACTGTAAAATGCTGTATTTTTGCCTGTTTTCGCACCGGATTTTTAAAAAACTGTCGTAAAAGTGTCGTATAAAATCAGGTCGAAAATATCTGTTTTGCGTGATTACTTGTGATTGACAAATTTGTGTTTTCAAATGCTGTCGAGTTCTTTTTATCACTCCAAAACATTTTTACTTCTCTTTTGTTGCTGAGTCCGTTCATTTCTCAGGTAGTCAGCAATTGTCTGTCGGCAATACTCCAACTCCTTGATTCGGGCTTTAGCTTCCTGATAAGAAGCATTTTTATCCTGTCGCTGTGCTATCAGAGATTCATGCTGCTTTTTAAGATAGTCGACAGATGGGACATTTTTATCAGGAAATCTCTGTTTCAGCTCGTTTTTAGCGTTCCTGAACTTTTCCAGCTCATCAGCATGTTGTTTAGAGTACCGCTTTTTAGAGAATTTCCATTTTAACTCCTGATACTCCTCATGAATCGGCTTATACTTTTGATATGTTCTGACAATTGCTGTCAGTTCTTCATTTTCAGAAAGCTGATGCTGAATATCATTCAGGTCAGCAACAAGTTTCATGCGTTTGGCATACTCACAATTTGCAATTGCTCCAAGCTGTTCCTGATTTTCTGCCTGATAACGTGACAGAATATTCAGCACTCGTGAGGCTTCTTTCATGTTCTGGATTTCTGCCCAGCGTGTCAGACCTCCGGACTGACTGATACGCTCCTGAGCAGTATCAATAATCTTTGTCTGATTGATTGTGATTTGGTGAAACATCTTGATTCTGTCTGAAATTTGCTTCGGCTCGTAGTACCATCCTAAAGTTTTTGCTCTGGTGAATCTCTGCTGACCTTCCATGCGAAATTTTAAGCTGATTTTCTTTTCAGGTGCATAAACAGCTTCAATGCCGGATTCCGCACACTTTTTCAGAAAGTCCTCAAAATCTGCTGATTTCATGATACAGTCATCAATCATATGCCGTAGTTTAGTTTTCCATGACAAGCCTTGACGGTTCATATCCCATTCATAATGAGATTTGCCCTTATTTTGTTCAGGATTCTGAATCACTGACAAGCCATGTTCTTCACACAGTTTGTCACTTATCTGTCGGAGTGTTTTCCATGACTTTTTACTGCCTTTGTTTTGGAGCGTTTCAAATGATTTGCCATTCATCATGTTGACATTACAGAATATCAGATGATTGTGAATATGTGCCTTGTCCGTATGCGTGGCAAGCACAAACTGATATTCTTCTCCGAGAAGTCGCTCCGCAAGTTCCATACCAATCTGATGCACAAGTTCAGGTGTAATTTCATCAGGCTTGAAACTTTGAATCACATGCTGACAGAGAACTGTACTTCTGCTGTTCCATGCAGCTCTGACCTGCTGGAACATCTTAGCCGCTTCCTGCGGATTGTCACTACATCCGAAACTGCTGACAAGTATTCCGGAATCCGTTTTTTCCGGATTCACGATGTACTCCACGGCACGAGCTTCTGTAGTTCGGATTGCATGAATACTTGTTGTTGCCAAATTTCTTTCACTCCTTTTTTTAGTTCGTCAATGTCGGACTGATAGATAGTTCCAGTAGTGTTCACACGCTTTGCAATCTGATTCACATTTGCACTGATTCGATTTATTAAGGCAAGCATTTTCTGCTGTGGTTCTTTGTTCATGCAAACGGTTAATTGTTGTTTTCCCTGTCGGCGGAGATATGCTCCGAGGCTTTTATATCCGGCTTGTTCGGCAAGACTTTTTATCTGTGCATACTCGTCCAGACTCATCCGGACAGATACGACTTTGGTTTTATTTTTCTGATTTGATTTCATTTGACTTGACTCCTTTTTATGGATAATTATGGTATTTCTATAAGGGGTTTCAGGGGAAGAATTACCCCTGACAAGCAGGGGATTCTGATGGAATCCGACCGATTGTATGACATCGGTCAGTGCTTGCTACAAGAGTTTTTGACTCCTCTGATTGATAATTCATTTCTGAAATAAGAGCCTGCAAATCTGATTCACAGGCTCTTTTCTGAGTGGTTCAATAGAGGTTGTTCAGCTTTTTGACAGCATTGTGTTTCTGTTCATCAATGACATGATAGTACACTCTCAATGTTGTTGAAACGTCTGAATGTCCGAGTAATTCTGAAACAACTTTAATGTCCTCGCCCATGCGAATCAAAGAAGTGGCGAACGTATGCCGGAGAGCATGAACAATATCAACTGCCCCTGTAATATTACAGGCTTTCAGAATGGATTCCATTGTTCTGAAAATTCTGTTTGGCTGTACGATGGTATGCTCCTCAGTCGTGATAACTCTGTGCTTGTCATTGCAGATAATTTTCAGATTTTGGAGAGCTTCAACGGCATTATCATTCAAAGCAATGTATCTGACTGAATGACTTGTTTTCGGAGACTCTTGGTCGCAGACTTCATAGCGTTTCTTATGCTCGTCATGTGTCTTATGTGCGGATACTGTGCCATGAATGTAGATATGTCGTTTCTCAAAATCCACATCACTCCATTTGAGATATAAGGCTTCACCCAATCTCATGCCCGTATTCAGAATCAGGATAATCACATATCCATAACGATGTTTCAGCTTGCCATTTTTATAGTGCGAAGTCGATTCTGTGACAATTTTTGAAACTTCTTCCGGAGAATAATTGAATACGGCTTTTGGCTTCTGTGTGGCTGTCGGAAGAACGACACCATCAACGGGATTTCGGAGAACCTCTCCTTTGATAACCCCTAACTTCATGCAGGAGTTTAGATTATTATAGGCTTTTTTGACGGTGCTGTAAGAATTGTATTTCATCAGATTGTTAATCATTCTCTGCACATCAGAAGAAGTTAGGGAATTAATTTGAATATTTCCGATTTCAGGGAATATCTGCCATTTCAAGGACTGCTCTACTCTGTCATAGCTTGCTGGTTTAAGAGCAGGCTTCTTGACCGTTTCAAGCCAATGTGTCATATATGTCTGGACGGTCATTCGCTTGACATTAGACAAGTCATATTTGGCGGCTTCTTCCCGTTTCTCTTTGGCTTTCCGACGAGCTTCGGCTTCTGTTTTTCCGTATACGGTCACACGCTTGTTATTGCTGACAGTCACTTTGATTTCATAAAGTCCGTCTTTACGGAGCGTTGCTTTCTGTTTTGCCATGACGATACCTCAGAACAGAAATTCTTTTCCGGTGTACTGTTTCACCCATGTATCGAACTGTGCTTTTTCGACACGATACATGCCACCAATTTTGATAGCCGGAAAGCCATCAGAATTAAACAGCTTATAAACAGAAGTACGGCTAATCTGCATGATAGTCATGATGTCCTCCGGAGTGTAGAATGCTACTTCGGGTTTCGGTGCTTTTTCTTTTGCGTATCTGTACATAATAAAATTTCTCCTCTCAATGTTGTAATTTATCAGATTTATGTGCCAAACGTCCAATCGTGATAAAATGTCGTATTTCAGTCGATTTCATGTTTTCCAAACGTTCGGCATACATTTTCCAATCGGATTGATTTTTGTCCAATCGTTTATCAGTTTCCGGAAAGGCAATGGGGATTAATCATGTAAAATCCCTTGCTTCTGCCGTTATACTGATTCTTAGGCGGCATATAGAACTGGATATAATTATGTTTTTCCAGTTCCAGAAGTGCATCTGTCAGTCGTTCTTCGGACAAACGATTCCGAATATCTTTATTGATTTGACGAACTGAAATTGTGTTGGTATTTTCTTTTTTACAGCGTTTAATTAACTTTTCCAATACAAAATCTGTATCAGTATTATATTTATCACAGCCAAGAATCTTCATCGTCTGAGAAATGAAATATTCTGAAAGAAAGATAGCGTGTAGCATGGTGTTTCCGTCAACAGGCTTGTGAATGTCCTGACACTCTGCCAGATGGAGCAGTCCGGCAATACGGAGCGTTCTTCCGGCAGATTTTCCGAAATAATCACGGTATTCCTCAAATTCTCCGCCTTTTCCGAGTCTGCCCTCAATCGTATTATAATAGTCAGCGAATAAGATTCTGGATTCTTTTGTGAGTGTCAGACAAGTATCTTGTTCTGTATTGGGAAGTTTCAGCAGAGTGTGAATCAATTGACGATATGCTGTTTCTGCTTGACGGAACTCAATGCTTTTCTCAGGTTGCTGCATAGGACTTAAACTTCTTGTGCCGATTCTGCTTTCAGGCAGACAATAGATAAATCTTTGTGTCAAGCCTTTTCCAGTAAATGATGCGTTACTCAGTAAGCTGGACAGGACTTTATACTGTGCAAAAATGCCAACTGTAAGTGTGGCTCTTGGAATTTCGACACATCTTGTCATACGGTCAACAAAAATACTCTGACCGTCATAAGCACACAAATAAGTATTAATATTGCTGTTATTTTCAGAATATAATCCAGCAGCTACATCAAAGATACCGCCTTCATCACACATGATGCCAATTTTACCGCCCTGTTCCTGTAACAAGTCCGTTAATGCTTCGTTCGTGGAGTCAGTTGTCATCAAACGGAGTGCGTGCATTTCCTGTATCTTAGCAATTTCCTGATTGATTTTTCGGATTTCGTCAGGACTGCCACCTTTTTTCTTGGCATTATTTTTCTTCATGATAAGTGATTCACGAATATCAATATTATTCTGAATCTCCATAGCATGAGCTTGATTATATTGTTGAACATATTCATTAACAGGACGAATCATAGCCTTGAATACTGGAGATTTGCCCTCACTTGGGTCGGCAATAATGCAGACATACAAGTTTAATTCCTCTGTCCATGTATCGGAGAATCTGATTTTGGCTTTCTGCTGACAGCAAAGCGACAGAATCGCCAGAGAATATGTTGCCGCCATGTCCGGAGATACCATGATTTCTTCTGAAATCAGGTTGACATAGTTCTGAATTGCCGATGGAAGATACTTTATCGGAAAGTCAGGAGTTCTGTCCGGTGGTCTGAGGGGCAGA
>JAFUWN010000024.1 GCA_017483465.1 Oscillospiraceae bacterium
CACAGCTCAAAGCCGAGGCCAAGCTGATCGTCCGGGAACGTCTCATGACACATGGAGTACAGCAGGCTTTCAGTATCTATAAAGTCGAGCTGAACGGCGACAGCTCCAGTGCTGATGTTGTTTCCCGTTCAGTCGCAAGAGATGACAGCTATCAGAAACTGGACGCCTGTATTGTCGGAAATGCCGCATGTTCCGGCCATACCGAATGCGATTCGATTATTATGGATCACGGAAAAATTCTGGCTGTGCCGTCTCTGGAAGCCAATCATATTGAAGCGGCTCTGGTGCATGAAGCCGCTATCGGCAAGATCGCCGGAGAACAGCTGATCAAGCTCATGACTCTCGGTCTGACCGAAGCAGAGGCAGAAGAACAGATTATCAACGGCTTTTTAAAATAAAAAAAAATCAGATCAGCTCTGAAATCGGGGCTGATCTTCTTTCTGACAGTATGATCTCCAGCATACATTATGCTAGTGCGACTAAAATCAGGAAAAATGCAGGAATCAATCTGCAATTTTTCACTGATTTTATTCTAGCACTTTTGGCCGAAAAAAACAAGGACATTATGTGACATTTTTAAACGGCGATATGAAGCCGTTTTTTAGATATTTCAGAATTGTTTTATCATGAGTGACAGTGACAGTGACAGCTGCAATTTTACGTTTGCGGCAATCTGCTCATGACTATTATTTTACAATCAATTGCAAAAGTCACAGCATGTGATTACACGCTGTGACTCTTGTTATAATAAAAGGAATTAAGGAATTACTCAGAAGCTGATCTGATTTTCAGAGATTACCATCTCTGTCCGGGGCCGCCCTGTCCAGGGCCTTCACTTTCAGAAGCCTGACCCAGTGCCGTACCGCCGGAAAGTGTACCGCCGATTGTGACAGCCTTGTCACCAGCCTGTTCTACTACAGTTGTTCCGCCGGAAACTGTGCCGCCGGACTGTGCTGTGCAGTTGTTTACACTCTTTGCACCGCCGCCGCTTGCAGACAGGAAGGATACAATCACATTGCCGGAGTTATCTACAAAGCTGTATCTGGTTGTCAGATTGGTATTGCCGCCGGTCATTGTGATAATGCTGCCGCCGTTGTTGGTGAATGTTCCGTCATAGTCCAGAGGCTCCTGACCATTTGCACAGTAGTAACCGCCTGTTACTGTGAAGTTGCCGTTGGAGTCAAACGCATCGTGGTCACCGTTTGCACTGTTGACTACTGCAAAACCGCCGTTCAGGTTCAGTGTGCCGGAAGATGTGCTCATCATGCCGCCGCCCCAAGGATTCGTATTGCCAGTGCCGGAACCGTCTGCACCGCCTGCGGCATTGTAGCCGTCATCATCAGAAATGATATATACAGTACCGCTGTTCTGGTTGATGGTTACGCCTTCTACGCCTTCGTAGCACTTCGGGATATAAATCTGAACGTCATCAAATGTACCTGCATTTGCAGTACCGATTGTCAGGCTGTGATCAGAATGCATACCGTCATCAGCAGAAGACAGAGTCAGAATACCGCCGATTACACTCATATCACCGCCGCAGTGCAGAGCGTCATCAGAAGAGTCGATCACCAGTGTACCGCCGTTGATGGTCAGATTACCGCCGGACTGCCATGTTGTGCCGGCTTCATCATAGAGGCCTACGGACTTGATACCCTTTGCAGAAATATCGGTCTTGTTGGAATTGCCGTCCTGACCCATTCCGCCGCTCCACGGGTCTGTGGAAGTACTGCCGGAACTGCCGTATGCACTGCCCTGATAGGTGTAAATTGTCACATCGCCGCCGTTCATGGTGAATTCCTGTTCAGCCTGAATGCCGTCAGCATAGGAATTAATATTGACTGTACCGCCGTTGAGGGTGACATAGCCCTTGCCTTCGTCAGTTTCTGTAGACTTGATACCGTCGCCGCCTTCGGTCTTGACTGTGATATTCAGGTTGGAATAATCACCGGTGCCGCCGTTGGCTACCAGATCGGAAGGATCACCGATTCTGACAGAATTGCCGCCCTTGATACCGTCATCCTTGGCATTGACCTGAATATCGCCGTTCCAGAGTTTCAGATCATTCTTGGATACCAAACCATCCTGATAATTGCCGTTTACGATCAGAGTACCCTTGCCCTTGATTTTCAGATCATCACGGGAGAAGATTGCGGAGTTGATTTCTTTTACTTCTCCGGAACTGTTGGTATAAGTATCGGTATGCGTTGTACCGTCAGAAATGGTATTGGTTGTGCCTTTCTTAACGGAGATTGTAACAGCGTCACCGACATTTTCTACATAAACCGGAGCTACACTGGAGTTGGACAGTGTGAGATCTTCAAAGTTCAGGGTGACAGCGGCTGTGGCATCGACAGTATTGTCTGTGCTGACTTTCAGCTGACCGTTGTCGGAAGTACCGCTGACGGAGTATTCACCGGCTGTTGTAATGGTTACATAAGCACCGTCTGCTGTAACGTTGGTCGCATTGGCAGCGGCAACTTCTGCACCGTTGATGTCATACAGAGTTACACCGGAACCGTTGTATACGATAGAAGCAACTGTGCCTTCTGTCTCGGTCTGAGATTCTGTTTCGGTTTCAGTCTCAGTGGGCTGCTGTTCCGGAAGCTGACCTGTGATGATCTGCTTTTTATTATAGATCAGATCATAGATATTGACTTTTCCGTCATTGTTCAGATCTGCATTTTCAAAGCCCTGCTGGGTAATGCTTTCTTTATTCAGCAGATATTTCTGAAGCAGAACGATATCCTGTACATTGACCTGACCATCCAGATTGATGTCACCAGCCAGTGCAGCATTACCGGTCATAACCGGAAGAGCGGCACACATTGCACCTGCTGCGAGGAGGCCTGCAATTCTGTGACTGAAACGATGATAATTTTTCATAATAAATTTCCCCTTTACATATTTAGATTCATAAGATTTAAATTTAAGCTTTCAAGTAATTCACGCTTGTTCTTTATGATGTCTTTATTATATCTGTGAAATCTTAAAGTTTTCTTAAATTTTTCAGATTTTTTGAAAAAATTTTTATCGAATTGTCGGAGTTTCTGAGATGATGATTTTGATCTTGATATTTAAACAGGGATGAACACGACTAGTCATGAGTAGATTGCATGTAATTTTGCCTGTATTTTTCACTAACCGCAAAACTCATTGCATGTATTTTTTGCCTGTAATTTTATCCAAAAAATAAAGCTATTTCTTTATTTTAGCCATTTCTGCTTTAAGCGTTTCAAAATCCTGATGGATGTAAGTGTTTGCTGTTGTCTGAAAGTTCGCATGGCCGATTATTTTTTGCAGATTTTCAGGCTGCATTTCAGGAATGTTCAGCGGTATCGGCACAATTCTGTTTCTTCCGGCTTCTGTTTTTTCACCGCCTATGATATACCCATCATCAAGATGAATGTTTTCAACAGTCAGTGATGTGATTTCGCCTATCCGGAATCCGGTATAAATCATGATCAAAATCATCTGTACGTTCAGATCATCAGTGTGCTCCCATAATGTCGAAATTTCTTCACGGCTGAATATCCGCTTTTCTTTCTTCTGGAATTTCGGCAGCTTTATAAATTCTGCATAATTTTTATCTATGATGTCGTTTTCCATAGCGAAACGGCATAACATCACAAAGTGTGCTGTCTTGATCTCCCTCATCTTCATGTTGTAGAGAGGCTCAAACCGTTTCCACATATATGTATATAGCTGTATGGCTGAATCTGAAACTATCTGGAAATGTGTTGCACTCCAAAGCTCATAGACTGTTTGCAGATCAGCATTATACAGCTCAGTTCTTCGCTTCTGTAAATATTGTACAATGGCTTCCTGTGCTTCTTTCCGTGTCTCAAATGCACCTATGTAATGCTTGTTTTTTCCGTACTTGTCAGACGGGGCATAAGCAAGCCATTCTTTTTTATACCGCTTGTTTCTCCAGATACTACCCGTTCCGTGTGCTCTCTTGTGATACTTCGCCTATAGTTCTGTTTCTTTCCACAGAAATTGCAGAACAAACTTCCATCTGGTATCTCTTTTCTGCACTTGATACATAACATAAGAAATCCCCTCTTTCAGTCCGGATTATGCCGGACTGTTTTTTTGTGGCTAAATCAAGTCAGAAATTGTGATTGTTAGTTTTCTGTTATAAATTTCAATGGGTACAGGTGTATCGAATGTGTAGATATTGGGGAAAACACTTTTTTCAAAGAAATAGACAAGCGTTTTCTGGTCTTGTGGACTGATAATCCAGTACTCACGGACTCCGGCATTCTGATATAATGCAAGTTTTCTGATAAAATCATCTTCTTTATTGGAAGATGTGACTTCAATCACAAAATCCGGTGCACCGTTACAGCGTTTCTCATCCAGTTTTGACGTGTCGCATACGATAAACACATCCGGAATCACAACAGTTTTATCATCCAGTTTTACATCAACCGGAGAAATGAACGTTTCACACGTTCCACCATTCTGGGCAATAAAATTCTTTATTGCAGAATAAACACCTCCGCAAATTCTTTGATGCTGAATACTGGGTGAAGCCATTGCAACAACTTTTCCCTCATACAGTTCATAGCGTTCAGAATTGCTTTCGGGGAACATGCTGAAAAATTCGTCAGCAGTATATTTCTTTTCTTCTGGTAATGGCATAATGGTTCAGTTCCTTTCTCATAGTCCGAAAATGTCGCTGTGTGTTCCTGTTCTGGTTAAAGACAAAATTAAACTATCATCAATGATTTTGTAAACCAAAAGCCAGTCAGGAGCAATATGGCACTCCCTGTAGCCTTTCCAGTTACCTGTTAAAGCATGGTCTGAATAAGCTGCCGGAAGTGCCTGACCGTTTGCAAGAATGCTGACAACAGTTACAAGTTTGTTCATGTCATAGCCGCGTTTTTTGATGAGCTTGTAATCTTTTTTGAATGATGCTGTTCTTTGTAACGTGTATTTCATTCGCTTTCCAGCTCCTTGAATAATTCTTCAACGCTGTTGAAACGTGGTGCATTCGGGTCATTTGCCATTAATTCCGTTTCCAGCCGTGCAACTTGATTTTCGTCTGCAAAAAGTGTGATAAATGCCTGTAATTTTTCATCTGAAAGGGTATCCAAAATGCTATAAGCAACTTCTTTTGTACTCATAATGATTCCTCCTTAGACTATATTCTTATTCTATCATATTCTATGCCGGATTGCAATGTCAATTGTTTCCGGCTTTTATTTTTCTGATGAATCAACCTGCTTTCTTGGATTTTTGAATAATCATCTGCATCAGGGACATTAAAGGCTTTTAAAAGCGGTTTCTAAATCCCCCGCCATATAGCCTTGTTTTTCATAATAATCATGGAGTGTTTTGTGATAAACGATTTGAGAGGTATCGCATCCAGAATTTTTTTCTAATACCGAAATAAGTTGTTCACCTATCTTTTGTCCTCGATATTCAGGACGTACATATAAAAATTCTGGGAAAAGTATTCCATCAGGTAATGCGTAACCATAAATCAGACCCACTATTTTGGAATCCTGTTCTGCTACATAGTACCTTCCTGTTGGTGGAAGTTCGCTACGAAACATATTTGAAATAATTTGTTCAAGTTGAAGACTCCATTTATCTATGCTTAAATTTATTATACCACAAGAATCTTGAAAAGTCAACAGAAAGGAGTGAAGTTTTTGGAAAATCGTTTGAAAGATGTCAGAGAATCCAGAAATGCAACGCAGGAACAAATTGCGAAGCAGATTGGTGTCAGTCAGGTGTTTATCAGCCGTGTTGAAAAAGGCACAAAGAAAATCAGCCTTGACTTAGCTGCTGAAATTGCTGATTATCTGGATGTATCTCTTGACGAAATCGCAGGCAGAACACGCACAGCAGAAACGAGAAAGGAGAATGTATCATGAAAGAATTAATCCCGAAAGACGATTACGGCATATTCGTTGACAACAAGGATACAGCAAGAGTTGACAGCCGCTATGTCGCACAGCTTTTTGAGAAACGTCATGACAACGTGATTGCAGACATTGAAAATCTTGATTGTTCTGATGATTTCAATCGCCTGAATTTTCAGGAGATTAAATACAAGGACAGTAGAGGGAGAAAACAGAAAGCCTATACTATGACCCGTGACGGATTTGTATTCCTTGCAATGGGTTACAGAGGAAAGAAAGCCGCTCAGTTCAAAGAACTGTATATCAAGCGTTTCAATGAAATGGAAGAGTTCATCAAAACACTGGTAGCAACAAGAAAAGAGTTTCCCTTACTGACGGAAAACATCAAGCTACTGCATGAGAACCCGAAACCGTATCATTTCAGCAACGAATGCGACATGATTAACAAGCTGGTAATCGGAAAGACAGCAAAAAAATTCCGTGAAGAACACGGAATCCCGAAAGGTCAGAGTATCCGGCCGTATCTCACACCGGAACAGATTGCACTTATGGAGCGTTTACAGAAAGCGGATGTCGGTTTGCTGATAGCTTTTCCGGATTACGAACAGAGGAAACGACATCTTGAATGGTATCTTGCACAGATTACTGCGAAAAAGATTGCCTGAAACAGGGCATACAGAACCCTGAAAAAGAAAAGAGGTGAACGGATATGACCGAAGAACAGAGAGAACAGCTTATCAATGCCCTTGCTGGCTGGGTATTAGATGTATGCAAATATGCAAGTACTGATAAGGTGTGCATTCCTGTACTCCCGAAGTCGTAAGAGCATTGATAGAACTGTCTAAATCAGGTCAGTGATTCTTTGAGGATTCTCTATCAGTATAAAGTTCTTGAAGTTTATTATAAACTGCTTCAATGTATTCCACTTCATTCTTTGCAGTTTCAGCAGTAACTTCCGAACTTATGCCGGAAAATCTTGCTTTTGCAATCTCAATAGCAGATTCAAATGCATTGTGCTTGATAGTATATTCAGTCCCCATTCTTCTCACTCCTTTCTTTTGTGTAGCCAATGACTACTATTTAATATCATTATAGTATAAAAGCTGCCAAAAGTCAAGAGCGATTTAACGAAAAGAGGTGATCAAATGGCATTATCTGAAAATTTATTGCTTGCAAGGAAAGCCAAAGGGTACACTACAGAATATATTGCAAATAAGGTCAATATCGGCAAGCAGGCAATCGGCAAGTATGAAAGCGGAGTCAGAGTCCCAAACGGTATTATTCTTGTGGAGATCGCAGAAGTGCTCGGCACAACAGCAGAAGCCCTTGTAAAAGGCAAGGCAGAAAATTTTTTATCCGAAAAAACTAATAATTAAGAAAAGGAGTTATTAAGATGAATGCTTTAATCAAAGTGAAGTTTGACGAAACGTCAGACACAATGCCCACTATTTCCGGACGCGAACTGCATAAGGCTCTTGAAGTTAAGACCAGATATGATATTTGGTTTTCTAGGGTTTGTGAATACGGTTTTGCCGAAAATACAGACTTTTTAGCTATCGTACAAAAAAGAACGACAGCTCAGGGAAATGAAACAGCATTTACAGACCATCAGCTTTCAATTGACATGGCAAAAGAAATCTGCATGTTTCAGCGTTCTGAAATCGGTAAGAAATGCCGTGAGTACTTTCTCGAATTAGAAAGACGGTGGAACTCTCCGGAAGCTGTCATGGCTCGTGCTCTCAAAATGGCTGATGTCAAACTGCTGGAAGCAACACAGAAAATTCAGGTGCTGGAAACTACTGTAAACATCCAGAAACAGCAGATTGCAGAGTTACAGCCGAAAGCAAGTTACTATGATCTGGTTCTGAACTGCCCTGATCTTCTGAGTACGACTGAAATCGCTAAGGACTACGGTAAGTCTGCTGTATGGCTTAACAACTATCTGCACAGCAAAGGTATTCAGTTCAAACAGTCCGGTATCTGGATTCTGTATCAGAAATACGCTGAACAGGGATATACAAGTACGAAAACGCACAACTATAACGGTAAGGACGGCTATCAGCATTGCAAACCACACACTTACTGGACTCAGAAAGGCCGCCTGTTTATCTATGATACGCTCAAAAAAGACGGTATTCTGCCGACTATCGAAAGAGGGCTTGTATCATGATCGTTTGCATTACAGTCCGTGAAGCGACAAAAATTCTGAAAGAGAACGGCGTAAAGATTTCAGAGGCAATGCTCAGAGCCGGTCTGGAGCAAAAGATTTTCCCGTTCGGTGAGGCTGTCAAAATCATAAAGCGATAGTACTTGATATCCAAAAAATTGACGGTACATCAGCAGAGTGTTCATCAGCGTATAGTATGCATGACCCTGACTTTGAATACAAAGTCGGAAATGCTGTAGAAGTCAGCGATTTTTGCCCTAATCGGTGGGAAGAGTGTGCGGCCGGAATACACTTTTTTATCAATAGGCAGGAGGCAGTAAATTATGAATAAGTACATTGCACAAG
>JAFUWN010000114.1 GCA_017483465.1 Oscillospiraceae bacterium
GCTCGGCAGGCACTCCGGAAAATTCTGGAAAAGGAGGGGTATAGCATTGAAAACATATGATGAAGTGTATCAGAATGTCATTGCGGCGACAAATGCACACCGCCGGAAAATGAAAAAAATTCAGAATGCTGTTTCGGTATCGGCTGTCTGTGTGACCTGTGTGCTGGGTGTCACAATGTATATGAGACTGGAAAAGCCGATGTCTGTTCCCTCTGAAACAGAAACCACTACGCTCACCATGACGACAGAAGAAATGACAGCCTCTTCTCCTGCTTCGAGTGATACAGCAGAATCTCCCTCGACAATTTCCAGAAGAACAGAAGCTCCGGAAGAACTGCCGGAAACAACAGCTGTCTATTCTGATGATGCTGTAAACAGCAGCAATTCCGGCGGCACAACAACAAAAGCAGTTCCGGCAATAGAAATCCTGCATTCAGAATCCGAAACCGAAGCCGCCTCAGAAGAGTACTCTTCTCATGCAGAAACTTCTGTGACATCAGCCTCAGCGACAGAGAAAGCAAGTTCTTCGGCATCATCAGCAGCAACAAAAGCGACTGAAAAAACATCATCATCTTCATCCACAAAAACAACAACCAAACAGACTGCCACCGAAACTGTCCGGACAGAAACAGAGATCGTCACAACACAGACAACAGAGGCACAGGAAGACACTACAGAAATAGCTTCTGCCATTCCGATTAAAGAAACGGAAGAAGCCCCTACCGAAACGAATCCCACAGAATCTGAACCAATACAGACCACGACACAGCTTGCCATAGAAACAGAATTGACTTCAGAAATCGAAGCCGAAACAGGAAGCTTTGAAAGTGAAACGGAACAAGCGACAGAAATGATTGTCACTACAGTTACTCCCGAAGATTCAGGCATGACCACGACAACGACTACCATTCCTGACGGTTTCCTGACACCGGAAGAATGGCAGGCTCTGTTCGGTGAAACGGATATGACAGAAAGCGAATCTGAAACTACAACTACCGAAACCACAACGAGTGCATAAAAAAACGGCGGAATCACTTCCGCCGTATTTTTTTATTCTGTGACCTGACATAAAAATTTTCTGAATTCTGCAAATTCCTGACTTTCTTTCCCCTGTGCATAGAGTCCGATCATGACTCCGGTGAAATTTCCGGCAATTTCGGTTGATAAGAATTTTGTCTGTGCCGTGCCGAGTTCATAGCACTGCGAATCGGCCTCAGCAGAGAAAACATAGCACATCGGTTCGGCTTTGATTCTTAATTTTGCTGTATCTCCGGCGATCTGCACATGATTCGATTCCTGCACAATATCACCGATATGCAGACGCTTGAAAATTTCACAGCCCTGCGGAGTCTTCCGAACGGCGATTTCATAATGCTGATCAGGAGTCATATAAAGTGTAATTCCGGCTTCCTGATCAGGAACAGTAACAATGCATTCAATCAGCAGCTGCATTTCCTGCTGACGGATGCCCAGAAACGAGACTGCTTCTCCCTTTTGATTCTCATCCAGAGAAACACCGGAACTCCGGATTTTAAAGCTGTCATCCTGAATCTGATAATATTCCGGACGAGGATTTTTCAGATAACACCAGTCAATGCCGATTTTTGTATTTTCAAAACGTTTCTCAGCAATTGGAAGCTGAATCACAGAATCCGGAATGCGGTCTGTTTCCATTTCAAGCCGGGTTGTACCGTGATCTCCGGCAGTAAACCAGCCGTTTTCATCGAACGTCACCGGAACGAGATTCACTTCACGTCCTGTAATATGATGCATAACCCACTGATGAATCTGCCGGAATGCCAGATGTACCATCCACCAGTTACCGGAGAAATCCTGCACCAGATCACCGTGTCCGCAGCCCTGTAAGGCATAGCCGCCGAGATTCCGGTTTGTCAGAACGGGATTTTTTGCGTAATTTTCAAATTCACCGAATAAATTCTTGCTTCTTGCATAGATGATCATATGACCGTATTCTGTACCGCCCTCAGCGGCCATGAGATAATAATAATCATTAATTTTATACATATGCGGACTTTCCAGAAATCTTCCGCCTGCTCCCTGCCAGATGCAGACTGCCGGAGATAATTTCTTCCCCGTAGCAATATCAATCTCACACTGTACGACTCCGTGAACGCCCTGATCATCCGTGCCGTTACTCATGAAATAGGCTTTTCCGTTTTCAAAATACAGAGAAGGGTCAATACCGTCCTGTTCGATATAAACCGGCTCAGACCATTCACCATAAATATCATCTGTCCAGACGTAGAAATTTCCGCCGTGCGTGACATTTGTCGTAATCATATAGAATCTGCCTTCATGATACCGGATTGTCGGAGCGTAGATACCGCCGACAGAATCGGCTTCTGCAAGCGGAAGCTGAGAATTTCTTGTCAGCACATGGCCGATCTGTTTCCAGTTGATCAGATCAGAACTTTCAAACAGCGGCACACCGGGGAAAAACTGGAATGAACTGCACACGAGATAATATTTATTCTCTGTCCGGCAGATACTGGGGTCGGGATAAAATCCGGGAATGACTGGATTTCGATATTTCATACATATTCCTCCTGAATAAATTTTGTTTTTATACTGAAAAATCCCCGTAAAAGCGGGGATTTCAGTTTAAAGTTTATTTTTTTCCTTTTCGATCAGCCGGATCAGATCGTCAATCGAATCGGAAGAAGCAATTTCAGATTTGCTTTTCTTGTCAGCCTGAAGAATATCATCAATATTAGGACTGCTGTAGACAGGTTTTGCAGGAGCAGGTTTAGGCGGCTCGGGCTTTTTCTGTTCTGCGGGAGCAGGAGCCTGTACGGGCTGAGGCTGTACAGGAACGGGAGCAGGATTCTGCGGCATAACAACAGGCTGCGGCACAGAAGCCGTATGCATAGACGGCGGAGGCGGAGCAGGAGCAGCCGGGACAGGAGCAGGATTCGGCTGCTGTGCCTGTAAAGCGGCCTGTTCACGGATTTCCTGTGTAGAATAGATCTGTGTATTGGATTTTTTCTGCCGTGGCATAGGAGTTTCGAGAGCACGGAGAGCTTCTTCTTCAATTTCCTGTCGTCTGACTTTCATAGTTTTTTCACGTTCCTGTACGGCTTTCTGATAAGGTGAATTTTCATTCACCGGCTTAGGTGAGAAATTTTCAGAAATAGAAGATTTTTTCTCTTCCAGCTTGGCAGCAGCCACTTTTTCAGGATCATAAAGGGGATTTTCCGCAGCGGCTTTTTTCTTTTTCGGCTGAACGGGCTTTTCGTCCTCTTCTTCGTCATCTTCTTCAAAAGCGAATTCTTCATCTTCCATATCTTCGCTGCCGTTTCTTGCGATATGCACCAGAAGCATGAAGATCAGCAGAACGCAGGGAGCAACGAGCAAAGCCATCAGGCCGTTGACAGTGGTTGCGAATTTGATATATTGATATAATTCCGGACTCGCCCACACGCAGACAGCAAAAATATTTGTTCTGGGGATTACCAAATCTGTTCCCTGTTCCACAGCCGTACCTGGATAATAATTCACTGTACCGTCTTCGGTTTCTTCGATTTTGTAGATATTTCTCAGTGCCAGTGTTCCGTCAGACAGATAGCAGAGAACTTTATTTCCCTCATGCAGTTCTGAGATGACAGCGGCTTCGGCAGCAACAAGAGACTTTTCAGGGATAGCCGGTTCCATGTCGGCAGAGTCCTGTAAATAGAGATAATATCCGGCCACATGGGGCACACGGTTACTTGAAAAAATCAGATTCACAGCAACCGTACAGGCAACTACGACAAGCAGGACAAATACGAGCAGACCTGCAAAAACAGAACCTCTTTTTTTTCTTTTCATAATCTGGATGTGACTCCTTTCTGTGATATTCTGATTAATTTTATTATATCACAAATGAAAGAAATTTGCAAGTATTTTATTTTATAAAAAAGGCGGCAACAGCTGCCGCCTTTTCAGATTGAACTATTTAACTAAGCTCAGACTTTTTTGATCATGCTTTCCACTTCTGCGGCGAAGTCATCAGATTTTTTCTCAATGCCTTCACCAAGTTCAAAGCATACAAAACCGGTTACTTCGATAGCAGAGCCTGCTTCTTTTGCCTTGCTGTCAACATACTGCTTTACGGTCAGTTTGTTTTCCTTTACAAAAGCCTGTTCCATGAGGCAGATTTCAGAATAGATTTTGCCGAGCTTGCCTTCAGCAATCTTGATTTTAGCCTGTTCGGGCTTGCTTGCCAGCTTAGGATCTTCTTCCATCTGTTTCAGGATAATTTCTTTTTCTTCGTCAATTCTGGACTGCGGAACATCTTCACGAACCAGGAAATCCGGATGCATAGCAGCAACCTGGAAATCACAGTCTTTCAGAGCTTCGAGAACAGCAGGAGCTGCACCGGCTTCTGTCTTGGCAGCGGTGATGACACCAGCCTGACCGCCCTGATGAACATAAGCAACGACTGCATCGCCTTCGAGTCTTGCAAAACGGCGAATCTGAATATTTTCACGAACAGACAGGAACAGTTCCTGAAGAGCTTCTGCAACAGTAACAGAACCGCCGGAGATGGTTTCAGCCTTGAGAGCCTCTACATCAGCAGGATTCTTTTCAATTACAGTCTTGGCAACGCTTTCTACGAATTCTTTGAATTTCGGGTTCTTAGCAGCGAAGTCTGTTTCGATATTGACTTCTACAACAGCACCGATTTTATTGTCATCGCTGACCAGAGCCAGAGCCAGACCTTCGGCAGCAACTCTGCCGGCTTTTTTAGCCTGTGTAGCGAGGCCTTTTTCACGGAGCAGCTGAATTGCCTTATCAATATCACCATTTGCTTCTGTCAGAGTTTTCTTGCAGTCCATGATACCTGCACCGGTCATCTGACGGAGTTCATTAATCTGTGCAACAGTAATAGCCATGATATATTTCCTCTTTTCTGATAAATTTTATAAATAATTATGCTTCCTGAGCTTCTTCAGCCGGAGCTTCTTCTGCAGCTTCTGCGGCATTGGCATCATCTGCGGAAACGTCATCCGCACCCTGACGGCCTTCGATGATGGCATTTGCGATAGTGCCGGCAATCAGCTTGACAGCTCTGATGGCATCATCATTGCCAGGGATGACATAATCTACTTCATCCGGATCGCAGTTGGTATCTACAATTGCAACGATCGGAATATTGAGCTTCTTAGCTTCTGCAACAGCAATTTTTTCTTTTCTCGGGTCAACGATAAAGAGAGCACCCGGGAGTTTCTTCATATTCTTGATACCGCCCATGAATTTTTCAAGGCGTTCGATTTCCAGATTGAGCTTGACAACTTCTTTCTTAGGCAGCAGAGCAAAAGTGCCGTCTTCCGCCATAGTGTGAAGCTGTTCGAGTCTCTGGATTCTTCTCTGGATGGTCTTGAAGTTGGTCATCATACCGCCGAGCCATCTTGCATTGACATAGTGAGCACCTGCACGGATTGCTTCTTCCTTGATGGATTCGCTGGCCTGCTTCTTTGTGCCTACGAAGAGCACTTCTTTGCCTTCAGCAGAGATTTCACGAACGAACATGTAAGCTTCATCGAGTTTCTTTACAGTTTTCTGTAAGTCGATGATATAGATGCCGTTGCGCTCTGTGAAGATATACTGAGCCATTTTCGGGTTCCATCTTCTTGTCTGATGACCGAAATGTACGCCTGCTTCGAGCAGCTGTTTCATTGATACTACACCCATTTGTAGTTCCTCCTGTAAATAAAAAAATTTGGTTATTGAATCCTCCGTCTGCTGACTTCCGGCGACTTGGAAAAGCACCCTGCCGGACGAAACACAGACGTGCGAAATCTTAATTATTATATCATATTTCCGTCATAAATGCAAGCAAAAAACAAAATAAAAATTTACAATTTTTGTATGTTGAAATCAGACAGATTTTACAAAATATTTTAAATTATTCATCATCGTCGTCATCGTCATCATCTTCCTGCTTTTTTTTCTTAGCAGAGAAAACAAGATTCACACCGATCAGCACAGCGGCCACAACAGCCAGGATGACCCAGAGTACGATATTTCTGGAATCTTCTGTAACAGGCAGAGTTTCAAGCATATGCAGAATCATAATAGACATCCCTCCGGATTTTGATTTTTTAGTATAATTTTATTATAACACAAAGCCGGAGGGATTGCAAGCAAAATCTGTTGAAAAAATCGGTATGGCAGAAAAATACCCGTCAGAAATCTGACAGGTATTTTTCCGGAATTTGAGATTATTTTGAAAGGAGAGCTTTTTTGAGTAAAATCAGATCATAGATATTAACAATGCCATCCTGATTCAGATCGGCCTGCTGACTCTGATCTTTTGAGAGTGTACCGGATTTGAGCAGATATTTCTGAAGTGTGACAATATCCAGAACACTGACAGAATCATCCTGATTAATATCACCGAACAGAGTTTCTTTCTGTGTTTCGGATTCTGTTTCTGTTTCCGGCACAGTTGTAGTTGTTGTCGTTGTTGTAGTAGTGGTAGTCGTGGTAGCAGCAGTAGTGGTTTCTGTCATGGTATTCCATTTCTGACAGTTATTGTTTGTATTTTCCCACTGCTGAACATTTGCACCGGAATTCGTGCTTGCTGCTGCGATTTCTACAAAGCACACATCTTTTGAAGCTCTTGTCATAATCATATAAGAACCATCGAGATTCTTAGAGAATTTGAACAGCATCATACTGTCTTTGGAAGAATACGGAACGATTGCGATATTGCCGCCATTTGCATTACTCATCGCTTTCAGGACATAGCCGGGGTCAGAAAGACTTCTGATATAGTAATAATTTCCGCCGCCGGAGAAAGCTTCGAGAATCCATTTCTGACTGTTATAATGTCCAGTAGTCCACTGCTGAACATTGGTATTTTCTTCCATCTTACCGGCTTCGATATCCATAACCATGCCGGAATTGACATTCTCGAATTCATAGACATAATTTGTATTCATCTTACAGCCCGGATTATAGATTTCTTCTAAAATCCAGTCCTGACAGTTCACGCCGTTGATTTCCCACTGCTGCACGTTATCGCCTGAACCTGTTCCGGCATTGGCGATTTCTACGGCAGATTTTCCGCCGGAAATTTTAGTTCTGATTTTATAAGAACCATCAGCATTTTTAGTCAGCATGAATTTCTGATTATCACCGCCGTTATACTGATAAATATCCACATTAGTTCCGTTAGCAGTTTTTTTACCGGCGACATCCAGAGCATACGTACCGCCGTCACCGACTGCGGAGATCAGACTATAATAGCCGTCACCCTCATCAATAAATTTCCAGATGTCATGAGTTGTATCGTCGGAAGTCCCCCACTGCTGAACGTTAGTATTATTTTCGGCTTTTGCACCTTCAACCTGCATATAGAGTCCGGAATTGACATTCTTGATTCTGAATGTCGAGCCGTTTGCAAAGCTTGCTGCTGTGGCAGAACCGAAATCGACTTTTCTCAAGAACGGGCATTCATATTTCGTTGCAATCCATCCGGCAAAATCAGAATCCGTAATATACTTCATCTGAGAATTCTTTGTGCAGTCGCCGGAATATGTCGTACAGAAAGCTTTTGTATCCGTATTTTTCGTATTATAGGCATCTAATAATTCATAACCGTAATTGGATTTGTTCGGATACCAGCTGGAAGTCTTCTTAGGAGTAAAGCTGATCTTGCTGGGTGTACCATTGACAGTTTCAGAAAGATAAGAATTTGAATCACGACAAGGGTCATTTCCTCCGCCCATGGTCAGAGCCTGACCGAGAGTATAGCCCTGGAATCTGTTATTTTCAGAGACCATATCCGAACCGTCACCGCCGATAATACCGGTGGTACCAGAACCGTTGCTGTCTTTACCGTAAGCAGAATAATAGTTATTATAGATATGTGCCGAGCCGTTGCCTAACTGCGGACATCTTCTGACATCTTCATCCCACCAGTTATAGAGCAGAGTTGTCCGGTCACGGGTGATTTCGTCATTCTGCGTACCATAAGCAACAGTCCAGTATCTGTGCTTGAGATGACAATACGAGATCGTCACATAGTCCGGAGAACGAAGTCTGTCTTTGGCATCCATATAAGACTCATAAGGCGTATTAATCCAGATAAACTTTCCGACTTCATCCTGACCGTTACCGGTTCGATCGTAAGACAACTGAGATTCAAAATAGATATGATCAATCCAGATCTGTCTGGATGACCAGACATTAATGCAGATTCTGTTCGGAACGTTTTTAGCAATCATTTTGAGATTCCGGATGACGATATTATCCGAAGGCTCATCATTGCCATACTCATTGTTAGTTCTCAGCCAAGGATCATAGAGTGTATGATTTCCATAACAGCCGACTAAAGTCTTGTTATCTCTGATTCTGGTATGAGATTTTGACTGCATATCAATATCAGCAGTCACTACGATTGTTTTCGGGTCTGTTGCATCCAGCTGTTTGACAAGATCATCCGCAGTCGAGACATAGACGACTTCACCGAGCAGACCGCCGATTGTTCCGGCTTTTTCACCGGAGGGAGTCATTGCATTACCGGCATAGCCTTCGAGACCATCGAGATTTAATTTATATTTCTGATAATCGGCTTTGGAATATCCGGAAAGGCTGAAGCCTGCCCCTTCTGTGAAAGTGAGTGCTTTAGAAGAATCGGCATTGCTTGTAATTTTATAGTACAGAGCATAGCCGTCAAAATCATTTTGAACGGCTTCGATCTTCCAACGCTGATTGGCATTATCCGTATCCGCAGCGAGTGTGACAGAACTTCCGGAAGCGGTCAGTACATAGCCGTTAGAGGCACTCACAATTTCAAACACACCGGAACTGATATAATTTACTGTCCATTTTTCATTGACAGTTCCGTTCTGTTCCGCCGGAACGAGAGAAGTTCCGGAAGCATTGACATTCTGATTTGTATCGAACATGCCAAGACGGAAATACTGTAACGGATAAGATACAGCCGCCTGCGCCTGTATCTGCGATTCTGACGGCAGAGCGATCAGCATAGCACCGCCCATCGCCGCTGCTGTCAGAGCAGACAACATTTTTTTCATACACAGCATAATAAAAATTCCCCTTTTTCAAAATTGATATCTGTCTATTTACGAACAATTTATGAACTAATATTATCA
>JAFUWN010000025.1 GCA_017483465.1 Oscillospiraceae bacterium
ATCACTTTTCCTCTTCTGAATGATTTGTTCTCAGGATATTTGTTTTGTTTCTTGTTTGTTCTGTTTGAAAAAAATTAAAAAAGTGCTTGACAAATTTGAAGTTTTGTGTTATAATATATAAGTACTTTGAAATGCACCATTAGCTCAGTCGGTAGAGCAACTGACTCTTAATCAGTGGGTCCTGGGTTCGAGTCCCCGATGGTGCACCAAAAAGGCCCGTTGGTCAAGCGGTTAAGACTCCGCCCTCTCACGGCGGCAACACCAGTTCGAGTCTGGTACGGGTCACCATAGACCTGTTTTGATCTGGGGCTTGAAAATTAAATAATTCTAATCGGTGTTTATTGCAAAGAGGTTCCACCTGTTCCCATTCCGAACACAGAAGTTAAGCTCTTTTACGTCGAAAATACTTGGCTGGTGACGGCCCGGGAATTTAGAAAGATGCCGGTATAGAATGCTTCCTTAGCTCAGTCGGTAGAGCATTCGGCTGTTAACCGAACGGTCGTTGGTTCGAGTCCAACAGGGAGCGTCATAAATGAACAGCAGAAATGGCTTGAATCAGTTGTTTCTGCTGTTTTTATTTTTTCAGCAGATAAAATAAATGAGATTAGCAGGAGAAATCAATTCATGATCTGCTTCTGCTAATCTCAGAATATAATTGGTTATTCTGTTTTATCTGTTCGGATAATTGTAATGTCATCATTCTGTAAAGCGGCCGTCAGTGCCTGATAAGCTTTCCGGGAAGCTTTTTCGTTTATAATCTTAACCGAAGGCAGCTCCTCACTGTTATGTAAGATTGCAATCAGATCTTCCAGTTCATAGAGCTGATTGCCGTAAAGATACTCGTTTCCGACAACAGTAATTACAACATAGCCGCCTCGTTCAGTTACCGGTTCGGTTTCCGGAATGGTCTCGGATTCCGTTTCGGTTTCTGTGGTTTCGGGAATCACAACAGTTTCGGATAATTCCGGAATTTCTTCCGGAGAGATATTTTCATTGGCTTGTATGGCAATATCTTTGCCGTCTCCGAGGCCGCCTGAATGCAGTTTCATATATAACAGCGTTCCGCCGACCCCCACAACAGCACCTACTGCAATGCAGGTAACGGCAACCAATACCGGAAATAAAGCCAGACCTCTGACTGTTTTTTTCATGATTCATCATCCTCCGAAATCTGAAATATCAATCTGAATGCAGTAGAAATGCGGATAAGTCCGCCGGATTTCCCTGAATGCCTCGCTGATCAGATTGCAGGCTGTTTCTGAACCGATTTCTGTGCCGTCATACAGAAATACAAACGGAATTTTATCTTCATTGGTATATTCCTGTTTTTGCAGAATCAGAATAATTTCCTGACTGATATTCTGTGTATCATCTATCATGCCAAGCGAAATATCCTGTTTTGTAGTGTCATCCATACGCTTGAGTTCCAGTGTCCAGATCTCACCGGATTCGTCCATCACAAGACGGCTCTGCATGAGTGTACCCCGGCTGAGTTCCATCAGAGCAGTCAGATCAGCGGCTTTTCCGTGATTGACTTCATCTAACAGAGCGAGTTCTTCTTCGGCTTGTTCCCGGATGGATTCGGCAGTTTCCGAGAGAGCGGCTGCTTCGTTCAGAGCCTGATTCGCTGTTTCTTTAGCTTCTTCGACTTCAAAATGGCTGAATAAAATAAAGAAAAACAGAATCAGCATGAAAATATCCAGCAGAGAAGTAAAATCTAAAATAATTTCTCTGATTTTCATTCTGTTTCGCCCTCCGGTTCTTTACGGGGCTTTTTTTCAATCGTAACTTTTTTAGGACTCTGTACGGGAGGCGTTTCTGTTTTGCTGAGCTGTGCTTCAATCCATGACTGGAATAAAGCATGAACAGTCTTGAAAATAATCGAGAAAATAATCCCCCATGCTGTAGAAGTCAGTGCATTGAAAAATTTAATTTTGATGACTTCCAGATCACCGGACAAATCCAGTTCAAGCAAGGCTCTGACCGTGCCAAACATGCCCAGTAACGGAAATAATGAGATAAACGTCACAAAAAGCGTATAGAACACACCCAGTATCTGGTGTACTCTTGCAACAGGCTGATTTAATTTAATATCTTTGTCTATAATGCGGGAAAGCCACAGCGAAGTCAGCAGAAAAACCAGTGACAATACCGCAAATATCAGAATATAGCCATCGCTTGCTCCCAGACTGCTGAACAGTTTTTCCCAGAAATTTTCTTCCATGTTGTTTCCTCCGACAAGAAATCACAAATTTTTCTGATTTTATTATACATCATATTTGCTTCTTTGTCAAGATTCCGCTTCAGTGCAGAAATCCCAGAATAAACGGCAGAATCTGCTTATAGCTGACAGCAAGGTTGATATTCTCGCCTTTGATGATATGGGCAGTATTAATGCCGATAATCTCACCGTAAGTATTTAATAAGGCTCCGCCGCAGCTGCCGTCTGATACGGCTGCTGTGAACTGGATATATTCCTGTGTTTCTGATTTCCGGAATCCGGCAATAATGCCGTCTGATACGGAATTGAATAAGCCCATCGGACTGCCGATCGCTATAATTTTCTGACCTCTGACGAGTTCCGAACGGCCGTCATAAATCCGGAGCGGATCTAAATTCCTGTCTATTTTGATGACAGCCAGATTAAACTGTGTATGATATTTGATAATCTGATAAGCCGGATAAACCTGCTCGTCATTTTCCAGCCGGATGGCATAGACCTGCCCGTCACTGAGTACATGCAGATTGGTTAAGATATAACCATCTCTGCTGATGGCAATCCCTGAGCCGGAGCCTTTGAAATTTCCGTCTCTGTCATATACACCGATCATCACTACAGATTTCGCCAGTTTTGCAAGAGCTTCATAGCTTAGTTCCGTATTCTGTTTCCGTCTGTCCGGATGAACCGTATTGATTTTCTGCTGTGGTCTGGTTTTTGGTTCCGGAGCAGGCCTGCGGTATTCCGGAATTTTAAGTGTTCCGGTCTGTCCGGCCGTGAAAGCCTGTGACTGTTTTAATAATATCTCTGAAAGTTTCAGATCACCATCCGGCAGCAGCAGCAAGACATCAAAGCCTTTCAGATAGGCCAGATAACAGAACAGATATTCTTTATAGCCGATCTTTCCGGAACAGATAAATTTTTTTCTGCCTGTCTGCTGAATAAGATTTTTCAGATATAAATCATACCAGAATAACACCGAAACCAGAAGATTTTTCTCAATCGTCGGATTGATCTGTCTGATACTCTGATGATATAACTCCAGCATTTTTGCAATTTCCGGATGTTGTTTCTGCATGTTCTGCACAGATTCCTGATACTGCTGAATTTTTATTTTATCTGATAAAATTTCAAACTGTGTAATTCTGCAATAAGCAGAATTTCTCACAGAATCCAGCTTCTGAATCTCCTGTAAATACGTCCCTGAAATACCGATAATTCTTTGAAAGCAGGGCTGTCCCTGCCGATTGGCAAATGCATCAAATTCCTGCATAATGCTCCCTCCTGTTTTTTACTAAATTATATCACGGAATATTCATAATGTCAATCAAAAATGCTTGACTTTTTATATTCTGTATGCTAAAATAAAAATATAACTGCGCTCGAAATTTTTTTACCGGAGGTATATTTATATGAAATTTTCAGACGGATTATGGCTCAATCGGAAGGGCTATCAGGTATACTATGCAACGCAGGCTTATGAAGTCACACATACGGAAAATTCTGTTTCTGTATTTGCAACAACAAATGCAATCTATAACCGTGCGATGACGCTGGGGGGCGTGACGCTCGAAATTACTTATACGGCCGTTGCAGATGATACGATTAAAGTACATATCGTTCATCATAAGGGAACTCTTAAAAATCAGCCGAAATTTGAACTCAGCGAACCGGAAAATTATAAAGCTCAGATCAACGAAGAAGCTGATTTTATCGAGATGACTGCCGGAAATACCAAAGTCAGAATCAAGAAAGCTTTTGACTGGGATGTGGAATTCTCTTATAAAGGCAAACGGCTGACCGGCGGTGCCTGGAGAGCAACAAGCTATATCGAAGAAAATCAGTTCCATGCCAATGCCCGTACTGCTGTGCAGGCGGATGACCAGTTCTTTAATGAGCCTGTCGATTCCAGAAATACGTATATCAGAGAACAGTTATTGCTTGATGTCGGTGAATGTATCTACGGCTTCGGTGAAAAATTTACGACTTTCGTCAAGAACGGTCAGAACGTAGAAATCTGGAATGCTGACGGCGGTACATGCTCCGAACAGAGTTATAAATCTATTCCGTTTTATCTCTCTTCCAGAGGCTATGGCGTACTTGTGAACAGCTCCGGAAAAGTATCTTATGAAGTCGCTTCTGATACTGTCTCCAAAGTTTCGATGACTCTTCCCGGCGAAGAAATGGAATATTATTTCTTTGCAGGTGAGAATCTCGAACAGGTGCTTGTGAAATATACTGATCTCACCGGAAAGCCTTCACTGCCTCCGGCGAATACATTCGGCCTCTGGCTTTCTACTTCGTTCACAACGGAATATAACGAAGAAACTGTCAATCAGTTTATTGACGGCATGTTTGAACGTGATATTCCGCTTCAGATGTTCCATTTCGACTGCTTCTGGATGAAAGGCTATGAATGGACTAATTTCGAGTGGGATACGAATAATTTCCCCGATCCGCCTGCTATGCTCAAGAGACTGCATGAAAAAGGTCTCGGCACCTGCTGCTGGATTAATCCCTATATTTCCCAGCGTTCCAGATTATTCGACGAGGGTGCAGAGAAAGGCTATTTTATTCATAATACAGACGGAAGTATCTTCCAGACAGATCTGTGGCAGCCCTCTATGGCAATTGTTGATTTTACCAATCCGGATGCCTGCAAGTGGTTTGCTGAAAAATTAACCGAAATTCTGAAAACCGGTGTCGATGCCATCAAGACAGACTTCGGAGAAAGAATTCCTACTAACGTCAGATATTATGATCATTCTGATCCGATTGCGATGCATAATTATTATACGTATCTCTATAACAAAGTTGTCTTCGAGGCTCTTGAAGCTTATACCGGAAAGAATAAAGCCTGCCTGTTCGCAAGAAGTGCAACTGTCGGCGGTCAGAAATTCCCAGTACACTGGGGCGGTGACTGCTCGGCAGAATATACCTCCATTGCTGAAACCCTCCGTGGCGGTCTGAGCCTGTGTGCTTCCGGCTTCGGCTATTTCAGTCATGATATCGGCGGTTTTGAACAGACTGCTTCTGCGGATGTCTATAAACGCTGGTGTGCATTCGGTCTGATGTCCAGTCATTCCAGACTGCATGGCTCTACATCCTATCGTGTGCCGTGGGCTTATGAAGAAGATACTCCTGATAATCCTGAAAATGCATGTGCTGTTCTGAGATTTTTCACGAAACTCAAAGGCAGATTAATGCCGTATCTGTTCAGTCAGGCAGTCAAGACCCATGAAACCGGTATTCCTATGATGAGAGCTATGGTTCTGTCTTATGCCGATGATCCGGCTGTTCCGTATCTGGATAAACAGTATATGCTTGGTGACAGTCTGCTTTGTGCTCCGGTTATGAATGCTGCCGGAACTGCGGATGTCTATCTCCCGGAAGGCAAATGGACAGATATTATTACAGGTGAAACTTACGAAGGCGGCAAGTATATCCACAGAGTATGCAGTTTCCTTGAAATGCCTGTGCTCGCTAAGCCGAATTCTATTATCGTATATGGTCAGTTCGAGAAAAACAGTGTCTATGATTATGTGCAGAATGCGGAAGCTGTCATCTATAACCTGGAAGACGGCAAAACTGCTGAAGCTAAAATCTATAACAGCGATGCGGAATTAGAATTAACAATCAAAGCTGTCAGAACAGGCGATGAAATTAAAGTTACTGCTTCTGAAACAAGCAAGACTTTCAAAGTTACTGTATTCGGCGGAAAATCTGTTACTATGGGTAATGGCGTAACAGAAGCCGTTTTATAATTAATTACTATAATCCGTCCGGCAGAAAGGAATTTTTATTATGGCAAAAGAAGATTTTAATTATATCTGGAAAGACAGAAAACGTACTTTTTTAGGACTGCCGTGGTCTTTTACAGTCTACTATCTGACAGAAGAAAAACTCATCTGCCGGACAGGATTTCTGAATATCACAGAGGATGAAATTGATCTGTATAAAATTACAGATAAAAGGCTGAATCTTCCGCTCGGGCAGAGAATCACCGGCTGCGGAACTGTGCATATTTGCAGCCGTGATGTCAGTCTGCCGGAGTTTGATATGATTGTCAAAAATCCTCGTGAGGTCATGAATCTGCTTGATAAATATGTCAATCAGGCTCGTGACAGATACGGTACAAGAGGCCGTGACTTCTACGGTGCTCCTCAGCATCATCATGATATGGAGCATGATGACTATGATGATCGTGATGATCATGACGATGAACAATAATTTATAATAAGAAAGGAATTATCTGCATGAATGTAACTGCATTTCCCCCGAAAGGTGCGGGGCTGGAAAGCCTTGTGACAGAAACAAAATCCTGCTGGGAACGTCTCAAAAAAGAAAAACGTCCTATCTTTATCTATGGCATGGGGGACGGTGCAGTCAAAATTATGTCAGTATTCCGTCAGTATGGCATCCCTGTTGCCGGAATCTTCGCAAGTGATGAGTTCGTCAGAGGCCATTCCTTTGCAGGCTTTAAAGTGCATAAGCTCTCTGAAATCGAAGAGAGTATTGATCATTTTGTAATCGTCCTCGCTTTTGCCGCAGGCTATCCGGAACTGATTCAGTATATTCAGAAATTATCTCATAAGCATACGCTTTATGCTCCGGATGTGCCTGTCATCGGCGATGGTTTATTTACGTATCAGTATTTTCTGGAGCATTTGCAGGAGTTCAATGCCGTTTACAGAATGCTTGCAGATGACGAATCCAGACGGGTATATTTAAATGCAATTCAATATAAGCTCAGCGGAAACATCCGGTATCTGGAGACAATTTCTGCCCAGCCGGAACAGATTTTCCGGACGATTCTGAAACCCTCCCGGAATGAAACTTTTGTTGATCTGGGAGCATATAACGGCGATACGGTCAGAGAACTGCTGAATTATACCAATCAGAAATATTATTTTATTCATGCGGTCGAGCCGGACAGAAAAAATTTCAAGAAGCTGGAACGCTATATTGAAGAAAATAATTTAAAGCATATCAAAGCACATCATTGTACTGCATGGTGCAAAGAAACGGAACTGCCGTTCAGCTCCCGGTCAGGCCGGCAGTCGGCAATTGCTCCGGACGGCGAAACACTTCCGGCAGTCAGTGTGGATGGCCTCATGAAAGGACAGCCCCTGACTATGCTCAAAATGGATGTCGAAGGCTTCGAGCGTGAGGCTCTCTGGGGTGCGGCAAGAAGCATCCGGCAGTACAGTCCGAAACTCTGTGTTTCGATCTATCACAGAAATCAGGATATTTTTGAACTTCCCCTGTTAGTAAAGCAGATGAACCCGAAATATAAATTCTATATCCGGCACAGAATGTATATTCCTGCCTGGGACTTGAATTTATATGCCGTTCCGGAGAATCAGTCATGATACAGTTTCCGGAAATCAGTCAGGAAAAATTTTCGGAGTTAAGCAATCTGATCGAGCAGATCAATCAGGCAGATCATCCCGAAGAATTTGAAGCACAATTGCAGATACTGACCGGAAAACCGGGATTGTCTGTTTCTGAAGTGCTGGAATACTGGGGATATACCAGCCTTGAAGATCTGGTTTCTTCTCTGCTCATGCCCGAACCTGAAAAGCAGAATCTCTCCGATTCTGAACTTGCCGAAATCATCACGGCTGTTTATGAGTGCAGATATTCTCAGGCAGAAATGGACTATCTTTTGCAGGTACTCAGAATCGAAACAGGCTGGCAGGATATTTCAGATCTGATTTTCTATCCCGAAATTGATGAACTTTCGGCAATTATCAGAAAAATTCTCGGAAAGGACTGATATTATGGATCGTTTGGAATTCAGAATCATAACTGCCGGAAAATCCGGTGAACGCTGGGCTGACAGAGAATTTTTAAAACAGATTCCCATTGTGCAGATTCTGATCAATCATACTGATCTGAGAGAAATTATCAAGCCGATTGAACTGCCGTTTACTCTGCTCGAAGAAGACCCGGATACTGCCGAAGCATGGGCCGGAGAATACGGCTGTATTCCGGCTGAGGAACTCTGGCATGAATTACAGCAATATCCCGAAGAGGTTGCTTTATTTGTCTGTCCGTCCTGCGGAGAATCCGGATGCTGGTCAGTAACCTGCACAGTTACAGAATCAGAAAATTCTGTCATCTGGAATCAGTTCCGGCATAATCACCGGAACTGGAGCTATGATCTCAACTACCAGTTTTCAAAACAAAATTATCTTGCAGAAGTCCGGAAACTGCTTGTATTTCAGGAGAATCAAACATGAATACAGTAAAAAGAATCGCTTTTGACGGTGTCGGCATTGCACTTTATGTTGTTGTTTCACTGTTTCTGAGTTTCCCGATCATACAGAATTGGTATCTTTCTCTTGGCTATACTGTCATGGTAGTATTTCTGTATTCCATCAGCATGGCTGACGGGATTATTGTCGGAATCTTCGGAACGGCTTTATCAAAGATTAGCAAGAAAACCCCCGCCTAAGAGGCGGGGGATGAATTGCGTCCACCCTCTTGACAGATTACCCAAAATATGATATAATATATCAAAATAAAAGAACCGTGGGACACACGGGGGTAGCTCGCTTATGCTTAGTACACTGGTACTATCGAACGAGAACCGACTGCCCGCTTTTGTGGGAGGAAGCCCCCGCCTCTATAGGCGGGGGAGGATGTCACACTGTCTGCTTGTCAATATGATCTGGGGAATGCCCGGCTGGATTATCGGCAATATTATTATCTGTCTGATTCTCGGAGCCGTTCTGAAACGTATCGGCAATGTATCTGACTGGAAAGCCGGAAATTATATCCTGCTGTGCGTGGTGATGGCTTTGTCTTCTGTCATCGGCATTTTACTCATAAAATCATGGATAGAGTCTTTCTATTACGGTCAGACTTTTGTCATCCGGACGGGAAGAAATTTCGGAGCCTGTATCATGGATATTATTGGTCTGCTGCTTTCTGTTCCGGTGATTGCCGCTTGTGGAAATAAACTGAAAGAAATTTATACCAGAAAATAAAATTATTATTTTCAGGCTTATGCAAAACGCTGTATTTTACAGCGTTTTTTATTTGAAAAGCTGTATAATTTCACAAGTTCTGCTCTCTTGATTTTTTTTCCACTTTATGTTATAATATAAATAACTATAATTTTAAGCAAGGACTGATGAACATGAATTATACCGAAGCCAAAGCCAAACTAGATGCCTGTGGTCAGACACATCTGCTCAGATTCTATGATTCTCTTTCTGATACGGAACAGTATCAGCTGCTGGAACAGATTTTCGCTCTTGATACCCATCTGCTGGATGTGTTTGCTGATTTCAAAGGCAAAGGCGAAGCCGTCAGAGGAAAATTAGAGCCTCTCGGTGCATTGACTCTCGAAGAAATCGCTGAAAATAAAGAAAAATTTGAATCTGCCGGACTGGATGCCATCCGTCAGGGAAAAGTCGGTGCAGTTCTGTTGGCCGGCGGTATGGGAACCCGCCTCGGCTTTGATAAACCTAAGGGAATGTATAACATCGGTCTGACAAGACAGCTCTCTATTTTTGAATGCCTGATCAATAATCTCATGGAAGTCGTTGACAAAGCCGGTGCATTTGTGCCGCTGTTTATCATGACCAGTGAGAAAAATGACGAAGATACCAGGGAATTTTTTGAAGAAAATAAATATTTCGGCTATAATCCGGAATATGTGCATTTCTTTGTACAGGAAATGGCTCCGGCTGTTGATCCGGACGGAAAAATTTTGCTCGAAGAAAAAGGCAGAATTGCTACTTCTCCGAATGGTAACGGCGGCTGGTTTATCTCGCTTGTAAAAGCCGGATTCTTAGGCCTGCTCCAGCGTGAGGGAATCGAATGGCTGAATATCTTTGCTGTCGATAACGTATTGCAGAGAATTGCAGATCCTTGCTTTGTCGGTGCAACTGTGTTATCCGGATGTCAGTCCGGCAGTAAAGTTGTCAGCAAGGCAGACCCGCAGGAGCGTGTCGGCGTTCTGTGCCTCGAAGACGGCAGACCCTCGATCGTAGAATATTACGAAATGACAGAAGAAATGATTCATAACAGAGAGGCTGACGGCAGATTGTCCTATAATTACGGTGTAATTCTGAATTATCTGTTCCGTACAGACAGACTGACAGAGCTTATGAATGATAAATTACAGGTGCATGTTGTCAATAAAAAAGTGCCTTATATTGACGATAACGGGAATCTGATCAAGCCGGAAACACCTAATGCCTATAAATTTGAAACGCTGGTTCTGGATATGATTCATTTACAGGAAAGCTGCCTTTCTTATGAAGTCGACAGAAAGAAAGAATTTGCTCCGGTCAAGAATCCTGACGGTGTGGATTCTGTCGTTTCTGCCCGTGAACTGCTCCAGCAAAACGGTGTGGCACTCTGACGGGGGGACACTATGAAAATTACAAGAGCAGCTGTCAAGGACATTCCGAATATCAATCGTCTGCTGCATCAGGTGCTTTCTGTGCATCATAACGGACGGCCGGATTTGTTCAAGGCAAACTGCAAGAAATATACCAATCCGGAACTGAAAGCAATTCTGAAAGATGACAGCCGGCCTGTTTTTGTGGCTTTTGATGATGCCGGAAATTTAGTCGGCTATGTGTTCTGCGTGATAGAACTCTATCAGGGAGATAATATCAATACGGACAGAAAAACACTCTATATAGATGACCTGTGTGTCGAAGCCCTCATGAGAGGAAAGCATATCGGAACGGAACTGTATCGCTATGTACTGAATTATGCAAGAAATATCGGCTGTTATAACGTGACCCTGAATGTATGGTCATGCAATCCGGATGCAGCAGCTTTCTATCAGGCCATGGGCATGATACCCTATAAGACCGGTATGGAAGTGATTTTATAAGCATTCAAAAAAATCCTCTGTTTCAGACAGAGGTTTTTTTGACCGCAAGACAGAATTTTCTGTCAGATTCTGCCGGAAGACTTGCATTTTTCTGACAGACATGGTATAATATATAATATCATACGGAAATGAAAAGGCGGTGCAGAGGCATGTACCGTCTGAATCTGTTGTGCCTGAAAGGAGTTATTTTATTTATGGGAATTATGGATATTTTTGCACAGATAGAAAAAGAAAGGAAAACAGCAGGCAAACCGGAATGGCTGATTGTTGGTCTGGGAAATCCGGGGCTTGTCTACGAAAAAACCCGTCATAATGCCGGGTTCATGACAATGGAATATCTCGCACAGCAGGAGCATATTGAGATTAATAAATTAAAATTCAAATCTTATTATGCAGATCTGACACTCGCCGGAAAACGCTGTCTTGTCATCAAGCCGCAGACTTACATGAATAACAGCGGGGAAGCTGTCGTACAGGCCATGCAGTTCTATAAAATTGATATTTCTCATGTGATTGTCGTATTTGATGATATTTCCCTTGCGGCCGGAAAACTCAGAATCAGAAGAAAAGGTTCTGCCGGAGGTCATAACGGAATCAAGAGCATTATCGAACTGACAGGCTCGGAAGAGTTTGCAAGAATCAAACTCGGTGTCGGTCAGAAGCCGAATAAAAATATGAACCTTGCTGACTGGGTGCTGAGCAAGTTCACAGAACAGGAACTCGAAGCAATGCAAAAATCCTGTGCGGATGCCTGTGAAGCTTTAAAATTAATGCTCAATGACAATACAGAGAAAGCTATGAATTTATATAACGCATAACAGGGGTTATTTTTATGAATTTTTTTACTGATACGTTTGAAGAATTATCCGACTGGAAACGCCTGACAAATGCAGTGGAATCCGGCGAAGTGCCTGTCTGTGTCACGGGTCTGTCACTGATTCATAAAGCACAGCTTCTGCTGACAGCTGCAAAATACAGTTCTGAACCCGTGCTTGTCCTGACAGGTTCGGAGGCCGAAGCCGTCAAGCTCTGTGCGGATATCAATGCAATGGCCGGAGATGTGACCGCTCTGTATTATCCGGCTAAAGAAATGCTGTTCACTTCTGCGGAAAGCAAATCTTTTGAATATGAACATGAAAGACTGCATGTGTTAAGTGCTGTCATGCAGAAGAAAATCAAAATCATCGCCGTCGGAATCGAAGCCGCCTTACAGCCGGTAATTCCTCCGGAAATTCTGATGCAGTCACATATTATGCTGAAGCAGGGCGATCTGATAGATCTGAAAGCTCTGACAGAAAAATTTATCCGTGCCGGATATATCCGCTGTGAAACTGTCGAGGGGAAAGGACAGTTTGCAATCCGTGGAGCGATTATAGATATCTATCCGGTTCAGGCAGAACAGCCCGTCAGAATGGAACTTTGGGGCGATGAAATCGACAGTATCTCTTATTTCGATACCGATTCCCAGAGAAGGACAGAACAGACAGACTCTGTGATGATCTCGCCGGCTTCGGAATTATTATATCATCCGGAGGAACTGAAACACAGCATACAGGATTTGCATTCTAAAATCCGGGGAAAATACAAAGATCTGATTCAGGCAAATCTGCTTCATGATAT
Organism: Oscillospiraceae bacterium; assembly: GCA_017483465.1. Classification (GTDB taxonomy): domain Bacteria; phylum Bacillota; class Clostridia; order Oscillospirales; family Ruminococcaceae; genus UBA3855. Next base: position 12,702 of record JAFUWN010000025.1, read on the forward strand.
TGACAGAATCGATGCCGGCTTGCAGATTATCAATGCAGATAAATATTATTCTTTGATTTACGATAATTTTTATTATCTGACAGATTATGTCTCCGGTCTGATGATATTAAGCGAATATCCGGATATTCATCGTCATGCACAGGCTCTGACTGCTCAGAGACGTGAGGATTTGCAGCTGCTTTATGAACAGGGGATTCTGTGCCGGAATCTCCCGGATGGTGTGCTGGAATTTTCTGAATTCCAGAGCCGGACAGAAAAGCAAAGCAGTATTTATCTCAGTCAGTTCCTACAGGGCAGTGAAAGAATTCCGTTCCGGAAAATCATCAGCATGGAAGCTATGCAGAATGCAACCTGGGGCGGTGAAATTCGTCAGCTGCTCGAAGATCTACAGGAATATACGTCTCATAATTACCGGGTTGTCCTGGCAGTTGGCAGTGAAAAAACACTTCCGATCTTAGTCAGCGACTTGCAGGAAAGCGGCATCCGGTGCAGTATTGCTCATGAAGATGATCTGTGTCCGCCCGGAGCTGTGCTTGTAACAGCAAAAAGCATTTCCGGAGGTTTCTCCTATCCGGAGAATAAAACGGCTCTGATCGTACAGACAAAAATGCACAGCTCCCGGAAACGCCGTCACAAGCATAAAGCCGGTATGGAGATTCAGACTCTTTCTGATCTGCATACCGGAGATCTGGTAGTTCATGCCATGCATGGAGTCGGCAGATTCTTAGGCATTCATAAACTCGAAATGGAAGGCATTACAAAAGACTATATCACAATTCAGTATGCCGGAACAGAAAAGCTTTATGTTCCTGTCACACAGCTGGATTTAGTCTCCAGATATATCGGTGCTCAGGACGAAGGCAGCGTAAAACTGAACCGTCTTTCCTCTCCGCAGTGGCAGAAAACTTGCAGCAATGTCCGGAAAGCCGTCCGGGATATGGCGGAAGAACTTATGAAATTATATGCCAAACGTGAAAAAAGTCAGGGCTATGCCTTCTATCCTGATGATGAAATTCAGCATAGATTTGAAGAGCGTTTCCCTTATGCCGAAACAGATGATCAGCTTCAGAGTATCGGCGAAATCAAAGCCGATATGGAACGCCCCCGCCCTATGGACAGACTTCTGTGCGGAGATGTCGGTTTCGGAAAAACAGAAGTCGCATTCCGTGCGGCAATGAAATGTGTTCTCAGTGACCGGCAGTGTGCAATTTTAGCTCCTACTACAGTATTGGCCTTGCAGCATTACAGAACAGCTTTACAGAGATTCGATCAGATGCCCGTCAGAATTGAAATGCTTTCCCGGTTCCGGACACCAAAAGAACAGAAAAAAATTCTGGAAGATCTCGAAAAAGGCAAGATTGATATTATCATCGGTACACACAGAATCGTTCAGAAAGATGTGAAATTTCATGCTCTAGGGCTTGCTGTGATTGATGAAGAACAGCGTTTCGGAGTCGCTCATAAAGAGAAATTCAAAGAAATTTTCGCCGGAATTGATGTCCTGACTCTCTCTGCAACACCAATTCCCAGAACGCTTAATATGGCTCTGTCCGGAATCCGTGATATGTCTGTTTTAGCTGATCCGCCGCAGGACAGATACCCCGTGCAGACATATGTCACGGAGTATCAGGAGGGAATTATCATGCAGGCAATCTCCCGGGAACTCAAACGGGGAGGGCAGGTGTATTATATTCATAACCGGATTGATACGATTCAGAATTGTGCCGCCCGGATTCAGAATCTGTTCCCGGAAGCCAGAATTGCTATTGCTCACGGCAGACTGTCCGAAGAAGAAATGTCTGATATCTGGCAGAGTGTCGTAGAAAATGAAATTGATATTTTAGTCTGCACAACGATTATAGAAACCGGTGTGGATGTCGCAAATGTCAACACACTGATTATTGAAGATTCTGACAGGCTGGGTCTGAGTCAGCTCTATCAGCTCAGAGGCCGTGTCGGACGTTCCAACCGGAGAGCTTATGCCTATTTCTTATTCAAGAAAGATAAAGTCCTGACAGAAATTGCCGCAAAACGTCTCGAAGCAATGAGAGAGTTCACACAGTTCGGTTCAGGCTTCCGGATTGCCATGCGTGATCTGGAAATCCGGGGAGCAGGCAGTATTTTAGGCGGTCAGCAGCACGGACATATGGAAACAGTCGGCTATGATATGTATATGCAGATGCTCAATGAAGCCATTGCAGAAGTCAAAGGCGAGAAAATTCAGAAAATTACAAACTGTACTGTCGATATTCAGATAGAAGCCTATATTCCGGAAGACTATATTCAGACAGATGCTTCCAGAATTGATATGTACCGCAAGATCGCAACAGTCCGGGATGAAAATGACGAAAGTGAACTGATTGATGAATTAATCGACCGTTACGGCGAGCCGCCAAAAGCAATGCTTGGCTTGATTAAAGTCTCACTTCTGAGAAATTCTGCCGCTGCTATGGGGATTACGGAAATTACACAAAGAAACGGCACTTTGCAGTTTTATATCCAGATGCCGGAAAATGAACAGATCGCAGCATTATCCGCAAAATACAGCAGAAGAATTTTATATTCCTGTACCGGAAAGCCGTTTATCGGTGTGAAACTTCTTCCTTATCAGACTGCTGCCGCTCTCATGCAGGAAGTAATTTTTACAATGCGTGATGCAGTAAGCAGAAAAGTATAAAAAACAGCTCCGTACTGATTCCGGTCAGTACGGAGTTCTGATTTATAGGCTTTCCTGTATAATTGCAAGTGCAGCTGTGCTGATGTGACATACCAGCACAAACATCAGCAGAGGACTTGTCAGTGCAATTCTGAGGCCTCTTTCAGACTGTTCCGGCATAGCATAAGGAAAGCGTTCTGTTACCAGCATTTTGATTAAAAAAACGATTCCGGCAAATACCAGAAGAAGATAGAACATATTAAATAGTTCGGAAGCGGTTTCCAGACCGAATCTGTCAAAGAGATCAAATATCGTAGCACAGAGATTCACTGCCATATGTGCAATGATTGACGGAATCAGAGAATTGTGCTTGGCTGTGATATATCCGAAGAAACAGCCTGCCGCAAAAGCCAGTATGAACTGTGCAATATTTTCATGCCATACTCCGAAGAAGAAAGCACTCATGATAATGCCGAATCTCTGACCGACACGGCTCAGATTTTTCATCACAAAGCCTCTGACCATGAGTTCTTCTGTGATCGGTGCGACAATTACGCTGTAAATTACATCCATCATGATATTTTTAATATCTGTCGATTCCGGCAGTTCCGGAGAATATGCCGTAACGCCGACCCCCTCAAGCAGCGTTTCTATTCCGATGGCTGCCCAGCCTGTTACGGTCTGAATCAGCAGAGCAATCGCAATATATGACAAGGCAAGCCCGATATTGAAATCCTGTGTCTGGAACAGATTCGAGATGGGAATCTTGGTTGCCTTACAGCCCAGACATGTGACGGCAATACTGCACCCTGCAATACTGAGCATCATAATCGCTGTATAAGAAGATGTATTCTCAAAATATTCCAGTGCCAGAGAATGATAATTTTCCGGCAGTTCTGTCATGGTTCCTTCCGCAAGGGACATAATCCAGATAAAGCCCTCCTGAAGTACGAGAAATAAAACATTCATCAATACAAAATGCCCCAGCAGAAAGCCGCCGACAATATTTTCATATCTCCGTATCCGGCTTCGTTCTCTCAGATTGGGAAATAACGGGATTTTACAGCCTTCCATGCGAATCTGCGGCACGATTTCCCCATAATCGGAATTATAATTTTCAAATTCCGTTTCATTGCCGAAAGGATTTTTCGGATTGATTTCAGCAATTTCAGTCTGTTCGCTCATAAAACCATCCTTTCCTGATTTGTTTCAGATAGATTTATTATAGCACAAAATTTCAGATTCGTAAACAGGTTTTTGAAATTTTTTTCAGAACTGACAAAAAATATGTGGACAAAATAGATAAAATATGCTATAATATTCATAACAAATATTACAGACTGCCTGACAGTCAAGAAAGGAACGTGTATTACATGCGGCATGAAAAGTCGTGCGGTGCAATTGTTTACAGAAAACATCACGGTAATATAGAAATTCTGCTCATCCGGCATATCAACAGCGGTCACTGGTCGTTTCCAAAAGGCCATATCGAACCCGGAGAAACGGAGATTGAAACCGCTGTGAGGGAAATTAAAGAAGAAACGTCTATTGATGTCATGATTGATCCGACTTTCCGGGAAACTGTTTCATATTCTCCCAAACGGGACACACAGAAAATTGTGGTCTATTTTATCGGACGTGCCAAAAATTATAATTTTGCTCCGCAGGAAGATGAAATTTCTGAAATCCGGTGGGTCGATATCGGCTATGCTTCTCATATTCTGACTTATGAAAATGACAAGAATATCGTCATCAAGGCCAAAAATGCAATTAAAAACGGCAGTGCTTTCTGTTAAGCCTGCCGTTTTTGGTTATACAGAATATCCTTGTTCCCGAAGCCTGTCAATCAGTTCACCGAGAATCTGTGCATTGGTAGAAGAGACCGAATGCAGAAGCAGAATTTCTCCTCCGTGAGCTGCATGGGTAAGCTTTTCCAGCGACTGTGCCGGGGCAGGCTGTTTGTCTGTCAGCCAGTCTACATGAGCACCGCTCCAGAAAATGGTTTTATATCCGCAGTCCTGAATAGTTTTCAGAGCCTGTTCGGAATATTCACCGCAGGGGCAGCGGAAATACTGCATGGTATAATCATAGTTTTCTTGCATATATTCATGCAGGCTCATAATTTCTTCACGGGCGGCACTGTCATCGAGCAGCGGCAGACTTGCGTGTGTCATGCCGTGATTGCCGAGCATGTGGCCTTCCTGAATCATACGGCTGACAAGTTCTGTTTCTTTTTTGGCATAATCTCCGGTAAGAAAGAAAATTGCCGAGACATGCTTTTCTTTTAATACGTCAAGAATCCGGCCGGTATAGCCGTTTTCATACCCCTGGTCGAATGTGATGATGATTCTGTTTCTGTCCGGTGTAGTCGCATAAGCATCATACTGAGCATATTGGGCATCAAAATCCAGTGCCCCGAGGGGTATATTTTGTTCATTGACCTGTGTGCCCTGTCCGTAGCCGATAGCTGTTCCGGCAGCAGAAGCCGGCAGCATACTGGAAGAAAACAGCAGAACAAGACCGGTCAGGCCGGAAAGCAGTTTTCTGTGAGTTTTCAAATGCATTCACTCTTTTCTGTCGGATCTGCGGGATTGCCGCAGAAATAGCATATGCAGAACAGCGTGAAATATACAGATACAGAACTGCTGTTTATTTTTTCAGATAAGATTTGACAAGCACCTGCAATAATTCATCTCTGTCGATATGGCGGATTAAATTTCTGGCATTGTTGTGCGTTGTGATGTAAGTCGGATCTTCTGACAGGATATAGCCCACAATCTGATTGATCGGATTATAGCCTTTCTGCATCAGTGCATCATGAACTTTTACCAGTGTTTCCCTCATGCTGTCCTCTTTTTCGGCTTCCATGGAGAACGTTACGGTTTTTTCTTTGTCGGTCATATCAATATCCCTCCTCATAATAATTGCGGCTGTATTGTCATAAAAATTTACCCAATTATATTATAACTTATTTTTGGATTTATCTCAATAGGTTTGTAAAAATTTGCAGATTCTTTCTCTGTTTTGTTATCTTTCAAGATAGCTTTTTTGTGCAGATTGCCTAAAAAAGAAAGGCTGTTCCGCCGCAGAATGCGAGGAACAGCCTGTTTGCTGTTAGTCCATAATGCCGTCAGTTCTTCTGACAAAAGAATTACAGTCTACACATTCCGGTACAGTCGGGTCAGATTCGTGCGTACCGACATGAATGCAGTCAAGACAGCAATAGTCTTCTGTTACCATGTTGTTTTTGCACTGTGCCACTGTACATTTGATATTGGAGTTTTTCTTCATTTCGTTCATTTCAGCAGATGCCTTTCTGAATTTATTTTGTTCCGGAACAAAGATAGTATAACCGGCAATCTGAGAATGATTCAGGAAATTTTTTAAAATTTTAATCTGCGGGCTGATAGCCTGCCTCTGTGATGGCTTGTTTGATTGCAGCGAGTTCCTGTCCGGTCAGTTCGGCATTGAGTTTCAGGACAGCCTGATTTTCCGTATGGCTGGGAACGGCTTCTGCTATTTTGGGGAACGCTTCCAGAGTTTTTTTGACACTGGCTTCACAATGCGGACACATCATGCCGTTGATTTTCAGTGTGAGTTCCTGCATGGGAATCTCTCCTTTCTGTGAATGGATTCAGATCAAGAAATATATTTTTCGAGTGTCGAGAACAGTTCTTCTTCGGTGACTGCTCCGATATGCTGATAGAGTATCTGTCCGTCAGCACTGATCAGAACCGTCAGCGGAATGGACATCAGGGAATAGGCTCTTGCTCCTTCGCCTTTGGTATCGAAATACAGAGGAAAAGTATAGCTGTTTTCCTGGCAGAATTTTGATGCAGATGTGACAGTATCCCGGGTACCGTCAGTAACGTTCATCATTAAGAACTGGATTTTTTCGCTGTAGGCAGCATATGCTTTTTCAAAATGGGGCAGTTCTCCGCAGCAGGGAGGACACCAGGTCGCCCAGAAATTGATGATTACCGGTTTTCCGGTCAGATCAGCCAGGCGGACTTCTTCGCCGTCAGTATTCAGAAATGTAAAATCCGGTGCAGGGATTGTGAGATTTTCGGTTTCGGCTTCAGAATCCGGAAGCTCTGAAGTTTCAGAAGTTACAGCCGCAGCATTTCTGTTCAGAGCTGAATAGGCAAATCCTGCACCGCCGAGCAGTACGATCATGAGCAAAGATAAAATCAGAATATTTCCGCCTTTTTTCATTTGATTCTCTCCTTATGCATTATGCAAAAATCATGATAAAAATTCCTGTCAGGATTAATAAAACGCCGCATATTTTATTAATAATTTCATAATGCTGTTTTATAAAATCAAAAGTATGTTCCAGTTCTTCGATCAGAACAGCCGATAACAGAAACGGAACTCCCAGCCCCAGCGAATACAGCACCAGCAGGACAGCCCCTTTCAGGGCACTTGCCGAGACAGATGCCAGCATCAGGGCAGAACCTAAAAAGATGCCAATACAGGGTGTTAAGCTCACAGCATAAACAATTCCGAATAAGAATGATGAAAATAAGCCTGTGATTCTGACTTCTCCGGCATAGCCTTTCAGGAACGGCAATTGAAATACACCCAGATAGCTCAGCCCAAGCAGAATGATGATCAATCCGCAGATAATTCTGACCAATACTGCATGAGCCGTCAGCAGACTGCCCATTGTTCCGGCGAATATGCCCATTGCCGTGAAAATCAGCGTAAAGCCGAGTACAAACATTCCGGCATTGGCAAGCGTATGGGTACGATTTTTCTGATTTCCGGAGAAATACATGAGATATACCGGAAGCATCGGGAGCATACAGGGCGATATAAACGAGATAATCCCCTCTAAAAAAGTCATAAGATACTGCATAGTCTGTCCTCACTCATTTACTATTATAGCATAAAATATCAGATTTGTCAAATGATAAAACAAATCGCTTGTGATTGATTTTAGCAATAACAAGCGGTTTTCTCTGTTTTATGCGGTTTTTTTGTCAGGTTTGTCGAAAAGTTTCATGCACAGGGGAATCAGCATTCCGCCCAAGGCATTGCCGATGACAATCGTCAGCAGATAGCCGATGCCGGATAAAAGCATTTCCGGGGAATCAATCGCCACAAAGAAATAAAAGCAGTCGGCAACAGAATGATTGAATCCGCAGAAGATAAATACCATAATCGGCAGAACCGTGCCGAAAATAAAGGATATATCACGATTTTCTGCTTTACAGCGGTTGCCGTTATCGACTGCGATAAACATCAGGAGACCGCAGAAAAAACCTAAAATCAGACGGCTTGCAAAACTGTCATTCATTTTGGTATGCATGGCATTCAGGGCGTTTTCATGTACCAGAATTCCGGTTCTCGAGAGGCGGATTAAGATTGCTGTAATCCCTGTTCCGAGAATATTTCCCGTCAGAGTCAGGCCGACTTCTCTGAGATAACTCGGCTTCCGCTCCGGAATATAGCCGACTTTTCCGGTATACAAGGCGAATCCGTAACGCAGAATTGTGAATAATCCCAAGCTGAACAGAAAACCGCCCAGATATTTATTTTCGACAGCAAGATAAACCGTTCCGCCCAGACCGATCAGAATCCCTGACAGAACGGCTTTGGCTAAAATACTTTTACATGATTCCATGCAGCATAATCTCCTTGTTAAAAAAATAACATACTTTCGATATTATAGCATATTTTTACAGTTCTGTCAAATGTTTTCTGTAATACAGGCTAACAAGCAAAATAATCTGATAAAAATCTCAAAAACGCTTGCAATCTGCTGTCAGGTATGATAAAATAAATAAGAAAGCATATCGGAAATACAAGAAAATAACAGAAAAAAGAGGAGTTTGTGCTATGATAAGAAAATTAAAAAATACCGCTGTCCTTTCGATGCTGATTGCGGCGGTATCAAGTGCAGCATTTCCAGTGCAGGCTGCCGCCGCAGACCTGACAGTTTCGATTGATCAGGTGGATGTCAGTACTGTAAAATTAAAAAATTCCAATTATGAAGTTCCTGTTTTTGTCCGGCTGGAACAGAATGTCAATCTGAATGCGATTGAATTCGGCATTTCTGTAGATACCCGCTGTCGGTTTGATACTGTGACAAGAAGTGAATATTCTCAGATTTACGGTGAAAGAATCGGAATAGAAATGTCAGCGGCTTCTATTCCGGATCTGGACGGCGTTGTATGGATGACATGGGCACGGAACAGTATTTATTATAAAGAAAATTCCAATATCCTGATGTTCCTGGTAAAAGTTCCGGAAAACGCTCAGGCCGGAGATGTGTATGAACTTCATTATTTATCAGAATCTCCGATTAATGCAGCGAAAAAACATGTCTGGTATAATTTCGGGACAAATACAGATTATGCCCTGTCGGGAACGGTAGTTTCAAGTGACGGTTATGTCCGGATTACAGAAGCTCAGCCCGGAGAAGATGTGCTCCCTGGTGATGCCAATCTTGACGGCGTGGTGAATATTTTGGATGCTATCACTGTAAACAGAGCAGTTCTGGGAAAAGAAACGCTTGATGATCAGCAGAAAGCTGCGGCTGATCTGAACGGCGACGGCATTCCGGATTCTATTGATTCTCTGATGATTATGAAAATTATTGTCGGAATCAGCGAATAATATAAAAAATCTGCTGTATGTATCGCATACAGCAGATTATTGTCTGATAATATTTATAATCAGGTGGATTTTGTATAGCTTACATTTTCAGCATCTTCAAAGAAGTACTGCCAGTGGTCGCCGTTTTTGCCCTGATTGCCGGTTTCGACATAATATCTCTTGCCGTTGATGATGACTTCCGTCCAATAGTGCTGACTGCTCTTGGTTTCCGGATGTGTCCAGCCTTTAACCATGTAGACATCAAAGCCGTAATATGCGAGTACTGCGGCCATTGCACCGTTATACTGCACGCACTGACCCATTTTATGATTGAACACGGCATCCGGATAGGAAAGACTCCATACAGCAGAAGTATAATTATAAGCATAATCCACATTGCAGTGAATCCACCACCAGGTCACATAGAGACGTTCGGAAAGTGTCATATCCGGTGTGAAATGTTCTGCTGCGAACTGTTCAATAATTTCATAGTCTCTGTCTGTCAGAGTGATACCGTTTTTCAGATCAGGGTCTGTTGTATAGGGCAGGCCGTTCTGACGGTTCTTGACATCAATATGACGGATGCCGGGGTTGAGTTCGGCAGTATCGAGGATGGCTCTGATTTCAGGATCAATATCGAAATCTCTTGTAATTGTGGGTGTATAAATGCCGTTTTCATCATAAGAGCCGGCTTCTGTTTTCTGATTGGTAATCATCAGGCCGTTTTCATCGAAGCCATAGCGATTGCCGTTATATTCGAGAGAACCTGTCAGACGGGTGCCGTCCTCGTTCAGATAATATTTGCCTTCAGGAAGGGTAAGCCATCCGGTCTGCATAGTAAAATCAGAAGGGGAGAAATAATAGAAATATTTTGTCTCTGTTTTTGCAGTATCTGTGGAGCTGACAGGTTCACCGTCAGAATTCCAGCCCATATAGGCATAATATTTCTGCCAGTCTTCGTCTGTCCAGTTGTCAATGCCGGAGTAATCCGGTTTCCAGTCTTCAGGGAGGGAAACTGTGAATGATTTTTCAGAGAGTTCCTGCCAGCCGGAGAGGGCTTCGCCTGTTGTGGTACTCATGTAATAGGTTTTTCCGTCAACCATGAGCCAGCCTGTGGATTTCTGACCGGATTCGTTATAATAATAACGCTTGCCGTTTTCGGTAACCCAGCCGGTCTGAACAGCTTCTGTGGGTTCTTCGGTTTCCTGAATCTCTGTAACTTCTATTGTTTCTGTGATCAGAGCACCGGTTTCGGAATCGAACTGATATTCTGTTCCGTCAATCATCTGCTGACCGTATTTTCTTGCACCGTCTGTGCCGAGATAATATGTCTGATTTCCCAGAGTCAGCCAGCCGGTCTGCATTGCACCGGTTTCAGAATCGAAATAATACATGCTTCCGCTGACGGAGAACCAGCCGAGTGCCTTTTCTCCATAGGAATTATAGAAATATTTCTGACTGCCGATTTCTTTCCAGCCGCTGAGAAGCTTGCCGTCTGTATCGAAATAATAAGCAGTATTGGCAACTGTCTGCTGATCGACAGCCATAGAGCCGTCTTTCTGCACATAATAAGTATTGCCTTCGAGTGTCAGCCAGGTTTCAGGTGTGCAGACAGCTTCTGTATTGAAATAATAAAGTTTTCCGCTGATGGTTCTCCAGCCGGAGACAAGTGTATAATCTTCGTCTGCATAATAGATTGCATTGCCGTCCTGAATAAAACCTTTTTGCAGGATGCCGTTTTGATCAGCATAATAATAAGCCGAACCGAGCGGAAGCACTTCTTCACCTGAGCCCATAGAAGCGGCATAGTTCATAATATAAGCGGCATCAATGGCATTGATGTGACCGTCGTTATCAATATCAGCAAATAAGAGAGCCTGCTCTTCTGTATTGCAGGAACCGAGCATAGTAAGAATATGCTGTGCGGTATCGCCTGCACCGGACAGAGCTGAGGCAATCAGAATATTAGAGGCATCTGTTGCATTGACTGCACCGTCCTGCTGGATGTCACCGACTGCATAGTCAGGCTGGACGGAGAATTTTCCTGTCTGGTGAGCAGCAGAGCAGTAAGGATTTCCGGAATTATCGTATATAATATAATCAGAAGCACGATGATAATCTGCTTCTGCGGCAGAGGCAATGGCAGCACCGGAGAACAACATGCAAGAGGCTGTTCCGGCAGCGAGCATTCCTAAAAATTGCAGATGTTTCTTGGATTTCATAAAAAACCTCCTTGTGAAATTTCAAGTTTATTATACTACATGTGTACGGCTGATGTCAATAAATTGTAATCCTTTTTGGTGTAATTCACAAAAAATGTAAAGATAGTCCTGCTGCTGTGTACAGAATTTTAGATAAATAATTGACAAAATTTATATAATCAGAAAGAAAGGAAAATGAATATGCAGTATTTTACAGAAACAATGCGGAATTTCCTCACAGGAATCCGGTCACACAATGAAAAAGAATGGTTCGAGGCTCACAAGGAAATGTATCATGATGCTGTCTATGAACCGCTGAAAGCTCTGAGTGAAGTTTTATACCAGCCTTATGTAGATTATCAGATGATGCATAAAACGGCGAGAATCTATAAAGATGCCAATTTTCCGCCGTATCTGCATTATCAGGATACATTCTGGATTTATATCCGGCATGAGGCTGTATATTGGAATAAAACGCCTGCACTGTTTTTTGAAATCGCTCCGGAAGGTGCGGCGTTCGGCTTCCGGCTGAGTGCTCCGGAACCAAGATTTATGGAATATTTCCGGAATCATATTGCCGGAGAACCTGAAAAATTTCTGCATCTGACCGCAGAACTGGAGAAAAAACAAATCTTCCTGACCGGAGAAGAATATAAAAAGCCGAAACCTTGTGAAAATCCGGAACTGCTGGTATACTTTAAAAAGAAAAATCTGATTGCGAAAAAACAGATCACAGACTGGAATTTGCTATATCAGCCGGAAATAGTATCAGAAATTCAGAATACCCTTGCAGATGTATTTGATTTCTATCAGTATATTTATCAGCTTATGCAGAGCTATGAAGAAATTAAAAACCAGTCCGGACAAAAGAAAAAATCAGAACCGGAACTGTTTATGAAAAAAGCTCCGGAACAGGAATTTATGTGGTGAAAAATTATTTCAGAAAACTATTGACAAGTTCGCTGAAAATCCTGTATAATATTACTAATCAGTATCTCTGAAATTTTTAACAGATAAGGAAAAATTGCTATGGAAAAAATGTATTCTCTGCATATGGGGGCTGCTCCCTGTGCTGTCGATCTCGGAGACGGCAGCGAACGGGGCGAATATGTCAATCAGGATTATATTCTGCATACACTCGGCAGACCTCACAGAAGCATCAGCCTGATGTATTGTTATTACCCTCTTGATGAAGGCTTTCCGGGACGTGCCAGCGTTGTCCATGCCAGCCCGGATGTATCGTTCGCATGGGATTTCCCTTATGATGATTATTTTACTTATAAGGGCGGTCTGAACGGTTCGCTTGATGACGAGCCGTTTACTTACATGCGTGAAATCCGTGCTCACGGACAGGATGTGACTCTGACTCTTACGATTGA
>JAFUWN010000115.1 GCA_017483465.1 Oscillospiraceae bacterium
GACAGATACAAAGAGGCTTAAAAGCCGCCTCTTTGTAAATCTGCCTGATCAGTTGACAAATCCCCGTCAGATCTGCTTGTTTCGTATCATACAGAACAGGGCATGTATATTCTCTATGACCGAAGCAGTGACATCAATATCGGAAATACAGTATTCTGGAAACTCGCCGCCTTAGTAATGACATCTTTCCGGAGCAGAGGTTCACCGCTGGCAAGCAATACAAAACTGATACCGGAGTCTTCCGCTTCTGAAAAGACTTTTCCCCATTCTGAAGCATTTAACTGATTCTTGGGTTCACAGTCCATAGTTGCATGATTCTGCCGTGAATAACAGCCTTTACAATGCAGATTACAGCTGCTTGTAATACTTGCAATCAAAAACGAGGGGATATGCGTTCCTTGTTTTTCAAGCTCCTGTCTTCTGGATGAGGCTTTTGCAGAAGTCACTGAAAACCGCATGACAAAAGCCGTTTCTTTCGGATTGCGGACAGCGGAACGCATGATATTTTTCACAATATTCTTAATACCTCTGCTCGTATACTCCTGAATATCAAAATTCTGCATGATGTTTCATCTCCTTATCATTCGTGAAGTATCTCATATAATAATATATAAAGCTGTAATGCCTTTTTTTCGTCAATTGGAATACAGTTTCCAATTTTCGGAGGAATTTCTTTCAGCTGTTCAAGCAATTCTTTTCCCTTGTCAGTCAAAGAAATCAATACTGTCCGTTCATCTGCTGTACTTCGCTGACGGGTAAGGAAACCATTTTTCTCTAAAGTTTTCAGCAAGGGAGAAAGAGTGCCGTTGTTCAGATATAATTTTTCGCAGATTTCCCCGACTGTCATTCGCTTCTGCTCAGAGAGCACCAGAAATACCAGATATTGAGTATAAGTCAGTCCCAATGGTTTCAGATAGGGGGTATATAAACTGATCACCTTTCTCGAGGCCGCATACAACGGGAAACAAAGCTGATTCTCCAGTTTCAGGACTTCATATTCTGATTTCTGCATTTGGTTCACTTTCTTTCAATTATTATGATTCTATTATATCTTATCAAATATAATTTGTCAAGACATATTTGCAGATATAGTGATTTTAATATATTGTGTAAATATCCAAAATCTGAATTTTAACTTGACTTTTTGTTGAATTTGTGGTATAATCTAAAAGGCAGCATTTGAAATACCATCTATAGCTGTTGCAACCTGTGCTCCTTACGGGGACGGAAATTTTCTCAGAGTTGCCAATTCTTCTCCTTTGTCTTGTTACAAACACCCCTCACGGGGACGGAAATTTCCAGTGTTTGTACTTAACATTATTAATCATATCAAAGTTAAAACTTGCCCCCTTGCGGGGACGGAAACTGAGGGTCGAAGGTAGAAGACACAGCCTTGAGATTGCAACCTGTGCCCCTTACGGGGACGGAAACAAAATTCAGAAAGGAGAAATGTGCTTGCTCTGTCAAATCAATATTCCGCTCAGAAGCGGGCAGAATCTGCGTTACGGCTGGTCATCGGCAAGCGTTCTGCATGGTGTCCTGATGGAAATCATTTCACCGGAATATGCCTGCCGAATGCATGAACAGGGAAGCAGACCGTTTCATCAGGCTGTACTCCGTTCTGAAAATACGGATATCTGGAGCGTTTCTGCACTCGAAGAAGAAGCCTGTCAGGAAATACTGCTTCCGCTCAGGAAACTTTCAGCAGTACAGGTACATCAGAAACAGGATATCCTGTATCTGGAAGACCCGTCTGTCCGGCAGACTGACTATGATGAACTTCTGAAACAGCATTATATTTATCAGGAACCGTCACGGCTGGTAACATTGGAGTTTCAGACACCGACAGCATTCAAAAGTGCGGGGAACTATGTGAATATGCCGACTCCCCGGCTGATTCTGTCCGGACTTGCCAAACGCTATGATATGACCTGTCAGGTGCATGAGACCATGTATGAACAGCTTTTTGAAGAAATAGAACAGCGTGTGACGATTTCTTCCTATCGTCTGCAAAGCAGTTATTTTTCTCTGGAAGGCATACGGATTCCGGCATTTACAGGTTCTGTCACAATGTATATTGCCGGAAATGCGACGTTTCGCAGTTATGTGAATATGCTGTGTGAATATGCAGTTTATTCCGGCATTGGAATTAAAACAGCACTGGGAATGGGGCATGTCTCATTCCGACAAACAGAAAGGAGAAATGTTCGTGGATGAAAAACTGAATCTTCTGACGTATATATTATTGAATTCTGTTGTTTCTGTTCTGCCGGAACTGCGGAAACAGCTTCCGGAAATAAAGACAGCTGAAATTCCGGAAGCCTCAGGACAGATTGTGGAGCATTTCAACCGCATGGATACCGGAAAAAAGAATCATTCTGCACTGGAGAGTCTGTTTAACCGTCTGAACGGCAATAAACAGAATTGTCAGTATGCCTGTCACACGATTCATGCAGATACGGAGATTCCCTGTCCGGAGCAGAATCCTGCGGATAAAAAAGCAGATTTAAAAGCATTTGCAAATGCAGTGCGTGCCTGTCTGCCGGTGGATTCTATGATAAAACTGAACAGACTGCTTGATATTTTTGAGAAGTATACAGCATATCTGCCTTATGCGGAAGATATTTCAATTTATGATAACAGCAAACTCTGTTGTGCCGCAGCTTCCTGCCTTTATGAATGTATGTCAGAAAAGGTTCTGGAACAGGAAACACTGTCTTCACCGGAAACCCTCCGGAGCAGAAAAATTTTTCTGCTGTACAGTTTTGATACCAGCGGCATTCAGAGTTTTATTTATACCATTACCAGTAAAAATGCCCTCAAAGGATTGAGGGCGAGGTCATTTTATCTGGAAATGATGATGGAAACCGTTCTTGATGAACTTCTTTCACGGCTGGAGCTTTCTCATGCCAATGTGATTTATTCCGGCGGCGGACATGCATATCTGCTGCTTCCTGATACAGAAAATGTCAGAAAGATTTTGCAGGATTTCATAACAGAACTGCATGAATGGCTGCTGAAAACTTTCCGGACAGCTTTGTACATTGCTTCCGGAATGCACAGGTGTTCAGCAGATCATCTGGCAAATATTCCGGACGGAAGCTACCGTGAAATATTCCGTGACATTTCCATGCAGATTTCAGAGCAGAAAATGCAGAGATATTCTCCGGCTGAACTGATTCAGCTGAATCATTATCAGCAGAGTCATGAACGTGAATGCAAAGTCTGCCGCCGTTCTGATTTTCTGACAAAAGAAGAGAAATGTACTGTCTGTGCCGGACTGGAAGAACTGGGAACACAAATGACAAATGCAGAATATTTTCTTGCTGCAAAAGAAAAACCGGGAGTGATTCTGCCGTTTGGATATTATCTCCGTGCTGAAAACGGTTCAAAACTGCACGGAAAATGCAAAGAATCTGATGTCCACCGGATTTACATAAAAAATCGTATAGAAAATTCTGATATTCCTGCTTCCAAGCTTTGGATTGGCGATTATGCCTCTGCAAAAGAATTTGGAATACTGTCTGAAAATTCCACAGGAATTTCACGGCTGGGCGTGCTGCGGGCAGATGTCGATAATCTGGGTCAGGCATTTGTTGCCGGCTTTCCGCCGAATCTGATGACATTATCACGGACATCGGCTTTTTCCAGAAATCTTTCACAATTTTTCAAACTGCATATGAATCATATTTTGCAGCATGGCGATTTTTCACTGAATCAATTTTCTCTGAAGCCTGAACAAAAATCAGAAAGAAGAAATGCTGCTGTCGTCTATGCCGGCGGAGATGATGTATTTATTGTCGGTGCATGGGATGAAATCATCAGTCTGGCAATTGACCTTCACAAAAAATTAGAACAGTTTTCTCAGGGAACTTTAAGTATTTCGGCAGGTATCGGCATGTTCAAAAGCAAATATCCTGTTTCGGCTATGGCAAGAGAAACCGGTGAACTGGAAGACTGTAGCAAACAATATCCCGGAAAAAATGCAGTGACATTGTTTGATGAAAGCAATTGTTATTCATGGGACATACTTTCTGACGACATCATCGGAAAGAAAATGAAACTCCTGAAAAAATATCTGAAAAATAATTCCGAACACGGAAATGCACTGCTTTATCAGATCATGACACTGATTCGTGAAAGCAGCGGTGAAGACCGTCTGAATATTGCCCGTTTCGCTTATTTATTAGCACGGCTTCGTCCGGAAGAAGAAAAAAGCAGAGACATCCAGAAACAGAAAGCCTATCAGAAAAAACTCATGATTTATCAGGAATTCGCTGATAATTTATATCAATGGATTCAGGAGCCTGATGGCGAAGAACGCCGAAGACTGCTGACAGCAATTCAGCTTTATGTATATCTGACACGAGAAGAAAAGGAGTAGTTGGCATGGGAAATTATTATAATAAGCAAAATTATCCTCCTAAGGAAAAACAAGAATTTAAAGAAATACTTCCTGCATTTGATGTGAAAGACCTGAACCGGAAAAATTATGTTAATCTGGCAGAAAAAGTCATAAAAGAACATTTTGAAAACGAAAAGAAAAAAACAATTACTACCAATCAGATTCGCAATCTGCTTGAACTGACAAATGAACTGCGTGAACGTCTGAGAACGGAGAGAGTCGAACAATTAACAGAAGATATGATTAGTCAGGTTCAGTATATTAAACTGCGGTTTGTTTATGCTGTCGGACGGGATAAAGGCACACAAGGAAATGACGGAAAAGGCGTTCTGGAATTCATGAAAAGAAGCAATCTGATTGCATGTCTGGATACAGTAAAAGATTCGCCTGAACAATATCTGCTCGTGTGCAAGTATATGGAAGCACTTGTTGCCTATCATAAATTTTTTGATTCTGAAAAGAAATTGAAAGCTGAACTAAATAAGAATCATAACCGGAGGAATTGACATGTATGCAAAAATTTTAATTCAGGGAAAATTAGAAATTGTTACCGGATTACATATCGGTACAGGCGGAACTTATTCTGCAATTGGTACAGCAGATTCCCCTGTTGTCCGTGATGTGCATGATCATCTTCCGATGATTCCCGGAAGCAGTCTCAAAGGGAAAATCCGGACACTGCTTGCAAGAAAATACTGCTCTGCTTTAAAAGAACCTGATGAAGATACAGAAGAAATTAAAAAATTGTTCGGAAGTAAGAATAAACGTGGAAAATTGATTTTCAATGATTTGTTTTTGAATCGGGATTGTCTTAAAGAACTCCGCAATCAGGGCATTTTCAGCACAACAGAAGTGAAATTTGAAAATACGATTGACCGCCTGAAAGCTTCCGCCAATCCAAGACAAATTGAACGTGTAATCCGTGGCTGTATATTCGATTTCAATATGATCTGCGATGCCGAAAGTGAACCGGAAGCCGTGGAAAATATCCGCCTTCTTACAGAAGGTATGCAGCTCCTGCAGCTGGATTACCTCGGCGGAAACGGTTCCCGTGGTTATGGAAAAGTCAGATTTACTGACCTGACTGCCCGGTGCATGGCTGGAGATATTTCTCTGGATACTGTCGAAAAATGTACGAATTTGCTGAAAGGTGTGGAATCCACATGAAATTCAGAATGATGAAACTGACTTTTACGGGGAATGTACATTTCGGTGAAGGCCTGCTTTCCTCATCCGCAGGCTGTTTTTGTGCAGATACGCTCTTTTCTGCACTGTGTACAGAACTGGCTGATGTTCCGGAGCAGCTCTGTCAGTTTGTGAATCTGACAAGAGCACACAGGATTCTGCTGTCAGATTCTTTTCCGTTTGTGAACCAGACACTGTTTCTGCCGAAACCGTGCATAGCTGTCAGAAATCAGACCGAAGCAGATGACGGAAATTCTGTCCGTAAAAAAATGTTCAAAAAATTGCATTATATTCCTGTTTCTGATTATACTGCCTATCTTCATGGCGAAATGACAACAGAGCAATGCACGCAGATCGTCAGGCAATTAAGCAGTATCGGAAAATCTTACCTGACAGAACGTGTCAGTATTGACAGCGAAAAAAATAAAACAACGCCCTATTCTGTCGGAGCTTACCGTTTTCGTGACGGCAGCGGCTTATGGTGCATTTTCGGAACAGAAGATACAGAAGCGGAAACATTGCTGTTATCTGCCTTTCAATCGCTGCAATACACCGGAATCGGCGGCAAGCGTTCTTCCGGATACGGCAGATTTTCATTTGAAACTGCCGAACTCCCTGTATCACTTTCAGAGGCCGTTCAGAATGCCGGACAGAGTGAAAGAAAAATTTCGCTTTCTGTTTGTCTGCCATGTGAAAAAGAAATGGAATCTGCATTAAAGAATGCTGCTTATCTGGTAATGCGTCGGAGCGGATTTGTGGCTTCTCCGTCTTATTCTGAAAATGCACGGAAGAAAAATGATTTTTTTGCTTTGCAGGCAGGCTCTTGTTTTGTCAATTCTTTTATGGGCGATGTCTATGATGTATCGGCGGCAGGCGGTGCACATTCTGTCTGGCGGTATGCAATCCCAATGTTTCTGGGAGTGGGAGGGTGACAATGAAAAAATATTATACAATGACCGTCCGGACACTTGCCCCCGTTCATATCGGCTGCGGAGAACAGCTGACAAAAATAGATTATATTTATGACGAAATCAGCCGGAATGTTTATATCATGCACCCCAGAAATCTGTTTCAAGGTTTGCAGAAACAGGAGCTTCTTTCTGTTTTTGAAGAAAAACTGATCTGTGCAGATAAAACATTTTCACTTACCAGATTTATACAGGCTCACCAGATACCGGAAACGGTATACAGCAAATGGGCAAAATACAGCTATCCGGTCAATAATGTTTCGGTTCAGAACGGACAAATGGAAATTCATTCTTTTATCAAAGACGCTTACAACTGTCCGTACATCCCCGGAAGCGGAATCAAAGGGGCACTGCGTACCTGTATTGCCTATGGTGTGATTCTGCGGGAGATAAAACAATTTGAAGAAAATGCTCTGAATATTGAAAAATCACTGAAATCAGCTAATCGGCTTAGAGAACAGGACTCACTGCTGAAAGAAAAAATTTTCCATATATCAGACAGAGAAAATACTTTTAAATCTGATATTGTCAATGACTGTATGATGCATTTACAGATCAGTGACAGCAAGCCTCTGTCTCCTGACTGTCTGACACTCTGCCAGAAAATTGATGTCGATTATGACGGAAATCCGCATTCTCTGAATCTGGTGCGTGAGTGCATTTCTCCGGAAACAGAAATTGTATTTGATCTTGCCATTGATGAAAACTTTCCGTTTTCCGTACAAGAAATCCTTGGTTTCGTGCATAATTTGTTTGTGGATTATGATGATCTGTTCCGCTCAAAATTCAAATCAGAAGTGACAGATACGTTTCATGAACCGCCGGAAGCTGATGAAGAATATCTCTATCTCGGCGGCGGCACAGGTTATCCTATGAAGAGTATACTGTTTTCTTTATATGAAGATCCCGAACGGGCTTCACAAAATGCAGCAGTCATTCTGGAAACGCAGTTTTCAAAAGCAGGTCATCAGGATTTTACCGAAAGAACAGGTGTTTCTCCAAAAGTATGGAAATGCACCAGATTCAATGAACAGCTTTATGAAATGGGACTTTGTACAATTAAACTGGAGGAAAAATAACATGAGAATTCTCTTTTCACCTGTCGGAATGACAGACCCCCTTACATGGGACAATGATGACAACAAAGGTTACTATGAAGGTGCTTTGCTTCATATTTGCCGTTACTATATGCCTGATATTGTGTATGTGTATTTTTCTGAAGAAACACTTGATCTTGAAGAAAAAGACAACAGATATTCTAAAAGTCTTGAGCTGATACAGCAGGCTGTTCAAAAAAAAATGCAGATTAAGCGTATAGAACGCCCTAGTTTAGTAGATGTGCAATTATTTGATATTTTTTTACTCGATTTTCAGGAGATTTTAACCAAAATCAGAAAAGACTATCCAGAGGCTGAAATCCTTCTGAACGTATCCTCCGGCACACCCGCTATGAAAAGTGCTTTGCAGATTCTTGCAGCCTCAAAAGCAATTTCATTAAAACCTCTGCAAGTCAGCACACCTGCCAAACGTGCTAATAATAAAAGAAGTGACTCCCGAAAAATAGATGAAGAATGGAAACAAAATCTTGATAATTTGCCTGGGGCAAAAAAACGTGTGACTGTTTCTAAAAATCACAATCTTCTCTATGAATTCAATAAAAAAATTCTTATCACCCTGATTAACACCTATGATTACAGAGCTGCAAAAATGGCAGCCAATCAGATGTCCGGGTTTTTATCTGCTGAATTTATCAAATTGCTGGAGGCTGCTGTTTTACGCAGTGAATTAAAATATGAACAGGCAAGTGAGATCATCTCTAAACTCGGCTTTAATGGCTTGATGGATGCTCCTGATCAGGCAGCAGAATATTTTCTGCTTCTGGATATTAAAATAAAAAAGCATCAGTATACAGATTATCTTCGTGCGATGACTCCGTTTATTCTGGAATTGTTCTATCAGGCAGTGGAAATGCAGTATCATCTGAAGCTGGAAGATTATACTAAAAAAAACAACCGGTTTTATTGGGATAAAAGAAAATTAAAAGGCTCTGTGCTTGACGGAAAATTTCTTCAAAAAGAGGAATATCATCTGGAAGTAAAGCCATGGCCTTACAAGTATACATTCCCGGAAGGAAATATGCTTTCATGGCATCTTACAAATTTAATTGAAAATCTCAGTTCAGACACCAATTTTATCAAAAAAACAATAAGAATACGTGGAATTGAGGAAAAACTCCGTAATCTTGCAGCTCATACAATGCAAAGTTTTACACAGGATGAAATAAAAAATACAATTGGATATACCCCTGAAGAAATTCATGAAAAGATTTTCAGCTATCTGACAGACTATACTGCAATGCCCGTAGAATCAGAAA
>JAFUWN010000116.1 GCA_017483465.1 Oscillospiraceae bacterium
TTGATATAGACAGAGCCTGTTTCAGTATCAATAAAAGTAGAACCAGCCCCGGCTTTTTGCCCCATTTCTCCTGTTTTCAGTTCCGTTAAATCGGCAGTATGCCCCTGAAATTCAGATTTCTGAAAGTCACTGCCGGAAATTCTTTCTAACATAAGTTTTCACCTCATTCGTCAGGCAAGATAATTTTTTCAGCGGAGGCTTTCCGCATATCCAGAGAGGAAAAATCAGGCGGCACATTGGAATCATCACTTGTAATCCGGAAGTATGTTCCATTCGACAGCCGTTTGACAATCATAGGGAAATTCAGAATAACAGATTTTTTAGTAACAATTGCATAGTTACTGTCAGTATTCTGTTGTTCGGCAGTTTGCTCCTGCATTGTCTCATCATGTTTGATCGCTACCGGGAATGGTTCACTTTCCGTATAAGCTGTGATTTGGCCGCCCTCACCGTCAGAAACACATGATTTTGTGATGATTACAAAATTTTCTGTAAATTCGTCAAGCAAAGTTTTCATGCTTTCCTCCATTGATTCAGATCAGAAGCAAAAACGGTCTGCCATGTAATCATTACATCAGCGGACTTATTGCCGTATGCAGATTGCAGACCGGAAGCTTTTTCATAGGAATAGACCCCTTGATAGCTTTCTTGCCTGAATGGTTTTCTTGCGATTTCCTGATAGTTATCAATCCAGTCATTGATGTCATCAAGCAAAGTGAGTAAGCCTTTAGGGATTTTCATACACCAGACAGCACCGGAGAAAGTAGTTTCGTTGTTCAGCCCTGTCAGACTTTCAGTGTACTGATAAACACCGTCATTCTGCATTCTGCTTCCGATAATGCGGAAATACTGACCGGGCTGCAAATGTCCGTCCTCAACAAGAGCAGACAGATCAATTGTCTGATTTTCAATTTTAAAATCTCCGATAATCATGTCTTCTTTTTGTGTGAACCAGTTGTTAAGTTCTGCACACAATTCGGTCAGTGTCAGCATAGTATTTCACCTTAGCCCTTAGAGAGAATTCTTGCGAACGGAATCGCCTTGCTGTTGAAGTAAGAATTGTCCTCGCCCTTGACGATAGTCCAGCGAGCAGTAGTCGCCAACTGGGCATTTGTCGGAGACATAATCGGAGTGGACGGCTGCACAAAGCTGAAACCACGGGGAGCAAAAAGTTTTCTCTGTCTGATATACAGCTTGTCTTTACCGCCGTCTTCTTCCTCTACTCTGGCTACTGCATAAGGAACTTTTACACCGCAGTCGCAGTAATCGAATGCACCCTGACCGAAAATGTAAGTGGTGTAAGTTGTATCACCGCTTGTTCCGTCTACAGAAGTAGGAACATTATCATCAATCAGGACGGTTCTGCCGTTCCAGTTTGCAAGGGTTGTGCTTCTCTGGATGCCGTTTGAATCGGTCTGTTTCCAGTATTCAAGAATCTGTAAGTTTTCAAGATTGGTTGCAACAGCAGAATGCATGATGACAGTAGTAAACAGATTCTTGTTATCGCCTCCGGCTTTCTGGATTGCATTGTTGAGCGTAGTCGCACCGACTACCGGCACGGTATCGGCAGTAATGTCAAGCGTATGCTTTGTAGAAAAGCCGTCAGTGGTGACACCGAAAATACCCTCTAAGATTGACAGGATTGTACTTTCATCTTCATCATCCCAGAAATCGCTTACCTGTCTTGCAATGTCTGCCATGAAGTCATGACCGCCTGTAATGTCGTAAGAGAAGTCCAGCTCTTCAAAGCCGTATGCCCTGCCGACAACAATCATAGACTGTAAGTAAGTAGTGAGTTTGGATGTGGTAATATCTGTTGCACCGTCATAGTTCAGGGCAGTACCGTGAACTCTGCCTGTCATGGGTACAGAAATAAAGTTGCCGCCGGTCTGTGCAGACAGCATGGATTTCAGGTCTCCTCTTGTGCGGAGTGCCCCGGCTTTCAGTAATGCGTTCATCTTAACACGGGGTACAGATTCCACATACTTTCCAAAAACTTCGGAATTAAAATTTTTCTGGTCAAAAACTCCCATAGTAAAACCTCATTTCTCTTATTTGCCGAGCCAAGCTTTCACCTGTTCGTCATTCGGATGTTCATTTGCATATGTCATTTTTTTGTCGAGTGGCAGAGAATCGAAAGAATTACCGGTCATATTGGCAGGCGGTTGAGCAACATCAGCACCGGACTTAGTTTCTGTCACGATAAAGTCGGCATACAGTGACTTGATATTGTCAGCAATCTGCTGTTTGTTCTTTACGGAACCATCTCCGGCAAATTCGATACTGCTCACATCGGAAATTTTAAGAATAGAGCCGACATACTTTTCAGCGATACCGCATTCTTTCAGAATCGCTGTGTATGCAGAATCCTGTTTTGCCTTAGTTTCTCTTGCCTGAACATCAGCCTTGAAGTTGTCATACTCTGCTTTCAGGGTGTTATACTTGTCCTCATAGCCGTTGCCGTCTGTACTTTCAGCAAGTGTTTTATACTTGTCACGTTCCTTTGTGACTTCTGTCAGCTTGACAGAATCGGCCTTGTACTGGTCTAGTGTTTCTTTCAAACCGTTGACAGTTTCCGTGTGTGCCGTAATGATTTCTTCGATTTTTTCCGCTTCAATTCCCATAGCAGATAATAATTTTCTTGTCAGTGCCATGATATATCTGTCCTTTCCTTGACTTAATTTCTTCTAAGCAATATATCATCAGAATCATTCTGGTTTCTTTCAGAATGATTTCAAGGTACAAAGAACAAATGTTTATTGTTCCCTGTACCTTGAAATCATTTTTTAAGTTCGTTTTTTAAGATGTTCTCCCACTGATACGCATTGAATGAAAGACCGATTTTCAGAAATTCTCTTGCACCTTTGTACATATTTGCACCATAGCCGAAATACACAGAAGCTGCATAATAGACCTCTGTGCCGATATACACAACAGGGTCAGTATCGGTTATTTTCGGGATACTATTTTCAAACCATTCAATTTCATCATCAAAATAGATATAATCATAGCCGCTCTGTTCCTGTGTGGCATAGTGTATACTGTTTTTTAGCCGCCCTGTCTGGACTGCCCTTGACATGCCAAGATTACCCTCAATTGCCTGTACAGTTTGATCTACAGCAGTTCCGCCTATTTTCTGCATAGCAAACTCACATTTCCGGTTCAGTTCATCAAGAACTTGCTGTATATTGGAAGTAAGTTTGACTTGAAAATCAGACATCTTTCAGATTCTCCCTCCACTGTTTGTAAGTCAGCTTTTTCAGTCGTTCATTGACTTTGGCCTGACTGTATTTGAACTCCCCGGCAGTGACAAGCATTTTACATCTGCAATTGCAGATTTCGTCAAGTTCTCCCCGTGGGTCACAAGGGAAACGGCAGCCGTTCCGGAAACGTTTTCCGAGTTCAATGCAGTTCCTGTTAATGTCACCATGTGAATTTCTGACACGTCTGTCACCTCTGGTAATCCATGTTTTTGAGAGGTTGAAGCCGAGTTTGTTCAATGCCTGATAGCTGTCGATTCTTCCAGCATTTTCCGCACCTGTCACGAGGATATAAGCGTTATTGTTTGCATAGAGCTGATTCAGGCTTGTAACTCTCTGCATGTTCCCGGTGACAGCAGAAACAGGAATACCGAAACGCATGATCATGATCATCAGCTTAGATTCTATATTCCGTTTGTTTCTGTTGAAATCCCTGTCAGGTTTTGAATTGTCACGTTTTGGAAGAGAATCAGCATTACTGCTGATATTTTTTGCCTGACCTGTTGCAATGCCTGTCTGATGTTCAACCTCATAAATACCGTAATATCTGCCCTCTGTGTAGGCTTGTTGCAGCTTCTGAAAGACCACATCATCAGCGAGGGTATCAGAAGCAGTCAGTTCTTTTGCGAGTGCTGAAAGGACTGACTGCCATTTTTTACCTGTTATGATATTCAGGATTCTCCAATTGCGATAATCAGTTTCAGAGATTTTACCGGATTTCAGAAGTTCACGTTTCTTTGTATCTTCTTTGTAAAAAATCTGTAAATAATTTGTAATTTTTATTTTCAGACTGATTTCTGATTTATCATAGATACTAGAAATTTCCCTCCTGATTTGGTTCAGGAGTTTGTCTGCCGGATTCTGATTCTGCATTTTGTTCACCTGTTATCTGATTGGCTCTTTCAATTTCGAGTTCACGGAGCACTTCTTCTGTCTTGTCGCCGTCTCCGAGCAATGTCAGAATTTTTTCAGTAATGTATCTTTGGCTGAGATGGTTTTCAGCAAGCAGTACATTTTGAATTTCTTCCTGTGCATTGATGATTACAGACGGAGTAAAAGACGGTTCTTCGTCCTCAATGCCGACAACCAGCATGAGACTGTCCAGAAATTCAAGTACCTGATACACAAGGTCATCTGCTTTACAGTTGAGCGGTTCATAGCTTGCCTTGATTTGTGTTGCTGTGTTTGCTCCGTTTGCAATCAGTTCTGAATTCATAGCCATAGCAGACTGATACAGGTCTTTTGAAGCTCTGTCGAGAAATGCCTCTCTGTTGGCATAGGGAACATCAACAACTTGTGGAGTGACTTCTACACCGTCATCAACCTTTGAAGCATGGAGAGTTTTCATGCGTTTGATAAACTCGGCAAGGTCTATGTCGTCCATACCTCCGGCATTTTTCAAAGCCCAGTAAACAAGGCTTGCGTCATCAAGATCATTTGCAAAGCCGTTCTTGATAAAGTCATAGCAGTCAATCTGTTCCCGAAGCCCGACAATTTCCGATTGATGTTCATCATTCCCCCACAGCGGAATGATCGGAAATGCAGGATAGTTTTCATAATCATAGATTTCACTGCCGTCAATTTTAGAAGTTCTTGCTTTTGGAATATACCCACGCTTCGGATGAAAAACTTCCCAGCCATCTTCACGCTTGATATAGTCAGTATACCCGTCTATTTCATAGAGTGTTGCCCTCAAAGGCTTTTCTTCAGACAACTGCCAGAACCGCACACCGGCCATTAAAGCACCGTTTTCCTCATCATAGACGGGTGCAAATTCCAGAATGTCGAAAGTATACAGTTTGTCGAAATTCCAGAATCCGAAGCTCACACCGCCGACAAGTGCTTTTTTCAAAAGGATTTGCAGGGAAGAATCAAACCGTCTGCCTACCTTTTTCTTTGACTCTGCTTTCTTCCACTTCACACCATTGCCGAGGAGATATTGTGCCCACTGTACAACAAATCTATGAAAATAGTTTGATTTTGTTTTCCAGTTTGCAGAGTAGGAATCCGGAACAGCTTCACCGGTTACTTTGTACAGAACCTTTTGATATTTTTCAATTGTCAGATTGTGTTTTTTGTTATATTGCGTTGCAATAATAGCGTTCTGGTAGAGTTCGCTTGCTTTATGTTCGTCAATCAGCTGCTGGACGAACTGCATTTTCTGCTTTTCATTGTCTCTGACTGCAAGAAAATCCTGATATGTCAGCATTTAGGCTTCACCACCGGGAAAAAGAAATTGATAAATGTTTAACATGTTGCTGATAACAGTATCAATTTTATCAATTTCACAATCTACATCATATTCTTCTTTCCCAAGTTTGAAAAACTTTCTGGATAAAGCCTGTCTCATTTCTGTTTTCAATTGCTGTTCAGTCGGATTGATTATCTGATTATCATTGCAAGGGTCATTCGTTTCTGGTTGGTTCTTCTTTTCGAGTGATTTTGAAAGAACTTCATTAATTGCTTTGAGCGTTTTGTTCTGTTTTTTCAGTTCGTCTACCGTATCTACCGTTTCAATAGCGAAATCAACCGCTTTTGCAAATTCGTCAAGAGTACAATCGTTAAACATTTCACCACGCAGAAGTGCTTCTGCCTTTGCTCTTCTGAGTATATCATTAATACTGTCTTTTTCATACTTTTCCCACAGTATGCGAACACAACTTTTTGGTTTTGCGGTTTCAATCTCTCTAACCTTTACCCAAAAGATAGCATCTTCAATCACTTCGTCAATATCCGGAATATCACTTTTGCTTATCATCTGTCTGACAGATTCCAGAGTTTCAATCGTATGTTTGAAATTGCTCATATATTATCACCTCAATGTTCTGAAATTTCTCATTCTCAAGACATGCATGGTTTTCACGAAATATCTCATGCTGTCCATGTAATGGTCATTTGTCTTGACTGGTTTATCATCTTCTGTATCATCCCACGAATATCCCTTAATTTCCTGCACAAGTTCTCCGATCTCAGGGTTCAGCTTGATAATGCCTAAATCAAGGGCAGTTGCTGTCTCTCTGATACCGTTGAGCACATCATTGTCAGCTTTCATGACTTTGCACCAATGCTTTTTTTGCATGAGCGTGATAAAGCTTGCGGCAGACGGGTCAATGATTGTCCGCATTTTACGGCCGCCCTGTAGAAAGGGCTGCAAATGCAGTTCCTGCACAGCATTTTGAAAAAATCTGTCAAGGTCTGCCCCGTATTCCTCATCTGTCTTTGTCATGCCAGATTCTCTGCCGGAATAATAATAGCCTCTTTCAGCGTACCAGACATCCCCGATTCTTACCCACAGGAGAGCGGCAAAAGCATTCAGAGTGCCATAGTCAATAGACATACAGCAGTCACGAATCTGACCAGAGACTTTTTCAAGAGCCTTGTCACACATGGGATAGATTAAGCCCTCAGCGAGAACCCAGTTTCCCAGAATGTAGCGTTCATAGAATACACCGGACAATTCTTTCTTCATTTCTGCCTTGACAACAGGGTCAAGATAAGTATTATCATCAATGCAGTAATGTTGAGCGTACACATCACCGCCAGAATCAATGAACTGTTTCAGCCAGTGGTCTGGATTCCGGGGGTTTGTTGTTCCCTCAAACATGGAGTATTTCCGGTCAAGACGAGTTTTCAACATAGTAAAGACATCCTCTTCCCATGTTGCAACCTCATCACCGTAGCAGTATTTTACGCTTGCACCACGGATTCTGTCAACATTGTTGATTTTCTCCGCACCGAGGCAGTAGCATTTTTCACCGAAAATACGGCATGTGTTGTCTGCTTTAATATCAGATATATTTTTGATACCCCATAGCTTCTGCATGGGTTCAATCACGTTTCTTTGCAGAGTTCCCTTTGTATTGCCAAGCAGAAGATTAATCCCGTCTTCCCCTGCTCTTTCTCTGATTCTCATGGGAATCAAGTACACGTCAAGAAACGTTTTCCCTGAACGTGTTGCACCGTGTTTGATATTCCAGCGGTGATTAGATTCACGGATATACTCTTTCTGTTTTTCAGTCAGTCTAATCTCCATCTTCTGAAACCTCAATCACTTTTCCGATAGGTGCGGTATCTTCTGCATGTTCTTCCGCATACTCTGCGTCATAGACCATTCCGGTATCAACATCAATGACCGGATTCTTTGCCGCTTCCTGCAATGCGTTCTTGATTTCATCAAGGTGAGCAATGATTTCAGCCTGTGAGTTATCATCAGGATTGTCTTTCATGCCGAGATAGTTTTTAGCAAGGAAGATAGACATAACGGCATTTCTGGAGGCATGGTGAAGCATGAGCCGTCTCAGTGAGATATGCCCTCGCATTGAGAGTTTGGTGTATACCTCAGAGAAAGACTCCCCGTATGTTTTTTTGCACCACGCATTGACGGTATTCTGCGAACAGTAAAACCAACCGCCTATTTCATCCCCAGTGCAGAACATAGAACAAAGTTTCTCGAATTGCTCTTTGTCAATCGGAATTCTTTCATGTTCTTCTTCCTGAAATTCCTCATGCCATTCCGGTGGACTGCCGACAGAAATCATGCTGTCAATATCTCTGATGATTTCGGCACGTTCTTTCTGTTTCTTTGCTTCACGAGCCGCTTCACGTTCTGCTTTCCGCTCCTGCTTTTCGATTCCTTTTGCTTCTTCCTCTGCAATTCGTCTCTTGCGGTTTCTGGTCTGCCGCCTTGTTTCTGCCATAGCCTCACCCCTTTTGGGTATAAAAATAGTGCCTCTGGATGAGACACTTGTAATCTGATTCAACAATTATGTATAAGAAAAAGCAACCGCCGAATGAAATGTTTCGCCAGCTGCTTTTTCATAGAGGAGAAAATAACATGAATGCATGAATGAAAACCAAAAATCCCTGTATTTCGTCATACTTCCATGATACTATTATACCACATCCAAGAGTTGCATTCAACTGCAAATCACTGCAATTTTCAGGGGATTTCAAGCTTATCCAGAGCGGCATTGTGCTTTCTCCAGACAGTCGCCTTGTCATAGCACATAGCCTCTGCTGTCTGGTCTATCGTCATATAGCAGAGATACCGCAGTGTAAGAACTGCCTGCATATCAGCGTTGTCAATGCTTTGAATAGCCCTTGTGATTTCGTTCCTTGTTTTATGAAGATCACAAAGTTTCTGCTGTGCCTGGATGGAAGTCTCTGTAAACTTGATAAGTGCGGTTTCTGTAGAATTTTCGTTCTTGTTTGAACGTGGCATGTCGGAGATGACTCTTGTCAGTTTCCTTGCGATTTCTCTGTCACGTTCATAGCTTTCAGCAAAGGCAGTCGCTAAAATATCAGCGTGCTTTGCACGTTTGAGCCATTCAATCTTTTTAGCACGGTCATCAGTCATGAGTAATTCTCCTTTCAGATGTTTGAATTTGAGAAAGCCCTTTTTTAAGCCAAAAAATTTTTGAGAGGGCTTTTAGGGGAAAATTTGCGTTGATATAATTGGCTCCCCTGCCTTTGCTTAGGGGGGGTGGGGGGGTATCTGTAGAGCTGTGAAA
>JAFUWN010000117.1 GCA_017483465.1 Oscillospiraceae bacterium
ATTCCGTCCTCGTCTGACGAAATCACACCAATGGAAGAATCTGACAGCGATTCTGATGCGTGACGCACCGTGACGGTCGTGACGATGTTTTTGAGGTCACGAAAAGACCGTCACCATCGACACACATCGTCACGCTAAAGTGAATTTCGGCATCAGCCGTCAAAAGGGAGTGCAGAGGGAACGGCTGCCGCCATGTACTTGTGATAGATGCCCTCTGTGGCAGATGTCACAAGTACTATGGCGTTACAATCGGCAATTATGCCGTTTGTAATTCCGGAGTCCTCTCCGGTTTTCGGCTTTGCGATGTCCCTATCGTTCAAAGCCGATTATTAAAAATTTAGTTCTTATGATAGGAGAGAGTTATTTGAAAGAAAAGAGAATATCATTCAGTCAGGGGCATGGTTCGCTGTCCCACAACAACAGAGAGTTCAGAGCCAATAATGTTGATGCAAGCCGAACCTGTAACAACATCACATTCATCAGCCAGCCGATTGCTGAAGCTTATGAACAGCTTTTCGGTGAATCTACAAGGCGATATAATGCCCGTCAGAAAAGAAATGACCGGAAAATTCAGGGGAGTTACTATGAACATCTGTTTCATTGCAAGCCGTCCAATTCAGTGGTCACTGCTTCTGATAAGCGGAACAGTTTTTATGAAGATGTCATGCAGATTGGTAAAAAGGAAGATTCTGGAATTGGCACGGAAAATGCCGAACTTGTCGCAGAGTGTCTGAAAGAGTACATGAATGGGTTTCAGGCAAGAAATCCGAATTTCTATGTTTTCAATGCCGTTCTGCACATGGATGAAGCAACTCCGCACCTGCATATTGATTATATTCCGGTCGGTCATTATTCCAGAGGTCAGGACACACAAAATGGAATTGCTCAGGCACTCAAAGAAATGGGGTTCGGTATTGGGAAAGATGCCATTGCCAGATGGAGAGCCAGAGAAATTGAGATTATCAATCAGATTTGCCGTGAACATGGAATTGAGCCGTTACCGCCTGAAACGTCTAGAGGTACACTCGAAATTCCGGAATACAAAGAACAAATTCACAAGACTGAGCAACTGAAAAAAGAAAATGAACAGGCAGAAACTCAACTCGCTGAAATCAGGAGTGAACTTGAACAGAGTGCCAAAAAGAAACGGAAAATCAAGACAATTGATGAAGTCAAAACTGGTAAAACTTTGACCGGAAAAGTTGTCCTCAGCAGAGAAGATTATGACGAAATTTCGGGACTTGCCAAAAAACAGGTTGCGACTGAAAAACATGAAACCAAAGAGAAAAAACTCACTGAGGCACTCAAACAGAAAGATTCCCAGATTGCACAGCTCACCAGTGAAAATGCCGAACTCAAGGCGAAACTCAGTCCGAAAATGGGATTCATGTCAAGGGAACAGCTCAAAGCCTCTGCCAAAGATGCTGAACAGCGGAATTATAAGCGTGAAAACCAACAATTACGAGCGTTTATCGAAGATATGGGACTTTCTTTTCAGTTAAGCCACTATTTACATCATCATAATGGAGATTTGGAATAATTATCCAGAAACAACAACTCCAAAGGCTTCTCAAATCAGAGGTCTTTGGAGTTATTTTGATAATTCAGGAATGTAATATCAATATATTGCTCCTAACATTTTCTGCTCTATTCGCAAGGTTACGAGTAAATAATAAAGGTCATCAGCTTCAGACAATTTATTTTCATCAATAGCATCTATTTTTCTATTCCACTCTTCCAACTTTGAGAGCATACTCATATAATCGCTCATCATATCCATTAAATTCCCTGATTCAGTATATTTTTTCATGAAGGCAATATATCCATCATAAAATGCTTCGTAGGCATCCATTGTTTCCTTAAATTCAGGAGTTACAAGCGAATAATCGCCATTTTCAATTGCTTGTTTTATTTCATCAGCAGACTGCGTGCTTATTTCGGGAATTTCAGATACCTCATCGGTTTGTTCCTCCGAAATTACTTCGGAAATTATTGTTTCAGGCATAGTAGTGGTCGTTGTTTCAGTTTCATAAGTTTCAGATTCAGTTTCTGATATGATAATACTTGAATTTTCATTATAATAACTGCGGTTCTCCGGAATACGATTTCCACCACTGTTTTGATTGAAAAGTGCTAAGACAAGGTATACAAGCCAAGCGACAGAAATAATCCCACAACGGAGTTTATTGGTCAAAGTATTATTTCGTAATATAAGCACTGTAAGAGGTATAGGAAAAATAAGTATCCAACCCAGTACCCAAATCCAGACATGTTTTTTCTGCGGTTTTCCACCATAATGGGACTTTGTCTCATTTATGCTCTCCATAGATTTTCCTCCTAAAAATTGGTTGACGTGCAGATACTTTTGTGGTATAATTGAAAAGGAAGTTAATCAATCCAACAAAATTCTCATTACTGATATTTATGAATCCAATAATTGGTTAAGTTTGGTGCATATTTGAGAGCAGTTACCATTACTAAAGCCCAGCAAATATATTTTACAATAGAAACCACATTTTCCTCAGATACATGAACACTAAGATTGCCTCTTTTTAGTGCCTCGCTTAAATTTTCCGCAATCTTCATGAGCTTTTCTACAAATTTATTTTCCATAATTCATACCCTCCTGAAATGTATGATTTGTTTGTGTGTATTTCTATTATATATCATCATTTCGGAAATGTCAAGTAATTTTAAAAATAATAATTTACTTTTTAGGTAAGGTGAAATTGAATATGCAGTATTCTTCAGAAATAATTGGTAAAAATATAAGGATAGAACGAAAAAAGCTATGTTATTCGCAAGAAAAACTTGGACAGAAAATTGGCATTACTGGAAAACAAATTTCAATTTATGAAAAAGGGAAAATTATCCCTCCTCTTGATATACTATTGAGACTATGCGAAATATTCGGCTGTGAACTTGGCTATCTTCTCGGAGAAAGTAGCTATGCAGAGGGAACGAAACTCCTTACTGCTATTTCAAACTATACTGGTTTATCCTCAAAGGCACTCAAGCAAATCGTCAAAATTACAGGTCAAACAAGAGATTGTATTCATTGGGGATATCATTCTGATGAATATCGTGCTGTGTTAAATAAACTGCTTACATCTAAATATTTTATTGAATTTATTGAAACAATGAAAAAGTTGGACGATGTATATTCTAAACGAAAAGAGGAGATGCAGAAAATTGACCAATCCTTTCCTGAAATTACTGATAAAATTCGTGAATATATAGGAAGTCATTTCGAAAGTTTAATTGACCAAAAATATTCTATTGATACAGATTTTGAATACAATATGAAAGTTTACCGTTTTGATTTGCAAGAAAAGTTCATACTTTTGCTAAATGATTTGTATAAGACGGATGAATGATTATTTCGATTTTTTTGGCAACACAATGGCAACAAAAAATCAGGTAGTCCAAATCTGATAGATAACACGAATCATAGAAATACCACAAGCAATATTTCTTAACTGAATCTGTTTAAGGTGACAGTTTAAGGAGCGAGTGGGAATAAAAAACAAGATTCCAGAAATGCAGTCAAATCGGCATTTCTGGAACATCAAAACCAATTCTGATAACAGGAAGTAACTGATAATTATTCTTCGTCAACAGTGGGTGTGGGGCTATCCTGCCATTCTTTTGACGGTTGATGTTTACCGCAGTCGTCAGTAGTCTGCGGTCAGTTGAGCTTTCATTCTGTATGTTTGACCTTGCTGATTTTACTATCAGCAAGGCCTTTTTTATGTTTTTCATGCTTTATCAGCAGTCTTGTTATTGTGTAAGTAATAGGCTAATATGGCAGACATTGAGTAAACGATTGGGAATGCATATCTTGGGTGCTCCTGAATAACAGGTGCTGCAACTACGATACCAGCACTTAGCAGAAGCGGGAACATAGCAAGCAGTGCACGCCATGATTTCTTATTTATCGCAAACAAGATCAGGAACAGCAGGGCTATACAGTAAGGTGCCGGATGAGAGAACATTCCGATGACCGGCAGAGAGAAACAGCTTTTATAAAGACCTCTGATGATCATTTTAGCTTCCTGAAGCCCTTCGACTTCGGAAATTCCCAAGTCACCATTGACTGTACCGGTGAAAAATCCGCCGATTCCTTCAGGAACCGTTTCTGTATAGATTACATCGTAACCGCCATCGTTCTCCACAAAGGGATAGAGCAGATAGTAGTTCTGATTCATTGTAGCCTCGACATATACTTCCGGATGCTTCAGGAACATCTTAAACCAGACTCCCAGGTATCTGGTGAAATCTTTAGTGGTTGAGTCATTTTTAAAGGTGTTCTTTACAGGGTCGGCAAACCTCGGGTCGTAGATAACAGGCAGGGCATCGTATTCAATCAAAGCACGAATGGCCTCCGCCTCCTCATCAGTGACCTCGTCACCGTATTTGGAAACGTAGCGTGCAGTCTGCTGGAATGGCAGCGACATAGCCTCACGGATACCGAATTGCTCAACATTGTATGTCTTTATTATTGCTGATGATATCAGATTTGCAGTCACGACAGGTATCAGCAGACAGAGCAGCGGTCTGATAAGCGGCTTTATGAAATTCTTCTTATCATATTTTCCCGCAGCAGACAGGAAGTATATCAGAAGGACTATAATAGTCGGATAAAGAACGTATTTTCCGTTGTTTCGAGCGAGCATTGTTCCGATAACTGATACGGCTAAAAGGAGTATGTGTTTAAAGTCCTTGAAATAATCGTCTGTTTTTTCCAGCATACATATAAGTTCAAGAACAAAGAGCAGGAAGAATACCGAGTAAAAAGTGTCCTTTATTTCTAATACGATATAATCTGTATAGAAAGGCACCAGAACCATTGCTGCAAAGGACATTATCCTCAGCCATTTGGGCGAACGCCATTTTTTCATCAAAGTAAGGCTGTAAGCCATTATCAGAGCTGCTGTGAGAGTTTGAAGTATTATCGAAATGTAGACACCTGCATTGACGTGCCCCATTTTCAGTCCAAGTTTTGTAAACAGTCCCAGAAAGACTGTATGTGCAGGGGGCTGATGAGTGGTAAAGCCTATCTTTTCATAGTACATACACAGCTGATACCATGCATCATAGCAGATATAGCCAGGATAGGCGATTATCAGATGAGGAAGCCAGCAGATCATTATGGCAAAAAAAGAAAACCAGAACGGATGCTTGTGGTAGAACTGTGACAGTTTTCCGTGAGGCTCTGTGTTAGTGTCAGACTGATTTTCCAGAAAAAAGAACATGAGCTGTCCAAGCTCATAGATCAGATAGGTCGATCCTGCAAAATAGCAGATCGACTTTACTATCTGCCCCGCACTGCTGCTCCAAAAATCCAAGGTATTATTGATGCGGAAGCTGACTCCCATAAGCCACACTAACGCTGTCAGAAAGCTCAGCGGAAGCAGGAAACGGGGCGGCTTGCGGCTTTCCTTAGTACGCTGCACCATTAGTCCAAGACCCATAAGACATCCGAAAAGCAGTGTGGAATTAACGCTTGTCCCTTGCAGACTGTTACGGAAATTCCATACGATCTCTGTTAAGGCGTTTACCTTTTGTTCGTCAGGCAGCTCAGGCATGGAAAAGTTCATGCTCAGTGCCAAAGATCCACAAAAAGAAAAAAAGATAATTGCTGCCAATTTCAATTGCGTTCCGGACTGCTTATTTGTTTCGATACTCAATTTATTTTCCGTCCTTTCTTACAAACAAGAGTAATAGTGATAATACTTGTTACAGCCGCATTATCAGTGAACTGGCCAAGTACCCTCATTTTCAGCATCAATTATAGCATACCCTGGATGAAAAGTCAATAGCGGTTATATATTTTTAGTTACTCCATTTTTGTTAATCAAAGCACTTGAAACCAGCTATATTTCATCTAATAGAAATACTGCAAGCGATATTTTTTAACTAAATCTGTTTAAGATGATAGTTTAAGGAGCGAATGGGAATAAAAACACAAGCATAAATTTCTGTTATTCTGATAAACACTATTTTTTAATTGACTATTTTGAAAAAAAGTGGTATAATATAAACATAATTACCAGATATTTATAACCAGTATTATTATAATTTGTTTATTAATTTCTGGTTCTCTACTTAAATACGCAGAAAGGATTTATTATTATTATGAAGCTAACAGTTTACAAAGGATTTCAGACTGAATTTTTGTCAGCATTGAAAGAAAAACCACTTATTAATAATGAGATCAGCCAAAAAATTTCTGTTCTTAATTTTGATAAAGCTTACCGTAAAAAATTGGATATTGCACTGATTTCTCTTCAGGATGACGATGAAGTCTGGGCAACATACGAAGAATTTTCTTTAATAAAAAACCGTGTGGATGATGCCATTGAAGAAGATGGATTAGAATTAGTGATTATCAAAAATAATCTGTATCCGGATTACTATCCGATAGAATTTGAATTGCCGGATGATCTTGCTTCGGAAATTATTCCTATTCTGAACGGAGATTCCAATGCTGCTCCCGGTGATCTTTGTCAGCGTTTTTTACTGATATACAATACACTGGTAGATGTCAGCGGTTCTTTTTTCGGCAGTTTTTATAATTATGAATATGAATATGACCATACGGATAAAGTAAGTTTCAAAGATTATTATCCTACAGCTTTGGAGATTGATGATACACAGCAGCAAAGTGATTTTGATTTATTTATCACTGAAGATATAGATACTTACCTGAGAAATTTTGAACGTATCAAAAAAGCAAATCCCCGCATCATTGCTGTGAAATCTACAGGAGGCGACAGTGCGAAAAGAATAGAGAATTCTTTGAAAGCATACTGTCTGCTGCATAACATCCGGCTGATTTATTTTTTTGAAAAACTGCCGGAAGATATCACGCTTGAAAACGAACTGCTTTCCATTGCTCAAAATGATATAAAGCTCAAAAACTTTCATGATTTCAGGAAAATAAAATTTTATAAATCTCCTGATATGAGCAAAGAAGTAATAGAGCTTTCTCAGGCTCAGATTATACAGGAAATCATCCATCAGGCGGAGCGTTCCTACGATCCGGAAGAAGGCTATGCTTTCAGAGATATTTTCATTACAGCCTCAACCGGTGCCGGAAAATCTGTCATGTTTCAGATTCCGGCGGTATATCTTGCGAAGAAATATCATAAACTCACAATTATTATTGAACCGGTCAAGGCACTGATGCAGGATCAGAAAGAAAAGCTCAATAACAATGGATTCATGCGGGTAGAGACATTCAATTCTGATCTGATTTCACAGGTGGAAAAAGAAGCCGTCCTGAACAGAATCAAAAGCGGTGATGTCGATCTGCTGTATTTAAGTCCTGAAACTTTATTATCCTATTCTATTGAAACGATTATCGGTGATCGTGACATTGGACTTCTCATTGTGGATGAAGCACATATTGTCACGACATGGGGTGTAGGATTCCGGCCTGATTACTGGTATCTGGGCAGTTATATCAACAGACTGAGAAATCAGATTCAGACATCCAGAGGCCTTAAAAGAAAAACATATCATTTCCCGATATGTGCATTTACCGCCACAGCTGTCAACACCGGCATCGATGAT
>JAFUWN010000118.1 GCA_017483465.1 Oscillospiraceae bacterium
GCTGGATCATTTCACGATCATTGCAAACAGTGTCAAGATTCCGATTATTCTCTATAATATCCCCGGCAGAACCGGCATGAATATCGCTGTGGAAACAGTAGAAAAGCTGGCTCATCACAAGAATATCGCCGCTATCAAGGAAGCTTCCGGCAATATCAGCTATACTGCACAGGTTGCGGCCGTCTGCGGTGATCTGATTGATATCTACAGCGGCAATGATGATATGATTGTCCCGATCATGTCTCTGGGCGGCAAGGGTGTCATCTCTGTATTATCCAATATTCTGCCGAAAGAAACACATGAAATCACACAGCTCTGTCTGAATAACGATTTCCGGAAGGCCGGAGAAATGCAGCTGAAATATCTGGAGCTGATCAATTCCCTGTTCTGCGAAGTGAACCCGATTCCGGTCAAGGAAGCGATGAACCGTCTCGGAATGCCTTCCGGAGCGTGCAGAATGCCGCTTACCAAGATGAGTACGGATAACGTTGCCCGTCTGATGTCTGCAATGCAGAGACTGGGTATGCCTGTTTCTGTTGTGGATTAATTTTCTTACATCAGGAGGAGAAAAGCTATGGAACAGACAAAAATTGTTATCTCCGGAGCTTCCGGAAAAATGGGGCACGCAGTTGCGGCGGCCGTCGCAAGCCGTGAGGACTGTACTGTCCTTGCCGGAGTCGATCTCAGAACAGAATCTTATGCAGATTTTAAAATCTATCAAGATTTCTCAGCCTTGCCGGAAAAGCCGGATGTGATCATTGATTTTTCCAATCCGGCAGTACTTGACACTCTGCTGAATTACTGCCTTGTGAACGGTGTTCCGTGCGTACTGGCAACAACCGGCTATTCAGAAGAACAGATTGCTAAGATCAGGAAAGCTTCTGAACGCATTCCGGTGTTCTTCTCGTTCAATATGTCTCTGGGGATTAACCTGCTGGTACAGCTTGCCAAAAAAGCAGCGGCAATTCTGGGAAATCAGTTTGATATTGAAATTGTCGAGAAACATCATAATCAGAAAATCGATGCCCCCAGCGGTACGGCTCTCATGATTGCCGATGCGATAAATCAGTCTCTTGATCAGCAGTATCATTATGTCTATGACAGACATTCCAAGAGACAGAAGCGTGAAAAAACAGAAATCGGCTTACATGCCATCCGTGGCGGTACGATTGTCGGTGAACATGATATTATTTTTGCCGGTCATGATGAAGTCATCACACTCTCACACAGTGCGGCTTCTAAAGAAGTCTTCGCTGTCGGTGCAGTCAATGCGGCCGTATTCCTGAAAAATCAGAAAACCGGCATGTATGACATGAGTGCTCTTATGAGCGATTAAATCAATACTTCTCAAACTCCCCTTTTCTCACAAAGGGGAGTTCTTGCTTTCAGAATAAAAATATAATCCGTCAGTTGCCTGTATGACAGAAAAGTCTTTTTATTGTCAAAAAAAATCGTTTTTGAGGTTGACAAATTCTCTGAAATGTAGTATGATAATATCATGAACACTTCGTTTATCAAATTTTATATGATTCTGAGGGGAGAATTACTATGATACTCACAAAAGAAATCAGTCTGCTTGACTGCGGACAGCAGGTCAAAAACGGAAATCATGAATTTTCAGCCCGGAAAGATAAAAATTATCTGCTGCTGATGAGCGGTATCCGGACAATGCTCAAAATTCAGGAGAAAAATTATTATATGCAGCCGTTTACATTCCTGTTGTATCCGATTGAAGATACTGTTAAAATTGAAGCCCCGGAAGCTACATTCTACCGCTATATGCAGTTACGCATGACAGACAGCTATTTCAGGAAAATTCAGGAAGCCGGCATGACTCTGTATGAAGTCCATACCCTCGCACAGCCTCTGGCCGTCGAGGAAATCTGGAAAATCCTCCTGCCCTTTATGGAAGAAAACAACTCTTGTTCCCTGGAAATGGGAGAACATGCCCTCAAGCTCCTGATGTGCCTGCTGATGGAAGCTTCTGACGGTACTGTCTCCAGAGCCGCCGAAATTCCGCATTATGACAAGCTTACCGCTCTGCGGCACAGAATCTACGCTCATCCGTCAGACAGCTGGTATATTCAGGATATCTGTGATGAACTGGGAATCAGCAGACCTTATTTTCATAAATTATATCTGGCCGCATTCGGCACAACCTGTACACAGGATGTCATCTCCAGCCGGATTGCCTATTCCAAAAAATTATTATCCACTACTGACAAGCCTATTGCAGCAGTTTCCCAGCAGTGCGGCTTCGAGACAGATGTGTATTTCATGCGGCAGTTCAAGAGACATGTCGGCATGACTCCGACAGCATTCCGGAGAGTACAGTCCGCCGGAAAAGAAAATGAAAAAACGGTTCCCTGTACTTGATTTTTTCAGATCTGTGTGCTATACTAGTAAAAGACTAAAAATATTGCTTCACACATGTGAGATACAACAGAGGAGATAGATTTTTTCATGAAACTTTCACGCCTGATTTCCGGTCTGCATAATTCTACCAAGGCGACTGTTATTGCCTGTTCTGTCCTGCTTGCGTTTACAGCAGCAGTATTATTTTTCCTAATGCTGTTCCCGATCAAAATGCGGGACAGAAGTGCCGCTCTTTCCGCACCGACTGTTAT
Organism: Oscillospiraceae bacterium; assembly: GCA_017483465.1. Taxonomy (GTDB): domain Bacteria; phylum Bacillota; class Clostridia; order Oscillospirales; family Ruminococcaceae; genus UBA3855. The sequence goes on from JAFUWN010000118.1 coordinate 2,628, forward strand.
TGAAACTACCACAACCGATACACTGCCCGTGGAAATCGCAGAAACAACTAAAGAACCGCCCCATACGCTCTCGACCTGGGCGGCCAGTGCCGAAACACTCGCTACAACATTCGACCCTGATGAAACTACCGATATTCCCTGGTATGACAAAATTTTTACAAGTACCGTCCAGACCGAAACAGATGACTACGGAAATGTATATACTGTCACACAGACAGAAACTACAACTGCCGTTTATACAGAAACACAGCCGCAGATCATTGAAACCCCTGCTCCGACCGAACCCGTTACGATTCCGCCGGAACCGGAAACACAGCCACCTGTACAGACCATCACAGAAGTCGTGGTCACAGAACCCCCTGTTACTGTTCCGCCGGAGGCAGAAATTATTAATGCCGATCCGGTTGCTCCGGATTTCAGCAATGAGTAAAATTAAAAATCTGATAGAAAATCCGGATTTCAGCTATCTCAAGCCTTATTTCTATCAGAATCCCCTTGCACTCCGGTGTGAACTGGCCGTCGGAGAAACCCATGAAATCCGGATGAAAACCGCTTATGACAGAGCCTTGCAGATTTATGAAATAGTATTTCCTGATCAGAAAGCCAATGCTCTGATTTTCAATGACTGGCACTATGATGATCAGCCGGAAGAAGATTTTTCAGAAATTCTGAATCAGTATCAGTATCAGATCATCAGAAATCTCCCTGTCTATGACTGGGATGAGGCCTGTCAAATGCATACGCACAGAAACAGAATTATCTGTTATGCCGGACATCAAAATTTTAATCATCAGGAAATAATTAAAAATCTGATCTATGAGGATTTCGGTAAGCAGAATCATGAAGAAAGTTTTGTTTCCTACGGCAACGAATGTATTTTCTCTGTCTATGATGACAGAGGCTGTGATATTGTCTTCGCAGACGGCCGGAAATTCCGGGATTTTTATTACATGCTGGAACCGTTCTTCCTGGACTATGACAGAAAAATCATGCAGGAAAGACTTGACAATCTGCCGTAAACATGCTATGATAGAATTATAAATATAAAAATTAATTCTTCGGGGTTATGTGCAAGTCATGACCGGCGGTACAGTCCGCAAGCCTACAGGCCGAACCGGTGAAATTCCGGTACCGACGGTATAGTCCGGATGAGAGAAGAATGCTTTTTCATGCCTCGGAAATTTTCCGGGGCTTTTTATTTGCTTTATATATATATTATGATTATGATAAGGAGCTGAATTTATGAAAGAAGATATTTTTATGATGACAGCCATCAAACTCGCTGAAAACGGTATCGGTTTTGTCAATCCCAATCCGCTGGTCGGTGCGGTGATCGTCAAAGATGACAGAATTATCGGCAAAGGCTGGCATGAAGCCTGCGGTCAGCCCCATGCTGAACGCAATGCCCTCCGGAACTGTACCGAATCTCCGGAGGGGGCTGATCTTTATGTCACACTCGAGCCATGCTGTCATCACGGCAAACAGCCGCCCTGTACAGAAGCTATTATTCAGGCTGGAATCAAAAAAGTCTATATCGGCTCGGATGACCCGAATCCGCTCGTAGCCGGAAAAGGTATTGAACAGCTCAGACAAGCCGGAATTGAAGTCGTTACCGGAGTCTGCAAAGAAAAATGTGACAGACTCAACCGGATTTTCTTTCATTATATTACCAATAAAACACCTTACTGTATGATCAAGATCGCTATGACTGCCGACGGCAAGACCGCTACCCGTACCGGAGCTTCACGCTGGATTACAGGCGAGCTATCCCGTCAGCATGTCCATGAGACAAGAAAACTGTTCTCCGGTATCATGTGCGGAATCGGTACTGTGATCGCTGATAATCCCTCTCTGACATGCAGAATCGAAAATCCCAGCAATCCGGTCAGAATTATCTGTGATACACATCTCAGAATCCCTATGGACTGCAATATTGTCCGGACAGCAAAGGATGTGCCTACGATTATTGCAACTGCCAGTCAGGACAGCAATAAAATTCAGAAACTGGAAAATCAGAATGTCCAGATTATGAAAGTCCCCTCTTGTGAGGGCTATGTGGATTTAAAATCCCTCATGAAAAAACTAGGAGCACAGGGCATTGACAGTGTTTTACTGGAGGGCGGTTCTCATCTGCATGAATCGGCGTTAAGAGCCGGAATTGTTCAGCATATTCAGATTTATATTGCTTCTAAAATTTTCGGCGGTGTTTCGGCAAAGACTGCTGTCGGAGGCTTGGGAGTCGCCGAAGTCGATGAAGCCTATCTGCTCACAGAACCTGAAATCAGACGTTACGGAAGCGATATTTTATTAGATTATGATATACTCGGAGAATAATCATGTTTACAGGTATTATTGAAGAAATCGGAAACATCAGGAAAATTCAGACGGGGGCTGATACTTGCGTGCTGACCGTATCAGCCAGCAAGATTTTATCAGATCTGCATATCGGTGACAGTATCGCCGTGAACGGTACTTGCCTGACGGTCTGCAAATTCGATCAGACATGCTTTTCAGCCGATGTCATGCCCGAAACTATGAGAAGAACTAATTTAGGCTCTCTGAAATCCGGCAGTCCGGTGAATCTGGAACGTGCCATGTCTGCAAACGGCAGATTCGGCGGTCATATCGTCTCCGGTCATATTGACGGAACCGGAGTGATCAAATCGCTCAAAAAAGAAAAAAATGCGGTCTGGGTAAAGATTTCGGCAAAACCGGAGATATTAAAATATATCGTCGAAAAAGGTTCGGTTGCAATTGACGGTATCAGCCTGACCGTTGCGAAAATTTCAAATCAGGATTTCTCTGTCTCGATTATTCCCCATACCGGAGAAGAAACAATCTTATTACAGAAAAAAGCCGGAGAGATCGTCAATCTGGAATGCGATATCATCGCTAAATATGTCGAAAAACTCTGCAATTTCAGGAATCCGTCCGGAGGAATCTCGGAAAATTTCCTCGCTGAACATGGATTTTTATAATATTATGAGGTGAAATGCTATGCTGACTCCGTTTGATTCACAATATGCGGAGAATTATCTTTCTGATATTCTCAAAATGACAGAAGAAAAACAGTTCCCCGATACAGTGGCTTATATCATTCAGATGACACTTCATAATTATGATGAAATGGTCTGTTCTGATGAACTCGCTCTGAAAAAATGCTATGAAGTCTGGACAGCAGGCTGTCTGCTCGATTCGGTTTTTAATCATACGGATTATGCTGTAACTTCTGATACTTATCTTCATGCTGTGAACAGTATCGAGGAAGCCTTTCACAAAACAAAACGGAAATTTTTTAAAAAAATGCCGATATATAACCACTCTTATATTTTATCAGATATGTTCGACGCCCTGTT
>JAFUWN010000026.1 GCA_017483465.1 Oscillospiraceae bacterium
CGCGGAAAGAGGGATTTGAACCCTTAATAAATTTGAATTTTTATCTATACATAGCTATTATTTTTATTCGTGTGAAATTTCGTGTGAAATTAACGCATTGAAATAATCGTCTATCTGCTTGTCTACACTTTTCCGCTTTTCGGAAAATGTATGCTGATAGACTGTCTGTAAAGTGTGTGCTGATGACCAGCCGCCACGCTCCATAGCATATTTTTCAGGAACTCCCAGCTCCAACATGACAGAAGCGTTCAAATGTCTGAGGTCGTGGAATGTCATGTCTTTTCCGGTTTTGTCTTTAATAATCCGTTTCAGTATCTTCGTGATAGTCTGGGCTTTCAGCTTGATGACATATTCGTCCGGTTCTCCAGTTCCGATTAACTGCATAATCCTTTCCGGTACTTCCAACACTCTTGTGCTCTTGTACGTCTTTGTCTGCTCACGCTCAAACTCTTTCGCTCCGAATTTTATTTTTGTGTTCTGAATAGTCAGCATGTTCCCGTCAATGTCCTTGTACCGGATTCCTCTGACTTCGGACATCCGCAATGATAACCAAAGAGACAGCAAAACAGGCAGTTCTATTCTTGTACCCTTGACAGCCTTGATGACTTCTTCCGGAGTTGGCAGATTCTTGATCTTGTTCTGACGTGCCGGAAGTGTTGTGTGAAGCGTGAAATCAGGCATATACATAGCCAGTGCAGCCGATAACAAGCCGTGTGCGTTCCTGAGCGTTTTCGGTGACAGTCTTTTTGCTTCTTCGTTGAATTCTCTCTGTATTTCAGCGTTCGTGAGTTTTTCAAGCGGTGTGTTCATCAGCCCTTGAATATGGTTCTTTCTGGTAATCCTGTAACCGCCTATTGTAGACGGCGACAGGATGTTTTCTTTCATGTTTATGTAACTGTCTATCGCCTGACCTACTGTCATTTTAGCGTTCTTTTCTTCTTTCCGCTGGACAGCATAGAGAGCCGCCATAGCTTCGGCTTCTCTCTTGGTCGGTGCTGTGAATGATTTCATGATGTTCTTTCCGTTCTCATCTTTTCCGGCATAGACCTGAATTCGCCAATTGCCGGACGGAAGTTTTTTTGCACTTGCCATAGAATCACTCCTTTTCAGTCCGGATTATGCCGGACTTTTTATTTATGATAGGTCAAATGGCTGAACCAAAAGCAAAAAGTGAAATACACATCAACAGTATTTGACCAATTACTATAATAAATACACTATGAATTTTCTTTTCTATTTTTTCAGAAACAATTGGAGAACATAAAATAGTACAAAGCAATGTAATACCCCACGCACCAGAGCTACAGAATGTTGCTATTGTAAATAAAATGCCTAAAGAACAATGAAGATAGCTAAATGCATACAACGTAGTTGAAGATCTGTTTTCTTGTGTTGTTTTTTCTGGTTTCTTTTTTTCATACGCTTCTTTTAACATCTGCTTTTTTTCGTATGATTCTTTTACATAATCATCAGATTTGCTTTTGTAATAAAGTGGCCTACTATTCAAATAAAGTGGCTCTGGCCGTGGTGATTGTTGTGGGCTAACGTAAGGTTGGCTTGTCTGCGGTGAATATGTAGTGGGTGGGTTATCATCCAAAAGTGGGAGCTGTTCTAAAAATTGTGGTTCTTGTTCAGGTTCCGGCTGCTGTATGGCTATTCCCATAAAATCAGCGAGTTCCTGCATTTGGGGTTGACTAAGAGCTTTAATCAGTTGCTCTAATTTTTTTCTGTCCCATAAGAGAACCTGTGTTTCTTCTGCCGTTTTTATGGCTGATTTAGTAAAAACATTATTTGTGATAACGACAGCAACCATTTTATGATAGTATGCCTTTCCGGTATACACTTCTTGTACAGCTTTATTTCCAACAGGGTCTAAGTAGCATTTACACTGAACTGCATATGTAATGTCGTCTTTTTCAGCAAGAATGTCTACACCATAGTCCCCTGTTTCAGGTGTCAGCTCAATGTTTGTAAATCCATTGAACAACAAAATTTTTGAAATGATTCTTTCAAACTTCCAGCCTGTTGAGAAATTAATCCTTTTCAAAATTATTTCAGGAGTAATTAGCACATCCATATTTAAAATTATTCCTCATTCTTCAAATTATTCATATAGACTATCGCTTCTGCTCTCTTGACAAGTGGCAAAGACTGAATCAAATCTACCAGCTCGGCTACATCTTTTGCAGGAGCTTTTGAATCTATGATGATTCCGTTACTTGTGCTATTCTCTCCGCTTGCTACTGGCGAAATATCGCCTGCTGTGATAACATTACCAGTTGTAATGATGTTGTTGTTTACTTTGGCAGTCGGCTCATCTGTTCTACCGAGTAAGTAATCAACGGAACAGTTAAGAATTTCGGCTATCATAAAAAGATTTCTTGCTTTCATTCCTTCTATGCTTTTACCAGCGTTTTTAATAGTGTTTTCGCTTAATCCGCAGAGTGAATTTAATTGTGTAACGGTCATTCCAATTTCTTTTGCTCTAGCTTTAATTCTATCTGATGTTACTACTGTATTATATTCATTATTCATAGTTAATCCCCCTTTTTATGAAATATGACTATGATGTTTCAACTTTTTTGTAAATGTATACAAATCGAATTAAAATTCGATTTTTGTATTGACAACCGCAGTTAAATGTGGTATAATATCATTGTAACAGGGAGTTACAAAAACCTGAAAAAGAAAAGAGGTGAACGGATATGAAAACAGAATACGAAATTCTGTACGAATCCTTAAAGCATGGTTTCGGTGCTGAAAAAGTCGAAACAGTATTGAACGAGCTGAAAGATTTTTATTAAGTTTTAAAGAACAATTCGGACATTGAATCGGTTCGTGATTTACACCAGACCAGCTAATTCTGAAATCTTTTGCACACTCTGTACATTTAACTACTAATTCTTCCATTCTTTTCACTCCTTTCTGTGCCGTAACATCATGTTACAGATTTGATGAAAAAATATAGCAGATACTTCTACTCAATTATATTATAGCACAATTCACGGCAAAAGTCAAGAAAAAATTATGAAAAGAGGTGATAATTATATGGCATTAGCTGAAAATATCAAGGCAAAACGGCTTGCAAAGGGCATGACACAAGAGGAACTTTCCGGCATGGTAGGAGTAACTAAAATGTCGATTAGCAGATATGAACAAGGTGTAACCGTCCCTGAACTGTATATCGCTCTTGATATTGCAAAGGCTCTGGGGACAACAGTTGAAAAACTTGTCAACGAAAATTTTTTACCCGAAGAAACTAATAAATAAAAAGGAGAATTATTAACATGAACGCTTTAATAAAAGTACAGTTTGACGAAACGTCAGACACAATGCCGACTATTTCAGGACGGGAACTGCATCAGGCTCTTGAAGTAACTACACCTTATAGAATCTGGTTTCCCAGAATGTGTGAGTATGGCTTTTCTGAAAGCAAAGACTACACCCCGTACATTTTTGTACACCCTCAAAACAAGCAGGAAACTACAGACCACAATCTTTCCCTTGACATGGCTAAGGAACTCTGCATGATTCAGCGTACCGTCAAAGGCAAGGAGTGCCGTGAGTACTTCCTAGAAATCGAAAGGCGGTGGAATTCTCCGGAAGCTGTCATGGCTCGTGCTCTCAAAATGGCTGATGTCAAACTGCTGGAAGCAACACAGAAAATTCAGGTGCTGGAAACTACTGTAAACGTTCAGAAACAGCAGATTGCAGAGTTACAGCCGAAAGCAAGTTACTATGATCTGGTTCTGAACTGCCCTGATCTTCTGAGTACGACTGAAATCGCTAAGGACTACGGTAAGTCTGCTGTATGGCTTAACAACTATCTGTACAGCAAAGGTATTCAGTACAAACAGTCCGGTATCTGGATTCTGTATCAGAAATACGCTGAACAGGGATATTCAAGTACGAAAACGCACAACTATAACGGCAAGGACGGCTATCAGCATTGCAAACAGCATACCTACTGGACTCAGAAAGGCCGCCTGTTTATCTATGATACGCTCAAAAAAGACGGGATTCTGCCGACTATCGAGAAAGAATATCAGGATGGTGAGAGATAATGCCGAAAAAAGATAGCTTAGATCAGTTTGATCTGATTGTCTGGGCGAACGTCCAGAAATGGCAATTGATCCGAGCAGTTTCTGATAAAAAACTTGCTGCTTGTTTAGGGCTGAAAGACCTTTCAAACCGGAAGAGAAGTCATATTCTTACAACAAGAGAGCTTGGAAGAGTGTGCAAGCTGCTTGAAATTGAACCTGAAAAGCTCTTGGAACGGTGAGGTGACATCATGAAAATCTATATCGTCTTTGCCAAAACAATAGCCGGTATGCCTGTTTCTGTTGACGACCTTGAAACTGTAGAAGAGGCTAACAGAGAACTGCAAAAGCTAAGGGCAGACAAAAATATCTGCAATAGCTCAATCACATATATGGCTTACGACAGCGAAATTTTTGATTTCGTTGACAGGTGAAAATTAATAGGAGGAATATCATGAAAACACATACAGATGAAGAACTGAAAGAAATTCTCAGAAAGCATGAACTGTGGCTGAAAGGTGAAGCAGGCGGAGAAAGAGCCAATCTCAGCTCTGCCAATCTCCGATCTGCCGATCTCCGCTTTGCCGATCTCAGCTATGCCGATCTCCGATCTGCCGATCTCCGCTCTGCCGATCTCAGCTATGCCGATCTCCGATCTGCCAATCTCAGCTCTGCCAATCTCCGCTTTGCCGATCTCAGCTTTGCCGATCTCCGATCTGCCAATCTCCGCTTTGCCGATCTCACAGAAGTAAAAAATATTATTTTCCCTATGGCATGCCCTGATACCGGAGCATTTATCGCTTGGAAAAAAGTAAGGGGTAATTTGATCGTGAAGCTCGAAATCCCAGAAGACGCAAGAAGAAGCAGCTCAACAGGTCGGAAATGCAGATGTGACAAAGCGATAGTACTTGATATCCAAAAAATTGACGGTACATCAGCAGAGTGTTCATCAGCGTATAGTATGCATGCCCCTGACTTTGAATACAAAGTCGGAAATGCTGTAGAAGTCAGCGATTTTTGCCCTAATCGGTGGGAAGAGTGTGCGGCCGGAATACACTTTTTTATCAATAGGCAGGAGGCAGTAAATTATGAATAAGTACATTGCACAAG
>JAFUWN010000008.1 GCA_017483465.1 Oscillospiraceae bacterium
AGTAACTGTGCAAAAATAAATTAGTCGATATATATTTACAAAGCAAGTGAAAAATGTTATCATAAATAAGAAAGGAGCTGAAATAGAATGAAAGAGAAAATAATTGAAAAAGTAAACACAATGTTGCCAATGCTGAATGAAAAACAAAGACGTTTATATCTGGCATCAGAAGCAATTGCATTTGGCAGAGGTGGCATTACATTGATGAGTCGTATTTCAGGTGTATCACAAAGTGTGATTACAACAGGAGTAAAAGAAATCAAATCAGGAGACACTGAAATAGTTTCTGCTGATGTGCCAATACGAAGAAAAGGAGCAGGAAGAAAAACTATCACAGAAACGCAGCCAGGGATTAAAGAAGCCTTGAATCATCTGGTATGTAATGCAACATATGGAAGCCCTGAAAATCCATTATGCTGGACAACAAAAAGCCTGCGGACACTTGCAGACGAACTTCAAAAGGAAGGCTTTCATATCGGATATCGGAAAGTTGGTTATTTGCTGAAGGAAATGGGATACAGTTTCACTCCTTTCATGTCCAGAATCTTCTTGATTCTAAAATCGTACAGATATTGGTTAAAATTGAGACAAGCAGCAAATTATCCAGTATTAAATGGCTGAACGAGTTTTCGATGTTCCAGTTGATAGTATAGCTGCAACTGTTGTATTCTTCTGCGGTCAGACCTGCATACTGAAAATACGTGCAGTTCTGAGCATCATCCGGAGAAAGTGTGAATGCTTTGAATTCATCAAGTAATTTCGGAAAGTTCTGACCTTTGTGTTCCTGAAGCCATTTTTCCTTGAATGCCTTGAAATGGAATTCATTTACGTTTATGCCTCCGAATAATTTGAAAAGCGAATCAATATAGTCGTTTTCGCAGATGACATGTTTTCTTTGTGTTTCAAGAAAATGACTTAAATGTGTAGTTTCCATAAAGTTTATTCCTTTCTTTTGTTCTGACAGATTTTTCAGGATAGCTCTCAGGCCTCACCTCCTCTCATATACAGATCGGCACACGATCCCTCGTGTGCCGGCAGTTGTGTTGTCGGTATGCTTTTGATTATCCCCAATGTATGCATGATAGCTTCTGTGACTTCTTTCATTTTTTCGGCTTTCAGATAGGCTTTGTATTCCAGGATTCTGCTCTTATCGACAGAAGTCACCTGTTCACAAAGAGCAACAGCAAAAATATCGCCCCGACTGACATCCACATGATAGATACAAGGTTTCTTGTTTCTGGATGTCGTCAGATAGATGATCTGCACAACATCAGAATTCTTATTCTGTACGTTGCTGCTGACGATTACGGCGAATCTGTTGCTATGCATTTCCGCCCCAAAAGAACTGTATTTTCCATCCTTAGCATTCGGATCGGTGACATAGTAAATTTCCCCTCTGCGTGGATACTGATGATTCCGGAATCTTTTGTTATCAATATTTTTCATAGTAAAACAAATCCTTTCTATTTATTTATGTAATATTACAAACTTTTTATTATAAATTTACATATTTTATCTGTTATTACCAAAATTATTTTTCTTCAAACAAAAATCGCTGGAACTCCGCTCCAGGCTCATCCCTCCAGACACCCAAACCCAAGAACAACGACCTGACGGCAGAGCAAAAAAATTATGCCTGTAAAGGCATTTTAAATTTGCAATGCAAATAAAAAATGCTCGCTTTAGGCGAGCATTTAACTTTAATTAATATATGTAATCTTAAAAATACAATTTTTTAAGAAATACAGCTGTTTCTATGTATTTTTAAAAATAGAAATATAGCATTTTAAACTAAAGAAATAAAATTAAAAAACTGTTAAATAGAAAAAGAATCCTGTATTATGCCATCAAGCAGAATGCCGGCTTTCTGTCTGCCGGACTCTATCAGGATGCTGTATTTCTCGATATATCCGATTTTCTGGAAGTAATCCATAATTTTCAGAACACTTTTATGAACTTCCGATACATATACCTGCTGATCTGACTTTAAATCCAGCTGTGTCAGCAAGCCGGAGTCATACACATTCTGACGGGTAGCCGGATGAATATAAGAAATAGAATACGGTTTCTGTTTTTTCTTCTGATATCTGAACATTTCAATACGATGAATCAGATAATATCTTATCAGAAAATTTCGTTCCGTTGCCTGTAAGCCGTCAATTTTTTTCAGTAGAACCGGAGAAAACTGAATGATCTGATGATTGACAATACTGGCATACTCGCACAGCGGCGGCGGCTGAACAATCCGGAATCGGATGCGGGGAGGTTTTTTCAGATCAGAGGCAGCCTCCTGCATCTCAAGAGGCAGAAATGCTCCGTTTATGACATATTCTTCATGTTCCAGTTCATTCTGGTTCAGAGAAAAAAACATATCTGATGTCACAGAAAGATTCCGTTTCTTTGCTTCATCCGTAAAGATAATGCCGAATCTGGTCTCAGAAAGCCGTTTCAGGGCGGCTTCTGTAGCTTCTATTCTTTTATTGGCAATGCTCCCGGTGCTGCCGTTCATGAAATGAAGCAGTTCACGGGCAGAAAAACAACGTTTTCCCTGCACATAAAGAGAATAAACCGCATCTGTCAAAGCCATATCCATAACAGAAATCGGCTTATGCAGATGATATTTTACAATCATAGAAGATTTTTTTCTGCCTGCATTTTCAGAATAGACTTTATCTGCCGTATAACCGTCCCGGATTCGGTTGGCAATCAGCGTATGATTGAGATAAAAGGGGAATACATCCTGTACAGAAACTTCAGATACGTTCTTCATCTCTTTTTCCCTCTCTGTCTGCCGGATTCCGGGATTTTATTTCTTCAAAAAATCCGTATCTGGCATGAAATTTCATAGGAATCCGGCATTGACTGGCACCGAAACGGTTTTTCAGAATGATCAGCTCCAGCAGTCTGTCAGCATTTTCCCCTTTGGTATTCTGATTTTTCTGAATTTGCAGACCAAGAAGAATATCTGCTGAAAATTCAATACTGCCGGATTCTTTGAAAGCAGAATTCCTCATCGGAGTATTATAGCTTGTCCGGTTAATCGAACTGATCACGATGACAGGGGTTTTCATCCGATGGGAAAGACTCCATAAATCTGAAATATTCCTGTCTACGATCTGTTTATCAGTCATGCCGTATTTTTCATCACGGTGCAGCAATTGAAGATAATCCACAATGATCACGGGTGTTTTGGAATGCTTTTTTTTAAAATCGGCAGTATAACGTTCAATATCTGAAAAAGAAAATATCTTGCCTGATTCTGTACGATCAATTACATAAATATCAGCTGCGGATTTTTCAAATTCTGAAATTGCCTTATACAGAACAGCTTTGTCCTGTTTATTGGCAAGAAAACGCTCCATAGTCTGACGGCAGGTAAACAGATCATGCGGAATCTTATCCCCATATTTAATATATAACTGACAGAGCATACCTTTTTCTGCCAGAATCTGTGCAGGCATTTCCAGAGAAAAAAACAGAACAGGATAGCCCTGATTTGCGATATTATGTGCAATCTGCAAAATGAACGTCGATTTTCCCACTGAAGATGCCGCTCCTAATACAAACAGATTCGGTGTCAGACCGCCGCCGAGATTCTTATCAAATTCTTTAAAACCAGTTGAGATATATTCCGGACAATTTTCGATAAGCCTCTGTTTATCCGTATGTATGAGACTGCCGAGAGAAACTGCACCCGGAGCGGAGTTTTCTTTATGCATTCTCCCGCTCCCCTTTCTGAAATTATTATTATACTGATTATACTTTATTCCCGTCTGTTTGTCAAGCTTGCTGCTTTTTACAGGGTGTCAGATCAGTACACCCAATCAGTTTTCTGAAAAAGTATTTCATATAAGTTAAAAATCACTATTGACATATATTTTGAAACATAATAAACTTATATCAGAAAAGATAAATATAAATATTTATATTATAATTTTTTATAATTTTCAGCCGATTTATGATAATTTTCAAGAAACTGTTCTCTCAGTCTGACGGGCTGAATCATTTCGGCATCCTGACCGAATTTGAAAAAATAATAGCTTGCCTGCGTAGACGTACAGAAAAATTGATAGATACCTGTTTCCGGATCGCATTCTGTATAGTGAGGCCGAAGATAAATCATTGTACTATACATATTCTGTCCTTTCGGAGTCAGACGGACGATAATTGTTTCAGGTGTTCCGCTGAGAAACTGCACACCGTTTGTCATGATTCTGTTTTCGATTGCCTGTCTGTCCAAAACCGGAAATTCTCCGGAGGTTTCCTGAAGATTTCCGATAAAAGAAAGTCTGCAATTTATAATTTTATTATTTTCTGTAATACCAATCAGATAATTATAAGATGACCATTCATCAAGACGAATATCATAAGGAAGCAGCCGGATGTGTCTGTTTCCGTCTGCCCGGCGGTAATCGAATTCTATTTTCTGAGAAACTTCGCAGTATAACTGCAAAATCCGGAATTCTTTCCGGAAATAGACCCTTTCTCGTTCGTAGTAAGGCAGAACAGCATATTTTTCAAAAACGGCTTTCAGGAACTTGCTCCGGCTGAAATAGTTCGGGTCAGTGCCGATGAATTTCTGATAGATTTTCCCAGTTTTATCGGATTCGATAGAACAGATTTTTTTTTCTGCCTCGTTTCTGAGGCGGAAATTAAACTGTTTTCCTTTCTGATAAATAGCTCTATTTTCTAGGAGTGCCGTCATTTTTTCGTTATCTTCCAGAAAATTCAAAAAAATACGGTTCAGAAAGCCGTTCTCTACCCGTGAGGAGCTGACTTTCTTTCCGGCAAATGCCGAAGCATCGCAGTTCAGGATATAAAATGCGTTATCGCTGAGATTCAGATATTGTTTTCTGTCGTCCATATAAAATCATGCCTTTCAGGAAATATTTTTTTCAGTATAGCATAAAATTCCTGTTCTGTCAACAATTTTATACCCTTAATGGGTATATTTTTTTGATAAAAAATATGAATTTATCATGATTTTATTTAAATTATGGGTTTCTTTTTTATCTGAAAAGAAACTTTTGACAACCCATGAAAAACATGTTATAATAAAATTGTCAGGAAATGAAGTACGTTTTTCTCATACATTGAGGAGGTAGATATTTGTGAAAGCTCTGTCTGTCATCTATGATGTTACTGCTCTCTGTCCGTGGGATTGTCCTGTCTGCTGTATGGGTGCTTCTCATGAAGAGACCTGCCGTAAGGACGAACTGACTGCTGAACAGCAGCTCGGCATTGTTCCTCAGCTCGCTGAACTCCGTGAAAACGGCTATGATGTGAAAATTGACCTCTCCGGTGGTGAAATTTTCACAGATAAAGCCAAGCATCTGCCTTTGATTCATTCCCTTTCCGAGACGCTCGGAAAAGACAAAGTCGGCATCAGCTGTTCCGGTTTCGGAATAGATGCCGAACTTGCGGGATTTTTAAGTACATACGTTCATGATGTCGAAATGACAATGGATGTTGTGCCTTATCGTCCGTATCCGCTCCGCCCCGTGGGGTACAGTGTCGCCGCTGCAAAAGCCGTATCTCTGCTGAAGAATGCCGGCTGTGAAGTCGGGCTTCAGACTGTAGTCAGCAGCTACAACAGCAGTTTTGCAGATGCCTTTTCGGTATTTGCCTGGTGCTGTGCCAATCATGTGGATAACTGGAGTCTGCTCCGGTTCTTCCCGTCCGGCAGAGGGGCACAGTTTCCGGAAGCGTGGATGAATGACAAGACCTGTGAACAATATGTTCACATGGTGCAGGAGCTTGTCAGAAACTGCCCTTCCGAATACAAGCCGGAAGTCGATTTTCATTACTCCATGCCGGGGCATATCAAGTACAGTGAAACATGCCGCTGTGTGTGTCACTCTATCGGTATTTTGCCGAATGGTGATGTTGTGGCTTGTTTCTGGGCACTTGACAGTTCTACAGGCATTGTTGACCCGAAGTTCCTGCTCGGCAACGTGAAACAGAACTCTCTGCTTGAGATTCTGAACAGTCCGAAGGCACACTATTGGTCAGATTGTCATCACGGCTGTGAACTTGCAGCCTGAAAGGAGGAGTTATGCTGTTTTATCTGCTCAGCCTGATGACAGGCATTCTTGAATGCGGCTGGATTTGTGCCGGCGTGAAGCAGGGGCTTCCTCTCTGGGAAGTTCTTAGTTTTACGCTGGCATATCATGCCGGAAATCTGTTCCCGAAGCCGTTTTCTCTTGGAAAATCGGCTTTATTGAGTCTGTCCGGAATTTCTGCGGTACTGAGTCTGCTGATGATCGCAGGACTCACCGGAGTATACAGTGCTCTGTGTTCGTGTGTCTGTCTGTTCTGTCTTTCTGCGGGAATGCAGTCTGTCAGAAGCGGTCTGAAAAGCAACGGAAACAGGCTGTTCAAGAGAATCTGCCGGGTAGCAGGCTTTCTGCTCGCACCACTGGCGGGACTTGTTCCGGAATTGATTCTGTTATTATTTTCTCTTATGATGATTCGGGTAATCTTCCGTCATTATCAGGGAAAGGCAGAAATCAGCAGAATGCACAGTCAAGGGGGATATTCGGCTGTGATGGTGCTGCATCAGCTGCATTATTTCTTTTATGCACATATCACACTTGCGGCGATAGCACAGAATATCGGAATTCTTCCGGCAATGGTGCTGTTCTGCGGCACATGGCTGACCTATATGTCTGTAGAACCGCTTGTATCCGGACGGATGCAAAAGCTTCTGCCGGTGTTCTTTGCCGGACATCTGGGAATCAGTGTACTGCTTCTGTACATGAGTTTTGTACGGAATCTTCCTGTATTTCTGATTTTGTGGCTGGTGACAGGCTTCGGAGGCGGAGTAGTGTACACGATTTCCGCACAGGCAAAGAAAGTCCGGAAGTTTGAGAAAGACTCCATGACGATTTCTGAAAATCTGGGGCATACGTTCGGACTGCTGACGGCGGTGCTGATTTCGGCACTGTATCAGAATGCACCGGTACTGATGCTTCGTTTCGGAGCGTTGAGTGCTTTTCTGGCAGTGCTGGGTATGCTCTGTGTAAATTTGTCTAAAAAAACGAATTTTTCAGGTTCTGAAAGGAGAAATTTATGAAAATCAGAGAAATTTCTGCAAAGCAGATTCTTGTCAAATCGAACCTTCCGGCTTCGGATTATGTGGCCAATCCGTATACAGGCTGTTCTCATCAGTGCAGATATTGCTATGCTTCGTTTATGAAGCGTTTCTCCGGCCATTCCGAAGAATGGGGCACGTTTCTGGATGTCAAGAGCTATGAAAGTGACAGACTCCCGAAAAAACTCAGAAACAAGACGATTCTGCTCTCATCGGTAACAGACCCGTATCAGGGCTGTGAAGCCCGCTTTCACAAAAGCCGTGAAATTCTGGAACTGCTCCGGAATACAGAGGCAGATATTGAGATTCTCAGCAAATCGGACTTAATGCTGAAAGATCTGGAACTGCTGAAAAGTATCAAACGCCTGAAAGTCGGCATTTCGCTTTGTACGCTTGATGACAGTTTCCGGAAACTGATCGAACCCGGAGCACCGTCTGTCAAGAGAAGGCTCAACGCTCTGAAGACTCTGCATGAAAGCGGAATCTCGACTTATCTGTTTATTTCTCCTGTTTTTCCGTATCTTACGGATATTCCGGCACTGGTGCAGGCGGTTGACGGCTCTGTGGATAAAATCGGCTTTGAGAATCTGAATCTCCGTGGAACAGCGAAAACGCAGGTTCTTGATCTGATAAAACAGCATTATCCGCAGTATTCCGCCGGATATGAGCAAATCTATCTCAGAAAGGATGACTCTTACTGGAAAACTCTCGAAACTGAAATTCAGAAACTTTCTGAAAATTATCAGATTCCGTTCGAGAATTATTTTTATCACGAGAAAATCAGAAAAAACGGAGGGCAGAAACATGACTGAATTTATGGGAAAATCGCTTGAAAATCCGCTGATTGCTTCTTCCTGTATCGCAACCGAAACCGCCGAGAATGTCCTGAAACTCGCTGAAAACGGCGTTCAGGGTGCAATCCTGAAATCCTGTGCCGATTATACCAGAGAAGCTTTCACCGGGAAACGGGAATTCGCCAGAGAACAGGAAACAGGTTTTCTTTATGCTTCTTCGCCGTTTCAGATGGAAATTTTCACGCTTCAGGAATGCCTCTCCCTAATGACAGAACTCCGTCCGGAAACAGAAATTCTCCTGATTCCGAGCTTTACTGCGACAGACCTCAATCCGGAATCATGGCTTCCGGCATGTCAAACACTCGCTGAAGCAGGTGCGGACGGCATTCAGCTGGATTTCTTCTACATGGGAAATCTCATCGGACAGGAAGGTTTCATTCCGTGCATGACAGAACTGCTCCGCTGTCTGGAGAAGGAAGTTTCTGTTCCAATTATGCCGAAACTGAATGTCAATCTTCCGAAAGACTTCATCATGCCGATTCTGAAAAATGCCGGAATTCAGTATGTTTCTCTGCTGGATTCAGTACGCTCGCCGTATGTCTGCAGAAATGCAGACGGAATTTTTCAGCTTGACAGCAGGCTTGACCCTCTAACAACATCCTGTTTTGGAGCATGGCAGTTTCCCTTGACTATGAGCTATGCTTATACAGCAGTGCAGAACGGTCTTAGCATCTGTGCCGGCGGAGGTATCACCAGTGCTGAGGACGTTCAAAAACTCCTTGCTTTAGGCGTTTCAACTGTCCAGTCTGCGACTTTTCTGACAAAATATCCCCGTAAGGCCAGAATGCTTCTTTCCGGCTGATTTTTTCCTGATCTTCTTCAAAGCACAGCTGTATATCCGCCAATGCCTCATAAGCGGCTCTGACGGGCTTCTGACGGGCTTTTCAGCCAAGGGGGTATAGTTTCCCAAAAAACTCCTTTGGAGCCCGTGTAAAGGCTGCCAGTGGCCTTAAAATAGATTCTGCTCGTTGAGAATAAATTTTTCCTGTTCTTTTTCGGTGTAATCTGTGAAATTCCGCTGTCTCACATTACGGCAGACTTTTCCCCTCATC
>JAFUWN010000009.1 GCA_017483465.1 Oscillospiraceae bacterium
CAGTCCGTGAGGGCCTACGTTCTGAGCTACATGATAGAAGCTCTGCTTCAGATGATGCATCATGGTCTGAGCCTTGGACGCATCATTATCATAAGGCACTAATTCATCAAGAATGCCGTAATCACCGGATTCTTTGATATAAGCCGCAACCGAAAGAATCATCCACAGCGGATCATCAGAGAAATCGCCGCCGATTTCGTCATTGCCCTTCTTAGTCAGAGGCTGATACTGATGATAGCAGCCGCCGTCTTCAAACTGTGTGGAGGCCAGATCAATCAGACGTTCTCTTGCTCTGTCCGGAATCTGATGCACAAAGCCTAATAAGTCCTGATTGGAGTCACGGAAGCCCATACCTCTGCCGATACCGGATTCAAAATAAGATGCCGAACGGCTCATATTGAAAGTAACCATGCACTGATACTGATTCCAGATATTGACCATTCTGTTCATCTTGTCATCCGGAGTCTTGACAGTATACTTGGACAGAAGAGCATCCCACATTGCTTTTAATTCTGCGAGACCTTCTTCTACTTTTTCAGTGCTGTTATACTGCTGAATCATTTCATACGCACGGGACTTGTTCAGGCTCTTGCCATCGGAGAGGAATTTTTCTTCCTTCGGATTTTCCACATAGCCTAAGATGAAAATTAATTCTTTTGTCTCGCCGGGTTTGAGATCAACAGCGATACAATGAGAAGCAATCGGAGACCAGCCGTCAGCCTTGGAATTGGCAGATTTTCCGGCTGTTACAGCCTGCGGATTTTCAAAGCCGTTATACAGACCCATGAAAGATTCACGGTCACAGTCAAAGCCTTCGATTTCAGAATTGACTGTATAGAATGCAAAATGATTTCTGCGTTCTTTGTATTCTGTCTTATGGAACATAGTAGAGCCTTCCACTTCCACTTCACCGGTATTGAAGTTTCTCTGGAAATTGGTGCTGTCATCCTGTGCATTCCACAGACACCATTCAATCATGGAGAAGAATTTGAAATTCTTTTCAGTATCGCCTTCGTTCTTGAGAACAACTCTCTGAATTTCGCCGTTATAATCCTGCGGAACAAAGAAAGTCACTTCTGCGGAAATATTATTTTTCTTACCTGTGATCACAGTATAGCCCATACCGTGACGGCATTCATAAGAATCCAGTTCTGTTTTAGCCGGAGACCAGCCCGGAGACCAGATTGTTCCGTTATCATTGATATAGAAATAACGGCCGCCCATATCGACAGGAACGTTATTATAGCGATAACGTGTGATTCTTCTCAGACGGGCATCTTTATAGAAATGATAGCCGCCTGCTGTGTTGGAGATCAGAGAGAAGAAAGCCTGTGTTCCGAGATAGTTAATCCAAGGATAGGGTGTTCTGGGAGATGTGATGACATATTCTTTGTTGACATCATCAAAATGACCAAACTTCTGCATAGCAAAAAAACTCCTTTTCATGATAAATTATTTTAGTTTTTATTGTTCCTGATAATAGAACTTATCAATATTATAGCATATTCCGGAAATATTAGCAAGCCTTTTCCGGTATTTTTTCCGGAAAGTGACTGCTGAAATTCTCCTTGATTATTTGTGCATTTTGTCTGAAAGATATGAAACAAATTTTACAGAATCGTGAAGAAATGCTGATGAAATACTGTGCTCTCGTTCGGTGCAAGTTCTTGATAGCCGGTAACAGCATCAGGCATATCCAGATTCGGAGCATCAATCATAGCAGACATCGGCTCAGGACAGAAATAATTATTAAAGCCCTTGTCATTCCAGAAAATCCAGAATTTATATTCTTCGCCGACTTCATAGCAGATTTTCTTCCTGGATTTGATATCCTCGGCAATGATACCATAAAGATTATCGCCCTTGTATTCGCCGTGTTCAGCGAAATACATTTCGTTGTCAATATTCTGGAGCACCGGCTTGCGTGTGCCGTTTTTATATTCCTGATCCTGTACGGTCAGATCAACAAATTCGCCTGTCGGCAGACATCTTTCGTTCAGAATCCAGCGTTTTCCGATCGGTGCGAAAATTCTTTCATCTTCCTGCTTTGCGTTATCTATGAACGGAGAATTGATTGTCGTGTGAGTCGCTACAGAAACCGGCATCTGCTTGTCTGATAAATTCGTCAGTCTGAATTCATATTCCAGTCCGCAGGAAGAAAGCGTGAATAAAAATTCTGCTTTGAACTTGATCGGTAAATATCTGAAAAATTCGTCATTTTCATCATAGAGATATTCTGTTCTGCACCATGCGGAATTGGCATCGGCTTTATGCTCTGTCACTGTATGCGTTCTCTTGTGCAGAAAACCGTGAATATGATTGTGATACGGTGCTTTCTCATTCACAGGGAGCTGATATTTCGCATCCGAAGTCTTCAGCACGCCGTCTGCAAAACGATTCGGAAGATAGAGTGTCGGAAGCCCCCATACTTCAGCCGACTGCAACAGACTCTTGAATGTATTCTCCGGACTGAAACGGAAAAATTCAACTCCGTTCTTATCATCATGCAGGCGAATCACATTCGAGCCTACCTGCGGAGCAATCAGTGCTGTATAGCCTCCTGCTTCGAGCTGAACACAGGTCATTCCGCCGAATTCAATCATTTTTGTCTGATTCATAAAAATTCCTCCTTATGAGTTATATTAACATATTTTTATTATAGCATGAAATTCCGGATTTGTCCATAGAAAAAATATGAATAAATTCTATCATATTTTCCGGAATCCATCCTGTATTTTTATGCAGTAAGCAGATTTTTAAAATAAATTTTCCGGAAGTTATTGTATTTTTCTGGAAATATCTGTATAATAAACTTATCAGGTTTTAAACATTTTCTTAATCTTGAAATGTTGATAATTAATAAAAAGGAGAACACGATTTATGAATTTCAAAAAAGTAGTATCTGTGATTTCTGCTTTGTGCATGATGAGTACAGTCATGCCGATTTTTCCGGCTCAGAATACACATACCATTACTGTACAGGCTTATGAAATCGGTGAAGATAATCTTGGCTATGACTTGAAAACCAATTCTGAAACCGGTGAAAATTATGCAGTCATATTAGGAACAAAAGAAAAAAGAGCAGAAATTATCATTCCTGAAACATTTACTGCCTCTGACGGAATCTTATATCCGGTTACAGAAATTCAGGGAGCAGGCTTTCTTAGCAGTGGTGCATTTTGTAATGATGATGTTCTGGAACGTGTTGTCATCGGAAAAAATGTGAAGACAATCGGTCAGGAAGCTTTTGAAAATGATACTGTCCTGAAAGAAATTCAATTCTCTGAAGGTCTCGAAACAATAGAACCTTGGGGCTTCAGCAAATGCACTGCTCTGGAATCAGTTACACTCCCTGCTTCTTTGAAACTGATAGAAGGTCAGGCTTTCCGTGAGAATGAGAATCTTAAAACAGTAGAATTTCTCGGTGGAAATGATCTTGTAATCGGCAGTTATGCATTTTATGGAGATAAAGCTTTAGAGACACTTATCATGGGCGAAGGTGTTTCTGAAATCAAAGATGCTTTTTCTTACTGCGAAGCACTCAACAATGTACAGTTATCTCCGACATTGAAAACAATCGGCACAAATGCTTTTTCTTACTGTACTGCTCTGACAGAAATTGAAATTCCTGCGAGTGTGGAAACAGTCGGAGAAAGTGCATTTCACATGGACAGCAATTTAAAGACAATTAAGCTCAATGAAGGCTTGAAAACAATTGCAAGAACTGCTTTCTGGCTTACAGGAGTAGAAGAACTTACTATTCCATCTACAGTAGAATCAATTGGAAATCAGGCATTTGAATGCAGAAATCTGAAAACAATCACATTTCTCGGCAAAGAAACGCCGGTTGCCGGAAGTATTCCCAAAACTGCTGTTATCCGAGGATACGAAGGATCTACTGCTCAGGAATATGCAGAGAAAAACGGTTACACTTTTGAACTGATTGATTCTGAACCGGAAACATCAGAATCAGAATCGCAGACAGAACAATATCAGCAGGGCGATGCCGATGGAAACGGAAAAATTGATATTCTGGATGTCATCACGCTCAATAAAGCCGTGATGGGCAAAGAATCCCTCACAGAAAATTCCCTCAAAGCGATTGACTTCAACAGCAACGGAAAGCCCGATTCCGAAGAAGCTCTTACGGTTCTGAAATATATTGTCGGTCTGATTACCGAACTTGCATAAAAACAAACAGCACAGCTTTTTTGGCTGTGCTTTTTCTTTGCCCGCAGCCGAAAAAATATCCGGTTTTATACTGTAAAAATTCCCGTATTTGTGCAAAATCACGATTTTCAGGGATTTTGTCCGGAAATGTCCGGTTTCGGCCTGAAAAATCTCATTTTCCACTTGCAAAATCTGCGAAAGCATGGTATAATAATCACATCTGCGGTTTTTATGCGGATTTTCAATCAATCAAAAAATAATCAGAATGAGGAGGAACAACATGGAAAATTCAACAGCGGAGAAAATACCTGCTTCCAGATCTTCTGCTTCTCAGCCTAAAAAATCGGCTGTCAGCGGAAATCCTGTGAAAGACTGGTTCTTCCGCAATCGTTACTATCTGATGGCTTTTTTCATCCCGGTTGTGCTGATGTATATCTGCTATGCGATTTTCGGACTGTATCCGTTCGGTGAACAGTCTGTGCTGGCTCTGGACTTCAATGCACAGTATGTCTATTATTTTGAGGCTCTGCGTGATGCATTCTGGGGTGACGGCAGTATCTTCTACAACTGGAGCAGAAACCTGTCCGGCGGGTATATGGGTGTAATCGGCTATTATCTGGCCAGCCCGTTTACTTTGATTGTCATGCTTCTGCCGGAAAAAATGATGCTGACGAGTCTGCTGATCATGATTCTGGCAAAAATCGGCACGGCAAGTCTGACTTTTCATCATTATCTGATCAAAAGCAAGAAATTACAGCCGCTTCCGGCCTTGATTTTCGGAATTTTATATTCTCTGATGGCATATATGGTCATTCAGACGATTGACCCTATGTGGCTGGATGGTCTTGTTTTTCTGCCTTTGATTGCTCTGGGAGTCGAATATCTGATTGATGACGGCAGAAAGATTAATTATATTATTCCGATTGCAGTCATGTTTGTAGCAAATTTCTATATCGGCTATATGATCGGTATTTTTACAGCAATTTATTTTATTTATTATTTATTCTTCGGCACAGAACAGAAGAACCGGAAAGTTTCTGATCTGTTCTATACCTGTGTCACATTCGGTGTATGTACAATCGCTGCTGTGATGTGTGCGGCATTTATGATTCTGCCTGTATATAAGGCTCTGTCTTTAGGTAAATTTGATTTTACTGATCCTGACTATAGTTTCAAGACACAGTTTGACCCGATTATTTTATTCCGTCAGCTGCTGACCTGTCAGTATGACTCTGTGAATGTACAGGGCAGTCCGGAAATTTACTGCGGTATTTTAACAGTCGTATTGCTGCCCCTGTTTTTCATGAACAAGAAAATCACAATGAAGCATAAAATCGGCTACGGATTTTTATTATTTGTGATGTTCTTCAGCATGTATATCAAACCTGTAGACATGTGGTGGCATGGCGGACAGGTTCCGAACTGGCTCCCGTTCCGGTATTCTTTCATTGTATCTTTTATTTTATTATCTATGGCGGCAACTGCCTACAAAGAATTAGAGCATACTGACCCTGCCAAACTCGGCGGTGTATTCTTCGGATTCCTGGCACTGTGCTTATATATCAACTCTCAGCAATATGAAAGCATGGATGAAATGAAATCTATCTGGCTTTCTGTCGGTTTATCTGCGGTTTATCTTCTGTTACTGGCCGGCATCATCAATCAGAAAAACAGCAAAGTTCTGCCGATTGTATTATTATGTGCCGTTTCCGGTGAACTGGTATTCAATACCATTGAAACCATGCACGCTGTTGATAAAGAAGTTGCTTATTCTTCCCGTGCTTCTTACCGGACTTTCGTACAGTCCGGCCGTGCCGCTACAGAGCTTATGGAAAAATATGATAAAGAACACAGCAACGGTATTGACGGCGGTCTGTACCGCTCTGAAAAAACCTATACCAGATGTGTCAATGATAACATGGCTTTCGGTCTGAAAGGCCTGACACATTCCAGTTCTGTCATGAATGCCCAGACTTTGAACTTCATCGAAACAATGGGCTATAACATGAGAAGCTATTACTCCAGATATGACGGTACAACAGAACTTGCCGATTCTCTGCTTGGCATCAAGTATGTATTATATAAAGACGATTCTTTCCCCCGTCCGCTTCTGCATCCGTCCTATCAGAAAGTAGAAGAATATAATTTTGATGACTATGACGATAAAAACTCCGACGGCACTCCTAAAAACAAGACAATCGAAATCTATCAGAATCCCAATGCTCTCGGCATCGGTTACCTGGTGGATGATGATCTTCTGAAAATTGATCATCTGGGCAATGATAATCCTTTTAACAGTCAGAATGTCCTGTTAAGCACCATGATGGGTGAAACTTATTTTGATGAAGCCGGTCAGATCGGTTCCGTAACAGAATATTATACTCCCGTTTCTGATGTGGAAACCGTTCTCGGTGCTGTTACTGTTTCGGATTATAACGGTCAGCCCACTTATACCAAAATGGACAGCGGTGACCCGACTATTGACTATCGCTTTACTGTTACTCAAAATAAAAGAATCTATGCGTATCTCAAAACCGAAAATGAACAGGCTGTCAATCTCTGGCTCGGTGTCTGGGATAATATCACTGAAAATTATAATTTCAAATCTTACGGCAGATATTTTGAAACCAGAAACTATTGTATTCTTGACTTAGGTGTCTATGAACCCGGCACACAGATCGCCCTTCGTGTTACAATCGATAACGATCAGAATGCTACGATCATCAAAGCTCCCTATTTCTATTATTTCAATGAAGAGGTCTTCCAGGAAGATATTGATGTTCTCAAAACACAGCAGATGCAGATTCAGAAACAGAATGCCACTTATATCCGGGCTACTGTCAACGCTCAGGAAGGTCAGATTCTCTTTACTTCTATCCCCTATGAAGAAGGCTGGACCGTAAAAGTCAACGGAAAGAAAGTCCAGGTGTCCCGTGTGGATGAAAACGGCAATCCTTTTAATGAAACTGTTGATGCTCCTCAGTGTCTCAAGGCTATGATCTATGTCCCCTTTGAACAGGCCGGAACATACACTGTTACCATGAGTTATATGCCGCCTTATTTCTTAGTAGGTCTCGGAATGCTTGCAATCGGTATCGGCGTAATTATTATGTTCTATCTCTATGACAGAAAAAATAATAAAGTCCTGATCGCTAAAGTCCGCACTAAGAAAAGAGAAGCCATGCAGGCCGAAAAAGCCGCATCTTAAAAAACATCCAGAAAGGACGGTGTATCGCCGTCCTTTCGTGTATCACAAAAAGCTGCTTTCTCATATACTGAAATTAAAACAGGAGGATTAAAGATGTATTTCTATGAGCTTTTACATGCCTGTAATGATTCTGCTCTGACAGAAGAATTTCTGAAACTCTTTCAAAATTCTCCGGATTTGAACCACACACGGGAAGTTTTTACAGAATTTCTTAAAAATATTAAAAATCTTGCACCCGAACTCTCTGAAGAATGGACGCTCTTCATCACAAAAGAACAGGATCAGAACGGTCAGGATTATGCTCATGTCTATGCAAAAAATCCACATGAAAATGAAAATTTCGGAATCGAAATCACTCCATGGAAAGAAGTCCTCGGCTGGCCTGTTAATCCCGATTCTCTCGCCTCTTTTGACAGAGAAGTGCTCACTGCTGCTGTACTCTGGGAAATTACCTGGTTCGGCTATGATGAAACTGCTATTCAGAAAAAAGTTGAAAGCTGGAATACACAACATGATTCAGATAAATCAGAAGGAGATGAAGATATTTTATGATTACGCTGCAAGTTCCTGCAACAAGTGCTAATTTAGGTGCCGGATTCGATGCCCTCGGCCTTGCTCTGCAATATTATAATACCATCGAAATGGAAGAAAGTGATACAATCGAGATTTCTGCCCCCGAAAATCCCGGTGTTCCTACTGATGAACATAATTTGATCTATACTTCCGCTAAAGACCTGTTTGAAGTCTGCGGAAAAAAATTAACCGGCCTGAAACTGATTCAGCATGATAATATCCCTATGACCCGTGGACTCGGTTCAAGTTCTGCCTGTATCGTCGCCGGACTGGTCGGTGCAAATACTCTGCTCGGAAATCCGCTCAATACTGATGATCTTGTTGATCTGGCTGCTCAGATCGAAGGCCATCCGGATAATACTGCTCCGGCTCTGCTCGGCGGTATCGTGACTGCCGTTTTCGACGGCCGCCGTGTTCACTGGGTCAAACAGGAAGTCTATACAAAATTAAGATTTGTCGCTATGATTCCCGATTTTGAACTCAAAACCGAAAAAGCAAGAGCCTGTCTGCCCTCGGAAGTTTCTCATAAAGATGCGGTCTATAATCTGTCCAGAGCGGCTCTGTTTTCGGCCTCTCTGCTGACCGGAAAATTTGAGAATCTCCGGACTGCGACACATGATAAACTCCATCAGCCCTACAGAATGGCCTTAATCCCCCATGCAAGAGAAGTATTCGATATTGCCTATGCTCATGGTGCTTATGCCGCTTATATCTCCGGTGCAGGGCCTACCGTGATGGCAATCGCTGACGAGGAAAATACTTATTTCGCCGGGAAAATGCGTTTCTCGCTTGATAATGCCGGTCTCAAGGGCTGGAAAGTTCATGATCTCAAGATTGATAATGCCGGCTGTGTATTGCTATAATCTGATCTGTCCGGAAATCCGGACAGATTTTTTGTTGATTTTTATTAAATTCCTCTTGACAAATATTCTGATTTTTGTTATAATTGAAACAGTCCGTCAGATAATGTGATCATTCATATAAATCGAAAGTTAACCAAGTAACAAATGAGGAACGATTATGAACATATACGAATTAGAATCGAAACTGAATAAAATAAAAGTTCCAAAAGATTGCTACTCTATAATGAAAGGCGAACTACCTAACGAAGTATACTGTCTGACTTCTGAAAATGGAAACTGGATTGTATATTATAGTGAAAAAGGAAATCGTTCTGGTTTGACTGTATTCAAAAGCGAATCAGAAGCCTGTATTTATTTTTATAACAAGTTAAAGGAATACGGAAGAAAATAGTTGTAAATTCTGATTTATCACAGTAAAAAAAATCTGACTGAATATCATAAAAATTGATAACCTGTTATTTTATTTCTAAATCAGTTAGTCTGGTTAACGCATATTGTATTATTCCTATCGATATGCTATAATATAATAAAAATTATCAAAAAAGAAGGTTTTTGACAAATGGAAAAACGTTATATCTATGCTGATCATGCTGCTACCACAGCTGTATCTGATGAAGTTCTGAAAGAAATGCTCCCCTATTTTCAGGAACATTTCGGCAATGCCTCCAGTATTTATTCCAAAGGCCGTGAAAATGAACGTGCTATCCTCGATGCCCGTGCCAGAATCGCAAAATGCCTCAACGCTGACCCAAAGGAAATCTATTTTACTGCGGGCGGTTCTGAATCCGATAACTGGGCAATCAAAGGCTCTGTTGATAAACTTGCCGCTAAAGGCAAAAAGCATATTATCACGACTGTGTTTGAACATCATGCTGTTCTGCATACCTGCGAATTTCTCGAAAAACATGGTTTTGAAGTAACTTATCTGCCTGTTTCTCCTGAGGGCTTAATCAATCCCGAAGATGTCGAAAAGGCGATCCGGGAAGATACTGCTTTAGTTACGATTATGTATGCCAATAATGAAATCGGCACTATCCAGCCGATTCCGGAAATCGGTGAAATCTGCCGCAAGCATAAAGTCCTGTTTCATACCGATGCTGTTCAGGCAATCGGCAATGTGCCGATTGATGTCAAGGCTCAGAATATTGATATGCTCTCGATCTCTGGTCATAAATTCCATGCTCCGAAAGGTATCGGCATTCTGTATGTCAAGAAAGGCATTCTGCTCTCGAATCTGATTCACGGCGGCGGTCAGGAATCCGGCAAACGTGCCGGAACAGAAAATGTCGCCGGTATTATCGGCATTGCCAAGGCTCTGGAACTCGCTACAGAAAATATTCCTGCCAAGATTGCAAAACTGACTCCGCTCAGAGACAAGCTGATTGACGGTATTTTAAAAATCGACCAGACCAGACTCAACGGCGACAGAGAAAAAAGATTATGCGGAAATGTCAATATTTCCATTGTCGGCATCGAGGGTGAAAGCTTATTATTAATGCTCGATCATTACGGCATTCAGGCTTCTTCCGGTTCGGCCTGCACATCCGGTTCGCTCGATCCGTCTCATGTATTATTATCACTCGGACTGGTGCATGAAGTCGCTCACGGTTCGTTAAGATTAAGTTTCGGTGAAGAATTTACCGAACAGGATGCGGATTATATTCTCGAAGTTCTCCCCCAGATTGTGAACCGCCTCAGAAGCATGTCACCTATGTGGGAAACCCTTACCAAACAAAATAAAAAATTAGTCTGATTGACAGGAGGAATGTTATCATGAATTACAGTGAAAAAGTCATGGACCATTTTACAAATCCCAGAAATGTCGGTGAAATCCCCGATGCTGACGGCATCGGAGAAGTCGGCAATGCCAAGTGCGGCGATATCATGAAGATGTATCTCAAAATTGACGGCGATACAATCTCTGATGTGAAATTCAAAACATTCGGCTGCGGTGCGGCTATCGCTACTTCTTCCATGGCAACGGAGATGATCAAGGGCAAAACTATTGATGATGCCCTCAAGCTCACAAACAAAGCCGTGATGGAAGCTCTTGACGGTCTGCCGCCTGTGAAAGTACACTGTTCCGTGCTCGCAGAAGAAGCCGTAAAAGCCGCTCTGACGGATTATTATACGAAACAGGGCGTTGATGCGAAATTAATCGTCGGTGAAGTGCCTTCCTGTGAAGAATGTCATGAACATGATTAAATCTTTCGATCAGCAGCAGAATTCCTCTGCTGCTGATTTTTTTTAATCTCTTGACAAACACAAAAGAAAGTGCTATGATGATCTCAAAGAGGTGAGAGCACATGAAAGTCCTGAGCTGTCCGCAGTGCGGAGGAACTGTCTATCTGACACAATATCCGGGAGTGTATCACTGCCGCTACTGCCGTACACTTGTCTATGAAGAAACCGTACAGAAACTGGAGCTGAAAAAACAGGAACTTGACTTGTCAAAACAGATTCTTGCTGAAACACAGGCCGCAAACCTGAAACGTGCCGAACGTGTCAGAAACTGGCATAAACTTTGTTCTGTATACTGGGGTTTTATTCTTATTACATTTTTTCTGGGAATGGCCGGGGCAGTCTTTTCTTTCCCGGCTTCGATTGGCGAATATCTGACATATTGCATTCTTCTCAGAGTTCCGGTTTCTCCGGTGATTGCGGCTCTCCGGCCGGATGCCTCTTATTCTGCCGATGCTCCTCCGATCTGCAGTAAAGTCGTCCTGGTGGGCATATTCTGGATATTCGACATGGTATTATGGTGTTTTCTTCTTATGATGCTGGTATAATAAATCATTCAGACTCTGCATTTCTGTGCAGAGTTTTTGATTATATAGTTGACAAAATTCTGTTTTTGTGTTAAAATTGACATGTATGTATATTTGTTGTTTTTTCTGAAAGGAGACTGTGCATGATTTATGTCATGTCGGATGTTCATGGTGAATACCAGAAATATCTTAATATGCTGGAACTGATTCAGTTTTCTGACAAGGATTCTCTTTTTATTCTCGGTGATGTCGTGGACAGAGGGTCTGAACCTGTTTCCGTTCTGAAAGATATGATGCTCCGGCCGAATGTCTTTCCGATCATGGGCAATCATGATTTTCTGGCTTATTATTTATTAAGCAAACTTGGCAGCAGCATTACAGGCGAGACTATCGAAAATACACTTGAAGTTGACGAAGTACAGGACATTCTGGAATGGATTGATGACGGCGGTGCTTCCACAGTCGCACAGTTCCAGAAACTCACCCCTGAAGAACGTCAGGATATTCTGGATTATATTGCCGAATTTCCGTTCTATGAAACGATTGATGTCGGAGAAAATACATTCATTCTGGTTCATGCAGGACTCGGCAATTTCCGGCCGGATAAGAAACTGAGCGAATATTCTGCTGCTGATCTGATTACTACCCGGGAAGACCCTGACCGGAGATTCTTCGACAACGAACATATTTATATTATTACCGGTCATACACCCACCCCGCTGATCAGCGGAAAACCGGAAATTTATCACAGTGCCAATAATATTTATATCGACTGCGGTGCCTGTTTCGAGTCCGGCCGGCTTGCCTGTCTCTGTCTTGATACTATGCAGGAATTTTATATTTAATTGCAAAGGGGAATGTGCTTTATTATGAATATGAAAAAAATCGGAATGCAGATGAGCATTCTCATGGGAATTTCCATGAGTTTCTGCTTGTCACTGACAGGCATTCTTTCTTCCGGACATTTTACCGTTCCGGCTTTTCTGAGCAGTTTTCTGATCAGTACGATAATCAGCCTGATCATTGGTTTTTTTGTGCCGATGAAGAAAGTCGGCGATACTGCCGTTCAGAAAGCAAATCTGACTCCCGGCACTCTCGGTGCAAGATGTCTGGAAAGTCTGATTTCTGATCTGATCTATACACCGGTTCTGACACTCTGCATGACAGCTCTGGCATATCATACCGCTGTCAGTCACGGACAGGAAATGCCGCCTTATCTTCTGATGTTTCTCAAATCGCTGCTGCTGAGCATGATTGTCGGCTATATTCTCATTTTTATTCTGACTCCGGTTTATCTGAAACTTGTTATGAAAAAAAATACACCTCCGGAGCCATGAACTGATCTGTTTTTTATGAATTTTCCGGAAAGGAGGAAACGCTGTTATGAATTATTTTTCCATCATGGGTGACTCTACCAGCAGTCTTGTCGGCACTGTGCCGGAAGGCTACAGAGTTCACTATGACTATGAAGAAATGCAGAAAAATGCCATCCGCTATATCAGTGACATGTGGTGGGCAAAAGTTATCACCCATTTCGGCGGGAGAATCTGTGTCAACAATTCCTATGCCGGAAGCTGTGTCGCCGGAAAACATCCTTTCTCCGGAAACAGCATCAAACGCACAGAACTGCTTCATAACGGCAATATTGCTCCGGATATTATTCTTGTCTATATGGGGATCAAAGATTTCGGCAGAGGTGTACCGATTAAAAATAAAAATCCGCTCTGGAAAAATCCGCTTTATTTTGAAGATGCCTATGCCTTGATGCTCAAACGCATTCATAATACCTATCCCAATGCCCAGATTATCTGCGGAACTGTTGCAAGAACCTATCATGCTAAAATCCGCAACTGGCAGTTTCCTGAAGAATTTGCCGGAATCCCTCTCGAAGAATACAACGAATCTATTCGGTTTCTGGTACAGAAATTCAAATGCAGACTGGCCGATCTTTCCGAAAGAAAACTATACTGTGAAACTCTGGACGGCACACATCCGACTCTGACCGGCCATGAAGAACTGGCTCACGGCTGGATTGACTGTCTGCTGGATATTTTGTAGCAGAACTATTGCATTTTTCAGGAAAACAGTGTATAATAAAATAAAAAGCTTATCATATCACAAGGAGATTATTTATGATTTTACTGGATGAATTAAAAGTCGAAATGAACGGCTATCGAAAAGAACTCGACGAACTCGGCGAAGTGCTCAATATCAAAAAAGCCAGGGAAGAACTCAAAGATTTACAGGAACAGGCTACTGCTGCCGATTTCTGGGATGATCTCGAAAATTCCCAGAAAGTTCTTCAGAAAACCAAACAGCTCGAAAACAAAATCACAGACTATGAAAAAATGCAGTCCCGTCTTGATGATATTCTGACTATGATTGAACTCTGCATGGAAGAAGAAGACGAGGATATGCAGAATGAAATTGTCACGGAAATTGCCGATTTCAAACAGGCTCTGGAAAATAAAAATCTCGAAACGCTCCTGTCCGGCGAATATGACAGCAAAAATGCAATTCTGACATTCCATGCCGGTGCAGGCGGTACCGAAGCTCAGGACTGGGCTGAAATGCTCTATCGTATGTATAACCGCTGGGCTGAACGCCATAATTTCAAAGTTCAGCTTCTGGATTACCTCGACGGCGAAGAAGCCGGCCTCAAGAGTGCCTCTATCATGGTAGAGGGTGAAAATGCTTACGGCTATCTCAAATCCGAAGCAGGTGTTCACAGATTAGTCAGAGTTTCCCCTTTCGATGCCTCCGGCAGAAGACATACTTCCTTTGCGGCTCTCGAAGTCATGCCGGAAATGGATGATAATATTCAGGTCGAAATCCGTGACGAAGATATTGAAATGGAAGTTTACCGCTCCAGCGGTGCAGGCGGTCAGAAAGTCAATAAAACCAGTTCTGCTGTTCGTCTGATTCATAAGCCGACCGGTATCGTGACTTCCTGTCAGACTCAGCGAAGCCAGTATCAGAATAAAGACTATGCCATGAAAATGCTCGTTGCAAAATTAGTCGAAATCAAAGAGCGTGAGCATTTAGAAAAAATTTCTGATATCAAGGGCATTCAGAAAGAAATCGGCTGGGGTGCTCAGATTCGTTCTTATGTCTTCATGCCGTATACTCTTGTCAAAGATCACAGAACCAATTTTGAAAACGGCAATATCAATGCTGTCATGGACGGCGATTTAGACGGCTTTATTCATGCCTATCTGAAATCGCTTTCTCACGGCACTCTTGAACAGAATTAATTAAAAAGCGGCTGAACGCACTTGTTCAGCCGCTTCTGTTTTTTTACTTGATCGGGAATTCACTTGCTTTGATAATTCCGACAATGGATTTCAGAATATTCAGAGAATCTGTTGCATCCGGTGTGCCGCTCTGATCGACATCGGCATTTTTCTTGCCGCCTGCTGTCAGGGGTTCCTTGCCCATAATCGCTTTATTCAGCGTGATGACATCCAGAATATTGACAATGCCGTTTTCATCCGCATCGCCCCAGAGAATCTCATCAGATTCAGAAGTTGTTTCTGTAGGCTTGGTTGTCGGTTCGCTTCCGTCGGAGAGTGCTCCATAGACAATACCGCATCCGACTGTGGACATGTAGACTTTACCAAATTCATTCATATCGCCAACCAGATAATTTCCGTTACCTGTACCGCCATAGAGATGCTTTGTATTAATGCAGAGCCATGTCTTGCCGCCGTCAGTTGAACGATAAATTCCCTCTGCACCGTCATCCGTCAGCTTACCGTACATATACAGGGCATTGACATCGCCTTCCTTTTCAGGAGCACCATAGCCCATTGTTTTACAATATGATACATTATCCAGCTTTTCGCTTGTGACTGTACCATCATCGGCAACTGTGACATGATACATACCATACCAGCCGCCGGCAAGCATAAGATCGCCCTTTGTCCCCAGATAAGCAATTCTTCCCGCACTGTCGCACTGGTCATACATACAGATGTCTGTGCTCTTGAATGTCTTTCCGCCGTCCTTGCTGACACATAACTTATACTGTGCATCACTGGCATCCGGTTCTGTCTTGGAATAGAACCAGCTGGAATTATAATATGTTACATAAGCATAAACTGTATTCGGATCTTCCGGCTCGATAAATACCATTGTCGGCTTGGAACCATATGCAGACGGAATTCCCTCGCATGATGTCCATGTTTCACCCCAGTCATCACTATAAGAAACCGAGCTGCTGTCTTTGCTGGTATTGAAAACCCTGTAAGTCGATTTATCAATCTGAGCAATCGCAAGCTTACCGCCCTTTACAGCCGGACTGAATGCATTCCATGTCTTGCCTCTGTCAGTTGTATAATAACCCGAGCCGTTATCGCCCTCGGCAATTCTTGCCCAGACATCTGTATTTTGAGTGCATACGGCAATTGCTGATGTACTGCCCATATTCGGCTGATACTGCAAGCCGATTGTTTCCGGATTTTCATGTACAAAACCGTCATAGTCACCGATTGCTGATAAGTCCAGTCCATCCGCTGTACTGGTAAAATCAAGAGAAACGACTTCTTCGATTCCATCCGGATGGAATGTGAAGACAGGTCTCTTTTCAGGGTCTGTACTCCAGATATTCTCCGCAATAAATACACCGTTACCGGAAGTGATAAACATTCTGTCAGAATTTCTCGGGTCAGTCACTACCGTACCAGACCAGTGAATTGCCTTATCACGAATCCATGCATAGCCGCCATCCTGTAAATATTCAGAAATCGGCTCCTGTCCCCATCCGGCAGATTTTCCCGGAGTAAAATTCTCCCATGTCTTACCGCCGTCGAACGAACGGAAATACTGATCGCCCCATGTAGCACCGTGATCATCTGTCCATGCTTCCCAGAGCTGATCTTCCCATTTGCCGCATGTACCGGCAATCATATGATCCGGATTGCTCGGGTCAGCCCAGACAGAGCCAAAACCTTTATCACTGTCCAGAATCTGTGTGACTGTGCCTGTAGACGGTTCATAACGATAGCCGCCGCCGGATGCTCCGTTGAAAGCAAGTCCTGCAATATAGGTAATCAGCAGATTGCCATTGACATCAAGGTTAATTCTGGACGGATAGACATCCGTAGGCAGATCTTTACTCAGAACACTGAACTTATCATCTTTTGTGCTGGCAACATGAACATTCGCTGTACCTGTCGCAGAGGTGCCGACATATACTTTTCCGTCAGAAATGGCAATCGCTGCTACACCGTTCTGATGATTATATTCATCACTTGTAACAGATCTTGCAAGGGTATCTGTCCAGGTCGGCCATTTGGTTGTTTCTGCGAATAAGCCTAAATCATCATAGCCAATCACAGGCTCCCATGTTTCACCGCCGTCTGTTGATTTAATTAAAGCAGATTTTGAATTCTGATCTGATGTAACATCACCGCCGGCATAGATGACTTTCGGATTATCCGGATCGACTGCAATTGCTTCACCGCACTGACGGCCGTCACCGTTACCCATAACTTTGATCAGATTTGTGACATCAATTTCTTGAAAGCTCTTGCCGCCGTCAGTTGTCTTGAAGATCACTGTTTTTTCTGCCGAGAAATAAGCACATCCGCAGAGAAAATATACTGTATTGTCATCTGTCGGGTCAACTGCCATGGCATCGACACTCAGCAGACCTCTGTCAGCATCGTTGATAAAATCAAGAAGCTGTTCCCAGCTTTCTGTATCGTAGTTATAACGATACGCTCCGCCTACGTCAGTACGGGCATACATGACATCTTTACCGGTCACGATACCCGATACAAAGCCGCCGCCGCCGATTTTCATTGTTCCCCATGTATAGGAATCTTCCAGCGAATCCACGGCCGATGCCGGCAGAAATGCCGCACAGCTGCACAGTACTGCTACACTTGCCACAGCAGCTGCCATTCTCTTCCATAATTTCATAGTAATACACATTCCTCTCTATATAAATCATTTTTGCTGAATCATCAGCATATATTTCTATTTTACTATATTCCGAATAAAAATGCAATAGCTAAAGCAAAAAATTCTTCTAATTTATTTTTATTTTCTCATGACAAATTAAAACCGACAGCCGATTATTTTTCCATTGCTTCCTTTGATGATAAGAAATGCAGGGTTATCATGTATCGTTACGAATGTATAGCCATCTTCTGTTACACCTGACGGCATACAAGCACTGATATACCATATATCATATTCTTCATAATATGCTGTATCATAAACAGGCGTTGTCCTTTCTGCAATTGCAATTTTCACACCGTTCCTGTCAAGATACTCAGCCTCTGCCCGATCGATATAACCCTGACCAAGAACCTCGATGAAAACTTCTCTTGCCTTTGAGATTAAATCCTGTTCGCTGTCAATTTTGCCTAAAGTATTATTTTTTATTCGAGAAACACTGTTCATAAAAAAATCAATTTCGTTATCATAAGTAATATAATCCGTTCCGGTATAAATTGTATATGGCTCTTTATCATATCCATTCCATCTTTCATTGCATACAAATGCAATTGCTTCAAAAATATCTTCATCAGCTTTATTTTCAGTTTCTGTCGTTTCAGAATCAGCATCTGTGGCAACAGTTGAAACAGCAGTTGTCGTTTCAGAACTTATCGCAGAAACAGTATCGCTTGTTTCTGTAATTTGATGTTCGGAAACGTCTGCAACATCTGTTTTATTACTGCATGAACAGAATATGATTAAGATCAAAATACAAATAAAACTATATCTTTTCATTTATATTCTCCTTTCACAGAGTATCTGGTTAAACAGGAAGCCCCCGCCTTTTCAGACGGGGGAGAACATCACTTAATTTTCTATTTATGCCAAGCCGACAATCTTTTTCATCATTGTCAGAGAATCTTCGGAATCCGGTACGCCGTTCTGATTGAAATCAATATAAGCAATTTTATCTTTATCCATAGATTCTTTACCGAGTACGGCTTTATTGACTACTATGACATCTACAATATCAAGTTTTCCGCTTCCGTCCGCATCGCCTGTTACCATTTCAGATACTACCGGATTGATTGTGATCTCTTTTTCTTTCGGCAGAACTAACATAATTTCTGTGCCATCCAGTACAAATTCATAAGTTTCTCCTACTTTCAGATCATCCATATAGATGGGTGCTTCATGTCCTGTATACTCCGCTGACTGATATGATGCTGTATAGATCACACCGTCTGCATCTTCGGCTTTCAGAATCCGGTTCTCATTCGATTTGACTGTCAGTTCTTTGACTGTTCCATAGTACTCCGAGGCTGTGCCGAGTTTCTCAATCTCTGTATTTTCCGGAGTCTTGCCGTATTCTTCCCATTCAAACAGATCATTCGGAATTTTTACTACATCACCGTATTCCAGCGTGATTCCCTCAAGATATTTACTGCTCAAAGAACGCTGTTCACTGAAATAATATCTGTTCCCCTGATCTCCGATATAGATTGCTATGACAGAATCCTCCTGTTTCCGTTCCGTATCTGCCGAAGTATTCACAATATCTGTAATCATCAGGATTCTGTCTTCTGTCATTGCACACTTGACAGTATCGCCGATTTCCAGATTCTGAATCGGAATATCAAATTTCCAGTCAACATAGTTATATAAATCATAGTTATATCTGTAATCTGTACCGTCTGCATCTGTTAAGATCATTTCCGGATATTCACCCGGATGATTTACTGATACTGTCATTTCCTTAATCGGATAGAAATCTTCTACTGTTCCGAGTTTTTTCAGATGACTCGGCTCAAACTGTGCCGGATAAGTTTCATATACCATATAGTCCCCAAAATAAACATCGCCATACTGAGGAAGTTCGTCTGAATCTACTGCACCGAATATAAAATTAAAATAGGATAATGCCCATCCGCTCCATTTTCCATCAGTATCGACTGCATACACCCCGTCCCCCTTACTCATGAAAATAATATTTGTACCATATTCAGAATCAGAAGTTTTCAAATCCGGTACTGTGCCATCACCTTTTTTAACAGAAAGCACCTGCATCGGATAACTAAATTCAGAATCTTCTGCATTGACTGCACAGGTTACAATATCGCCGACAGATACATCTTTCAGAGAATAAACAGAATCATAGAGATAATCATAATCTTGATAAATCCAGTAGTTTCCGGTTTCCGTATCTGTCAGCCGAGTCCAGTACACACCACCTGTATCTTCGGAATGCTTTGTAACAACATAATCTTTTGTATTTGTGAAAAATTCGAGTTCATTGCCCTGATTCGTGATTGTACTGTCTTCTTCAAATACAAATTCTCCGAGCGTTGTGCCTCCGCCTCTGGAAGGCGACATAATATAGAGTACATCACCGACAACAGGAAGTGTGCTTCCTTCTGCAAGATATGTTGTCATTTCTTCTGCTGAAATCGCATAATTAAAGAAACGATTCTCTGTGACAATATAGCTTTCCGGCTGATTCTCTTCATTATAGTTAATCAGAGAAACCCGGCATGTCCACGGAATCACTTCCGCCTGTACTGACATCGGAAATGCGGATGTCAATCCGGTCAGACACATCAGAGCTGTCAGACCTGCGAATAACTTTCTTGTTTTTTTCATAATAATTCCTCCTTTATGTTGAAGCATTTGGTTTGCGTTTTGGATTTGCTTTCTA
The DNA here is from genome assembly GCA_017483465.1 of Oscillospiraceae bacterium. Taxonomy (GTDB): domain Bacteria; phylum Bacillota; class Clostridia; order Oscillospirales; family Ruminococcaceae; genus UBA3855. The sequence continues at coordinate 20,224 of JAFUWN010000009.1, forward strand.
TCTATATAACAATCAAGTCAGAAAAATATTGGAAAAAAATTTTTTATTTTTTTGAAATTTCACAGAAAATTCATAAATTATTCCAGACCGACTATTTTTCTCATCATTGTGAGTGAATCTGCTGAATCCGGTACTCCGTTCTGATTGAAATCTATATGAGAGATTCTCTTTGAATTGAAACTCTCTTTTCCCATTATTACTCTGTTAATCATAATCACATCGAGAATATCAAGTTTCTGATTGCCGTCTGCATCGCCATCCAGTACAAAAGACAGCATCATGATCGGCTTTCCTCTGGGATTCAGAGCACAGAGAATTTTATCTCCGTTCTGCACTTCTTTTATATCAGGAATATCCGGCATGAAAAATTTAATTTTATCTCCCCGATATTCTAAATAATAAGGCAGATATAATTGATATTCCTGTTCTCCGTTACTTACTTTCAGATAAGAATAGGTTGCTATTCCTGTGACAGTCAGTTCCGCTGTCGGAGCACTCAGTACAGAACCGATGATCTGCATATCATGCGGACGATATTCATAAGCCGCACTGGGCTGAAAACTAAATTCATTGCCGTTTCCTGTCGAGATTGCTGAAATATTCCGGACTCGGAGAATATCACCGAAATGCAGTTCCTCATCTTTCAGAAAAGTTAATTCTGATCTCTTGAAATACCACGGCTGACCGCCTGCTGATATTGCATAATATTCCGGATTTTCGGCATCATCCACGCCGACAACATAGGCATAATAAATATGATCCAGTTTTTCAACAGGTCTTACGGGTGTATCTTCACAGAATGCAAATGTATATTGACATTCAAGTTCTGCCTGATTCATGCCGTAACGATAATCAAATTCCTGATACTCACTGTAAGTATATAGATTATGATTCAGATCTTCAAGAAGATATTCCGTTCTCGGATGAGTATCCTCAATAGTTTTAATCTCTTTTATGATAACAGTTTTATTTTGAAATACTTCCGAAACTTTTTCAGAAATACGCTGTGTACCATCTGCAAATTTAATCTGAATCGGCCATCCGTTCCGGATATAATAATTGCCTTCGATTGTGAACATAGTTTCTGAGGCATACCAATAATCATAATCAGAAGTCAAAGAGAAATCCGCCGGAATATGATGCAGTTCACCATTGATATGATAATAATATTCCGCAAGTTTTTCATTTGGATTGATGATAATAAAAAACGAATCATAATTAGTTTCTTCGGCTCTGACCGGAAAATTTATCAGCATACCGCCCAGACAGCAGAGAGCTGTCAGGGCGGTAATCATTATTTTCACTAATTTCATAAAATTCTCCTGTGATTATGCTAATCCGACAATTGTTTTGAGAGTATTCAGAGCATCTGTCGAATCCGGAATCTGATTGTTATTATAATCCATATATTTAATCTGTTCCGGCTGAATCGCTTCTTTTCCGAGAACGGCTTTATTAATCACAATCACATCTAAAACATTTGTGATTCCGTTTCCGTCCGCATCGCCTGTGAAATCCGGATTGCTTTCCTGATTACCCGAAGTATCTGCTATGATTTCTTCTGATTCCGGTAACGGGATGATTGCACTGTCACGATAAAAAGCGAATTCTCTTTCTGTACCTTTTTGGCAACGCATCGGAATATCTGAACTGAAACTGTCTTCTATAGAATAATAATATTCTGTACCTGCTTCATCTGTCAGATGATAAGTAAATATCCGAAAACTCGGAATCACAGGAGCACCGTCATAAACTTCGCTCTGAGCAGTCAGTGTTTTATGTTCCATCAGATCAGAACAGTTCCCGATTTTTGTGAGTGTTGTTTCTTCATCGAGAGTGAGTGTATAGACAGCTCTGTAATTTTCCATCGCTGTTGTTTCAAATCCGCCGTCTGCAAGGAAAATATCGCCATAAGAGACATGATCGCCTAAATCTCCGGTGAAATACAGTTTTCTGTGAGCATAATTTGTTACGGAAAGCTCTTTCGGATAATAATATTCCAGCATATAATGATCTTCTGCGGCTACATTCGTGACGATAAAAAATTCATCTGCATTGAAATTTTCCGGCTGTACGGTTTCTCTGACCGGAAGCAGAGCCGTATCATCATAGACAGCAAATGTATATACATCACCGATCTGAGCGTTTTCAAGACTGATTTCATAATCAAATTTATCATATTCCTGACGATACGGATATTGATTTCCCTCGCTGTCTGTGAATACATATTCTCCGATACTTCTGTGAACGGTCGAGCCGTCTGCTGGATATACATGCAGTTCACCGCCGGACGTGAGAGTCAGTTTTTTGAGTTCAAACTGATCGGAAGCTGTTCCGATGCGATTCACATAACCGCCATCGAAATAAACTACTTCTGCGGGTTCGGAATCTGTAAAAAAATAATCATCGCCGATTGTGAAAACATCACCGTACTGAATATCCTGAATTTCAGAAGCAAACTCTTCTTCCGGAAGATAGATCATTTTTGATTTTATCAAGCCTGTAGTTGTGAGGCCGGTTCTGACAGTATCGTAATATTGGCCGATATATCTGTCTTTTTCTTTTCCGGTGATAATCATGAAAGGCTCGAGATCGGGAGCAGGTTCCGTGCCTGTGACTCTGACAGGGGTATCATGATAGAATGCGAACTGATAAATATCTCCAATCCCGGCATATTCCAGACTCAATGAAGATTTAAAAAATTCAGAATCAGCCTGAGCATAAGAATAAGTATTTCCCTCGCTGTCAGTCAGTTCAAATACACCCGAATCAATATTTGTAATCTGAACATATTTCACTGCAAGCTGACTGCCCTCCGGATTGCGGGTGAAAGAAACATCTTCCGGGAGTGTCAGCGTTCTGATGTTCGTACCGTCAAGCTGATAATCGCCGTCGATTGTCAGGACATCTCCGCCGGTGATTCTTTCTTCCGTCCAGAATTTCACAGGTTCTGTTGAAACCTGACCGTCTGCATCCATACAATGAAGCAAGCCCCAGCATCCGGCAGACTGCATGGTTTCGACAATAAAGCAGTCATCCGGAGCTTCGGCACTGACCGGAAGCAGATTCATCAGCATTCCTGTCATTACAAAAGCGGTCAGCCCTGCCGATATTCTACTTGTTTTTTTCATAACAATTCCTCCTTTGATGAAACTAATCTATTTATGTTCGGATTGTCTTCTATTTATATAACAATTAAAACAGAAAAATATTGGAAATTTTTTTGAAAATGATTATAAAAATTATAGAATATTTATCCTCAAAATACAATTGGCAGAATATCCAAATTCAAACCATCTGTCTTGTAAAAAACAGATAAATTATAAACATGTCCGGTTTTTCGACATTTTTCACAAATTCATAAAAAAATTAAAAAAAACTGAAAAAAACAGGTGACAAACCGTTTTTTTTGTGCTATAATAAATATCAGTATGCATGATACAAATCCATCAGAAGTGATACACCCGATTTTTAATAAGAAAGGATTTTGCCAATGGCACAGGAAACTGCTAAAAAACGCCGCAAAGACAGAGCAAGAGCCTCTTTTCTCCTGCTGATGCTCAGCGTTGTGTTAGTGTTCGGATTCGGTTTAATTGTCGGAAAACAAAATATGAATCAGCTGCAGCAGGTCGAAGCAGTTCCACAGCAGGAATCAGAACCGGAAGAGGCTCCGCCTGTTACGGAAAATACACCGGCGGAAGCTGTTCCGGTCGAGAATGTTCCCGAAACAACTCCGGAATTTCATCAGGCAACCGGCTTCTGGAGTGTTGAACCGCATGTTTATCTGCGTGTGAATCATACCAAAGCTCTGAACCTTGCCTGCAATCCCGATGTCAACCTCTCCGAAGCAATCTACGGTGTCAGTGATGAAGGAATTGCACTGGTCGATGAACATGGCCTGATTACAGGCGTTTCCAGAGGGGAATGCACTGTCTCTGTATTCTGCGGCACGGAAACACTCCGGATTCCCGTTACCGTCCGGGAACTGGTCGTGGAAAACGGCTGTACCTATGTCGACGGCATCTTAGTCGCCAATAAAAGCATCAGTCTGCCGGAAGACTATGACCCCGGTATGCTCCCCGAAACTGCCGAAGCGTTTGCGGAATTACAGGAAGCCGCCAAAGAAGAAGATCTGAATATCTATCAGGGCTCCGGCTACAGAGATTACCAGTATCAGATCACCTGCTATAACAGTCTTGTCAATGCCTACGGCGAAGAATATGCCGATAAAATTTCTGCAAAGCCCGGACATTCCGAACATCAGACGGGCTATACCGTAGACTGCAATTCCATCAACGAAACGTTCATCAATACTCCGGAGGGGCAGTGGCTGGATCAGCACGCTCATGAATTCGGCTTTATTATCCGCTATCCGGAAGGAAAAGAAGATATTACCGGTTACAGCTATGAATGCTGGCATATCCGCTATGTAGGTGTAAAAGCCGCTACGGAAATGTTTGAACAGGGTCTGACTCTGGAAGAATATCTTGATATTGTCTCTATTGAAAACGACATCCCCCCGCTGGAAACAGAATCCGATTCCGAGGAGATGTCCGGTCAGACAGATGAAATTTTTATCCAGAACAGTGAAATGCTTCCGGAAGAATCTTTCCAGGAAAATCAGATTCCTGAAGAAGATACAGATGTACCGTTTGTTCCCGAGGCGGATGAAGATGAAATTGAAATCATTGATGCTCCGCTGGAAGCTCCGTAAGCAATATTCAGAAAACTCCGCCGTGCCGGAGTTTTCTTGTTTTTCCGGTATATTCTGTAGATATGCCGTTTCTTAGGAACAGGCATTACAGGCATATCCCCGAACAGAAGAAAGCTGACAAGATTTCCTTCTGTCACGGTTCGCCATTCTACCGAAGGGGTTCGCCATCCTTCTGCAACATAGCTTGTAAAAATCACATAATCCTTTCCGGTTCCGGAATCCGTCAGCAGTACAGAACCCTATGCTGTATTACTGACAAAGAAATCGGCTGTTCTCCCCTGTGTCAGCAGAGAACCTGTCACGATACTTTTCACAGCTCCGTGACAGATGATGCTGTTTGTACCGGCAAGTTCGGTCATTTCCAGTCTGTTTTCTGCCATGATATGCAGAATATCGCCTATTTTCAAGCCTTTTTCCGGCAATGTCCTGTATATCTGCTTTGGCAGATAGTACGAACCGCCTTTCTGATCTGCGAGAATATACTCTCCTGTATCGGCGGCGACTGTCACAAAATCGTATTCATAAAATTTCTGATGCATGTATTTCTGCTCCTTTTCTGAATTTTAGTTTTTAAAATAGACAGAATTTTTCTCATTTCTCTTATTTATATAACATCTGTGAAACCAAAAAATCAGAAAAAATTTTAAAAAATTATATATTTTGTATGAACGCACAAAAACAAAACATTCTTTTTATGCACAATGTTGAATTTCTGAAACCCTATAGCATTTTATCTCTGAATATGTTATAATAAAATTAATTATAATCCCGGAAACGGAGGTGATTCTATGAAAAATTTCGTAAAAGCAGTCGGCTTTATTACCCTCTCTTTCAGCGTATTCTGGTTAAGCTACCGTCTGACAGACAAATATCTGAATAAATTCAGAAGAAATTATATTACCATCGAAAACGAACATGTCAGTGTCTGACAGGTATGCTTTTTCAGAAAGGAGCAAGGAATGAAGGAAGTCGCAATCATCGGTGCAGGGCCGGCAGGATTGACTGCCGGCTATGAACTTTTAAAACAGACATCCGGACAGTATCATGTTACAATCTATGAAGAATCCCCCTATATCGGCGGCATTTCCAGAACCGTGAACCATCACGGAAACAGAATGGATCTGGGCGGTCACCGCTTTTTCTCCAAAAATCAGGAAGTCATGCACTGGTGGCAGACGATGATGCCGTTTCAGGGCGAACCCTCTTTTGATGATATTCAGCTTGGCAGAGAAAAATCTCTTGTTCCCGGCGGTGCCGACCCCGAAGCAGATGACAGAGTTATGCTCATCCGGAACAGAGTTTCCAGAATTTATTATCATCATAAATTTTTTGATTATCCTGTCTCACTCAAATGGGATACAATCAGAAATATGGGCTTCGGCACGACTGTACAGGCAGGATTCAGTTATATGAATGCCTCTGCTTTCCGGAGAAAAGAAAATTCCCTGGAAGATTTTTATATCAACCGTTTCGGGAAAAAATTATATTCCATGTTCTTTGAAGGCTATACCAAAAAATTATGGGGCAGACATCCGTCACAGATTTCTGCCGACTGGGGGGCACAGCGTGTCAAAGGGCTTTCCGTCTCTGCTGTGATGCTGGATATGTTTCATAAAATCACCGGAATTCAGGATAACAGCCGGAAAGAAACTTCTCTGATCGAAGAGTTCTATTATCCGAAATACGGCCCCGGTCAGCTCTGGGAACTGACTGCCGAAGAATTCCGGAAACTCGGCGGTGAAATTATCCTCAATGCCAGAGTCTGCGGGATTCATACCAATCAGAATCAAATAGAATCCATCACGTATCAGAAAAATCAGCAGGAGACCGTCACAATCCCCGTAGATATTCTGATTTCCTCCATGCCTCTGAAAGATCTTGTAACCGGCATGAACGACGTTCCTGCACAGGAGGCCGCTATTGCCAAAGGCCTGCCTTATCGTGATTTTGTGACGATCGGCCTGCTTGTGAACCGTCTGGCGCTCAGAAACGAAACCAATATCCCGACACTCGGAAATATTGTTCCTGACTGCTGGATTTATGTCCAGGATACCGGAGTCCGGCTCGGCAGAATCCAGATTTTCAATAACTGGTCGCCCTATATGGTACAGGATCCCGCCCGTCAGGTCTGGCTTGGTCTGGAATATTTCTGCACCGAAGGCAGCCGTTTCTGGCAGCTGACTGACGAACAGACTCTTGCATTTGCTGTGGAAGAACTCCGCAGCATGGGCATTCTCGCTGAAAATACCGAAATTCTTGATTATCACAGAGAACAGGTTAAAAAAGCATACCCGGCCTATTTTGATACTTATGCATCGATTGATCAGCTGATTGCCTATCTGAACCGGTTTGAAAATCTCTACTGTGTCGGCCGGAACGGTCAGCACAGATATAACAATATGGATCATTCCATGCTGACTTCTTTCGAGGCTGTAAAAAATATCCTTTCCGGCAGAAAAAACAAGTTCAATATCTGGGATGTCAATACAGAACAGATTTATCATGAAACCGATATACAAGAGGATTCCCTATGACACAGAATCAGAACACTGAAAAAAAACAGAAAATCCTTACGATTCTGAAACGACTGGGGAGCATAACCCTTTTGCTGCTGCCGCTGATTGCTGTCGGCTATTATGTTCTGTTCCCGTCAAGGGGCTATTTTCACTCTGATACAACAGATACTATCATGTGGGCAGAAGCTTCTTATCAGAGCGGAACACTCTTCAATCCGGATTTCAGTTATGCCTGTCTCCTGCCGTTCGGAACCAATCTGATCATGACGGCTCTCATGCCTCTGACGGGTACTTCTATGACAACGCATGTAATCGGCATGTTTCTTTTCTTCCTGCTTTTTTCCGGAGGACTGCTTCTCATGCTCCGGCAGATGGGCTGGAAACTCGGCTGGATTGCCGCCGCAGTCTTTACCGTACTGATGACCTGTTCCGGAAGCATCAAACTCAGAGAAATCTTCTGGGGACATACGATCTATTACAGTCTGGGGGTCTGGTTTATTTTCATCGGACTTTCCCTGATCTTCCGGCAGAGAGATCTGACCGAACAGGCCGGAACACTGAAACGGAAAATTAAAATAAAGAAAAATCGTCTGCATACCGTTCTCTGCATGATTTTACTCTGTCTGTGGTGCATGTTTGCAGGCAGCGACCAGATTACGGCTGTCACCATTTTTGCTCTGCCCGTGATCGGAGCCGTCTTCTGCGAACGCTGGTTTGACAGAGATTCCAAAATTCTGTCTCTAAAAAATATCCATGCCGGCATTATCATACTGGTCATGATCATCGGCACGATCGCAGGTTTTTTATTTACCAAAATCGCCGCCGGAACGATCACAGCCGCTTATGAAGAAGCCTATTCCCAATATTCCGACATGAGCACCTGGGCAGAAAATTTTCAGAAATTCCCGACAGCATGGCTGACTCTGCTCGGAGCAGAAATCAAGGCCAATACACCTCTGATGAGTCCCAAAAGTGTAAAATCGCTTCTGAGTGTCATCACAGCTATGATTCTGCTGTTTCTTCCGATTGCAGCATTATTCTGCTATCGGAAACTAGAAGATGCAAAATTCAGAATTCTGCTTCTGACATACTGGTTTATGACTTTGCTCATCATGATGGGCTATATTATGGGGAAACTTTCCGTTGCAAACTGGCGGCTTTCTCCGATTGCTGCCATGGCCGCTGTCGTTTCTGTCGGATTTCTCCGCTGGGGGATTTCGCAGATTTCATGGCAGAGGCTTACTGCCCTGCTTATGATTCCCGTCATGCTTGTGAATGCCATGCATATGATTACGCTTTTCAGTATGCCTGCGGATAATACTAAAAGCAATTATCTCTATACCCTTGCCGGAGAACTGGAGAAAAGAAATCTCACTTACGGCTATGCGACATTCTGGCAGGCAAATGCTCTGACAGTCATTTCCGATTCTGCCGTAAAATGCCGGAGTGTGGAAATAGATACCTCCGGAATCTGGCTCCGGCCGTATCAGTGCAATACGCATTGGTATCAGGACCAGCCGGAACAGGAAAACTATTTTCTTCTGCTTTCTGCACAGGAAGCACAGACACTCAGAAATATAGATTATATTCTTCTGACACATCCGCATGAAGAATTTTCTGTTAATAAATATGAAGTCTGGGTATTTACCAAAAATATTTTCTGAAAAAGCAAAGCCTCTGCTGAGTTTCAGCAGAGGCATAATTTTTTTATTCTTCCTCATCCGGAACGGGCGGAGCTGTTTCATAATCCGGAATTTCCGGTTCTGAATCCTCCAGTCCGGGAGCAGTCTCAGGAGCTTCTTCGGTACGTTCCGAATCATTTTCGGTTTCATTGCCCTCGGGAGCTACGGAGGGAGCTGTTTCGAGCTGAACACCGGAATTATCTGTACTGCTTTCCACGACAATTTCAGAAACGGGTTGTTCCGTCGGAGCAACAGTTGTCTGCGGCGGTTCTGTCGCAGGAGTAGTCTCCGGATTGCTTGCATAGAAAATTTTCAGCGTTTCTTCCCCGGACAGATTGAAAATTTCTCCGGCCTGCTTATTCATTTCGACGATATAGCCGGTTTCAAAACTGTAATTCACAACTGCTTCTGTAGTATAACGGCCGCTCATGCCGAGAGCATCCAGTTCTTCTTCATATTCCATCAAAGTTTTGCCGGCATATTCCGGAATCTGTACAGAAGACGGCCCCTGACTGACGATAACTTTCACGACCGCACCGCTGTTGAAAGGCTGTCCGGCTTCGATACTCTGCCAGATAATCAATCCGGCTTCATAATCATCACTGTACTGATAAGACGGTTCTAAATACAGCCAGCCGTCTGTTTCGAGCTGTTCTTTCTTGATTTCATAACGCATTCCGACCAGCAGAGGCATCTGACTGTCGCCCTGCAGTTCTGTACCGGGTTCGGCTTCTCCGGAAGATTCTGTCACGATATTATTTTCTGTGACCGTTTCTTCTGCCACAGTTGTAGTTTCTGTCGAAGAATTGACAGAAACCGTACCGGAGCGGTTCATCAGGCCGATGATAATAATTGCAAGAATCAGGAGAATACAGATCGTCATGACTGCTGTGATCAGAGGCATTCGATATTTTTCGATGATACTTTCCTGTCCTGTACCGGTATCCTCCACATCAATACTGTCTCTGTTCTGATTTTCTTTTTTATTTTCCTTTTTTTTCTTTTGTTTTTCCGGAACTGAAATCACTCTTTCAGATTCCGGCTCCTGAGGCTCTTCCGTCTGTTCAAACAGCTGTGTGACGAGTTCTGTAATAGTCTGTGTCCGCTGCTGAGAATCCAGACACATGCCTTTCATGACAGCTTCGGAAACATTTTTCGGGATATTCTGATTCAGTTCACACGGCGGTGAAAGATTATCCTGCTGAAGACGGCTCGGAGCATCCACAGGCTGACAGCCTGTCAGCAGTCTGTATAACACGGCACAGATACCGTAAACATCTGTAAAGCTTCCCTGCTGTGCACCGGGGGTATACTGTTCCGGAGCGGCATAGCCCTGGAAAATTTCCGAAGGCAGTTCCAGATTCATAGTTCTCACATCATAGATACTAAACCCGCATAACCGGAGTTCCGTCTTAGGTGTGACATAGATTGTATCAGGACTGATTGCCCTGTGTATCACACCGTTATTATGCATCAGACTCAGAGTCGTAAAGAAACTCGGGAACAGTTCAGAGACCTGCTGCCATGTCAGTTCTCCGGCATGGTCTTTCAGATACTCAACAAGTTTGATTCCCTCAAGATATTCATAAATTACATAAGTAGTATTATTGGCATCAATAATATCCAGCGTAGGGATAATATGCTGTAAATTCCGCATCTGAGCGAGTTTTCTGTTTAATTCCTTGAATTCTTCTTTCAGGGTCTTATAGGGAATGACACGATTGGGCTGCACATTGATTGCAGCCCGTCCCCGTACACGCTTGCACAGTCCGGCGGGGCAATATTCCCGGATCAGCACTTTACAGCCGATGGATGAATTATAGCCGATATAATTTGCCCCTTCGCTGTTATGGCCGATTTTTACACCAATGATATATTTTCCGTTCAGTTCCGTACCGGGCGGAGCATAATTAGGGTCATAGGGGGTATCTTCTTTATAACCGCAGGACGGACAAGTATTTAATTTTTCCGGTTTCAGATTCATGCACCGATAGCAGCGGTTTTGTATTTCCATTCTGACCTGTTCCCCCTTTCTTGATTTTTTAAAATTAGTCCTACTTATTATTTTAACAGTTTCGGACGATGTTGTCAACCTTTTTCCGGCTTTGTCAATATTTTATTTGCAGATTTGTATTTGTTTTGTAACATTCTTTTATTTTTCAGCAATCTTTTGTTCTCAGATCTGAATTAAATTTTTATTCAGCAGTTCCTGTGCAGCGAGCAGAATGCTGATTCTTCCGCTGTTCCAGCTCAATCCGCCCTGCAGCCATGCCGCATAGGGTTCACGCAGAGGGCCGTCAGCAGAAAGTTCGATAGAAGCACCGTTTGTGAATGCTCCTGCTGCCATGATCACCTGATTTTCATAACCGGGCATATCCCACGGTTCCGGTGTGACATAGGCATCTACCGGAGAGCCTTTCTGGATTCCCTGACAGAAAGCGATTAAATTTTCAGCTGTGCGAAGCTCTACGGCTGTGACAATATCCCCTTTCGGATCGTTCGTAGCCGGTGTGCATTTAAATCCTAATAATGTAAATAATTCAGAAGCAAAAGCCGCTGTTTTCAAGGCATTTGCCACAATATCCGGAGCGAGATACAAACCCTGAAACAGTTCCCGGTTCATACCGAGCGTACAACCGACTTCTTTTCCCAGACCGACACAGGTCAGCCGATAAGCACATAATTCAACAAGTTTCGACTTTCCGGCGATATAGCCGCCTGTCCGGGCGATACCTCCTCCGGCATTCTTGATCATGGAACCGATAATTACATCAGCTCCGACCGAAGGCGGTTCAATTTCTTCGACAAATTCGCCATAGCAATTATCTGTCATGATGATCACTTCCGGATTGGCTTTCCGGATAGTTTCACAGAGCGTTTTCAGTTCTTCGATTGTAAATGCCGTTCTCAGGTCATAGCCTCTTGATCTCTGAATATATGCAATTTTTGCTCCTGCCAAATTTTCAGAAACGGCTTTTAAATCCGGTTTTCCCTCCGGAGTCAGACTGATGATTTTATATCTTACTCCGAAATCTTTCAGCGAACCGTTACCGGCCTTACCGGTGATACCGATCACTTCATGCAGCGTATCATAAGGCATTCCGGTGACGAAGACAATTTCATCATCCGGCCTTAACAAGCCGAATAAAGCGACACTCAGTGCATGTGTGCCGGACACAAAATTATGTCTGACAAGAGCATCTTCCGTTCCGAGCACCTGTGCCCAGACAGCATCCAGAACGTCACGGCCTAAATCGCCGTAGCCGTAGCCTGTACTTGCACCGAAGCAGGCTTCACTGACTTTATGATCTGCAAAGGCTTTCAGGACTTTTGCAGCGTTATGTCTTGCCGTCCGGTCGATTTTCGCAAAACATGCCGAGCAGTTTTGTTCAGCCTGTTCTGCAAGAGCTTCCAGACGGGAATCAATTTCAAAAAAATCATGTATCGCCATTATCAAGCAGTCCTTTCGTGATGCTGTCCTGTGCATCTTCCGTGCGTTCGAGCACATATTCCGTATCAATGACTTTAAAGCCGATTTCCCGATAGAAACTTTCACGAATATCCAGTGCATACAGAACAGCCTTTTTATCGAACTGGGCTAGCCATCCGGCAAGCCATCTCAGGAACATTCTGGCATGTCCGAGGCCTCTGGCTTCCGGCAGAGTCGCCACCTGTCCGACCAGCACATGATTATCAATATCAAACATAATCGTCGCAGTCGTACTGTTTTTATATGTCAGTACATGACTGACACCGTGGCGTGATCTGTGTGAAGTATCTGTAAGCCATAAAGCATAATCTTCCAGATTCGGGAATCCGGCATGAAGAATCTGATAGACTTCTTCCAGAGAGGGATTAAATTCAACAGCTTCTTCTTCAAAATCAGTATTTTCCCTGTCGGGCTGAAGTTCAAACGTAGTTCTGTGAAGCGACTGATAATCTTTCAGAAGATAAGATAATTTTTCTCTGACAGGTTCATTGCACTCGATTCTGAACGGCTTATGCATATTCAGAAAAACGGCTAAATTTTCGAGTTCTGATTCATCAGCACTGACAATCAGGACAGTACTGTTAAAACTCAGCAGGATACCGTCCTCACCGACAGTATAGAACTGACAGAACGGATAATCAATACCATAAGCTTTATAATACGAATACATTTTTCTGCCTCTCCAGGTTTTCCGGAGCAGATAGGTATTCAGATCGCAGTCTTTTGTAATTTTTCTAATCATAATTCATGCATTCTTTCCAGCATTTTTTCAGCCAGCTGATAAGTTTGTGTCATATCACTGATCTGTGCCGTACAGTAAGGCGAATGGAGATAACGGCACGGAATTGATAATGCAAGTGTTCTGACTCCGGTGCGGGAAATATGTACCGACCCGGCATCGTTGCCGCCTGCAATACGGGATTTTGTCTGACAGGGGATGTTTAATGTTTCGGCTTCGGCAAAAGCAGTTTTATATAATTCTTTATCGTAGATTGTCGCCCTGTCCATGAATAATGCGACAGGCCCTGCACCCAGATGACATACGGCATTGCCGTCATGTACGCCGTCAAGATCAGCGGCTGTTGTGGTTTCCAGAATCAGAGCAAAATCCGGATTGATAGCATAAGCCGCTGTTTTACTGCCTCTCAGTCCGATTTCTTCCTGTACGAAAAAGCCGAACCAGGTATCATAAGCAATTTCTGATTCCAGTAATTTCAGCATTGCCGCACAGCCGAAACGATCATCAATCGCTTTCGAGGCGACCCGATTTCCGCCGAGTTCCGTCCATTCACTGTGATAACATACGGAATCGCCCCGTAAAATATGCAAATCTGAAGTTTCGGCTCTGGAATTTGTACCAATATCAAGAATCAGATCTTTTTTCTCCGGTTTTTTCTCCTTTTCCTTGCTCGTCAGCTGATGAACCGGCTTACAGCCGATCACACCGAATCTGTCAGCTTCCGGAAGATAGACTGCTCTGCCGATGGCGACATCAGGGTCAACACCGCCGACGGTATCAAGCAGACATTTTCCATCCGGAAGAATATCTGTAATAATAAAACCGACTTCATCCATATGAGCACCGATCAGAACCGTATTTTTTGCTTCTTTTCTGCCTTTTTTACGCACTAACAAATTTCCGAGTGCATCTGTCCGGCATTCCAGAATATCCGGAAAAGATCTGATTTTTTCTTCCAGATATTCCCTGATCTTCGATTCATCTCCGGAAATGCCGTTCAATGCACATAATTCTTTCAGATCATTCAGCATTCTGCACCCCTCCTGAGATATTCTGCAATCAGTTTTCCGGTATATTTAATATCATTCAGATCAATCACTTCGACAGGCGTATGCATATAGAAAAGCGGAATCGAGAGCGTACATGCTTTCACACCTTCACGGCAGACAGAGAAATCATCTGCATTTGTTCCGGTTCTGCCATGCATGACCTCAATCTGACAAGAGATATTTTTTTCGGCTGCAAGGCAAACCAGATCACGGGAAATTTTTTTCGATAATGACGGAGAAAATCCGATCATAACACCCTCTCCGGCCTTGCCTGTTCCCTGTGTACCGTCTCCGGCAAAGGAAACATCAACCGCAAGGGCAATATCCGGATTGATCGCATAACAGCCTGTTTTTGCACCTGCTCCGTTGACTTCCTCACGATTTGAGAATAACACACTGACTTTACAGGGAATTTCTTCTTTTTTGAGTTCATCCAGAGCATATAAAACAGAAGCAATTCCGGCACGGTCATCCAGACACGGAGAAGCAAACCGATCTCCGGCGAGTTCTTCTGTAATCCCTGTGAATGTCACGCTGTCGCCTAAAGACAGGATGTTTCTGAGTTCTTCGGCCGGATAGCCTGTATCAATCCGGACTTGCTCAATTTTCTGGACTTTTTCTTCTCCCTGATTCAGATGCGGCGGAAGTGTGCTGATAATGCCGGGAATCTTTTTCTTTCCGTGCAGAATGACTTTCTGTGCCGGAAACCAGCGTCTGTCCAGACCGCCGACGTTTCCGACTCCGACAAAGCCGTCATCAGTAATTTCTGTAACAATCAGGCCGATCTGATCAAGATGAGCATCCAGCATGATATGCACGGCATCCGGTTCGGAACTGCCCATAGAACCGATCACATTGCCGTTCTGAATATGGGCATCCGGACAGTATTTTTTCAGCTTTTCACAGGCGACCTGTGCAATTTCCGACTCATCTCCGGAAATTCCTGAGGCTGTACATAAATCTGATAACAATTTTTTCAGAGATTTTTTATTCATAATTATGATAACTCCTTGATTAATCTCTTGAAATGCTGTCCACGGACTTCAAAATTCGGATACCAGTCGAAACTTGCACATGCCGGAGACAATGTGACAATATCGCCGGATTTTGCTTCTTTATGAGCCGTTTCCACAGCTTCTTCCATGGAATTGACATGAATGATCTTTAATTCTTCCGGATGATAATTCTTTGCAGAAGTAACAGCCTTTTCGATCTTATCAGCCGTCAGACCCATCAGAATCAGAATCTTGACTTTATCGCAGACTGTTTCTGCCATAGGTTCAAACGGGATTTTCTTGTCATAGCCTCCGGCGAGGACAATCAGTTTCTGATGAAAGCTGTTCAGACCGGCAAGGACTCTGGTCGGACTGGTGGCGATACTGTCGTTATAATATTTTACGCCGTCGAGTTCACGGACAAATTCAATTCTATGCTCGACTCCGCCGAATTCTTTTGCGACTTTCACAATGGCCTCGACCGGAACTTCTCCCCAGAGGACTGCAATCACACCGAGGAAATTTTCTACATTATGCATTCCCGGAATTCTGATTTCATCTTTATGAATCACCGGGGTGATCTGATTATTTTCAATATAGCATAATACTCCGTCATCACGCAGAAAAGCTCCTCTTTCGGGGATTTCTCTTCTGGTGAACCAGTTCAGTTTTCCACGCACCAGACCGGCAAGATCTTTTGTTCCCTGATTATCCAGATTCAGAACCGTTCTGGAAAAGGCATTCTGATGTATGATTAAATTCGTCTTCGACTGGGTATATTCTTCCATTGTGCCGTGAACATCCAGATGATTCGGTGTGATATTCGTAATCAATGCCGTATCCGGAGATTTTCTCATAGAAATCAGCTGAAAGCTGGATAATTCCACGACAGCGGCATCCTCTTCCTGAATTTCTTCGATGATCGGCAGAAGTGCCCGGCCGATATTTCCGCCTTTATGGACAGTTTTTCCGGATTCTGCTAAAATTTCAGCGATCAGGGTCGTAGAAGTTGATTTTCCGTCAGAACCTGTCACACCATAAATCTTACACGGACACAAATCAAAAAATACTTCCATTTCCGAGGTAATAACCACACCTGCCTGACGAGCCTTTGTCAGTGCCGGGTTATTGAAATACATTCCGGGGGTTCTGAACACAACATCAAAATCCGTGAGAGAATCAAGATAATTTTCACCCAGAACAAATTTTACTCCCAGAGCAGATAATTCGTCATAAACTGCCTGAAACTGATCTGCATTTCTTTTATCGCAGACTGTGACAGCAATTTCTTTTTCCCTGAATTTCCTGATTAATTCCGTATGGCTCACACCCGTACCGATGAAAGCTACGTTCTTGGATTTCATATCTTCAAAAAAAGCCTGAATTTTACTCATAACAGCCTCCTGTAAATACTTGAAAATTAACATGTCATATTCTATTATAGCAGATTCTTTCTCAAAAATCAATGTTTTTCAGAAAAAACTTGACATTCCGCAGAAAAAAACGCCCTCCGGAACAGAGGGCTGTCTTGTATTTCAGTATCACAGGGAATTGTTTATGACAGTGTATCAAGCAATCCGACAATATATTTCATGATAATAAGGGCTTCTTCGGAATCCGGCCTGCTGTTTTGATTCAGATCAACAGCTTTCAGCTGTATTTCGGAAAGCGTTTCTTTTCCGAGGATTGCTTTATTGATACTGATCACATCCAGAATATCAATTTTACCGTCCTGGTTAGCATCTCCGGAAACTGACGTGACAGTCGCAGTTGTAGTAGTTGTTATAGTTTTCGTATCAGAAGCCGGAACTGTCTGTGGTTCAGAACTTGAAATCATCAGTTCTATCGTACCTGTTCCGATTTCTCCGGTCATCTGATGGCGATACGTATAGGTAATCACAGCTTTTCCGGGAAGTGCATTTTCTGCACAGCGGATGATAATTTCATTTCCGGAAGAAACTGAACTGTTCAGATCAGCATTTTCTGATAATTCTACAGTGAGATAGGGATTATCCGATTCCAGATCAATTCTTGAAACAAATACCATATTGAACAGAGCGATTTTTTCTTCTCCGGCAGAAATAGTTTCCGGTGCATCGGTAACAGACATAACTGCCACAGGAGTCGTTCTGATATAGCTTGTTTCTGCAGATGTTTCTACGGCAGTTTCCTGAGCATAAGAAATCACAGCTCCGGCATTTAGGATTACAAACATTCCTGTCAGGAATGCCGAAATTTTTCTGATCTGTTTTTTCATAACTATCATCCTCCTTTAAAAATATTGTAGCAGATAAATTGTCAGCTGTCAATCGTTTTTCAGAAAAAACTTGACTTTTTATCAGAATTATGTTATTGTTATAATAACAGGTTTTATTTTCAGAACAGAAAGGATGTGGATTTATGGAATTATGTGCAGGGCAGTACCGCTATCTGCTGTGTATCTATCGTTTGGAAAAAGAAAAAAGCCGGATCCGCTGTGTCGATATTGCGAATGATCTGGGCGTTACCCGTCCGAGTGTCAGCAAAATGATGAAGTGTATGGTCAGAATGGAATTAATCGAACCTGATTATTGTGAAGCTGTCAGACTGACTCCGGCCGGAAGAGAAATCGCCGAACATTTCAATCAGGATTATGATATGACATATGCATTTTTCCGGAGGATTCTCAAACTCACTCCGGCAGAATCAAAAGAACATGCATTTTTGTTTCTTTCGACATTTCCGACCGATACCGTCAAGAAATTAGGCACAGTAACAGGCCGGAGTCTGGAACATATCAAAAAAAGCAGACCCGTAGAGAAAAAAATATAAATAAAATAAGATATCATATTATATGATAAATTTATCAAAAGGAGAACTATTATTATGCCGTTTATTAACATCAAGACAAATCAGTCCGTTTCCAAAACTCAACAGGAGGTTATCAAATCCGGACTCGGAAATGCGATCAGCACTCTGCCGGGAAAATCCGAACAGTGGCTTATGGTCGGAATCGAACCAGAATATATTCTCTATCATCAGGGTACCGATGCTCCGGCTGCTATGGTAGAAGTTCAGCTCTATGGAGGGGCTTCCGGTTCGGCTTACAGCAAACTCACCGGACAGATCAGCGAGATTCTTAATTCTGAACTGAGTATTCCGAAGAACAGAATCTATGTCAGCTATTTCAGCACTTCCGACTGGGGCTGGAACGGCGGCAATTTCTGAAAAAGAAAATTTTCAGGAGTGTACAGCAATGTACACTCTATTTTTGCCTGAAATACGTAATTGTAAAGCACCGGTTGACAAATTGTAAAGTCCGCTTGCTTGTATGTAACTGCAAAATCTGCTATACTGAAATCATGGAAAACAAATCAAATCATATTTTTACAGGAGGAAATCAATCATGATTTTTGCAGACAAATTAATCGAACTCAGAAAAAAGAACGGTATCTCTCAGGAAGAACTTGCTGAAAAAATGCAGGTCAGCCGTCAGTCTGTTTCTAAATGGGAAGGTGCTCAGTCTGTTCCCGATCTGAACAAAATTCTGAAATTATCTGAAATCTTCGGAGTCAGCACGGATTATTTATTAAAAGATGAAATTGAAATTTCTGATTCAGAAACCGGTATCTCTCTTGAAAAATCAGAATCTGAAACACTCCGTCCGGTATCTCTCGAAGAAGCCGGGAAATTTTTGGAAATCAATCAGCAGTGTGCTGTCCTGAAAGCTGTATCTGTTATGCTGTTTATTCTTGCTCCGGCGATGTATTTTCTGCTGACGGAGATCAGCGAGATTCTCGCAGCAGTGATATTACTTGTTCTGATTGCTGTCGGCGTAATGCTGCAAATCTTATCCGGTCAGAAGCTCAAGCCTTATGATTATCTTTCAGAATCAGCAATCGACACGGCCTATGGTGTTTCCGGCATGGTCAAAGAGCGTCAGACTGCCTATGCTGTCAGACATACTATCGAAATTATTATTGGTATTATGCTGTGTATTCTGAGCGTAATTCCGGTTTTGATATCCGGCAATGATTACTGCATTGCTCTGACACTGGGGATTATTGCCGCCGGTGTGGGTCTTTTAGTCAAGACAGGGAAATTTTCTTCCGGATTTCAGAAACTGCTCGAAGAAGAACGCTATTCCAGAAAAGAAAAGGAGAATTATCAGAAAAAGGCTGATATTGCAGGTATTTACTGGCTGACCGTGACAGCAGTCTACTTAGCATTGAGTTTTATTTCGGGTCACTGGGAATTTACATGGATCATCTGGCCTGTAGCCGGTGTATTCTTCGGCGTGATTGCAATTATTACCAAGCATTCTTATAAATAAATCTTATCATAAACGCAGAAACAGCACAGCTTTTTCAAGCCGTGCTGTTTTTCTGCTGTATATATCTTTGGAGATGGAGAATATCAAAAACCTATATAATTTTTATCAACATAATAATTATCAGTATAAAAATATCTTTCGGTATCTGATTTATTATTATAATAATAATTTTCGTGCTGAATCAGTTTCTTGACAGATTCGGAATATTCCGCCGGAATCAGATATCTGCTTCCGTTGATATAAATCAGATAGCAAGGTTCTGCGGAAATGTAATGTTCTCTTGCATGACTCAGAACCTCATATAATTCCGGATAATAACTTTGAATGCTCCCGCTGATGTTGTATAACGGCACAATATCACAATAAACATAATCTTCTGTATTGTTAAAAGCAACATAATTTCCCTGATTCGGCAGATATGACGGATAATTCAGACTGCCTGTCTTATACTGTTCCGGTGCATAGATTCTGATATCCAGTTTAGAGCGGTTATAATAACTATCCTGATTATCCGGAATCGCCTCAGCAAGATCATATTCTGTAAAGCCGTGTTCTTTCAGAAATGCTACTGTTCCGGTACAGCTTTTATATACGGGCATCGAACGGATATAGCCAATGATTTCGCCTTTACAAAATTCATCAAATGTCATAGCTTTCATATCTGTCTGATAAATATCTGCGAATGTTCTGATTGTATTTTCTGTATCAGAAATATAAATCTGCTGATTGCTGTTATTAGAAGTATTAGAATAAAAGCAGAATAACTCAAAAGAATACTGATACGGATATTCATACTGATGTGTTTTATCATTATACTTCCGTGCATCGCTCAGGAGCCGGCTTCTCATCAGTTTTCCCTGTGATTCGGCATAAGCATCCGTTCCCAGACAGATTTTCATCAAATCCAGCATTTCGTCAGGATAGAGCTGATAGCTTCTGTGAATAGTCGTGCCTGCAATGGTATGATAGCTGATTGTGAATGTATTGTAATCCAAACGATAATAAGGGAATGAATCATACTCGTCATACTGTTCGTAAGAAGTATAGCCATCTATTGAGCCATCATAAGTATACTCCAGACCATACTTATTAATTTCAACGATCTGCTGTAAATTTTCTTCGAGTGTATCATGATTCTTGAAATAATTTCTATGAAATTCTTCGATCTTCTGAATCGTTTCTTTATCTTTGTATGTCAGGTTGTAATTCAGTCCCTGTGAGTAATCCGGTATATTGAAGTAAATCTCAACAGATGATACTGTCGAAACAGCAGGGATATATTTTGTTCTGCCGAAACAGTCAGTAGAAATTGTCAGAATATATCCGCCGATTGCTACGGCGACTGTTACAATATAAGTTACAACACTGAGCCAGAATTTCTTGAAGCCTCTCTTCCGGATGACTTCCATAATAAAATAAACAATCGCACTGAACAGAATCACAGCAATAATTGCATCGTCCTCAGCCGCACTGATGCACAGGATACAAACGACAATCGCTGAAATAATGACATAATACAGCCAGATATAAACAAATGGACTGCTGACCTGTTCGGCTTTTCTGTTCTGATAGAGTTTCCATGCGAGGAATAACAGTGCTGCTGTCAGCAGAATGATCACAAAAATCCATCTGAGATAGGCCGGCATTAAACCGCTTGTTTCTACGCTTCCGCCGTAGCCTGTGTAAGAATTACCATAATCAGAGATACGGTCAAAATCAATGCCTTTTTCTGCCAGCAGATAAATCAGGTAGATCAGACCGCCGATCGGACTGGTATAACCGATGAAATCCCATGAATATTCAAAATCCAGACCATCCACCTGATAGGTGATGACTGCTAATACTGCCGCAAATGTTCCGGGGAGAAGCAGATTCAATAAAAGATTTGTATAGATATTTTCAAACAGTGTTCCGCAGCAGCTTGCACAAACTGCCGAGATTGTATAATACATCCACATCAGGACGAATAAGCCCAGTGTTCCGAGAAAATAATATAAATAAAATTCATGTACTTCGCTTGCCTGATCTGAGGTTAAATTAGAAATTATCAAAGGTGTCATAACCAGCATGATCACCCAGCCCAGCAGGACAGCGACAAGATACGGAACGGCATACATCGTAAATCCGCCCAAGTAATCACTGAAAAATCTCTGAGTACCGTTCAGAGGCAGAGAATAGAGCATATCGACTCTGGTTTTATTCCATTCTTCCTCGAAAGCTCTGATTCCGCAGAATATCCCTAATAATACTGCAATCGCCGCACAGAAACCGCCGATCAGCATATATGGCTCTGGTTGAAAACCATAATAAAAATCTGTACCGTTTTTATCATCGAGTGTTTCCAGATAGCTGCTTATCATAGCCGAACCTAAAAATAACGGAATGCCTAATAAAGATAAAATACAGGTGACAATTGCAAATTTCCGGTTCTGACTGATGATTCTGACAGCGTTCTTCGCCGGATAATTATTCAAAAACTTTGCTGTCATAGCCTAACACCTCCAGCTCATAAATAAAGATTTCTTCGAGTGACAAGGGAATCAGATCAGCAACAACAGGCTCATAGCCGGCAAGTGCCTGATGAATCTGTTCTTCGCTGCCCTTAGCGATAATATGATAGATACTCTGCGTTTTCTCGAAATGGAGTATTTCCAGACCGGGGAAATCCTCTCTTGTGAAGATTCTCTCTTTGTCTCTGAATGCCGCCTGAATCTTATGCACAGCACCTTTCAGGCTGTCCAGTTCCCTGTTGAATACGATCTTGCCATGATGAAGCAGAGCGGCTGTATCGCACATTTCGTTAATTTCTTTCAGATTATGCGAGGAAATTACAACCGTCAGCTCCCGTTCGCACATGGCATCGACAAGCATTCTCTTGACGATAATTCTCATAGTCGGATCGAGGCCATCGAAAGCCTCGTCTAATAACAGATACGGTGTACAGCAGGAAATGCCGATAATCACAATTGCCTGACGTTTCATGCCTTTTGAAAACGTACTGATTTTCTTATCCATCGGCAATTGAATTATTTTTTCCAGTCTCTCGAAAATTTCTTCTGAGAATTCCGGATAAAACTGCTTATAGAAATTTTTCAGCTGTCTGAGTGTAAATCCGCCGAACTGAACGGTTTCATCATTGATGAAAAATACTTTCTGTTTGGCTTTTACGTTATCATAGACAGGCTCGTCATCAATTAAGACCTCACCGGATTCGGGTTTATAAATTCCGCTGAATAATCTGAGAATCGTGGATTTTCCTGCACCGTTCGAGCCAAGCAGACCGAAGGCCGTTCCTTTGGGAATATCCAGATTCACACCGTCCAGAGCACAGAAATCCTCAAACTGCTTGACGGTATTTTTTAACTGCATCATAATTATATCTCTCCTTCCTGATTTTCCTCAATCATGTCAATACGTTTCTGAAGCATTTCTTTCTCGATTCCGATTTCGAGGGCATGTCTGACAGCGTTATCAAAATCTGTCAAAATACGTTCCTGTGCCAGGAGTTTATCCGGTTTTGCGATAAAACTTCCTCTGCCGGCGAGTGAATAAATAATACCGTCACGCTCCAGAAGCGAATAGGCTTTTGCGACCGTATTGGGATTCACGCCTAATTCTGTAGCAAGATTACGGACACTGGGCAATTTTTCCTGTTCGGTCAGAACACCTTTGAGAATCAGCTCGATCACTTTTCTGTAAAGCTGTTCATAGATCGGAACCCGGCTCATTAAATCAATATCAAACATTTTTTCATACCCCGCTTTCTGGATTTTAATGTCATAAATGTATTATCTGAATTAGTACAGTTATAGTATAGCATATTTATCCGCATTTGTCAAGCGTTCTGATAAAATTTTTATTCTATAAAAAAAGAATCTCCGGAAAACCGGAGATTCTGGAAATATTCTGTTTTAAGCTTTCTGCTTATTTTACATTGAATACCTGTCTGTCAGCAGTAACGTCTTTATTTGCAGTTGTTGTCACAGCGACTCTGTAAGTATACTTGCCTGCACCGAGCTTGTTGAATTCGATATATTTATCTACATTCTTGAGATCATAGCTCTTGGAATTCGGAGCAACAGACTTGCTTGTCACAAGCTTGTTATTGGAATCATAAACAGCAACAGTGAGAGCCTTGATGGTATCATTGGCAGTAACAGTACCCTTGACAGATACAGCCTTACCCTTGGAAATGGTTTCCGGAATGCTGGTACCGTTTGTCAGTGTGATGCCCTTTGTTGTTTTTGCACTGTTGTCGCCATTACTGGCTGCACTGTTTGTGCTTGTAGAAGTTGCATTGCCGACTGTGAAATTCTTGTTTACAATGACATAATTGCTGTTATTGGCATTAGAAGCAAATACCATGTAAGTATAATTGCCGTCTGTCAGCTTGTTGAATTCTACATAATTATCCAGTTTGGAAACATCATAAGTCTTAGTGTTCGGAACAGCAGTTTTGCCTGTTACCAGTTTCTTATTGCTGTCATATACGCCGACTGTTACAGATGTCATATTGGAGTTTGCAGAAGTAACAACGCCCTTAACAGTCACCATGCTGCCCTTTTTCAGAGTATCCGGAACATTTGTGCCGTTTGCGATGGTCATTACATCTTTGCCGTCAGATACTGTGAATGTCTGGTTTACGAGTTCATAATTCTTGTTCACGCCGTTGGAAGCGATAACTTTATAATTATAAGTACCCGCACTCAGCTTGTTGAATTCCACAGCACTGTCAAGCTTGCTGACATTGTATGTCTTAGCATTGGGTTCTGCGGTTTTGCCTGTCACCTGCTTGCCGTTGGAATCATATACACCAACTGTTACAGATGTCAGATTAGAAGAAGCCGAAGCAATTGTGCCCTTAACGGCAACACCCTTGCCCTGAGATACGGTTGCCGGTACAGTAGTACCGTTTGCGATTGCGATTGCATCAGAAGCAACCTGTCCTTCACCGATTGTAAATGCTTTGTTCACCATAATATAATTCTTGTTTGTTCCGTTGCTTGCAAATACCATGTAAGCATAAGTACCGTCAGTCAGCTTGTCGAATTCTACATAATTATCCAGCTTGGAAAGATTATAAGTCTTGGAATTCGGGATAGCTGTCTTGCCGGTTACGAGCTTGCCGTTGGTATCATATACACCGACTGTCAGGCTTTCGATATTGGAAGAAGCAGAAGTTACTGTACCCTTGACGATTACAGATCTGCCCTTGCTGAGTTTGTCCGGCACTTCTGTACCATTGGCAAGAGCCAGCACGTCTGTTGTATTGGCAGCAGTCTGCTGATTTGCATTATCAGCTGCTGTATCCTGCTTCTGTTCGGAAGTTTCTGCGGCAGGCTTTGCCGTACCGTCAGCAGAAACTGCAAATCTCTGGGAAGTAACGGCATATTCTTTATTTGCTGCATTGGTAACCAGTACTTTATAAGTATAAGTACCGTCTGCAAGCTTATTGAATACAATATCGTTATCCAGCTTATTGACATTGTAGGACTTTGCATTCGGCTGTGCAGACTTGCCTGTTACCATCTTGCCGCTTTCGTCATATACACCAACTGTTACAGATGTAATATTAGATTCGGCAGAAGCTACAGTACCCTTGACAGTTACAAACTTTCCGCTCTTGAGAGATTCCGGCAGAGTTGTGCCGTTGGAAATGCTCAGTGTATCTGTTGTTGCGGGAGCAGCAGGTGTTTCAGCCGCTGTTTCTGTGCCGGATGTGCTTGCAGGAGCAGCCGGAGCACTTGTTACAGTAAAGCTCTTATTGGTCAGCACATAATTGGTAGTTGTGCCGTTGGTTGCAAATACCATGTAAGTATAAGAACCCGGTGCAAGCTTAGCAGAAGCAACATATTCATTCAGTTTGGAAATATCATAAGTCTTTGCTTTGGGCAATGCACTTTTTCCGGTAACGAGCTTTCTGCTGGAGTCGTAAATGCCGACTGTCACAGAAGTAATATTGGAATCTTCAGAAGAAACCACACCCTGTACCTGAATGCCCTGACCCTGTGTAAGTGTATCCGGTACGGCAGTACCGTTTGTAATTGCAATGGCATCATTTGCTGCAGAAGCAGTCAGACCGACAGAATTATTTTCTGCACGGAGCACTGGCAGAGCAGCAGCACCTGATGTCACAACAACGGCAGCGAGGACACCGGCAGCAATTTTCTGACTATTTTTCATAAAAACAATCCTCTTTTCTTTCTCTTTGATTTCTTTGGGGAAAGCGTGACATCTGCGATAAACAAGATATGAGATTAGACTCCACCCCAATTATAGAATTATTATAACATACTTTTTTTAATTAGTCAATATATGGATTTCAAACTTATTGAAATTCGACTCCTTGCCCAAAATTTACAGAATATTTCCGGTCATTTTTCACAAATTGCCAAGAGATTCCGGAAGATAAAACCAGATTCTCAGAAATTTGTATTTTTAAATAAAATCGCTTGCATTTTTTGAAAAAATATGTTATACTTATCATAAATTATTTTTATTCAGAAAGGATGATTTTTTAAAATGGCAATCAAAAATATTAACTCCGCCGGTGTGCTGATTCCGCCGAAAAGTACGACAAAAATCGGCTTTCAGGAATATATGTACAGTTATTCCCTGAAAGAAATTCAGCTGCATGAAAATTTTACCCGTATCGACGGCGGCGGATTCCGTGACTGTCCGGCTCTTACGACACTGACGATTCATACCAATTTCAAACATATGGGCGATCAGGCTTTTGCCTCCAGTCCGTTACAGCATCTGCATGTGATTCATGAGGGGAAAACTTTTGATTTCGATTTTCCTGTCCGGATTACCGGAAATGATGTCATGAGCGTGATGCAATCCGTGATTTCCCAACAACCGCAGGGAAGTTTTTCTGCTACGGTCATAAAATATTATGTGCTTTTGAATTTATTTTTTGAATTCTCTGGCGAAGAGAATTCTAAAGCCGTCAAGAAAAGCGTGCTCCGCATTGCAACTGCTCTGATCAATGCCAAAGATACCGAAACTTTCCGGAAACTGATCGCTCATACGGAATTTTTCAATGCCAAGCAGATTGCTTCTCTGAAAGATCATGCCAAAAATAAGAAAAATATCGCTGAAATCAAGAAATTACTGAATGATTTCCAGCCTGCCGGTGCAGAAGAATCCGCTCCGGCAAAGCCCGTCCGCAAGAAAACAACTGCTAAAATTGATGTAAACGAAATTCTGACCATCGAGAAAGGCAGACTTAAAGCCATTGCTGACGGCGATTATAAAGAAATAATTCTGCCTGATACGATCAAGGCGATTAACAAGGGCGTATTTGATACGTTCAAAATCAAAAAGCTCGTATTTCCGGCGAGTCTGAAAAAAATTACGCAGCAGAATTTCAAGGGAGCTGTCAATCTCTCTGAAATTATCATCTCAGACGGCACGGCCGAAATCGGCAAAGATGCATTCCGTGAGTGCAAGAACCTGAAAAAAATTACCATTCCGGCCTCTGTCAGGACAATCGGAGATTTTGCATTCAAAAACTCTTCCAGACTCGCTGAAGTGCAGATTGCTGACGGTATAGAATCCATCGGAAGTGAAGCATTTCTCGGCTGTAAGGCTCTGAAAGCAATCCGGATTCCGGCTTCTGTTACAGAACTCGGAAATGCTGTTTTTGTAGACTGTATCAAACTCGAATCCGCTGTTCTGAATACTTCCGTCAATGCCCGGTGGAGCATTCAGTTTATGAACTGCAAGGCTCTGCAAACGATCAGTTCTGAAAATGATGCTGTCAAGATCAGAGATAATATCATCTATGATCAAGACATGAAAACTATTCTCTTTATTCCTGACGGAATCGAAACGCTTGTCCTTCCGGAATCACTCGAAAATGCTGAAATCTCTGGAAAAGTCAAGAATCTGACTTTCTATCAGAATCAGAAAATCCGGTTTCAGACAGAAACTCTTAAAAAAATCAGCATGATTGCCGGAGATAAAACATATTCTATTGATGTCCCTGAAAAAAATCAGCTCTTTGAATTTTCACAGGATTACACATGGCAGGAACTTCATCACAGTTCCCATGCTGTGAGTGATCTGCTTGATGATATTATTGATACTTTGCAGACCGGAGAAATTCCGAATGGCTATCATAATCTCGGAGAAGTCAGCTGGCTCGATTATGAGGGCTGCGGCCCTGTGCATACTGCAAGCCTGTTTCCTCTGAGATTTCAGCTTGCTGAATTTCTGCATGATTTCTATCAGAAAGATCTTCTCGAAACCGGCCGTCAGCAGGTTGACTGTTTTGTTGACAGTTATATCAGAGGCGAACAGAATCCGCAAGTTCAGCAGGTTATTTTAGAATATTTCCCTTTTAAGCCTCAATATCTCCCCTGTCTTGACAAATATCCGGCTCTGCTGAAACTCGCCGCCGAAGATGCCGTAAAACTGGGAACAGTTTCTGTACTGAAATCTCTTAAAACTTATCCGGAATTGATAGCCCCCTGTATCAGCCTGTTTATCGAATACGGCACATCCGAAAAAATTCAGAAAATTCTTGAAAAATATCCGCAGTATTTCAATGCAGATACAATTGACGGCTTTATCAATACTGCCATCGAAACAGAAAAGCACGAAATACAGGTATTATTATTGGAATATAAAAATCAGCATATCGGTTTTTCTGACCCTGCTGAAAAATTGAAATTATAATCTTGACAAATCCGACATATTCTGCTATAATATTAAAAAATATTTTTTACGGAGGTACTTATCATGGATGAAAAAAGAATCTTCACTCTGAACGACAGTTTCACTTTTGAGGAAATTGTCCGTGTGCTCGAACAGTATCTGAGCATTAACAAGCATCTGACAACGCAGAGATTCAATCTCGAAAACAGAGCGATTCTTCAGTGTGTGGACAGTGATTCCAGCTGGAAGCAGTTTCTTGGTCTTGATGCCGCTCTGACGGTAGAATTAATCCAGACCGGAAACAATACGCTTGTTGTCAATATCGGCAATGCAAAATGGCTTGATAAAGTCGGAGCCGCCGCAGCCGGAGCATTATTCTTCTCTCCGCTGATTGTTGCAGCCGGAATTGGTGCCGTTCGTCAGGCCGTTCTTCCGACAGAAATTTTCACTTTCCTGGAAAGCAAGCTTGGCAGTTCTGTTCAGAAATTCCAGAATCCGTTTGATGCCGCAGCCGAAACCATCCGGAATGTCGTAGAGCCTAAGCAGAACAATGCTGTTACATGTCCCTGCTGTGGAGCACAGGTTTCCAATTCGTTCAGTTTCTGCTCGAAATGCGGAACAAAATTATAATTTTATTAAAAAGCACAATCCTGAAAGCGGTCTGAACTGCTTTCAGGATTATTTTTTATACTCCTGCTGTGATTAATATCAATCAGAATTTTCATTTTGTTATTTTTTTATCTATAAGTGTCACTATTTCATCATTGATTTTCATTGTGTATTGGATACAATTGAACGTGTTAAAAGTAAACATATCACAGGACAAAATAGAGACGTCTACACATCGTTCATCATATCCCACTGTATCTCTCATATTCCAGAGGCCTTCAATATAAAGATTATTGAGAGTATTATCAGGATTGTTCCAAATCAGTTTGCAACTTCCAATCAGGTACTCGGTTCTATTGCTCATAGTCATCTCCTCCGTAAATTCTGATTTATCTTAGCAATATTATACTGCCAAATATTTATTTTGTCAATACTATGTCCGGCTCACAGAGCATGGCTTTTTTCTCAGAAATGCGTATATTTTTCTATAATCTGTCTATACTTATCAAAAAGCACGACAATGCTGATTCAAGAAAGGCGGTTATGAATTCATGCAGGCAATACTTTACTGTGATAAACAAACGGACTGCATTCCTGTCCGTGACTGTCCGGAAGCTCTGCTTCCGCTGTGCAATCTGTCTCTGATCGAATATTTACTTCACTATATCGAACAAAAGGGCTTTCAGAAAGCGATTCTGCTGGCTGCTGACGATCGTGTCCGGCATCTGACCGAAACACTTGATTTTAAAATTCCGATTCAATATGCCCGTTCACTGGCTTCGCTTCATGCGGATATGCCGACACTTCTGCTCCGGCGGCTGTGTGTGCCTGACTGGGATATGGGAGAACTTTTCTCTCTGAGCCGTGAAACGCCTGTCAGGTTATTTCATGCCGACAGTTCCCCGACATTTGCCGAACTGCATCCGCAAGGGTCTGTTCTGCTCGAACCGGAAGCCACTGTCACAACAGAACTTTCTTATTTCCGGCAAATCCGGACACCTGCCGAATACCGGACAATACAGCAGAATTTATTATCTTCCTCCGGAAAGCTTCGCCGGAATCGTATCGGTGAGGGCACAAAAATTCCGGTTTCGGCCGTAATTGATGATATGACCGTGATAGGCAATGACTGTATAATCGGCGAAAATGCGAAATTAGAGGGCTGTTGTCTGGGCGGCGGCGTACAGATCGGAGCAGATACGGTTCTGAAAGACTGTGTGATCTGCCGGAAAGCTCTGATTGATGCCGGAATGCACCTGGAAAATGCAGCTGTACCGGAAAATACGGTATTATATCCCGACTCCGGAACGGCAAAAAACAGGAAACATCTTGTTTCACAGGAAGACGGTATCTGCGAGGGGCTTCCGAAATGGAATACTGCGGAAACGGCTCTGAAAGCCGGTTCTGCCCTGACGGTACTGAGCAGCAGAATTGCAGTCGGCTACAGTCATAAAAACAGTGAAAGCCTTGCAGCGGCAGCCATTGCCGGAGCGGTGGCACACGGAGCCTCTGTCTGGTCAGCCGGAGAATGTGCCTTATCACAGCTGATTTATCTTGCCGGACTGACAGATTGTGATATTCTGCTCTGGATTCAGGGGGAAAAAATCATGCAGCTGCGGCCGTTCAATGCCGGCGGCTTTCCTCTGACCGAACAGCAGGCCAACCGGGTATGGCAGGCACTGGAAGCCGATACCTGCCGGCATGTACCTCAGTCCGGCAGTCTGCATCATGCCGAATCTCTTCATGCATTATGGGCAGAATCCTGCCGGAAGCTTCTGTCGGCTCCGGAATTTGATATTACTGTCAGCTGTGCGAATACTGCTCTCCGCACGATGGCACAGGAATTGTTTTCCGGCGGCACAGGACAGAGAATCACGCTTTCTCTTTCGGAAGACGGCACAAAAATCACGGCATTTTCATCAGAATCCGGAATGCTCCGTCACGAGCAGTTATTATTATTATCTCTCCTGTCTTTCAGAGAACAGAATCAGCCTCTTGCTGTTCCGGCGGAATTTCATCTGTCTGCGGAAGAATTTGCGGCTCAGTATCACGGAAAGATCATCCGGGTTCATGATTTTCAGGATTCCGGTGCAGAAATTTACAAAGCTCAGGGCATCTGCACAGACGGCATAAAATTATTCTGTCATGTACTGCGGGTTCTGCATGAAAAACATCTGACTCCGTCACAGGCGGCGGCTCTGCTTCCGGAATTATGCACCGTACAGCATGAAGTCAGCACTTCTCTGACCCGGCAGAGCATTGCACAGCTGTGTGCCTCAAATCCGGATGCAAGAATCAGTATTCTCATGCCGCCGCACAGTAAGCTTGTGAAACTCCGTGTTCATGCCGATTCTGTCGAGACTGCCGCCGAACTCTGCGGATTCTGGGAAAAGAAACTCCGGATTCTGGAATCGGAAGAATCCTGAAAAGCAGTCTGCTTTTTTTCTGTTGTTTTTATAAAAACTATCCAATTCTATCCGGAAGTCTCTGCTCCGCTCTTGACAAAATCTTTCATTTGGATTATAATAGAAATTAAGTATTGCAGTCTCTCTGCTTACAGGGAGAACGTTTTTCTGGATTACTTCTGATTTTTTGGCTGTATGCCTGAAATAAAATGTTTTCATCCGTGTTATGCAACCCATCTGCGCACTCAAAACAATGGAAGCCTTTGTGCTTCCGTACTTACTGTCCGTTCTGACGGTGCGGAAACCGTCAGCCAAACAATCTGCAAATGAATTACTGCATTCTTCTTTCTGTGAGTATATAAATTCAGATATTTCTGTCTATTCACCACACACAGCAGCAGCAGAAAGACACAATGCAGCATTTGTGTACTATGAAACGAGGTATCTATTGAACAATCAGAATTTACACACAAACCGGAATGCAGGGCAGAGTCCGGATTTTAAACCAAGAAAATATACCCCTGCACAGAATGCCGAACAGAAATTATATCGGAATCCGAAAAGAAATCCGAAATATCATGAACAGCACCGGGCATCGGTACGGATTATTCCGCTCGGCGGTCTGAATGAAATCGGCAAGAATATGACCGTATTTGAATGCAGCAATGATATGTTTATTCTCGACTGCGGTCTTGCGTTTCCGGATGCGGAAATGCCCGGCGTTGATATTGTCATCCCGGATTTTTCTTATGTCATTCATCATAAAGACAAATTAAGAGGCATTGTCATCACACACGGTCATGAAGATCATATCGGCGGTCTGGCTTATCTGCTGAAAAAAGTCAATGCACCGGTCTACGGTTCGGCAATGACAATCGGCCTGATCAAGCATAAGCTTGAAGAACACGGAATCCTGAACAAAGTTCCCCTGCATGTCATGGACGCCCGGAAAACCATGAAAATGGGCTGTATGACAGTAGAATTCATCAAAGTCAATCATTCGATCCCCGGTTCTATGGGTGTGATCATCTATACCCCTGCCGGTGTGATGGTGCATACCGGAGACTTCAAAGTCGATTTTTCTCCGGTAGACGGCGAACGGATTGATTTAGGCCGTTTCGGAGAA
This sequence comes from Oscillospiraceae bacterium, assembly GCA_017483465.1. Classification (GTDB taxonomy): domain Bacteria; phylum Bacillota; class Clostridia; order Oscillospirales; family Ruminococcaceae; genus UBA3855. Next base: position 52,525 of record JAFUWN010000009.1, read on the forward strand.
CTCGGCAACAAAGGCGTTCTCGCACTGATGGCAGATTCTACCAATGCCGAACGTGCCGGCTATACGCCCTCAGAAAGCAAAGTCGGGGCATCGTTCGAGAAATTATTTGCCAAAGCCGGAAACCGGAGAATTATTATTGCAACTTTTTCATCCAATATTCATAGAGTACAGCAGATCATCAATATGGCTGCCAAGACCAAACGAAAAGTTGCTGTCCTCGGCCGGAGCATGGTCAATGTCATTGCCACGGCTCTGGAGCTGGGGTATCTCGAAGTTCCGAAAAATATTATCATTGATATTGAAACAATTGATCAGTATGCCCCGGAACAGCTTGTGCTGATTACAACCGGAAGCCAGGGCGAGCCGATGTCTGCTCTCACGAGAATGGCAATGCATGACCATAACAAAATCAATATCACGCCATTGGATTTTATTATTCTCTCAGCGACTCCGATTCCCGGAAATGAAAAGCATGTGACAAAAGTCGTCAATGAATTATTAAAATCCGGTGCGGAAGTCATCTATGAATCCATGTATGATGTCCATGTTTCCGGCCATGCCTGTCAGGAAGAACTGAAACTCATGCTTGCTCTGACAAGACCGAAATTCTTTATCCCCATGCACGGAGAATATAAACATCTTGTCAAGCACAGGGGGCTTGCTCTGGAAATGGGCATTCCGAAAGAAAATATCCTGCTTGCCTCGATCGGCAACGTGATCGAAACCGACGGCAGTACCATGCAGATTGTCGGTCAGGTACCGGCCGGCCGGACTCTGGTCGACGGCCTGGGTGTCGGCGATGTCGGCTCGATCGTGCTCCGGGACAGAAAACATCTTTCTGAAGACGGCCTGATTATTATCATCATCGGTATTCAGAAAACAACAAACGAAATTGTTGCCGGTCCTGATATTGTCTCCCGTGGCTTTGTCTATGTCCGTGAAGCCGAAGATATGATGGTACAGGCAAAACTGCTCATGAAGCGTGTTCTTGACGGCTGTTCCTATGCCGAACTCAGAGAATGGGCCTCTCTCAAAACCAAACTCCGTGACAAGATGTCAGAATTTATTTTTGAACAGACAAAGCGCAGTCCTATGATTCTGCCGATTATCATGGAAATCTGAGCAGCTGCATTTCAGATTCAGGAAAGGGGTGTGAAAGGTTGAAACCCAAGTATCATGCAGCACTCTGGGGGCTGACCATACTGCTGCTTCTGCTGACTGTCATCACAGCAGCAGTCTTATATCACAGCGGTACAAAATACAGTTTTCTGTACAGTCTGCCGGCATTTCTGCTTGTGGGTGTCACCGGATTTACACTCCTTGACTCGCACAGAAACCGCATCCGATATATTGCCCGGCTCAACAAAGAATGCACCGAAGCCGAACTTGCTACATTCCAGCAGCTTGATATGGGGCTGTGTGTTCTGGATGAAGAAGGCATTCTTCTGCATTATAACGAATATTTCAGCGAACATATTCTCGATGCCGAAGACATGTTCGGCCGGGAACTCGGCAGTTTTCTGCCTTTGAATACTTCTCTGGATTTTCAGGAAATTCACTGGCAGGACTGTTATTATCAGGTCAGAGCTGTTTCCTATCAGGGACAGGAAAAAAATCTGACTGCATTTCTCTGGAGAGATATTACAGAACTTGAAAAAATCAGACAGGATTATCATAATTCCCGTCCCTGTGTCATGTTGATTATTGTCGATAACTATGAAGATTTAATCCAGAATGCCAAAGAAAGTGTCCGTCTTGAGCTGAGTGCTTCGATTGAAAAACTGCTTGAACAGTTTATTTCTCAGACCAACGGCATTCTCAAGCGGCTCCGGAACGATAAATTTATTGCCGTTCTTGAAGAAGAACATGTGCAGGCTCTGATTGCAGAAAAATTCCGGATTCTGGACGATGCCCGCAATATTCATGCCGATGACAAGAACTGTGTGACATTCTCGATCGGCGTGGGTGCAGGTGCGGTCAATATGCAGGAAAGTGAAACCTGGGCGGGTCAGTGTCTGGATATGGCTCTTGGCCGGGGAGGAGATCAGGCCGCTGTCAAATCTGATGAAGGCTTCCGGTTTTTCGGCGGTGTCTCCAAAGGTGTCGAGAAAAAATCCAGAGCTAAAACCAGAATTATCGCCCAGGCCATTCAGGATTTAATCCTGAACAGCTCGAATGTTTATCTGATGGGTCACAGATTTGGTGATCTGGATTCCATCGGCTCGGCCTGCGGTCTTGCCGGAGCGGTCAGACTGATGGAAATCCCTGTGAATGTTGTAGTGGATCCGGAAAAGAATCTCTCAAAACAGCTGATTTCTCTTGCCGAAGCAGATCTCGGAAAAGATCTGTTTCTGACTCCGCAGCAGGCAATTGATACCATCACGGATGATACACTTCTGATTATTGTCGATACGCATAACAAAGACATTCTGGAGAGTCAGAAATTATATCAGTCTGCCAAAAAAGTTGTTGTGATTGACCATCACAGAAAAAATGTCAATTATGTAGACAATGCCGTTGTTTTTCATCATGAGCCTTATGCCTCTTCTGCCTGTGAGATGGTAACGGAACTGATTCAATATTTCAAGCTTGATCAGGCTGTCAGCTCCTGCTGTGCGGACTGTCTGCTTTCCGGCATCATGCTAGATACGAAAAATTTCGTCATGCGTACCGGAGTCCGGACGTTTGAAGCCGCCGCCTATCTGAAAAAAATCGGTGCAGATACGGTAAAAGTCAAAGGCCTGTTCTCCGGTTCGATTGAAGCCTATAAAAGCCGTGCAGAAATTGTCGGTTCGGCTGAGATTATCGGCTGTCATGCAGTCGCCATTGCTCCGGAAAGAACACCGGAAGTCCGTCTTGTTGCACCCCAGGCCGCTGATGAATTACTAAGCATTTCGCATGTAGATGCCGCTTTTGTCATTTATGCCGTTCAGGACTCTGTTTCGGTTTCCGCCCGTTCGTTAGGAGCTGTCAATGTACAGGTGATTATGGAACAGCTCGGCGGCGGCGGTCATCAGACAATGGCTGCCACACAGATACAGAACAGTACGCCGGAAGAAGTAAAACAACAGCTTCTTGCCGTGCTTGCCGAACTCCCGGCAGATTAATCATGATAATTAATTTTATTAATTATAAATTTATTTTACTTAGCAGAAAGGATGAAGATTTCCGATGAAAGTTATTTTTATTCAGGATGTCAAAGGCTCTGCCAAAAAAGGCGATATGAAAGAAGTCGCCGACGGCTATGCCCGCAATATGCTTCTGAAAAAAGGTCTTGCTGTTGAAGCCACTCCTGAAAATATCAACAAGCTTCAGGGGCAGAAAGCTTCCGCACAGCACAAAAAAGACGTAGAAAAGCAGAATGCCGAAGAAATCAAAGCTGTCATCGACGGCAAAACGGTAACAATTAAAGCCAAGGCCGGCACCGGCAGCAGACTGTTCGGTTCTGTGACATCTGCACAGATCGCTCAGGAACTCGAAAAACAGTACGGCCAGAAAATTGACAAGAAAAAAATCGGCCTGAAATCAGAAATCAAGGCATTCGGCAGTTTTTCTGCGGAAATCCGCCTGTATACCGGAATTTCAGCCAATATCGGCATTGAAGTCATCGAAGCATAACATCACGGGCGGCATTCTGAAAGCCGCCCTTTATTCAGGGAAAGGGGAGTATTTATGCCTGATTTTGAACAGCTCAGTATGCCTTACAGTCTGGATGCAGAACAGACAATCTTAGGAGCAATTCTAATTGATTCAGATTCTCTCGGCATGGTAATGGAACAGATCAAGCCGGAGTGCTTCTATGTCGAACAGCACAGGGCATTGTTTACTGTCATCACAACAATGGCCGCTTCCGGACATCATATTGATGCTATCACAGTTCTGGATAAAGCCGTGAATGCACATATTTTCGAGAATGCCGCAGAAGGAAGGAATTATCTTGCCAATCTGGTGGAGCTTGTTCCGACTACGGCAAATCTGGCAAGTTACTGTAAAATTGTTGCGAATAAATATTATATCCGCTCTCTTGCAGAAACAGCACAGAAAATTCTGCATGATATTCAGAACGGCGAAACCAATGCACAAATGCTGCTTGACAGTGCCGAACAGCAGATTTTTTCAATCCGTCAGGGCAGAGATATCAGCGGTCTGACACCCATCCGGGAGGTCGTAGCAGATACTTATAATCAGATCGGCCGTCTTGCAGGGCCTGACAGGGAAAAATACAAAGGCATGGGCACAGGCTTTGCTTATCTGGACAGCCTGATTTCCGGTCTGAACAAATCTGATCTGATTCTGGTCGCTGCCCGTCCGGCAATGGGGAAAACCGCCTTTGCATTGAATCTGGCTCAGAACGTAGCGAAAACCCATCCGGACGAAGCTGTCTGCATTTTCTCACTGGAAATGCCGAGAACACAGCTGGCTGCCCGTTTATTATCCACCTCTGCACAGGTGGATTCCAATAAACTCCGCAACGGCAGACTCAGCGGTGATGACTGGCTCCGGCTGGCCGCAGGTGCAAGCTATCTGAGCAATATGCCGATTTATATTGATGATACCGCAAGTATCACCGTACCGCAGATCAAGGCCAAACTCCGGAGAATCAAGAATCTCGGACTTGTGGTAATTGATTATCTCGGCCTGATTCAGAGTACGCTCAGAACCGAAAATAAAGTCCAGGTTGTTGCAGAAATTACCCGTCAGCTCAAGATCATGGCAAAAGAACTCAACGTACCTGTGATTTTATTATCCCAGCTTTCCAGAGGCCCGGAAAGCCGTACAGATAAAAGGCCGATGCTTTCTGATCTGCGTGATTCCGGCTCAATCGAACAGGATGCCGATATTGTGTTATTTCTCTATCGTGATGCGTATTATAATAAGGACAGCAAAACACCGAACGTAGCAGAATGCATTGTTGCTAAAAACCGCCACGGAGAATGCGGTACAGCTAATCTGATCTGGGACGGACAGTTCACAAGATTTTCTTCTATGGAGAAATCCGATGCATCCGCCTGAGGCAGTCAGAACGTTTCTGGACAAGTATCAGATTCAGAATACGCATATCACCTGTGCATTATCCGGCGGAGCAGACAGTGTTTGTTTATTATACTGCCTGCTGAAATATCAGAAAAAATATCATCTGGAAATTTCAGCGATACACATTCAGCATAATCTGCGTGGGGAAGAGAGTCTCCGGGATGAAAATTTCTGCCGTTCACTGTGTGAAGCGTTCAGGATTTCTCTGAAAGTGATTTCTGTCGATGTACAGGCTTATCAGCAGCAGCACGGCATTTCAGTTGAGACCGCCGCCCGTGAATGCCGGTATCAGGCTTTTGCAGAACATGCCAGGGGTCTTGTTGCCACGGCACATACTGCATCTGATCAGCTGGAAACCGTACTTTTCCGGCTTGCGAGAGGTACAGGCACAAAAGGGCTCTGCGGCATTCCTGAACGCCGTGGAAATTATATCCGGCCTTTATTGCAGTCCGGCCGGAAAGAAATTGAAACATTCCTGTCTGATCAGAATCTTGTCTATATCACAGATTCTACTAATCTCGATACGGTCTATACAAGAAATTTCATCCGGCATAAGATCACCCCGCTGTTTTCAGAGCTTTGTCCGAACGGTGCGGAACATTCTGTTTCTATGATGACAGATATTCTCACACAGGAAGAAAATTTTCTGGAGCAGACTGCTCAGGCTGTTTATATTCAGCATTATAAAAATCATACCATGCAGAATCTGGACAGTCTTCATCCGGCATTACAAAGACGCTGTATTGCTCTGTTTCTGGAGGAAAATCAGATCAAGCCGGATTACCGCATGATTCTCATGATTCAGAAAATAATTTCTCATGGCGGTCAGGCTGAAATCATCCGAGGCAAAATCACAGCCCGAGTCAGTCAGCATATTTTATTTCTGGAAAAACAGCGTTCTGAGATTTCTGAAAAGATTCTGCAAATCGGCGAAAATCAGCTTTTTCCGGAATATCTTGTCAAAACGGAACTGATCACAAGAAAAAATTCTGCTGAATTTGAAAAAATTCACACATTGTTTGCAAATTCTGCTTTGGATTATGATATAATAAAAGGGTCCGCAGTTCTGCATGACAGAAAAAACGGCCTGCACTTCCGGCCGGCCGGAAAAATGCATACAGTTTCTGTTAAGAAATGGCTTCAGACACAGCCCGTTTCAGAAAGAAAATATCTGCATTATCTCTCGGATGAAAACGGTCTGCTCTGGGTGCAGAATCTGGGCATTGCCGAACGTGCCGCCGTCACAAAAGCGACACGGCATATGCTGATTCTGCATGTTCACAGAACTGACACGGAATCAACATCAGACTATCACAATTCTGATGTATACTAAATCATCAAAAAATTAGCAGTCTCACTTTGAGAGTGCCAATTTTTCAGATATTATTTATTCTACAGAAAGTCAAAGTCAAAAAGGAGTGAAGCACTTGACACCAAAAAGAAGCAGAGGCATTGCAGCCTATCTGATTATCGCAGCATTGCTGATTTTCCTTGCAGTCTATATGCTGCCCCGCCTCAACGAGAAAGAACCGGAATACACATATTCAGAGATCGTTTCGCATTTTGATAATCTTGAAGTCAAAGAGTATACACTCGATCTGGGAACAGGTGAACTGAATCTGACACTTAATGATAATGATGAAGTCACTTATTCTGTTCCGAATGTTTCTCTTTTCCTGAACGATACGGAAGATTACAGAATCAAGTATAACGAGAAAAATCCGGATGCTCCTCTGGAACAGGATTATTACAAGATTACAGACAATTCCTGGCTGATTACCTATGTTCCGACATTGATTATACTGGTCATGGGTATTGTGCTGTTTGTGTTCATGATGCGTCAGGCAGGGGGAACCAAATACACGAATTTCGGAAAGGCCAATATCAAGACACAGGCCGACAGCAAAAAGGCAACGTTCAAAGATGTTGCCGGTGCGGATGAAGAAAAATTCGAGATGGCCGAAATCGTGGATTTTCTTAAAAATCCGAGAAAATATGCCGAAATCGGTGCAAGAATCCCGAAAGGCGTTCTGCTGTTAGGCCCTCCCGGAACCGGTAAAACTCTGCTTGCAAGAGCAGTCGCCGGAGAAGCAGGCTGTCCGTTCTATCCGATTTCCGGTTCTGATTTCGTGGAAATGTTTGTCGGTGTCGGTGCCTCACGAGTGCGTGACCTGTTCGATACGGCAAAGAGAAACGCTCCCTCTATTATTTTTATTGATGAAATCGATGCAGTCGGCCGTCACAGAGGTGCAGGCCTCGGCGGCGGTCATGACGAACGTGAACAGACCCTGAACCAGCTGCTCGTGGAAATGGACGGCTTTACCGGAAATGAGAGCGTGATCGTCATTGCTGCGACAAACAGACGTGATATTCTTGACCCTGCTTTGCTCCGTCCAGGCAGATTTGACAGACAAATCGTTGTCGGCTATCCGGATATCAAAGGCAGAGAAGATATTCTGAAAGTGCATACCAAAGGCAAGCCCCTTGCTCCGGATGTCAATCTGACAGATATTGCCAAAACAACAGTCGGCTTTACCGGTGCGGATTTAGAGAATCTCACAAACGAAGCCGCTCTGCTTGCCGCAAGAGCCAACAGAAAATCAATCACCAATCAGGATATTGCAGAAGCAACAATCAAAGTCGTAGCAGGCCCTGAAAAGAAATCCAGAGTCAAAACCGAACGGGAAGTGAAACTGACTGCTTATCACGAAGCCGGTCATGCAATCTGCACATATTACTGCCCGCATCAGGATAAAGTGCATCAGATCTCGATCATTCCCAGAGGTATGGCCGGAGGCTATACGCTGTCACTTCCGGAACATGATAAATCTTATAACAGTCTGAAAGAAATGCATGAAGAAATTATCGTTCTGCTCGGCGGACGGGTTGCCGAAAAGCTGATCATGGATGATATTTCAACAGGTGCCTCCAACGATCTGGAACGTGCTACCCAGACCGCAAGAAACATGATTACCCGCTACGGATTCAGCGAAAAGCTAGGCCCTGTTGTCTATGGCAACGATCAGAGCGAACCGTTTCTCGGACGTGATTTCAGCAGTACGCCGAATTATTCCAATGAAGTAGCCGCTGAAATCGATGCCGAAATCAGAAACTTCGTAGAACAGGGTTATGCTAAGGCAGAAGAAATTCTCCGTACACATATTGATCAGCTGCATACTGTCGCACAGTATCTGATCAGACATGAGAAAATCGAAGGCCCTGACTTTGAAAAGCTCATGAAAGGCGAATCTCTGGATTTTCCGGAGGAATCTCCGGCAGAACCGGAACAGCCTAAAACAGATTTAACCAAATCGGAAAAGCCTGAAAGTTTTTAATCACAAAATCAGCCCGGAAGTCAGACTTCCGGGCTTTTGTTATTTTTCTATATGTTTCCGTCTGATCACAGCAATGGCTGTCATATAGACTGCCATAGCAAGGGGGAATCCAAAAACTGTAAAATTCATCAGTATTTCCGGTTTCATATTATCTGTGAGGCCTAAAATAAAAAGAAAAACAAATACTAAAGCGATCATCATCAGAACTGAAAACAGCAGGGCTATTAAAATATATAATATTCTGATTTTTATACTGCATGTATCTAAAATATCAATTCGTTCCGATAAAAAATATTGATAAGAAAAGATCAGATACCCTGCATAGATACAAAATCCTAATATATAAAAAAAGAAATGATAGGAATAATTCGCCCCGCTGAAAATGATATCTGCATAATCACCGGTATATCCCCTGCCGATCATCTGAATCATCGCCGATACGCAGGCAATTACTATAGTCACTAACAGATACAGGCATTCGAGGCCTAAAAATTTTAAATATAATTTTCTCATTTTACATCTCCTGAATTTATGATTTTGATTAATCATATTATATCTCAATATTGTCTTTCTGTCAATAAGATTCTGTGTATAAACTAAAAACTTTCAGGAATACTAATTGCAGTCAGAAAATTCCTGAAGGAGGTTTTTATTATGAGAATCGGTTCGAGTATCGCATTCAGTCAGCCGCACTCTCTCTATAGTTTTGCATCCATAGTCGGCCAGAAAGAGGGCGAAGGCCCTATGAAAAATTATTTCGATAAAATCGAGGCAGACCCGACTTTCGGAGAAAAAAACTGGGAGAAAGCCGAAAGCAGACTCCAGTCTGATACGTTTGCACTCGCCCTGCAAAAAGGCAGATTACAACAAATGGATATTGACTGCATCATTGCCGGAGATTTAATCAATCAGTGTACGGGTTCGAGCTTCGCCGTCAGAGAAACGAAAATCCCGTATTTAGGTGTTTATGGTGCGTGCTCTACTATGGCGGAAAGCCTACTGATCGCCGGAATCTTAATCGACGGCGGTTTTTCAGGAAAATCCGCAGCTGTGACATCCTCGCACTTCTCAACGGCAGAAAGACAGTTTCGATTTCCCCTCTCCTACGGAGGCCAGAGAACTCCCACAGCTCAATGGACATGCACCGCATCCGGAGCGGCGGTGGTGTCCGCCGAGGGAGGTGCTCCCTTCCTTATGGGCGGATGTATCGGAAAAATTGCCGATCTGGGTGTGACAGATACTTCCAATATGGGAGCGGCTATGGCTCCGGCGGCGGCTGATACGATCATGAGATATTTACAGGACACTCAGACCAATCCGGAAGATTATGATGCGATTGTTACAGGAGATTTAGGGAATATCGGTTCTCCGCTTCTGATTGATCTGCTGTTAAAGCAAGGCATTAATATCACAGCACAGCATCAGGACTGCGGCTCTCTGATGTTTGACGAACAGAAACAGGATACTCATGCAGGCGGTTCCGGCTGCGGATGTTCGGCAAGTATCCTGTGCGGCTATTATCTGCCGAAATTGCAGAATAACGAATTCAAGAAAATTCTTTTTGCGGCGACCGGAGCGTTATTATCTGCCATGTCTCCACAGCAGGGGGAAAGCATTCCGGGTATCTGCCATCTTGTAGAAATCAGAAGTCAGGAGGGATTAGCTTGCTGATTGCATTCATCAAAGCATTTCTGATCGGCGGAGTGATCTGTGCAATAGGACAGTTATTGATAGATTATACCAAACTCACTCCGGCCAGAATTTTAACTCTGTATGTCATTGCCGGAGTGATACTCTCCGGACTGGGAATTTATCAGCCTCTGCTGGATTTTGCCGGAGAGGGTGCAGGCGTTCCGCTGACAGGGTTCGGCCATCTCTTAGCAAAGGGAGTCCGGAAAGCCATTGAAGAACAAGGAGCACTCGGCATTCTGACCGGAGGGCTGACCTCAGCGGCCGGAGGGATTACAGCGGCTCTGCTCGCCGGACTGACTGCGGCGATTATTTTCAAGAAACGTGCTAAAACCTGAAAAAAGCAGGATGCAGAAATTTTCTGCATCCTGTTTTATTTCTCCCTGAGATAAATCAGAAGATATGTTAAGGATCAGCAATAAATCCATACTTTTCAAGAAAGGAATAACGAAAGCCTTTTTGCTTTATATAATCCCAAAAAATCTTTCGTCCTTCATCAGTCAGGTCATTAAGTTCTTGATATTCCAGATAAAGCCAACCGCCTGTTTCAGTTGATAAAATATCGCCTATATTACATTCTTCTACTCCTATTTCTTCTATTGAAACTGTCCATGGGCTTTCAGGCATGAATGGGCATTCTACTATGACATTGCTGTCATCAACCGCTATAACCGCCCAAGTATCTATTGGTATCATGAGACGGTCTCCTTTCAAATTCCGATATTAAGATTTATTTTTCTGATAAATCAGAGACAAGCCTTTTAATAACAGATCATCATCAAGAATAATCTCAGACTTACAGAGCGGAATCACCGTTCCGGAAAGCCCTCCGGTTGCGATGACTGTACATTTTTCGCCGAGTTCCTCTTCGATTCTGGAGATCATACCGTCAAGAGAAGAGGCCGTCGCATACATGATACCGGATTTCATACAGTCTATCGTATTCGAGCCGATCACTTTCTTCGGAGCATCAAAACTGATTTTCGGAAGCTGTGAAGTCTTATCCACAAGGGCATTCATAGAAACCGCCATTCCGGTCATGATGACTCCGCCGATATATTGCTTTTTAGAGTTAATCACAGAGAGAGTCGTAGCCGTACCCATATCAATAATAATCTGCGGAACGGGATATTCATGCAGTCCGGCAACGGCATCGACAACCAGATCAGAACCCAGCTGAGCCGGATTATCAATGACAATATTCAGACCTGTCTTGATTCCTGCTCCTACGATCATGACATTTTTTCCGGTATATTTCATTACAGCCTCTTTGAGAGTTGCTGTCACGGACGGAACGACTGATGAAATAATTGCATCGTCGATCAGATCTTTTTCAATTCCATGCATATCGAGAGCCATCCGGATTCCGGAGGCATATTCGAGGGCAGTTGCTGACTGATTTGTGGACAGTCTTTCTCTGAACAGAATCTGATGATTTTCGTCGAAACAGCCTAAGACAATATTGGTATTGCCGACATCAATTGCTAATAACATAAAAAAACTCCTTATTGATTATTATCTTCTTTGACATATTCTAAAATATCACCGGGCTGACAGTTAAGCAATTCGCATAAACGTCCGAGTACTTCATGAGAAACACTTTTTCCTTCACGGAAATTCTGCATTGTTCTTTCACTTAAAATTTTCTCCTGTCGAAGTCTGTTTGTATTATATCCGGCTTCTTTTAAAGCTTTTAAAACATCGATTTTATATCTGACAGGCATGATATCACCTCTTTTTAGTAATATGTTACAATAAATAAAATTAAAATTTGTGTATTATGCTAATTGATTTTTCACGCATAAGCGTGTAAAATAATAATATACAAGGGGGTGAAACTATGAACTACGGAAAATTTAATGACTACTGGAAAGCCCTTAACGCTTGTCACAATAATGTGATCAACCTCACAAAAGAGAGAGAACAGCGGAGAAAAGAGGAAAATTCCGATATGGAAGCCTTTATTGAAGATCAGCTTCAAAAAGAATTTCGCAGAATGGACGATTTATATCATACACTCCGTCATATTGAGGAAAATGATATTTTTCTTTCTTCCTGACGGCGTTCCGCCCATTGAATCACATCAGCAACGAATTTCGGTGTGATAGCTTTTGGAATCGGAAAAGGCAGATCAGTATAGTTTGCATTATCAATCGGGATGATCACATGTAAATGCTTATCCTCAGCCATGATATGAAGCCAGTAATACGGGTCTTCATAGCCCATTTTGACATGCCAGATATAAGTATTTCCGTTGCAGATAATTTTTCTTCTGCCTTTGGTTCTGACAGCCATATTATAACACCCTTTCTGCATGGCGGGTCACATGACAGCCGACATTTACAGAGACAGGCAGTCCGGCGATATGAGTCGCACCCTCTTCGATATTGACATATAAAGCTGTGACCGTTCCGCCGAATCCCTGCGGCCCTATGCCGAGTTTATTAATTTTCTCAAGCATTTTCTGTTCCAGATCGGCATAGAGGGGCTTCGGATTGCGGACAGAAGCATCACGGCAGAGAGCTTTTTTCGCAAGCAGAGCACATTCTTCAAAATTACCTCCGATACCGACTCCAACGACGATCGGCGGACAAGGATTACTTCCGGCCTTAGCGATCGCATCGACGACGAAATTAATAATATCTTCCTGAGAAGCTGCCGGAGTCATCATTTTTAACTGCGACATATTCTCACTTCCGAAGCCTTTCGGACAGACGGTAATTTTAATATTCTCGCCCTCGACAAGCTCCAAATGCAGAACAGCCGGAGTATTATTTTTCGTATTGACTCTTTCGAGCGGATCTCCGACAACGGAACATCTTAAATAGCCCTCTGTATAGCCTTTTGCGACACCGGCATTGACGGCATCACGGAGTGTTCCGCCTGTGATATGGACATCCTGACCGAGTTCGATAAAGACGACAGCCATACCCGTATCCTGACAGATCGGGAAATCCTCTTCACGGGCGGCCTGAAGATTCGCTAACAGATCATCAAAGACGGCTCTGCCGACAGGAGATTTTTCTTCTCTGGCACAGCTCTCTATTTTTTTTTCTAGATTCTGAGGCAGAATTTTATTGGCCTGAATACATAATTCAGCGACAGCATCAGTAATTTCCTGAATAGTAATTTCTCTCATAAACAATTCAGCTCTTTTCCGGATTCATTTCCTGTAGTAATTTTTGTGCTGCAAGGTGGAGTTCTTCAATTTTTTCGCTTTCGGTAGGGGAAGCAGCGATTCTCCTGACGGAAGCAATAGTTTTATCTGACAGCTTTTCCGCAGAAGCCGGAAGCAGAGCGGTCAGAAGCCAGTATTTCCAGATTTCGTCCTGCTGTTCCGGAGCGAATAATTTTATCAGATCAGATTCTAACAAATGTATTCTTTCAGAAAGAATTTTTAAGATTTCACGGGAAACAGGCCAGTTCATATCCTGAAGCCATTTCAGCAATTCAGGAAGCAGAGGCTGTATTTCAGCATCAGATAATACTGCTAATTTCGGGATATCAGAAATATCATGCTTATCTTTCGGCAGAAGTGCATATAAATTATCAGTTCTCATGGGGACTGCTTTCTGAAACGACCTGACCGTTAATCATGACAAAAACAGGATCGTTCATAATATCCAGCGGATCGTCTTTGAATAATACCAGATCGGCATCGAGGCCGGTTTCAATTCTGCCGATTCTGTCGGAAACGCCTAAAATATCGGCAGCTTCAGAGGTAATCGCTCTGAGAGCGGCTTCACGGGGCAGACCGCCTTTGACGGCCAATGCCGCAGACAATGGCAGATATTGAATCGGAACTTCCGGATGATCGGTACAGATGGCAATATGCACGCCTTTTTCATATAATTTCGCCGCATTTGAGATTTCGAGCTTGCTCATTTCCGGTTTGCATCTGTCACAGATGACAGGGCCTACAATCATAGACAAGCCCCATTCCCCAAACAGATCAGCGGCGATATGTGCTCCTGTTCCGTGGATGATCACAAAATCAAGGCCGAATTCTTTTGAAATTCTGACAGCTGTGCAGATATCGTCGGCACGATGGCAATGAAAATGAGCTTTGACATCGCCTTCGAGAAGCGGCAGAAGAGCTTCACATTTGGCATCATATTCCGGGGGTTCTTCTTCATCGGGATGTTCTTCAAAACGCTGTAAGCGTTCGGAATAGAGTTTTGCTTTCTGGAGTCCCTCACGGATAAGGGCGGCCGTTGCCATACGGGTGACGGGCATTTCGTCACGGTCGCTGTAGACAGATTTCGGATTCTCACCGAGAGCGAATTTCATACCACAGGGCTGAATCATCATTTCGTCGGTACAGCGGCCGAAAGTTTTCATCAGGAGCATTTCTCCTCCGCAGGCGTTGGCACTTCCCGGAGAGACAAGCACAGAGGTAATACCATTCCGGAGAGCTTCTGAAAAACATCTGTCATACGGATTGATGCCGTCAATCGCTCTTAACTGCGGTGTGAACGGATCAGAAATTTCATTGCAGTCATCCCCCTCGAAGTCGATTCCGTCTTCGATAATGCCGAGATGGGTATGAGCATCGATAAAACCGGGGAACAGCAGACCGCCTTCGGCATCAATATCTGCTTCTGTCACAGAATCCGGTCTGCCCTGTTCGACGGCCGTGATTTTGCCGTCCTGAATTTCGACATAGCCATAAAAATGCATATCTTCGGTCATGGAATAAACTTCAGCATTATAGATCAACATAATAAATTCAATACTCCTGTTTATGTTATGATTGGATTTCTTCGGGAGAAATTCCCAGAATGTTCAGAATTTCAGAAACAGCTGCTGTCGGACTGTGAGAAGCATCGGCAATATGTGTGGCATGTTTTTTATAAATTACATAACGGGTGTTATATAGTGCTTCAAGCTGCTGACGGGTATTTTTTTTCACAATGGGTCTGTCAGAATCGGCAATTCTGAAATAGCAGGTACGGAACGGCACATCAAGCAGAATCACATAGCCATGCTGACGGGCGATTTCGGCATTGACCTCCCGGAGCATTGCACCGCCGCCGCAGGAGATGACTCCGGAGCGGTCAGCCAGATCACGGACAGCCTGTGTTTCCAGATCACGGAAATGAGGTTCACCGAATTTTTCAAAAATTTCAGGAATTTTCATACCTGCCTGCTGTTCGATATAGTCATCCATATCGATAAAATCGCAGTTTAATTTTGCGGCTAATTTTTCACCGATCGTAGATTTGCCGCAGCCCATAAATCCGCAGAGAAAGATAGTCATGCTGATTTCTCCTTTTTTTCGGTTTTAAAATTCTGATTAATTTCCTGTTCCATTTCAGAAATCAGATTTTCGATGTCTTCACGCTGGAATCTGGAATTATACCAGATTTCATGTGCTCTGACGGCCTGCCATACCAGCATGGCAGAGCCTCCGACAGGCGTTTTGCCGGCTTTTCTTGCTTTTTTCATGAGCAGAGTTTCTGTCGGATTATAGATTACATCAAAGACGGCAGAGCATTTCTGAATCAGAGCATCACTCACCGGACAGCGGTCAGTATTGGGATACATGCCGACAGGAGAAGCATTCATGATCAAATCAAAAGCTTCATCAAGAGAATCTGCCGGAGCGAGACGTACTTGATATTCTGTATCAGAAACTTTTCCGACTCCTGCGGCCATCTGATGGGCTTTTTCTTCGAGTGCTTTGATTTCCTGTACAAGAGCCTCTGCTTTGGACTGATCGGGTTCAGAGATTGTCAGATCAGCATGTCGCAGTACAGAGGCAATCGCCATCATCCGGCCGACACCGCCGCAGCCGATCAATAATATTTTTTTATGTTCCAGTTTCGGAACGCTTCTCAGAAAGCCGTCACAGTCGGTATTATAGCCAATGCTGATTGTTCCGTTTGCGACACAGTTCACAGAATGGAATAATTTTGCACTTTCATCGAGCTTGTCAAGAAACGGAATGATTTCTGTTTTATACGGAATGGTAATATTAAAGCCGTTTAATTTCTTGAGTTCCGGAATTCTGGATTCCAGCTCTTCCGGAGCAATATCTGTCAGGTGATAGCCGGCCTGTTTTCCGGATAATCTGAATAATCTCTCATGAATCCAAGGCGACATGGAATGCCCCAGCGGATGGCCGATCAAAGTATAGTTTTGTTCTGTCATAAAAAAAACTCCCATCGAAATAAAAATCTTAATTTATATTTTAACATATTTTGTAGAAAAAAACAAGTAGTTTCTGATAAAAATCAGAATTTTCCTGCAATGTGTTTCTTGACAGATAATTTAGAATCTGTTATAATAAAGTCAGGTGATTTTCATGAATACAGATCTTGCTGTTCTTTCTGCCAAAAAAGATACTGCAATTCTTATATTTTATTTTATAATTAATCTGCTTGCATTTGCACTTTACGGCACAGACAAGAACAAAGCAAAGAAAAATCTCTGGAGAATTCCGGAGAATATCCTGTTCCTGACCGCCTTTCTCGGCGGAGCATTCGGTGCTCTGTGCGGTATGGAGTGCTTTCATCACAAGACAAAGAAAAAATATTTCTGGGTGCTGAATTTCCTGGCTCTGGCAATACATGTTGTATTGATGTATTTCCTGCTGTTCCGGTCTTAGCAGCCTGAATTGATCAGAGGAGAATTTGTTATGCAGGAGGATAAAATCGAATCATGGGCATTTTTCCGGAATCCGTCTTTAAGCTCTTTCACTGTCCCGGAATCTGTAAACTGCATCGAAGACCATGCTTTCTATGATTGCAGAGTCCTGAAAGAACTGCATTTTTCAGGCTGTCCGGAACAGATCGGCAAAAGTGCATTCATGAAATGCACAGCCTTGCAGGAAATTACACTTCCGGAAGCACTGAAAGAAATTCCGGAGGAAATTTTTTCAGGCTGTCTGAATCTGGAAAAAATTTCCGTTCCGGACAGGCTCAGAAAAATTCCGGCAAGAGCTTTCTATTTCTGTACCGGACTGGAAAATTTTTCTCTGCCCGAAAATTTACAGTCAATCGGAATCAGTGCATTTGAACGCTGTACGGCTCTGCATACTGTCAGCATTCCGGAACAGGTCACGGAACTGGAAACCCGTTCCTTTGCCGGATGTTATTCGCTGAACAGCCTCACACTTCCGGCAGGTGTTCAGAAAATCGGAAAATGGGCTTTTTCCGACTGCTGGCAGCTGAAAACCGTTCAGCTTCCGGAATCGCTGACCGATCTGGGCGAAGGGGCATTTATGAACTGTGTCAGTCTGAAACAGGTGCGTATTCCGGCAAATCTGACCAAAATCCGGAAAAATACGTTCTTAGGCTGTGCCGGTCTCACGCAGATGCATATCCCGGAACATGTCACAAAAGTACAGGAACATGCTTTCTCCTGCTGTACGGAATTAAAAAAGCTGGCCATTCACGATACGACAGAATGCGGAAGCTCCGGCCTGTTTGATCACATCCGGCTGCTGCATTTGTACAGAAAGGGCTGTCATGTCCGGATTGAACTCAGCGAAGATAAAAATGCAGATGAAAATTTATTAATCCGCTTCTGGACAGAAAAAGAACTTTCCCGCAGAAAAATCTTTTTCCGGCAGCTGAAAAATCCGGCTTATAAAATTCCGTTAGCTGTCCTGATGACCGTGACACTCAACACGGACAAGACGGTGTTCCAGAATTATATTCACGAGAATTTCAAAGATGTTTCGGCATTTCTGATGCAGAATCATGATGAAGACAATATGGAAAAACTGCTTCAGCTGGAATCCTGATTTTTTTGAAAAAAATGCTTGACAAGCTTTTGGAATTATGCTATAATAATATGTAGCTGTTCTGATACAGCTGTATTTTAAAATCCTTGCCTGTTTCCTGAAAGCAGGCGGAATCCAGAAGGAGGTGCTGTGAGAAATGGCAAAATTAAGCGAATCTTATGAAGCAATGGTTGTTTTCAGCCTCAAGAACGAGGAAGAAGCCTTGAGAAAGCTGATTGAGAAATTCAAGGGCGTAATCGAAAGACACGGTTCTTTAACTGAAGAAGTCAATGAATGGGGCAAGCGCAAGCTGGCATACCCGATCAATTACGAGACAGAAGGTTACTATGTACTGTATACTTTCACATCTGCACCGGATTTTCCGGCTGAACTGAATCGCCGTCTGAATCTGACTGACGGTGTGCTTCGTGCACTGGTTACAACCAAGTAAGAAAAAACTATTGGGGAGGTTTTTTTATGAACAAACTTATTTTTATGGGGAGATTAGTAGCCGATCCTGAATTCAGTATGAGTCAGAACGGCATGGCTTACTGTCGTTTTCGCATTGCAGTAGAACGCAGTTACACAAAGCCGGGTGAAGAAAAAAAATCTGATTATTTCAGAATCACTTGTTTCGGAAAGCTGGCTGAACATGTCAGCCGGTATTAT
Source organism: Oscillospiraceae bacterium (assembly GCA_017483465.1). Lineage (GTDB taxonomy): Bacteria > Bacillota > Clostridia > Oscillospirales > Ruminococcaceae > UBA3855. The sequence goes on from JAFUWN010000009.1 coordinate 70,981, forward strand.
ACCAAAGGCAAGCCGATTCTGATTGAGGGTAAAATTCAGAACGACAATTATCAGGACAATAATGGGGTAATGCAGTATCGTGATACGATTATTGCAGACAGCGTAAGTTTCCTGCTTTCTGACCCGACAAGAAACGGCAATAACAATAATAACGGCAGCGGCGGTTATCAGAATAACGGCGGCTATCACAACAATAATTACAATAACAACGGCGGCAATTATAACAACAATAACTACAATAACAATCAGCCGGATTTTAACAATGCTCCGCCTCAGCAGCAGTCACAGCCGAAAGATGTTCAGCTCGGCGGCGGCGGCAATGCACAGGGCGGCGGCGACTTCAACGATTTTGAAGAAATTATCAGTGACGGCTCTCTGCCGTTCTGATTTGCTTTCCTGTTTTTGATTTTTTTACAGAAAGGAGTTGTATTTGAACTATGGAACGTGAGAGAACTTCCCGTCCTTCCAAGCGTCCCCGCAAAAAGGTTTGCATGTTCTGTGTTGACCGTGTGGAGAGAATTGACTATAAGGACATCACAAAACTCAAGAAGTGCATGACAGAACGCTCTAAAATCCTGCCCCGCCGTGTGACAGGTACTTGTGCTTTCCATCAGCGTGAACTGACTGTTGCCATCAAGAGAGCAAGACACATTGCCCTCCTGCCGTATGTCAGCGACTAAGAGCGAATTTTGTATATAAATATAAAGTCCGGATTCGTCCGGACTTTTTTTATTCTGCATATCACGGACATTCCCTGCATAGAATGCAGTAACAGAGAAATCAAGGAGGTCTTGGAATTTCTATGGAACTGCGAACAAACCGAACTGCCATTTCTGCCGCCGAACCCTCCGGCAGTATCATGCAGGAACAAAGTCTGGAGCTGGACTATGTTCTGCCGGATTATTACCCCGATGTCTGCAAATTGATCAAATGCTTTGTCACCCCCTCTGTGATCAGCGAATCTGTAAGTGATAACAGATTATCTTATGAACTTGCCGCCGAAATCAGAATTTTATATTGCAGCGAAAACAGTCATGTTCTGCAATGTGTGACACAGACTCTGCATTTCTCCCGAACTGCGGAACTGCCCTCCGGGACGGTCAGCATTCAGGAGATTCAGCCTGTGATAGATTATGTCAACTGCCGTGCCGTCAGCCGCCGGAGACTGGATGTCCGTGGAGCGGTTACCGTCCGGATCAGAACCTGTACGGAACATCAGCAGGAGGCTCTTTCTGATATTTTCGGAAAAAATATGCAGATTCAGAAAAAGCCTTTCCGGTATCAGGCCAAAAGAATGCATCATATCAGTCATATTATTTTATCCGAAGAACTGGAGCTGGGCAGTACCAAACCGCCTTTGCTGCAAGTGGTACGCTGTGAAACTGTTCCGGTAGAGCAGAGCTATAAGCTGATCTCCGGAAAACTCATGGTACAGGGCAGTTTACAGATTCAGATTCTCTATGCCTGCGAAAAAGACGGCGACGGCAGTTTAGAGCCGATGTCATTCCGGATTCCGTACAGTCAGATGACAGAACTGGAAAATATAGAAGATCAGGACGAAATACAGGTCATCTGCTCGGCAGTTTCCTGCGATCTGAAGCCGGTGACTGATGAAAACGGAGATATCCGGGTGCTTCGCTGTGAAGCAGAACTCCGGGTATCCTGCACAGCATTCAGAATTGCTTCCGAATCGCTTGTCTGTGATGCTTTTTCGACAGAATATCCCTGTACTGTCCGGAGCACGAAACTGCTCACAAGCGGAGCACCGGTGCCATTCTCGGAAATGCTGGTATGCAGTACAAAACTGGCTTGTTCTGATTCAGAGCTGGACTGTGTTTATGATGCCTGGTGTGATATTAAAAATCTGACCACTGTGATTGAAAATTCTGAAATCTGCATCAGCGGAATGCTCTGCTGTTATGTGCTTGTCCGGGAAAATTCCGGAATGCCCCGGCTGCTCGAAAAAGAAGAATCGTTTGAACATCGTTTTCCGATGCAGAACCTCTCCCCTGCCGACAGAATTGAAGCAAGAGCCTGTGCAGAAAACTGTTCTTATACGCTTTCCGGAGCCTCGGAAGTATCGCTGAAAACTGAACTCCGGATGGAAGGCTCTGTCACACACTGTACAGAAACAGAAGTTCTTTCTGATATTTCTGTTCAGGAAGATGAGAAATTTCAGGAGCATTATGCTCTGAAATTATATTTCGGCAAGGCACAGGAATCTGTCTGGGAGATTGCAAAACGCTGCCATACGAGTGTGGATGCCATTCTGGAAGAAAATGATCTCACACAGGAACAGCTTTCTGAAAATCAGATGCTGCTGATTCCGATTATCAGCTAAATACAGGAGGTATCACATGAAAGATATTTACAGCGATATTGCACAGCGTACCGGCGGTGATATTTATATCGGCGTGGTAGGCCCTGTCAGAACCGGAAAATCGACTCTGATCAAACGCTTTATGGAAACCCTTGTGATTCCCAATATCGAAAGCGATTATAAAAAAGAACGTGCCGTGGATGAACTGCCGCAGTCCGCCGCCGGAAAGACGATCATGACCACAGAACCGAAATTCATTCCGGAAGAAGCCGTCAGCGTTCAGCTTCAGGACGGTGCGAAATTCCGGGCAAGAATGATTGATTGTGTCGGCTATATTGTTCCGAGTTCGCTGGGCTATATTGAAAACGAAATGCCCCGTATGGTCATGACTCCCTGGTTTGATGAAGAAATCCCGTTCAATATGGCCGCAGAAATCGGCACACAGAAAGTCATCACGGAACATGCGACAATCGGACTCGTAGTCACAACCGACGGCAGTATTTCAGATATTCCCCGTTCGGAATATGCCGAATGTGAAGAACGTGTCATCAAAGAATTACAGGAACTCGGCAAGCCGTTTATTATTCTTCTGAACTGTGTCGATCCTGATACCGAAGAAGCCCGTACTCTTGCGACACAGATGCAGGAATTATATCATACGACTGTACTGCCCGTCAGCTGTACACAGTTACAGGAACAGGACATTCAGCAGATTTTAACGGCTTTATTATATGCTTTTCCTGTAAAAGAAGTCAATTTCGCCATGCCGGGCTGGATTTCGATGCTGGAGAAAGGACATCCGGTAAAACAGGAAGTTTTCTCAGCGATCAGGGAAGCCGCTCAGAATCTTGTTACTGTAGAGGATGCTTCCGCACTGGCAAAGCCGATCTGCAATTGTCAGTATATTCTGCATGCAGAAAGTTCTGCAATTGATCTGGGAAGAGGTTGTGTGACGATTACTGTCACACTCGATCATGCCTTGTTTTTCAATATTCTGAGCGAAACCACAGGGCTGGAAATTCCTGACGAGGGTGCATTGCTCGAAATTCTGAAAGAATTATGCGAAGTCAGAAAAGCCTATTCCCGGTTAGAACCTGCTTTAAAAGAGGTCGAGGCCACAGGCTATGGCATTGTAATGCCGACAATGGAAGAATTAAGCCTCGAAGAACCGGAGATTATTAAACAAGGCGGCAAATACGGTGTCAGACTGAAAGCCTCGGCTCCGTCTATTCATATGATGAAAGCCGGAATCAATACGACAGTCAGTCCGATTGTCGGAAGCGAAAAGCAGAGCGAAGAACTTGTCATGTATTTATTACAGGGCTTTGAAGAAGATCCGACAAAAATCTGGAGTTCCAATATTTTTGGAAAATCCCTGCATGAGCTTGTCAATGAGGGTCTGCATAACAAACTGTTCAAGATGCCGGTAGAAGCCCGTATGAAATTACAGGAAACTCTTGAACGAATTATCAACGAGGGCTGTTCCGGTCTGATCTGCCTGATTCTGTAAAAAATACAGCACAGTAATACATGATTACTGTGCTGATTTTTATTTCTGATTTTCAGAATCCTGAATATCATCCAGAATTTTAGCATATTGTGCATCTTCGGCCTTAATATCGGCCTGAATGATTTCTTCATGTTCTTCGGGAGTCATCTGATTTTTCTTGATGATTTTTATTAAAATAAAGATAATCAGTCCGAGTACCAGCACACCGATGATAATCAATATGATTCTGGAATAATCTGTCCCGCCGTGCTGTTTGAAGCCCTCGATCTTAACCGGAACAGGATTTCCCTGCTCGTCTTTTTCCGTGCCGTCCGTATAGCCGAAAGCATAATCACCAATATTTTTGCAGTTTTTGGGAATTGTGACTTCTTTCAGAGACGGACATGCATAAAATGCATAATTGCCGATGCTTTTCAGACTCTCCGGAAGATGAACTTCTGATAAGCCTGTACAGTCAGCAAAGGCATTTTCATAGATAATTTCCGTACCCTCCGGCAGATTGATTTCTGTGAGTTCCGAACAGTATTCAAAAGCCCCTGCTCCGACATATTGCAGACTTGACGGAAAATTGATTTCTGCCAGACTCAAAGCCGAGAAAAAGGCAGCATCATAGATAACTGTAACACCCTCCGGAACAGTGAACGAAGTCTCTGTTTTTCCGCACGGATAGGCATAGAGTGTTTTCATATCGTCTTTGTATAAAACACCGTCCTGAACGGTATAAGTCGGATTTCCGTCCTCGACTTTGTATTCTGACAGGCTGGAACAGCCCATAAACATCAGCGTTCCGAGTTTTTCGAGCTGTTTCGGAACTGTAAATTCTGTAATATTGACACAGCCGTAATAAGCCGCCGAGCCGACTTCTGTCACAGAAGCAGGGAGTTCGGCACTCATAACAGCATAGCAGAACGCAAAGGCATAATCACCGATTTTCTGTAATCCGTCCGGAAATGCCGGAGGATTGAATAAATTGCAGTTATAAAATGCAGATAAGCCGATACTCTCAAGATTTTTGGGGAAATTAATTTTTTCGAGCATAATGCACTCAAAGCAGAGGCCTTCCGGAAATGTCTTGATCTGATCAGGGAATTTAATTTCCTCAAGCTGTGTACACGAGCCGAATGCATATTCACCGATCTCTTCGACAGAATCCGGAATCTCGATACTTTTCAGGGAAGTACAGCCCTGAAAGGCATAACTGCCGATTTTTTTGATATATTTTCCAAAGCTGATATATTCCAGCTTACTGCACTGATAAAAAGCAGCATCCGAGATTTCGACAATTTTTCTGCCGTTGGATTCATCCGGAAGATTCACGGCAAGTGTGCTGGTATCGCAGGAATACAGAGCTACACCGCCGTCCACATAGGCATAAGTAAAAGAACCGTCTGTATAGGTCTGAACATCAGATTCTGTTGTCTGCTGTGCAGATTCGGCATAGACTGCCACAGGAATGCAGAACAGCATACACAGACATGCTGTCAGAAAGACAGCTATTTTTTTTAGATTCATGATTCTGCCCTCCTGTTTCTGAGCACTTTGAGAATGGCAATTATTAATATAATAATAATAATTATTACTGCTGCGATCAGGATATAATAAATCGTTCCGGTCTGGATATATTCATATTCGATTTGATTGGTAACAGCATATTTCCAGGCCGCTGAATTTTTATAGACATATAATTTAAAATCATCCTGAAGCAGATAAGTATTTTTTTCTTCGTCATAATAATAGCCCATACAGTCGATGTTGATTCCTGTCAGGCTTTTCGGGATAGCTAATTCTTTCAGAGCCGTACAGTGACAGAAAGCATATTCACCGATTTTAATCAGACCTTCTGAAAGATTCACTGTTTTCAGATTCGTACAGGAATAAAAACACCTGTTGCCGATGGATTTCACAGAAGCCGGAAGTGTCACCTGTCCGAGATTCTCACAATAGCTGAATACTGCACCTTTGAGTTCTTCCACACCGTCCGGAATCGTGATATTTTTCAGACCGATACACCAGCAGAAAGCATCTTCACCGATTTTCTGCACATGATTCAGATCAATCTGCTCCAGATACTGAGCACCGATAAAAGCCCAGTCAGCGATTTCCTGACAGGAATCTGAAATTTGATAGCTGGTATCGGGTTTGGATTCCGGATATTTAACGAGTGTATAACCGGATTTGGTATACAGCACCCCATCCGGCGACTGATAGGCCGGATTATTTTCATCAACTGAAAATAAAATCATATCCGGAGTCGCTTCAAATGCATAAGAAGCAATGGTTGTAACACCGGCAGGAATTTGCAGTTCTTCGAGAGCCGAACAGTTATAGAATGCATAGCTGCCGATTTCTGTCAGAGTTTCGGGAATCTGCACTTCTCTGAGCTGCGTGCAGTCAGCAAAGCAGTTTTCGGCAAGAGCGGTGATTTTATGGCCGTCTATTTCCGAGGGGATTTCTGCGGTTTCGATCTGTGTATTGATACAGGAAATTTCTGCTGTTCCGTCAGGTTTCAGTGTATATCTGAAATCTGAGCTTTCCGCATAGGCAGAAACCGGAAACATCTGCATGAGCATCAGACCGGAAACGGCAAAAAAGCTTAATTTTTTCAAGATTTTCATAACTTTCTCCTGTCAGAATAATTCACGCTGTTTCTGAATGCGTTTCTGCATGACTATAAGAACGATCACAGCAATGATTACCAGTGCGACAATTCCGATCATGATATAGACAAAGACAATTCCCTGTGTGACACCGCCTGTACATCTGACATTGAATTTGACTGCATATGCAAAAGCAGCGGTGCCGTTATCGGCATCAAGTTCAAAATCAGGCAGAAGCTGTGGTTCTTCTTCCTCGCCGGAATAGAAGCCGAATGCATAATCGCCGACAGTGGTAACATTCCGGGAAACTCTGATTGTAGTCAGAGAAGGGCAGTTAAAAAAAGCATTGCTGTTGATTGTCGTCACAGAATCCGGAATGGTAATTTCATCCAGCTGAAGACAGTTATAGAAACAGCCTGAGCCGATTGTTTCAAGAGTTTCCGGCAGAGTGACACGTTTCAGGGAAGTACAGTTCCCGAATGCAGCACCGGTCAGCATGGTGATTCCGTCCGGAACCGTGATAGATTGCAGAGAGGTACAGTAATAGAAAACATCTTCGCCCATTTCTGAAACAGCATTCAGATTGATCTGCTCCAGATCAGAATTTGCCATAAAAGCATAACCCTCTAATTTGGTACAGCCATCCGGAACAGCATATTGTTTTCCGGTTTTTGCAGCAGGATAGAGAATCAGATCAGAGCCGTCTTTTGTGAATAAAATTCCGTCCTGGTCTTTATAATTCTGATTATTTTTCTCTACATGCACGGCTTCAAGAGCAGTACAGCCGTCGAAAGTATAGCCCTCGATTTCGGTCACACCGGCCGGAACGGAAATTTCTTTCAGACTGGAACAGCCATAGAATGTCTGAAAGCCGAATTTCTGAACACTGGCGGGAATATTGATTTCTTCCAGACCGGAGCATAAATAAAAAGCATAGTCTTCCAGAACAGTAATTGTATCAGGCAGAGTGACTTTTTTCAGACTGGTATTATCTTTAAAGCAGTCCAGCTCTACCATTGTGATTTTATGCCCGTCAATTTCAGACGGAATAACAGCTTCTTCAATCGTATTATCCTGACATACGACAGAAACAGTGCCATCGCCATAGTCATTATAATACCAAAGACCATCCTGAGAATAGCCGCCGGATGTCTGAACGACTTCTTCTGCACTGACAGACAGCGGCATCAGCAGACAGAGGCTTGTCAGAAGTCCGGAAATGATTTTAAACAGTTTCATCATTTCTCATCCTCTTGATCTGAATCATTTTTCTTTGGTTTTCTGACAGAGAGGATAATCAGTGTCAGAGCAAGCACAACAGCAATTCCGCCGGCAGTCGCAAGCACAATCTGCAAGAAATTATTATTTTTGAGTTCCGCACCGAGAATACCGGTCATGCCTGCTTCGGTCGTTTCTTCCGGAGGGATGGTAATTTGTTCCGTGATGACTTCTCCCTCGGCATTGGTTTCCGTGATGACGGCAGTTTCGGGAGTTTCGGCAGAAGTTTCCGGCTGAGTTTCTGTCAGATCAGTAGCAATGAATGTAAAATTATTTTCATAGTCATTGTCAGGATCGACAGCAGTTGCATAATATTCCGCTTCTGAGCCGGATTGTCCGTAAATTACAAAACCGCCGACTGTATGCAGATCTCTGTCATAGCCGAATGCACAGTAATCAATTTCATCCACACTTGCCGGAATGGTAACACTTGTCAGGCCTGTACCGCTGAAAGCGGCCTGTCCGATATAAGTCAGTGTATCCGGAAGATTGATTTCTGTCAGAGCCGGACACACACTGAAAGCCGCATCATAAATACTTTCCAGACCGGGATTTAAAATCACTTCATGCAGATTATCACAATAAGCGAAAGCATAGTCATCAATCTGCATGGAAGAAATATTGACTTTTTCCAGTTTGGAATAGGCAAAAGCCCATTTATCAATATACTGAACTTTTTCAGGGATGGTAATTTCTTTCAGATTTTTGGCAAATCCGAAACATCCGGGAGCGATTTCATCCACAGAAGCCGGAATCGGATAATTTTCTCCTGCTCTTGCGGCAGGATAAGCGACTAAAAATTGATTATTATCCGCAACCAGTACGCCGTCATCAATTTCAGCCAGATAAGGGTTACCTGCTTCGACATGAATTTTTTCCAGATTTTCACAGCCGAAAAAGACAGAATTGCCGATATCCGAGACAGTTGCCGGAATGGTAACGCTTGTCAGGCCTTTGGCATTCATGAAAGCTGCATTATCCAGATAGCCGACATCATGGCCGTCCAGCTGTGAGGGGATGACCAGTTCCCCGGTATAGGTATCAGAAACCGTAAAATCTGTGATTTCGGCTCTGCCGGCGACATTGACAGTATAAGTGAACATATCTTCCGGACGGGTTTCTGCAGCAGTTTCCTGCTCTGCGGGAGGATCAGCAGGAGCTTCCTCCGCATAGGCATACAGCGGCATTGCTGCCGTCAGGACGGCGGCAGCAAGCACAAACAGTAATTTTTTCATAGAGTTTTCTCATCCTTATTCTACAGTAACGGATTTAGCCAGATTTCTGGGCTTATCCACATCAGTACCCTTGAGTACAGCAGTATAATAAGCAATTAACTGCAAGGGCACAACAGCGAGCATCGGCATAAGCAGATCTTCATATTCCGGCAGACCGAACTTGAAATCAGCGACATCTTTTTCAGGCTGATAGCTGTCACGGCTGACAAGAATCACTTTAGCACCTCTTGCCTTGACTTCTTTGATATTGCTGATGGTTTTGTCAAACAGATTCTGCTGTGTTGCAACGGCAATGACGGGCATTTCTTCTGTAATCAGCGAGATGGTACCGTGTTTGAGTTCACCGGCAGCATAAGATTCAGAATGGATATAAGAAATTTCTTTTAATTTCAGAGAGCCTTCCATACTGAGGGCATAATCCAGGCCACGGCCGATATATAACAGACTGTCAGCAGTGATTAATTCAGAAGCGATCATCTGGGTCATTTCTTTATGTTCCAGAATTTTGGAAATCTGATCGGGAGTGCCTTGCAATAATGCAGTCAGGCGGCGGCATTCTGCCTCGTCGATTTTCTTGTTAGCGAGAGCCAGTTCAAAAGCGAACAGATACATCACAGCGATCTGAACCATATAGGCTTTTGTGGAAGCAACAGCGATTTCAGGGCCTGCATGGGTATAAATCAGCATATCGGCTTCTCTTGCGATAGAACTGCCTTTTGCATTGACAATTGCAAGAGTTTTGGCACCGAGCTGTTTAGACAGTCTGAGAGCAGCCAGGCTGTCGGCAGTTTCACCGGACTGTGAAATGATAATTACTAAATCCTTCTCGCTGACGAGCGGTTCTCTGTATCTGAATTCTGAAGCAATATCGACATTGACAGAGATTTTAGCAAGCTTTTCGATCACATACTTGCCTACCATGCCGGCATGCATAGCCGTACCACAGGCGACAATATGAATTTTATTGAACTGCATGAGCCGTTCCGGAGTAATGCCGCATTCTTCCAGATTCGGCAGACCGTTTTCGATTCTGGGCGTGATCGTTTTTTTGATAGACTCCGGCTGTTCGTGAATTTCTTTGAGCATATAATGCTCATAGCCGCCTTTTTCAGCCGCACTGACATCCCAGTCAGCTGTTTTGAGTTCTTTTTCGACTTTCTGATAATGCAGATCATAAACTTTTGCTTCCTGCTTGCTGAGTACGGCAATTTCACCGGGTTCGAGCAGATAGTAATTTTTTGTATACTGTAAAATAGCCGTCACATCCGAAGCGATAAAGCTTTCACCCTCGCCGATGCCGACGATCAGCGGACTTTCTTTTCTTAATGCGAACACTCTGTCCGGAAAATCAGCGAATACAACACCCAGAGCATAAGAGCCTTCGAGTTCTTTGAGGGTTTTGACAATGGCTTCTATCGGATTGCCGTGATTTTCTTCATAGTAATAATCCAGCAGCTGAGCAATGACTTCTGTATCTGTATCGCTCTCGAAATTTCTGCCTTTTGCCAATAAAAATTCTTTTAATTTTTTATAATTTTCAATAATGCCGTTATGCACCAGCGTTACATTACCGCCGCCATGCGGATGGGAATTTCTGTCGGAGGGTTCTCCGTGAGTCGCCCATCTGGTATGACCGATTCCGGCATGACCGGAGGGCTTTCCATCCTGATCCATTTTTGCCTGTAAATCCGCAAGTCTTCCCTTGGATTTTGCGACTTTGATTACTTCATTTTCAAAAACAGCGATTCCTGCGGAGTCATAGCCTCTGTATTCGAGTTTAGAAAGGCCATCCATCAGGACATCAGCTGCATCACGTTTGCCGACATAGCCAACGATTCCACACATAAATAAAAAAACTCCTCTCTTGAATTATATCCGGATGAAAATTTTCAGATATATTTTATATTATAGCATATTAAAAACAAAAATGCAACATCTTTCAAGGCATTTTCAGAAATTTTACACCTGCATATCATAAATCTGAACAGGAACAGCGGATATGTGCCAGGCCGAGAATATAATCTGCATTGGTATGACAGAATATTTTCATGGCAATAGAAAACATACTGTTGTGATTCTCACAAAATTTTTTCAGGAAAGGCCCGTTACTTCGTCAGAATGTCATATTTTCCCGAAAAACTTGCATTTTTCAAAAATATGTGCTATACTGAAATTTGAAAAAAACTAAATCAGGAAAAGGTGAATGCTATATCATGATCAGAGAAGATTTAAGAAACGTGGCAATCATTGCCCATGTCGATCACGGCAAGACAACGCTTGTGGACGAAATGCTGAAGCAGGGCGGTGTATTCCGTGAGAATCAGACCGTTGCCGAGCGTGTCATGGACTCGAATGATATTGAACGTGAAAGAGGTATTACGATCTTAGCGAAAAATACGGCAGTACAGTATAACGGTGTGAAAATCAATGTCATTGATACCCCCGGACATGCCGATTTCGGCGGAGAAGTAGAGCGTGTTCTCTCGATGGCAGACGGTGTTGTGCTTTTAGTCGATGCCGCTGAAGGCCCTATGCCGCAGACAAGATTTGTATTATCCAAAGCTCTCGAAATGGGTCATAAGATTATTATCGTTGTGAACAAGATCGACAGACCCGATGCAAGACTGGATGAAATCGCTGATGAAGTTCAGTTATTGTTATTAGATCTCGATGCCGATGACGAACAGCTGGAAAACCCGATTCTGTACTGTTCCGGCCGAAGCGGAACCGCTTCCCTGGATAAAGACGTACCGGGAACAGACCTGACACCCTTGTTTGAGATAATTTTAAATCATATTCCTGCTCCGGAGGGCGAACCGGATGAGCCGTTCCAGATGTTAGTATCTTCGATTGATTATAACGAATATGTCGGAAGAATTGCTGTCGGCAGAATCCAGAGAGGTACAGTCAAAGTCAATCAGCCGATTGTTGTCGTAAATGACAATATTCCGGACAAGAAAAATCAGTCGAAAGTAGTATCTCTGGCACAGATGCAGGGTTTAGCACAGGTCAATACAGAAACGGCAAAAGTCGGAGATATTGTCATCATGAGCGGTATTGCAGATATTACGATCGGTGATACGATCTGTGCCCCGGAAGCACCGGAAGCTCTGCCGTTCACGCATATCAGCGAGCCGACTGTAGAAATGACATTCTCTGTCAATGACAGTCCGTTTGCCGGAAAAGAGGGCAAATTTGTGACCTCCCGTCAGCTTCGTGAGAGATTATTCAAAGAATTATTAAAAGACGTTTCTCTGAGAGTTTCCGAAACGGATAATACAGATTCTTTCACAGTGGCAGGCCGTGGAGAAATGCATCTGTCTATTCTAGTAGAAAATATGCGTCGTGAAGGCTATGAGCTTTCTGTTTCGACTCCGAGAGTATTATATAAGACGATCAACGGCAAATTATGTGAACCCCAGGAAAGACTTGTAATCGACGTTCCGGAAGAATGTGTCGGCACTGTCATGGAAAAAATGGGTACCAGAAAAGGCGAGCTTCAGTCCATGCAGCCGCAGGGAAGCCGAACCCGTCTGGAATTTCTGATTCCGTCAAGAGGCTTGTTCGGCTATAAAAGCGAATTTTTAACAAATACCAGAGGCGAAGGCATCATGAGCAGCGTTTTTGATTCCTATGTGCCTTACAAGGGCGATATTCCGAGAAGAAGTGTCGGTTCTCTGATCTGTCATGAATCCGGTGAAGCCGTAACTTATGGATTATATAACGCTCAGGAAAGAGGAACACTCTTTATCGGAGCAGGGATTCCGGTTTATGAAGGCATGGTAGTCGGCATGTCTCCGAAAGCGGATGATCTGGTTGTCAACGTCTGCAAGAGAAAGCATCTGACCAATACCAGAGCCAGCGGCAGTGATGATGCACTCCGTCTGGTACCGCCGAGAATCATGAGTCTGGAAGATTGTCTGGAATTTTTAGCAGATGACGAATTACTGGAAGTGACTCCGAAAAGTCTGAGAATCCGCAAGAGAATTCTGGATAATTCCCAGAGAGCAAAGCAGAGAGGTAAAAAAGCATGAAAAAATTAGCTGTACTTTGTGCATCTGTGCTGATTCTGTTCAGCGGATGTGCCTCCAAATCTATTACACAGGAACCCGAAGAACCTGCAAGCCCGACAGAATCTGAACTGCCGGAGAATGCTTCTTATGATCCGGATTCCAATACCGTTTATATCTTCCCGACAACAGAACCGCCGGAAGAAACGATTATTCCGGATTCTGTCGATATTGATGCCGGTGCGACTTCTCTGGATTCTCTGAAATACGAAGTCTTTGAGGATAGAGCTGTGATCACGGATTTCACAGGCAAAGAAACAGATATTGTTGTGCCTTCTCATATCGGAAGCTATCCGGTGACAGAAATCGGTCATTATGCGTTTGAAGCTGCCTGGGATGTGACAAGCATTACGATTCCGGACAGTGTGATGCTCATCAGCGAACAGGCCTTTGCAGACTGCGAGAGTCTCACAGATATTACCATCCCTGGTACTGTGACAACAATCGGCAGAGGGGCTTTCTCAAACTGCATTTCTTTATCAGAATTAACCATTCCGGCGAGTGTGACGGATACACAGGAAGAAATGCTGACAGGCTGTGCATTGCAGGATTTATATATTTTAAATCCTACGCTGATTTATAATAACTGGGGTCTGGAAGATTCCGAAACCAAATGCACGATTCATGCACCGGCAGGCTCTGCTATGCTTGACTGGGCAGAAGCACACGATTTTCCGGCTGAGGAAATTTCCTGATGAAAAAATCTGACAGATGCGGAAACTGCGGTGCTCATCTTTCAAAAGAACATCAGTTCTGTATTTACTGCGGTACAAAAGCCGGAGAAGGAGCTTTTGAATTCAATCCTGAAGAAGGCCAGATTCTTTATGGTCCTCCGGTAATTTTTGACTGTAAGTGCGAAAAATGCGGAAAATTCTGGACATCATTAGGATTCGGCATAAACAGAACAAAGTATTGTCCTGTCTGCGGTTCGGAAATAGACAAAACCAAAGTATCTCTGGAAGAATTCAAAAAACGAAAAGATGAAGATAATATATAAATTCATACTCCCGAAGTAATTTGGGAGTATTTTTTTAACAAAGCAGAAACAGGATTTTACACAGATTTAACATAATTGCTCTACTGCATTTTATATTCGTCTGCTATGATGAAAAAGGCCTGAAAAACATGTGAAAATTCACAGAAATCAAGCTTATTTTAAGCTTTCAGGCTTATGATAAATATAATGAAACCACTTGAAAGGCGGTTGTTAGTATGGGTGTGAAAGATGTTGTACTAGCGGTGATCATGGTCATCGGCGGGCTTGCATTCTTCCTGTACGGAATGAATGTCATGTCATCCGGTCTGGAGAAAATGGCCGGCGGAAAGCTCGAACAGGCTTTGAAGAAACTGACTTCCAATACATGGCTGAGTCTGTTTCTGGGAACGTTTATTACAATCGTATTGCAGTCTTCTTCTTCTGTAACGGTTATGCTTGTCGGGCTTGTCAACTGCGGTATGATGGATGTCAGTCAGACAGTTACGGTCATTATCGGCTCGAATATCGGTAAAACTTTCACGACATGGCTGCTTTGTCTGATGGGAGTGGATACGGATGGCCCTTTGTGGCTTTCTCTTCTGAATCCGGAATATTTCTCGCTGATTTTCGCTCTGGTCGGTGCAGTACTGATTATGATGTCGAAAAATGGCCGGAAAAAGGATATTGGTAATATTCTGGTTGGCTTTGCGGTTCTGATGTACGGTATGGTTCTGATGGGCGATGCGGTTGCTCCGCTCAAAGATTCCGAAGAATTTCAGCAGCTTCTGACAAAATTCAATAATCCGATTTTAGGTGTTCTGGTGGGAACAGTCGTAACCGGTGTGATTCAGAGTTCTGCGGCTTCGATCGGTATCTTGCAGAGACTGGCCGATTCTTCCGAAGCCATCACATTCGGCATGGCAATTCCGATTATCATGGGACAGAATATCGGTACTTGTGTCACAGCACTGATTTCGAGTTTCGGAGTTAATCGAAATGCTAAGAAAGTTGGTGTGATTCACATTGCATTTAATATTATCGGTACAGTATTTTTCCTGACACTGTATGAAATTTTAGATATGACAATCGGCTTTGCATTCTCGGATATGATTATTAATTCTGTAGGTATTGCAATTGTACACACAGTATTCAATATTCTGACGACAATTTTACTGCTGCCGTTTGCCAAGCAGCTTGAAAAGATTGCAAACTGGATTCTTCCTGATAAAGAAACTGAACCTCAGCAGGAAGAACATGCACTGCTTGATAAGAGACTGCTGACAACGCCTTCTGTCGCAGTGACAGAATGTGATGAAGCCTCTAAAAAAATGGCAAAGCTTGCCAAAGAAACCATGTTCATGAGCATTTCGCTCCTGACAGATTATGATAAAAAAAAAGCCGAGAAAGTTCTCAAAAACGAAGACATGCTCGACGACTATGAAGACAAAATCGGTACGACGTTAGTACAGCTGACTTCGCAGGCCTTGTCGGAGCATGACAGTCAGGTATCTTCACGGGTGCTCAGGGCGATCGGAGATTTTGAGCGTCTGGGTGATCATGCCATCAATCTGGTAGATATTGCCAAAGAAATCCATGAGAAAAAATTGCAGTTTTCTGAAAATGCCCTGAAAGAAATGGATGTGCTCACAGAAGCTCTGGAAGATATTCTGGAACGTGCCTATCGTGTTTATAAAACCGTAGATGAAACGGATGCCGCCGATATTGAGCCTTTAGAGCAGGTAATTGATTATCTGACAAGGGACATCAAGGCCAATCATGTCAAGCGTTTGCAGGCCGGAACCTGTACAATTGAAACAGGCTTTGTCCTTGCGGATATTCTGAATAATTTCGAGCGTGTTTCTGATCACTGCTCCAATATCGCCGTATCTGTCATTGAGACTTCACACAGCACGTTCGAGACACACGGCTATTTAAATAAAGTCAAGTTTGGCAATAAGAATTTCAATGATAATTTTGAAAAATTTTCACATCAGTACAGTCTGAACGGAATCTGACAGCAGCAGGTCATGCATTTCTCTGCATGGCCTGTTTATTTATAAAAAAATTTTTCTGAATTTTCATAAGATTTTAATCTAGTTTTAATTTTAATCGTGTATAATCATATTACTATCATTAAAGGAGATGACTTGTATTTATGAAATCTGTCAAAAAATTAGTATCCCTGCTTGCTGTAACAGCAGTGCTGTTCACAGGCTGTTCAGGCACAGCATCAGAATCCGGAACGTCTTCGGGAAATACAGCAAGTTCTGTATCGGTCGAAACAACAGAGACTTATAATCTGACTGTCGATTTTCTGAAAGTCGGCAAGGCGGATGCCGCTGTCATTGCAACAGAAAATCACGTTGTCGTGATCGACTGCGGAGAAAAAACAGACGGCAAGAAAGTACGGAACTGTCTGAATTATCTCGGCCGTGATACAGTTGATTATATGATTTTAACACACTATGATCAGGATCATATCGGCGGAGCAGCGAAAGTAATCAATGAATTTACAGTCAACAATGTATTCGGTGCGGATTATGACGAACCAAGCGATGAATATTCTGCTCTGGTCGAGGCAATGAGTGCGAAAAATATGAGTATGAATTTAATCACATCCGCTTATACATTTTCGCTGGATGATGCATATTTTGAAGTATATCCCTGTCAGCAGAACTCCTATCATGACGGCAATGACAATAACCATTCACTTGTGATCAAGATGACACATCATGATGAAGTATTTTTATTCACAGGCGATGCCATGCAGGAACGTCTTGTAGAATTAATGGACATCGGAGACTGTGATGTCCTGAAAGAACCCTATCACGGCCGTGAAGTTGCGAATTTAGGCGATTTTCTGGATAAAGTCACACCGGAATATGCCATTGTTACGACCGATGAAGAAAATTATGCTGATTCAACGGCTCAGGCACTGGCAGACAGAAATATCGAAACATATGTCACATTCCGTGACGGCAATATCAGATGTACAAGCACAGGCAGTTCCGTCAGCTTTGAAACGGGTCTGAATTTCAAGGAAGATGATACAGCGGATGCTTCTGATGCCGAAATTTCAGCAGAAGAAACAAATTCCTGATTCAGAATTTATGCAGATATACAAATTTTATGATCTCCGGAAAATTGTGTCATATTTTCCGGAGGTCATTTGTTTTTATATAAAAAAAGCAAGGGGTGCTGATGATGAAAGATCAAAAATTATTATTATATTTATCTGCATTAATAATACTATTATGCTGTTCGGCCTGTGAGAAAAATCCGGAACAGCCTGTACTTTACACGATTTCTCCGGAAGAATCCGCATTTGGCGGCAATATGAGAGAAACTGTTCTGCTTACAGAATCAGAAACAGAATCGGAAACACTTCCGGAATTTCAGACGGTGAAGCCGTGGCTGGATTACGGAGGTCTCCGGAATGATGAACTTCCGGAAACAGAAAAGATTCAGATAGGAGGCAATATCGAAGTAATAGAATGCATGGTCGGCAGTATCGAACAGAGATTTTACGAGAAACAGGCGATTTCTGAAAAAACGGTTCAAAAAATTTCTGAGATATGGGAAAATTTCTCCGGCGAGGAACTGAATTTAAAAAATCTGACTTGTATCATGTCAGATAAGAAAATGAGTTTCACAGCCGTTCCGGAAGAAGAATATGCAGATATTCAAAATCTGGAATATAAATCTGATCAGATGATTTTAAATTATCATACCGAAACACAGGAATTGCTTCTGAAACAAAAAGATTTTCCTGAGAATCCGGATTCTGTCTATCAGCAGACAGAACCGCTCTGGGTAATTCCTATGAAAACAGTCTATGACGAAGCAGCTCAGGGATATACGTTTGCA
The DNA here is from genome assembly GCA_017483465.1 of Oscillospiraceae bacterium. GTDB lineage: Bacteria > Bacillota > Clostridia > Oscillospirales > Ruminococcaceae > UBA3855. The sequence continues at coordinate 88,834 of JAFUWN010000009.1, forward strand.
CCGGATACAGAAGTCATTCATGCCGGCATGACGGATACCGTGCTTCTGGACGGAGAAGAAATTTCTCTTGCCGAACTTCAGAACACAGCAAGAAATTTTCTTTATTCTCAGGAAAATAAAAATTCTCTGTTTTATACTTCTGATTATCAGATTTCTGACGGAAAATTGGAGATTCAGAATTTCTCTGACGGAAATCAGGCAGTTATTTTCAGATTTGCTTTTATCAGCCGTGATATGCCGATTGTATCAGAATCCGGTACAGATTCTGATACATTCAAACGGATTCAGGGAACCAATATTGAAATCGGCATATTCAAGAAAAATCAGATCGGCTATGTGAAAAGCAATTATTTTATCAATCCGCCCTCACAGATACAGTATACGGATTACAGAGCGAATATGCAGGGGATTACTCTGCTTGATGTACAAAAAGCCTTTCAGCTTGCAGATGATTTCTTAGAGCAGGAAAGAATGTTACAATCCGGAAAATTAGAATACGCTTCAGAAGCAATTTTCGACAGCCGGGATATTTTTCAGGGCTATGTTCTGACTCCGGTCTGGCATCTGATTTTTAAGCCGACAGAACAGGAACTTTCACAGGGATATTACACAATGATACTGGATATTGATGCCGTCACCGGAGAGGTATTGCAGTGGTATTCGACAGAACCGGAACAATCCGGAGAAAAATGCTGGACTGCTCATCCTGAAATTACAGAATAATCCAGAGCATGACAAACCGAAAAGGGCATTCCCCTGCACACAGGGAATGCCCTTCCGGTTTACCTCTTTACGAAAAGCGATTAGCTTTGGATACTGCTGATGTTACAGAAAGCAAAAGTTACTTTCATTTATATAACAGCAAAATGGGAAAAATATTGGATATTTTTCAAAAAAATTTCTGAAAAAATCTGTTTTCTGCGAAAATAACAAAAAATCCCTGATATATCAGAGACTTTTTGTATAATATTTCAGATTACTTCGTACATAGTTGCGGCATTTGCTTTTGTAGCATTTTCCGCAAGATTCAGTACACGGACTTTCACGGCCTTTGCCCCCATCTGGATTTCAATAATATCGTTAATCTTGACATCATAGGAAGCTCTTGCGATTTTGTCATTGACAAGCACTTTTCCGGCATCGCAGGCTTCATTGGCGATGGTGCGGCGTTTGATGAGCCGTGAATTTTTGAGATATTTATCTAAACGCATATTTATTCTCCTGTGTTTCGGAAGTAAACTCCGGCAGATCGGTTTCCGGTTCGCCAAAAAGAGCATTGAGCGAATCTTCTGTCAGTTCATAGCGCTGTACAGAAACACTGTTTCCGAGCACATCCGGAACGGTGACCCAGCTGCTGCCGAGATTGTTTTGTCTGTCGGGATGCACATCCATGAAAGGAGCTTTTTCAAGATCAATATTCATACCACGTTCGGTATAGATTTCATAGCTGTAATCCCTTGTAGGATAGCAGTAAGTCTGGACACGGGAAAGACCGGAAGAGGTCAGGTTGGATTCTTCATATTCATAAATTTCCAGATACGTTCCGTCGGACATGACAGACCCCTGCAATGAACCCAGACAGCCGTGATACGGCCGATAATAAAAATCATAAGTATAATGGCTGGGATAGAAACTATCCACAAACACAGCCTGCCCGTTATGATACGTATAAATCAGCACTTCCATAGTTGTCTGAATAAACAGTTCCGGAATTTCGTCATCATTCAGGTACAACAGCAGGAATCTGGTATCTTCCTCCTGCACTTCGGCAGAAACCTGCCTCTGAAAGGCCTTGCTTTCAAGAAATGTTCTGTATGCAGATTCCCATTGTACGGGAGAGAATGCAGAAATTTCCGTTGCGGCAGGTTCTGTGCTGACAGCCGGAGCCGTTTCAGGACTGTCATAGAAATCCGCCGAGGGAGCTGTTTCTTCAGCCGGAGCCAGTTCAGAAAAATCCGCATCTGTTTCCGGAAAAGTTTCTGATAAAATTTCTGTCGATATTTCAGTAATAATTTCTGATTCAGATTCTTCGGGGAGTTCTGAAGGCAGTTCTGTCACATCCTGAACAGAAGCATCAGTAGCTTCGGACTGGATTTCTGTTTCAGGGAACAGAATATTCTGATATTCTGTTTCGGATTCTTCTGTTTCGTTTCTGAACCAGTCGAATGTAGTTTCGGTTTCCGTTTCCTGCTTTTTTCTGTTGGGATTAAGAATATCTTCGATTGTATCAGGCGATTCGGCCTCTGTACCGCAGGCTGTACAGCAAAGCAGGACAGAACAGAACAGCAGACAGCAGGAAAGGGATTTTTTCAGGATATTCTTCATGATAGAAAATCAGTCCTTTTCTTTGGGATTGACAGCTTCTTTGAGGCCTCTGCCGGCTTTGAATGCAGGTGCTTTTCCGGCCGGAAGCTGGATGGGATCGCCGGTACGGGGATTCAGGCAGCGTTTTTCCTTGCGTTCTCTGACATCGAATGTTCCGAAACCGGTCAGAACGACTTTTTCACCTTCTGCAAGGGAAGCACAGATGGTATCAAAAATAAAATTCACATCTGCCTCGGCATCTTTTCTTTTACGGTCTCTGCTCTTGGCATACATAGTAATCAGTTCGGACTTGGTCATAATAAAATACCTCCTGTAGAATTATTTATTTTTCTGAGATTCTTTTGCCTGATTCCAGTAAACATCCAGTTGTTCAATAGGCAGGTCAGGCATATTCCCGCCGGATTCTGTCACCAGTTGTTCTGTCATCTGAAAACGGCTGATAAATTTTTCTGTTGCCCTGGAGAGAGCCTGCTCGGCATCGATTCCGAGATGACGGGCAGTATTCACGCAGGAAAACAGCAGATCACCGAATTCTTCTTCCATCCGGTTCTGATCTCCGGACTGTATGGCTTCCTGTAATTCGTCATGTTCGGCCTGAATGCAGGAGAATGCATCCTCGGCAGTGCGAAAATCCATACCGGCTTTTCTGGCACGTTTGCCGACTTTCTGTGCTCTGGAGAGAGCCGGGAGCGATTTGGCAACGGCATTGAGCGTATCGGTATAAGTTTCCTGATGTTTGGTTTCTTTTTTGATGGCATCCCAATTATTGAGGACAGTTTCGGTATCTTCTGCCTTGACATCACCGAACACATGGGGATGACGGATAATCAGCTTTTTGCAGATTTCGTCGCAGACATCATCGAAATTGAAAGCTTTTTCTTCTTCGGCAAGGGTGGCATGAAAGACGACCTGTAAGAGCACATCGCCCAATTCTTCACGCATCATCGCCATATCAAGAAGATCAATTGCTTCTGCAGCTTCATAGGCTTCTTCAAGGAAATCATTCCGGATAGAAGTATGATTCTGTTCTTTATCCCAGGGACATCCGCCGGGACTTCTGAGGAGTCTGACAATCTCCTGCAAATCCTGAATTTTATAATATTCTTTCTGAGTATAGTCTACCATAATATTACGCTTTCTTATCGGATTTCAGAAGCGACAAAGCCGACTTTCTTATAGACTTTATTTAAAATTCTCTGAGAATAGCGGAGAGCTTCCGCACCGCATCGGGTATAGCAGTCTTTCAGATAGGCTTTGTCAGCGATTAATTTTGCATATTCTTCACGGACGGGAGCGAGATGATCAGCAACGGCTTCACCGACAGCGATCTTGAATGTACCATAACCCTGGCCGGCAAATTCTTTTTCCGCATCGGGGATAGATTTTCCGGTTACGGCAGAATAGATTGTCAGCAAGTTATTGATACCGTCCTTGCCCTCACGGAATACAATTTCTGTTTCACTGTCGGTAACAGCTCTCTTGAATTTCCGGATGATGGTATCTTTATCATCAAGAATCAAGATGACAGCATTGGGATTCTCGTCAGATTTGGACATTTTCTTAGCGGGTTCCTGCAAAGACATGACTTTTGCACCGACCGGAGCAACATAGCCTTCCGGAACAGTGAACATATCACCGTAACGGCCGTTGAATCTTCTTGCAATAGTTCTGGCGAGTTCGAGATGCTGCATCTGATCGGCACCGACAGGCACCAGATCCGCATTATAGACCAAAATATCTGCGGCCATCAGAACCGGATAATCAAACAGTCCGGCATTGATGTCATCAGGATGTTTCTGACTCTTGTCTTTGAACTGTGTCATTCTGGAGAGTTCACCGAACTGTGCGGAACAGTTCAGCACCCAGGAAAGCTGAGCATGTGTCGGAACATGACTTTGAATAAACAATAAAGATTTATCCAGATCAATACCGCAGGCAAGAAGCTGAGCATAGGCTTCAAGAGTTTTCTGCCGGAGCTTTGCGGGTTCAATTTTGACTGTGATGGCATGTTCATCCACAACGCTGTAAATACATCTGTATTCTTCCTGTAAGGGTTTCCAGTTGCGGATAGCTCCGATATAATTTCCCAGTGTGAAAGTACCGGTCGGCTGAATGCCGCTGAAGATTATTTTTTTCTGTTCGGGTTTCTGTTCGCTCATGCCTTTTTACCGCCTTCCGGCAGATTTTCGGCATCACGGAGCTGAGCCACACGGAGAGCACCCATCACCTGCTGATAGAGATAATACACAACCCGCTTTTCTTTGGAATCCTGCTGAATGGTTCTGGGGTCAAGTTCTGTTTTGAAAATGCCTCTCTTAGTCATCATGTAGATAAAATGCTTTCCGGCAACAGGCAGAGGAAACTGAGAAGTTCTCTTGCAGGTCTTCTTCAGGGGAGTTGCATTGACAACCAGATTTCTGGCGGCCTGTACGACGGATTTGTATTTTGTAGAAGCACCTGTATACTCGCTTCCGTTATTGAAATACAGATTTGCCGCACCGTTGATGAAACATACCATAGTGACCATGATAGTCTGACCCATCGGGATGTCAATGACGATGCCGTATACTTCATCGGATTTGAATTTCATATTTGCGAACTGTACCGGGGGAATATGCAGGGCACTGTTTCGTGTAGCTAAATATCCGGGAGTCACCGGATAGGGGTCTAAAGGAGAACGTCTTACAATTGCCATGATAAAAAATTCCTTTCTTGTGATAAAATAAAATATTAGTCAAACATAGTTTTTGTCAGCTGTCCGAGGGTGGCGATGCCTTTGTCAATTGCATCATCAGTAGGAGTGGAGTAATTCAGGCGGAAGGAATACATTATATCGCTTTCCGATACCATGAAAGCATTACCGGGAACAACTGCAATTTTATATTCCTGAACGGCTTTGGAGCAGAAACCTGTCATATCGCTGCCTTCGGGGAGTGTACACCAGAGGAACAGACCGCCTTCGGGCTTGGTATAGGCGATTTTATCAGAAAAATGTTCTGCAATGCCGCCGAGCATTCTTTCGGCTTTCTGTTTATAGATAGCTCTTAATTTTGCAAGATGGGCATCGAAATCGA
>JAFUWN010000010.1 GCA_017483465.1 Oscillospiraceae bacterium
GGGTAGCCCATTTTCTGAGAGAACATTTGTTTCGGGTAGCCCATTTTCTGAGAGAACATTTGTTTCGGGTAGCCCATTTTCTGAGAGAACATTTGTTTCGGGTAGCCCATTTTTTAATGGGGTAGAAAAATTTAAAAAATATAAATTTTGGTTACCATGTTCTTTTCCTGATTCTATGCGGATATATTCCAGTTCTTCGAGCTGTTTTAATCCTCTTTTGATAGTATTTAGCCCACAATTTAAAGCTTTTGCAAGTTCGCCCTGTGTTGCCGTGACGGGCTTTCCTGCCGGAAATGTCCGAAAATAATTCAACAAAGTTTCAGCGGATTTAGTCAGTTTTGAATTTTTCATAAAAATATGTTCCTTTCTCTTGACAAACAAGCCGGAATGTGCTATAATAGTAACTACAAATACGATCAACAGCTTTTGATGTCAGCAGCTTTTGTTTTGTATGTCAACGGCTTTTGTTTTGTATGTCAACGGCTTTTGTTTTGTGTGTCAACGGCTTTTGTTTTGTGTGGCAGCAGCTTTTGTTTTGTGTGGCAGCAGCTTTTGTATGTTGGTCGTTATTTAATTTTGGTGAAAGCAGAGGGTTGACGTGAGAAATTTTCCCTCTGCTTTTTATTTTATCATATTTTGCGGTACATGTCAAGAGTAAATTTGCAGTACCTGAAACAAATGTTCTCTTTTTGAAAAATTTCCTGCCGGAAACAAAACTATTTTTTGGGTGTCCTCGAAATATGACAAAAGTGTTGACAAAAATATAAGATTGTGATACAATAAACATGACAAATTACTACCCCGAAAAACAACAAAAAGGAGTACTGTATATGATATATGGTTACAGCCGTGTCAGCACTAACCAACAGAGCCACATCCGACAAATAGAAGCGATTCAGAAAGCCTGTCCGGAATGTGTGCTCATCTACAAAGACAACTGCACAGGAAGAACGCAGAACCGTGACAACTGGAATAAACTCAAGAAACGAGTAAAAACCGGAGATACTATCGTCTTTGAAGATGTCTGCCGGATGAGCCGGAACGCCGAAGAAGGCTTTGCAGAGTATAAAGAACTGTTCGCACAGGGCATAGAACTTGTATTTGTACATCATCCTCATGTGAATACTGCGAAATATCGGGAATTGTTAAAAGAAAATGCAGAAAATCCCATTGGAAAGAAATTTGAAGAACTCCGGAATCTGAAAACAGGAGACGAAGCTATTGATACGATGCTGTCCGGTATGTTCGGGAGTATTCAGACATTCATTGAAACTATCAATATGCAGAACGTTGAAAAAGACATCATACAGGCATTCGATGAAGCTGAAAAAGAAATTTCCTATCTCTCTCAAAGAACCAGAGACGGCATGAAAGCACATCATGCATCGGAAAAAATCATAGAGAAAAAAACAGGAATGCAGTACCGGACAGAAAAAATTCTGAAAAGAATGATAACTGTCCTGACATATTCCAGATATTTTCATATTAGTGAATTAAATATACATGATGATTCAGGAACAGCAAAGCAAGCAGAAGTTTCTGTCCGCACAGTTGTCCGCATCAGAGAGCGGATTCTGCAGGAAAAGGGCGATATGTCTGCTGAAGATTATCTGCATCAGTTACAGAAGGAACTGAAGAAGATACAATCCAGAAAGAAAAACAAGCAGTATAATAAATAATAAAAACGGCTCTGTATTACAGAGCCGTTTTTATCAGATTTATGCATGTTTTTTTAATTTATTAATCATTTTCATAAATGTCTCTTCTTTGGTAAGAAAGAAATAAATTACCGCCAGAGTTCCATAGATGCTGACACCTGTGATTACCTCCGTCAGCAATGTCAGAATAGTAGCTTCTCCGTTCTGCCCGATCAGATAGACAACCGCAAACATAAAGGCACCCATCAGCGGGAAGAGCAGAAAGCTCTTTACAAATTGCAGAAGCGGCAGTTCTTTTCGTACTACAAATGCCTGTATCAGGCAGACAACAGTTTCTGCTAAGATTGTACCGATTGTAGCACCGCCGGCACCATAGTGCGGAATCAGCAGTTGATTTGTGATCAGATTTACGACTGCACCTGCCACAACAGAAGAAAGATATTCCTTATCTTTTTTGGTAGGGATCAGATACTGTGTCCGAATCACATTGGCAAACGAAATAAAGGGAATTGTAACTGCCAGTTCCATAATCAGCACACCGGAAGTATAGAACTTGTCGCCCCAGAACATCGGTGCAAATGTAGTGCCGATTCCTGCTATTCCAAATGCAAGTGCAAATGCAAGACACATAATATATTTCATGGAAACAGACATATATTTCCTTGCTTCTGTCTTGTCGGAACGAATTGCCAGGTTCGACATTTTCGGCAGCATGACTGTTCCGAATGAACCGATAATAGTTATCGGCATATTTATCACTTTTTCCGCATTTTCATAGAATCCGAGCTGTTCTTTGGAACCCAGCGAACCGCCGAGCATAATTTTGTCCATATATTTATACAGGCTTACTGCGATGGCAGGAATAAATAATATCAGCATCGGCTTGATATGTACCTGCATGGCTGCCCAGTCTGTTTTGACAAAACGGACATATTTTCTTAACGGCAGCCACAGAGAGAGCTGACCGATCAGGTTGCTGAATGCCAGAATTGCACAATATATGGGCAAATCTTCTTTTGTCCGTACAAATGCGAAGATGCCCGCTATTGTCAGCAGACGGATGATAACGTTCCGGGTAACAGTCAGCTTGAATTTTTCGATTCCGAAAAAGAACCAGCTGATATCAAATAAGCCGCTCATCACATGGGCTGTCTGGATTAATGCATAGATTCTGTCTTCTTTCAGAGAAAAAGCATAAATCAGATAAACAAGCAGGAAGAATACCGAGAGCAGGATATGCAGCAGCAGTATGCTGGAAAAAACGGAATTCATCTCATCCGGATCATTCCGGCTTTGTGCAATGGCTCTGTTGCCGTAATTTTTCAGACCAAGCATGGAAAACAGTACAAAATAATGTGCAATTGAATAGGAATAAGAATATATGCCCAGACCTTCTGCACCGATGACACGGGCAATATAGGGTGATGTAATGAAAGGCAGGATAAGAATTAAAACTTCGTATATCATCTGATAAGCAAAATTCTTTTTTATGCTTGAAGCCATGTTGGTTTTACCTCCTGAAAACAAGTATGTGTTTCTTTTTGCCGAAGAGTTCTTCTATTTTGAGTTTAAAGGGGTCATGCAGATCATAGAGCCGCAGTGTGCCCAGCATACAAATTATAGAAAGATTGTAAAACAAGCTGATAGTATAAGACTCTCCCAGTCCAATCAGGATATAATACAGGGCAAACAATGCAAGGTCAATATGCTTTTTCTTTATGCACCAGTGGAAAAACATAACATATGCTACACAGAAGAAAACCAGAAAAATTATACCATATGCCAGTCCGCATCGCACATAGGCATTATCCAGAATCATGGCGATAGCTCCGGTGTCCTTAGACGTTCTGGTGCTTGTAAACTCCATTTTTCTGCCAAAGAGTGACACACCATAGTGAGAGAGAAAGTACCACGAATAAGAGAGACGTTCACTCAGCAGTTCATTCAGCTTTCTGGCGAAGCGGTTTCCGTGGCCATACAGATATGTCGCAGCAAAGCTGGAAACTGCCAATACAGGTGTAATCAGAACAAATGCTGCATGTACAATGCGAAGATTGAAAATTTTCGGGAAAAATCTGAAAAGCATGTATAATACAAAAATAGCCATAAAAGTATAGGATGTTGTTCTTGCTGCCGCAAAATATACAATTACAGCGAATCCGGCTAGTATCAAAAGGATTTCGCCTATAGTAATCTTTTTGGCACGTACATACAGCCATTCTATCAGAATTGAAAACCCGAAACAGGCGAATATATTCGGATGGGTAAAGCCAAGAGCCATTTTGACCGTCCCGTCGTAGAAATTCCCGATATAATTATTCAGAATACCGGCACAGCACAGCAGCACGACAGAACCAAATAAAACCGCTTTTAATTTCAGATCATATTTTATAAACTTATCAAAATCCACAAATTGTCCTATTACAAAAAATAAAATCTGAACTGCAAAAAGTATACCATGCATCTTTAAAAAAATAAGAAGAGAAAGACCGCAAAGCAAGACCATAACAATCATTTTTTTGCTTGAAATACGATGCTTGAAAAAAAACATAATTATCAGAAGAGCGGCAGTCAGAATTAATGTGGGACTCCAGAAACGTTCTGTATTATACATATAGACAGCTTCTGTTGAATGAAAATAAACAAATCCAATAGAAAAAAATGTCCAGATTATCAAAAAGAAATCTGAAAAATATAATTTTCCTTTTTTTAAATTTTCAAACATCAGCATAGATCCTTTCCACTTGATAGTATAATTTAAATTATTTCAAAATATCTTGATACACTTTGTATACGTTTTTAGCTGTTGTTTGAATAGAAAAATTCTCTTTTGCATTTTTTTGTCCTGCAATTGCAAGTTCTTTCATTTTTTCTCTGTCATTAAGAAAAATTTCCAGCTGGTCGGCAAGTTTCTGCGGAGTGCCGAACGGGTAAAGAAGCCCTGTTTTTCCATCTGTAATTAGTTCAGGTGTACCGCCACTATTACTGCCTATTGTCGCTAAACCAGCAAGCATATACTCAATTGTAACACGTCCAAAAGCCTCTGCTTTAGAGCAAGTAAGCCCGATTTGGCTTGCTTCTCTGTACTTTGCCATATCATATGTATATTCTACTAACGAAATACAGTCTTGCAGATCATGTTTTTGGATGTAATCTTTGATAGCCAATTCATCCGGACTAATGCCACGCCATCCAATAATTGTTAAGCTGATTTTATAGCCTCTCTTTTTTAGTTCTTCTATTGCTTGCACAGCATCCATTTGTCCTTTGTTTTTTGTAATTCTTCCAATAATTAAACAGTTTATATCATGTTCAAATTTTGCAGGGACTATCTCATGATAGTATTCTTCTACTGGAAGACCATTATAAACTAATGTGCATGTTCTTCCAAGCTTCTTTTCCCAATGTGATTTGACAGATTTAGAAATTGTAATCACACAAGAAGATTCTCTTATTAAAGAATACAGATGCTTTTCATTTAGAATTATGCGATTATGGTCAGTGTCCAAAAATTCACGAATATGCCATATACAGGGAATATTGGCTTTTTTAGCCGCTATAGCCCAGATACTGGAGGCTAGTGTCGTGTTAATATGAACAATATCAATTTGATTTTCTTTTAAAAATTTCACTGCTTTAGGAACTTGCATTCTGTTATAAATGCTTTTTACAGGATATTTTAAATATTGCATAAAAGACATGTTTTTTTTCTGAATGACCATGCCTTTCTGTGGCAATACAAATGTTTTAATCCCTTTGCTTTTAGCAACAGATAATAATTCCCAGTCTGTATGGCAGACCATATATGGTTTTACACCCATACCCTGCAATTGTGTAATGAGATTTAAAAGTGACTGCTGACTTCCATTCAATTTTTGTCCCAGCGTTTCAACATAGCATACTCTCATGATTCAGTTCCTTTCTCATTGGTTATGTGAAGAACTTTTTTGATATTTCATGATTGCAATGGTTCTCCGGACACCTTCCTGAAGGGAATATCTTGCATACCAGCCGAGAGCCTCCAGTTTTTCGGCATTAAGGCTGGAATTGTCCATCATATTGAAACTTTTCTGTTCCTTGTCTGTGGCAGAAGAGAAGATGACGTTCTGTCCGGAGGCTTCTGCAAAGGCTTCGGCAATCTGACGAATGCTGACAACAGAATCCCGGTTGGAAATATTATAGGCTTCTGTTGCTTTTCCTTTCAGCAGGACAGTCAGAATGGCAGAAGCACAGTCCAGGCTGTAGCAATAGGAACGGAGCTGTGTGCCGGCACTTTTCATCAGAATATCTCTTCCGGCGAGGACATCTCTTGCAAACTGAGCCGTTGCACGGCTGTCTGTGGCAGTGACTGCGGGGCCGTAGATATGCCCCGGGCGGACAATGACAGTTTCCACACCGTATTCAGCATAATAGGCTGCACACAGTGTTTCCGAAGCACGTTTTCCGGACGGATAGCAGGCTCTTGGATTCAGAATATCTACAAAGCCATAGTCATTTTCTTCATAGGGTCTTATTTCCTCTTTTCTGCCGTACACTTCACTGGAAGAAATATAGAGCACCCGTTCTGCACTGACACGCTTTGCATAGTCCAGCAGTTCTTTTATGCCGGAAACGTTTGCCAGAAGCGTTTCCACAGGCTCGGCGGAATATGCCGCCGGATGTGCATTGCTTGCGGCATGAATGACAAAATCTGCACGGAAATCAAATTTCACAGGATTCAGTGCATTATAAGGCACATATTTCATAAACGGCTCCTGATACAGGGTTCCGAAACGCTGTTCCAGTTCCTGTTCTGTCAGAGAAGCAAGATAAATTGTAATATTAGCATTCTGATACCGGTTAGCGGCAGCAAGAATATCCACGACAGAAGAACCAATCAGACCGCTTCCGCCGGTAATGACAATACTTTTTCCCTTCATACCTGACAAATCAGAAGATACAGCCAGTTCCCGGAGTTCTTCCCAGTAGCTTTCAGAATAATTCATCATTTCACCTGCTTTCTTATTTCAGCCAGTTATCTTTTTTGGTATGCAGAAGTGCTTTAAAAATTAACAGGTCATCCACAGTTGTGATTTTCAGATTTTCTTCCGAACCTTTTGAAAAATACACCGTTTCGCCGAGCTGCTGCATCAGTGTGCAGGAAGCGGCAGTTCCTGTAATGCCCTGACGTTCTGCCTCAGCGTGTGCCCAGAGCAATTTGCCTAGTGTATAGGTATGCGGTGTCTGTGTGCGGAACAGCTGTTCGCGCGGAATGGAAACTGTAGAAGAGGTGCCGTCGTCGCTGCTTCTGAATACTGCTTCCACACAGGGAATTGCAGCGACAGCACTGCCATATTTCTTGAATACCGCAAGACTGTTGGAAATAATTTCGCTGGATACCATACATCTGTTGCCGTCATGCACCATTACAATATCATCCTCAGTCAGTTCCTGTGCAAGCGTGTTCAGTCCGTTCAGAATAGATTCCTGTCCGGTTGCACCGCCGGCAATTACCCAGCGGAGTTTATCAATATTGAACTGTCTGGCATAGACTTTGACAACGTCAATCCAGGACGGAATGGTTACAACGATAATTGCATCGATACCCGGATGTTTCTGAAAAGCTTCCATTGTATGGATAATAATCGGCTTATTTTCCACATGCATAAATTGTTTCGGGATATCCTGTCCCATTCTTGTGCCGGAACCGGCAGCGGTTAAAAGTGCAACTGTCATTTTGAATCCTCCTTATCCGGACATGCTGCGGCAATCAAGCCCACATAGTCCTGTACGCTCTCCAGGGAACGCCCTCTGATCATATTCCATGTTTCTTCAGAAATGCCGTTCCGGAGTGCAGCTTCCATTTTATCCACAATAATTTTTGATTTAAAATCTTTATAGTTCACAACACGTTCCGGATATCCCAGAATGTTCATAAGCTTATCTACTTTCTTATTCCATGACAAGATAACTGACGGAATTTTCATAGACAAGGCTGCAATTGATGAATGCATTCTGCAGGTAATCAGACACTTGTAACCGCTGATCGTCTGCATCAGTTCTTCTGGTTTTTCCGGAAGGGGTACCAGATAGGAATCATCCAGCTGCATTTTCTTGATGACACGCTTTCCGATCTGATAGTCCACCATAAAGCCGTTTGTAAAATACTGGAATGCATAGCCCCTTGCTTTCAGTTCATTGCCGATAGAAGCAAAGAGTGCAACCCAGTCGTCATCCGTGAAAGAAACGCCGTAAGACTGCAGTGCATCACCTCTGACGAGGCCGATTCCGATCTTTTCGCTTTGCTTTGCATAGATCTGAAAAGTATCGCTCAGCCAGAATGCAGCATCTGCCAGGAGTTTGACATGCAGTCTGTCTCCCGCATAGTTCTGCACCCATTCACGGCTGTCCCGTGCAGAGATGTATTTTACTGCCTTTGATCTGGCTGCTTTTACAAGAATCTGGCATCGAAAATCTTCCGGCACGTATTCGCCGGAACATCCGACGGCGTTATACACTACAGAAAGGCCTTTTTCCTCTGCAATCTCACTGATGAGGTTCAGCGGCTCCTGATACTCATTGTAGCTGTATTCAAACAGGCCTGCACCATCAATCACGATGAAATCCACGTTACTGAACATCTTGCAGAAGTAGCTTCGATAACGCTTTTTGAAGTTATATGCCTGATTCCAGATCATATGTCTGATTTTGGAGATACGGTTTTTCTTCTCCTGAGACTGCGAGCTTCGCAGCAGCTTCCGCAGTGCTACATCCACGCTTTCCATTACAATACCGCTTTTACGATAGGCAAACCGTGTTTTTATACGGTTGTCCAATGTATTCTTCGCTTCTCTGGCAGTGGCAATACATGCCAGAATGTCTACTTCTACAAACTCAATCGGCTCATCTGCCGGAATCAGAGTACACAGTTCTTTTTTGATCAGATAAGCCAGACTTTTGGAGATAAACTGTTCTCCGAGATTTTCACTTGCTACCAATCCACAAATCGCAATTTTCATACTATTATTCCTTACGCTGTATAATTATAGAAATGGAATCCATGATGGGACTGCCGTTTTTCTTCGGGAGGCAACTGCATATAATCATCTCCGTAAAGCTGCCGCAGATAGGTATCATATCCCTTTGGCCCATTGAACTGATGACCTTCAAAATTCACCTTGACAGAAGGGATAAACTCATCCATGCGCACCCGTTCTTCTACCGTGTGAATATTTGTCATCATCACGCCGATATAATTAGTAGAACCAAACGGAATGGACTGTGCAATCTTCTGGATACGGCTGAACCAATAGTTCTTTCCCATCACCAGGGCAAACGGCCTGACCAGTGTATGAATGATCTTTTTTGATAAAGTTTTGCCTGTCCAGATGGGTGTATTCAGAATTCCGAACATTTTTTTGCTCAGCAGCATACTGTCATAGTGGCTCTTTGTCAGACTATCATCCTCCGGAAGGCCTTCAATAGGAAAAATGTCGATAAAAAGCGGATGATACACGGGTTCTCTGACAGAGTTCTTCATAGTATTCTCTATCACAACAGAATTATCATACAGTCTCCAGAAATTTGACGGATACAGCAAATCCGGATTCGGCGGAACCAGAACATAGTTTCCGATTTGTCCGCCTGAAATTTCCTGTAATTTCTCACAGTCCGGCCGAGGGATATTCAGATCAATATCATCATCCCAGGGAATAAATCCTTCATGCCGGACAGCTCCCAGCAGTGTTCCGCCTGAAAGATAATACCGGATTCCATTTTTTTCACAGAATTCTGCAAATACAATCAGCATTTGCAGCAGCTTCTGCTTTACGTCATGCAGTGTAATCTCCTCACCGCAGTTATTCTTAACCAGTTTATTCATACGATTTTCCTTCATCTGCAATTAGTCTGTACCTTTCTTGATGGATTTCTCTCCGGGGAACTTAATTTCCAGTACAAAGTGCTTTTCTCTGTCCTCTTCCGGCGGAATCCACATATAATCGCCGTACAGCTTTTTCAGATAGCCCTGATAATCTTTTGCAATCCGCCACTTTCTTCCTTCAAAATCGGCAAAGACAGTATTTTCCATGCCCTCACGGGAATAGAGTTCGCCGAAATAATGCTTTCTGCCGGCAGGGATTGTCAGATATTTGGAATGCGAATTCTTGCTCATAGAACAGCAGCTTTGTGTCAGTTCTGTCCATTTGGTCAGAGACATAAAACTCAGCAGCCGCCCGAGATTCACCTTGAAATTAATTGATTTCATCAGTTCTTTGTCATTTTTTCCAAATTCACGCATAGTATCACGGTCCTGATAAAATTTCCGGCAGGACAGACACAAGCCCATTCCCATGCAGAGTGTTCCGTGCAGTCTGCGGAGCAGCGGATTATCCGGCGTATTTTCAAGCCGGAAAATATCGACAAAAAAGCCCGCTTCCGGATTATTGACATCCTGATGAATTCTGAGCACACTGCCTTTAAGACGAATGCGGCTGACAATCAGGCCATAGTCTTTGGTATGACAGGTGTGAATCCAGTATTTATCCCCGTATTTCTTCTTAAATGCTGCAATAAACCGGTCAAAATGGTCTCCCAGCATATTGATGTCCATATCATCATCCCAGGGAATAAAGCCCTTGTGCCGCACTGCACCAAGACAGCTGCCCCCGGACAGCTGATAGGTGATATGCTCTTCTTCGCAGACTTCCACAATATCATCCGTAATCTTCAGCAAAGCAAGCTGGTATTTCCGGAGCAGATCGCTGTCCAGATGAATGTATTTGGAATCATCCACTTTTGCCTTTTTCAGCAGTTCCATAGTAGATAACTTCATTTAAAAACCTCTTTTCAGAAAAATGCTGTCAAAAAAATTTCCATCCCCATTTGCGAAAATAAGAAAACATCGACTGGGCATGTATCTGAAACAGCCTTTTATTTTTATGAGATCCCTTTTCCCATTTATGAATGACGGAAGTATATGGATCATAGACAAGACGGCTCACCTGATTTACACGCCGGCAGAGATCAGCATCTTCCATATACATGAAATAGCGTTCATCGAATCCCCCCAGCTCTTTGTACAGTGCTGTGCGAATCACAAGAAAACTTCCCTGTGCAAACGGAACATTCATGGGGCTGCTGAAATCACAATCCTGCATAGTATGGTAAGCAAACCGCTTTTTGAATACATTTTTGCAGAACATCCGCACAAACATATCAAACAGCGTAATTTCCCTGCGGTAGACAAGCTGCATTTCTCCTGCCTCGTCTGTCAGACGGGGCACACACATGCCAATGCTTTCATCCTTCATGAATTCCCGAATCTGAAAAAGAGAATCTTCCGTCAGCAGAATATCCGGATTCATAATGATATGCAGCTGCGAATCAAGCTCTTGCATGACATAATTATGACCGCCGCCAAATCCGAGATTTTTTCCCGTGTCCCGATATTCCACAAAGGAATATTCAGAAAGTTTTTTCAGAAACGCCAGCTTTTCCGGAGCTGTTGGCTCTAAACAGCTGTTGTCAATCACATACAATTTTTTAGAAATTTCTTTTGCGGTAAAACAATCTACTGTTTTAACGGCATTTACAATATCCTGATAATTGTGATATGCCACAATTACAATAGTGAAATCGAACATTCTCCCACCTTAACTTAAAAATTAAATGTCTTTGCAAGTATTTCCCAATTTTTATCTTTCTCAGAAAGAGTAAGAAACGTTCCGTCTTTCAGCATATAGCCGCTGCTGTCCGCAGAGCCGCTGTATTTGCCGACAAGCTCCGGCCATACAATACCGATTTCCGGATCATTCCAGGCAAGGCCGCCCTCATCGTCCGGATGATAAAAATCATCGCATTTATAGCAAAATTCTGCAATATCCGAGAGTACCAGAAAACCATGAGCAAAGCCTTTGGGAATCAGAAACTGCTTTTTATTTTCTTCCGTCAGCTCCACGCCGAACCATTTGCCATAAGTCTGAGAATTTTTTCTTAAATCAACAGCAACATCAAAAACGCTGCCTTTGATCACACGAACAAGCTTTGTCTGGGGAAACTGCTTCTGAAAATGCAGTCCCCGAAGCACGCCTTTTGTCGAGCAGGATTGATTATCCTGTACAAAAGCAATATGCAAGCCAGCTTCTTCCATATCACGCTGACTGTATGTTTCCATAAAATAGCCTCTGTTATCGCCGTGAACAGCGGGTGTGATGACACAAAGCCCCTCAATACCGCCAGCATTCTTTTCAACTGTAATCTGTCCCATTAAAACTCTATCTCCTTTAAGTATCTTGCAATTGCATCCTGCCACACCGGCAGAGGGGTAAAACCGTTTTCGGCAAGCTTAGATTTATCAAGCCTGCTGTTACACGGTCTGACAGCCTTAGAAAGACCATATTCGGCAGTTGTCACAGGAGTGACCTTTGGTTTCAAGCCTGCCTGTTTATAAATTTCACAGGCAAAGTCAAACCATGAAATAAATCCGCCCTCATTCGTAACATGATAATACCCATATTTATCAGATTCTGCCATATCTGCGAGAAGTCTTGCAAGGTCAAACGTATATGTCGGAGTTCCGATCTGATCAGAGACAACACGAACCTCCTCATGACTGGCACCCACACGGAGCATTGTTTTGATGAAATTATTTCCGTTTTTTCCGAATACCCATGCAATACGGACAATAAAATATTTATCAAGTGTATTTGCAACTGCAAGTTCACCATCAAGCTTAGACTGTCCGTAGACATTCTGAGGGGCATAATCTTTACAGTCAGGTTTCCACGGTGCAGAACCCTGCCCATCAAATACATAATCCGTAGAAATATAAATCATCTTACAGCCGATTTTTTTGCAGACATCTGCAATATTCTGCGTGCCGTCCACATTGATGGCTCTGACTTTGGGCTGATTCTCTTCCTCTTCGGCAGCATCTACGGCAGTCCATGCCGCACAGTGGACAACAACATCAGGTCTGACCTCAGACATTGTTTTTTCAACTGCCTCTGAATCGGTAATATCAAGCGGAATATACTCGAAATTCTGCGGAATTTCCGGAAGAATATCGCTTCCGACAGCTTTATGTCCGCGGCGGAGCAGTTCCTTCATGACATCATAGCCGAGCTGACCGCCGACACCTGTTACCAATACTTTCATCAATAGGCGGCAGGATACCCCGACCTCTTAGGTCGGGGAGGAATGCCGCTCCCTCCTTTCGTTCTTTACAAATAAAAATAAATATGCTATACTATTATCAGACAGATTTGTGAGAAAACCGTTACTGACAGAAAAGGCACTCACATGCATCTTGAA
>JAFUWN010000011.1 GCA_017483465.1 Oscillospiraceae bacterium
ATAATAATAATTATGATGATGATGAATATTAAATCACTCTCCTGCTCTTTCACAAGAGCAGGATTTTTTATTTTTCTATTAATTAAAAAAATATAATTTTTTTGAAAAAACCTCTTGACAAATCCGGATTGATTTGCTATAATTAAATTGTACTAAATCAAATTGAGAAAAATTTATTAAAAGGAGTTTTTACTATGAGCAATATTTATGATTTTACTATGAAAGACGCAGAAGGCAATATGATTCCCCTCTCTGATTACAAGAATAAAGTTCTCCTGATCGTCAATACTGCTACAGGCTGCGGTTTTACCCCTCAGTATGAAGGGCTTCAGGCTCTGTATGAAAAATATAAAGAGCAGGGTCTTGAAATTCTGGATTTTCCCTGCAATCAGTTCGGCGGTCAGGCTCCCGGCACAGAAGAGGAAATTGTTGATTTCTGTCAGTCCCGCTATGGAGTCACTTTCAAGCAGTTCGCAAAAATCGAAGTCAACGGCGAGAACGAAGCCCCTCTCTATACGTTCCTGAAAGAACAGCAGGGCGGAATGCTCGGCAGTAAGATCAAGTGGAATTTCACAAAATTCTTAGTCGATAAACAGGGCAATGTCAGAGATCGTTATGCTCCTGTTGATAAACCCGAAAAATTAGAAGCGGAAATAAAGGAGTTGTTATAATATGCAGAACTATGTTTATGAACCTGAGGGCGTTTGCCCTATGCAGATTACGTTCGATATTGACGGCGATGTGATTCATAATATCCAGTTTTTCGGCGGATGTAACGGCAATCTGAAAGCGATTTCCAAGCTTCTCGACGGCTGGACAGTCGATCAGATCGAAGAAAAACTCTCCGGCAATACCTGCGGAAGAAGACCCACTTCCTGTGCCGATCAGCTCGCCAAGGCAGTCCGTGCCGCTTATGAGGAATTGTCATGACAGAAAAAAATTATGAGACTCTGAAACTGGAAAATCAGCTTTGTTTCCCGTTATATGCGTGTTCACGGCAGATCATCAAGAAATATCATAAATATCTGGATGAACTGAATCTGACTTACACACAGTATATTGCAATGATGGTTTTCTGGGAAGTCAAAAAAATCAACGTGAAAGATCTCGGCAAGAGATTGTATCTCGATTCCGGCACGCTGACTCCTCTGCTGAAAAATCTCGAAGAAAAAGGCTTTGTCCATCGCTATCGCTCCAAAGAAGACGAACGTGTCTTATTGGTAGAAATCACAGAATCCGGAGAGGCTCTGAAAGAACAGGCTGTGAATATTCCGGCCAAAATGAACGGCTGTATGAATCTGACTCCGGAAGAAGCTATGACGTTATATCAGTTATTATACAAGACTTTAGCGGAATAATCAAAAAAAATCCTGCATGGAGATCATGCAGGATTTTCCTGTATCTGAATATTATAAATCTCGATACAGTACTTGATAAATTTTTCAGCACAGTCATACAAAGCCCAGAGATCGTCTTCACAGAGCGGCTGAATCAGAACAGCAGTATCAAATGTGCCGATATAGATCTCATACCATTCGGATTTGTCGCCTGTATAATGATAACGCCGAATATCGTAGAAATCTTCCTGAAGCGGATGAGTCAGCGACTGGGATTTGAAATATGTATATTCTTCATGTTTCTTATCCGGATAACGCTGTGCACCTGTTTTGATTTGATCCGTAATCAGCGTTTTGATCGCCTCGCCCAGATACTCCGCCTGCGGAAAATCATGTGATCTGACCGAAGAAAACGGCTCCCACTCGCCTGTGATGGGATTCCTGACAGCAATTTCCAGATCATAATAAAAATACTGAATCTCTCTGATCGTTTTTACGGGCTTTTCATAATCAAAAGCCTGCATTTGCGGATTGGAATAACTGATTTTATAACGCTCGTCATCCGTCCAGACAAACTCATGATTTTCAGTCTGATAAAACCGGAATTTTTTCTGATCATTCTGCATAGCGATTTCCTTTCTGTGAAAAACTCCCCCTGCCGGGGCAGGAGGAATTTTCAGAATTAAACATTACTCGTATTCGACAACATCGACCCATTTCAGCAGCAGGTCACGTTCTTCTTCATGACCCTTGACAGACTGGGAAGCGGCTACGATCGGAAGCCATCTCTGCACGTACTGCTTTGCAGTATCGCTTTTTTTACAGAACAGATTCAGATACTTGTCAGCACGTTCCGAGCTGTAAGTCAGGCTGAATTTCAGGAAAGTTCTTGCGGCATCCGCAGAAGCATTGCCCTGTGTGGCATGTGCCCAGTCGATAATATAATATTTTCCGTCGTTAGTGATAATCACATCTCCGAGGCCTAAATCTCCGTGACAAACTTTGTTATGCTTCGGCATACTGTCCAGACGGACATGCAGTTCATAACGGGTTGTGGCATCCAGATGGGTTTCAGAAATCTTTCTGTTCATTTTGTCCTTGAGCTTATTCAGCGTAGCAGGAGCAGTTGTATTATGAATGCTGAGCTGAATATCTACGAACTGATTCAGAATCTCGTCTTCTTTTTCGGGATGTTCTGTAATCATCTGCTTCATTGTCTTGCCTTCGATGTATTCCATCACGATTTCCCATTTGCCGTCTTTTTTGCGGACTTCGACAAGCTTCGGAATCGGCAGGCCGGTTTCTTCTACTCTGGCCTGATTGAGAGCTTCGTTCAGAACATCAGAGATAGAATAATCAGCATCAAAGCTCTTGACAGCATAATCGCCGTCACGGTAGATCACTTTTTTCGGACGTTTTTCAAGGATTTCCATGAAAAAATCCTCCTTTCAAAAAATTAAAAATTAAAAGCAATTGCTTCCAGCGTTTTGAGAAGCTGTTCTGTTTCCATGCCGAGTTTTTCGGCACAGACTGCTTCCTGTCCGGCATACTGATTTTTTTCAGCACGGGCATTCGCAAAGGCAAAGCCTGTCATTGTTCCGGCCTCAGCGAGCTGTTCTGCCGGGCAGTTCTGACCATGCAGAAGCAGTTGTACAGCTCTGACAGCCATGCCGTCAGAATATTCCGTTGCTTTTTCAGAAGCGAGAGCACTCAGGGCATCCGCCAGAGCACGTTTGATGACATTCGGATTTTCCTGCATAAGATCAGTATCTATAATTGTCATATCCGGGAAATTTCCGTCCGGCAGAGGCAGGACATGTGCATATGTTCCCAGATGTGACGGAACTGTGATATAATACGGCTTTTCCGGCAGAGCAGATACTTGTTTGGCCGCTGTTTCAAGAACCGTATCGCCATAAGCAAGAATGCATTCCGGTGCAGATGTGATAACAGAATCTGATTCTGAAACGGCATAATCTATCTGCAATTCGTGTAATCTGTCAGTAATCTGCTGAACATACGCTTCCTGTGTCCGAAGATCAGAAACAAGAATCAGAACTTTTCTGATCTGATAGACTTCTTTGAGTTCACGGAGAGCAACGGCAAGAGAGCCTTTTTTAAAATACACTTTCTCCGGCACACGGAACAATTCAAAATTATTTGTCATATTCTAACCTCAATTCTATGGCGACTCCGGACGAAGCCGGAGTGCCGTAAAATTTTTATCAGTCGTTTTTATTTTCTTTGCCGTAATAATTTCTGGTATAAATTTCTTTAATTTCAGAAATCAGCGGATATCTCGGGTTAGCACCGGTACACTGATCATCGAAGGCATCTTCGGACATCTGATCGAGACGATCGAAGAAGTCTTTTTCATCCACGCCGTATTCTTTAATAGAATGCTTGACACCGATTGTGTCTTTGAGTTCTTCCAGTTTAGCAATAAACTTCTCGAATACTTCTTCATCACTGTCACCGGTGACACCGCAGGCACGGGCACACTCACAATAGCGGGCGAGTGTATGCGGATACTGATACTGCGAGAACGTACCCATCTTGGCCGGCTTTTCAGCGGCATTGAAACGCATTACATCTGTGATTAACAGAGCGTTTGCGATACCATGCGGCAGATGATGATATGCACCCAGTTTGTGAGCCATAGAATGGCATACACCCAAGAATGCATTGGCAAATGCCATACCGGCCATAGTAGAAGCAGTTGCCATTTTTTCACGGGCAATGACATCCGTACCGTCTTTGTAAGCTCTCGGCAGATATTCAAAGATCAGCTGCATTGCTCTGATGGCGATACCGTCAGTATAATCCGTAGCCATCACAGAAGCATAAGCTTCGAGTGCATGAGTCATAGCATCGATACCGGAAGCGGCTGTCAGACCCTTCGGAGCACTCATCATGAGATCAGTATCAACAATGGCCATATTCGGGAGCAGTTCATAGTCAGCCAGCGGATATTTCTGACCGGTTGTCTGGTCTGTGATAACGGCAAACGGAGTCACTTCGGAACCGGTACCGGAAGAAGTCGGGATTGCAATGAAATAAGCCTTTTCGCCCATTTTCGGGAAAGTATAGACTCTCTTGCGGATATCAATAAATCTCATTGCCATATCGAGGAAGTCAGCTTCGGGATGTTCATAGAGCACCCACATGATCTTGCCGGCATCCATTGCGGAACCGCCGCCGAGTGCGATAATGCAGTCAGGTTCAAATTTCCGCATGGCTTCTGCACCTTTCTGAGCAGATTCCAGAGTCGGGTCAGGCTGTACGTCAGCAAATACTGTATAAGCGATTCCCATTTCATCGAGCTTGTCAGTAATGCATTTAGTAAAGCCGTTTTTGTATAAAAATTCGTCTGTTACTAAGAAAGCTCTCTTCTTGCCCATGACGTTCTTGAGTTCATCCAGAGCAACCGGCAGACAGCCTTTCTTGAAATACACTTTCTGAGGTGTTCTGAACCAGAGCATATTTTCACGGCGTTCAGCAACGGTCTTGACGTTGATCAAATGCTTTACACCTACGTTTTCAGATACGGAGTTGCCGCCCCAGGAACCGCAGCCCAGTGTCAGAGACGGTGCGAACTTGAAGTTATACAGATCGCCGATACCGCCCAGAGAAGACGGTGTATTCACCAGAATACGGCAAGTCTTCATTCTGTCAGAGAAAGCATTCAGTTTCTTTCTGCCTTCTGCACTGTTGTTATCAATCCACAGAGAGGAAGTATGACCCAGACCGCCGGCATTAAACAGGAGCTGTTCCGCCTTATCCATAGCGTCTTCAAAGCTTTCAGCCTTGTACATGCCTAAGATAGTCGTCAGCTTTTCATGAGCAAATGCTTCATCCACGCTGGTATCTTCTGCTTCACCGACAATGACCTTGACTTCTTCCGGAATGGTAAATCCGGCGAGTTCGGCAATCTTGTAAGGTCTCTGACCTACGATCTTGGCATTCAGAGCACCGTTGATCAGCATTGTACTTCTGAGCTTGTTCTTTTCGTCTTCGTTCAGGAAGTAAGCCCCTCTCTTGAGGAGTTCAGCCTTGACAGCGTCATAAACATTCTTATGAGCAATAATAGTCTGTTCGGTTGCACAGATCATGCCGTTATCGAATGTCTTGGAATGCATGATAGAATTGACCGCATTTAAAATATCAGCAGAATCATCAATCACAGCAGAAGCATTGCCGGCACCGACACCCAGAGCCGGAGTACCGGAAGAATAAGCCGCTTTTACCATACCGGGGCCGCCTGTTGCCAGAATAATATCTGCTTCTTTCATGATCGTATTGGTCAGTTCGAGAGACGGCACATCAATCCAGCCGATAATTCCTTCGGGAGCACCTGCCTTGACAGCGGCTTCGAGGACGATTCTTGCGGCTTCGATCGTAGATTTCTTAGCTCTCGGATGAGGAGAAAAGATAATGCCGTTTCTGGTTTTCAGAGCAAGCAGGGATTTGAAAATTGCAGTAGAAGTCGGGTTGGTTGTCGGGATGACGGCGGCAATCAGGCCGATCGGTTCAGCGATCTTAGTCACGCCGAATGCCTTGTCTTCTTCGATGACACCGCAGGTTTTTACATTCTTGTAAGCATTGTAGATATGCTCGGCGGCATAATTATTCTTGATGACTTTATCTTCCATGATACCCATGCCGGTTTCTTCCACGGCCATTTTTGCGAGCGGAATACGGGCATGATTGGCAGCGAGTGCAGCAGCTTTAAAAATCTGATCCACCTGTTCCTGTGTATAAGTGGAAAATTTCTCCTGTGCGGCACGGACACTCTGGATTTTGGCTTCGAGCGTTTCGACGCTGTCTACCAGAATTTCGTTATTCATGTATAAATCTCTCCTATTCTGAATATTTTTCAACCTGTAGTTTTTTGCTGTAAGCTTTCTTTTCTCTACAGTTTTATTTTACCACATTGTTATTTTTTTGTCAATGCATTTTGACAAATTTTTATCAATCAATTTTATCTGAAATCCGTTCTGATTTTTATGCATTCTGACGAAAATCATAAAGATAACGTTCATAGGCATTTAAAATAACCGTATTCTGATATTTGTCAAGTCTCGGAAGACTGCCGTAATTCAAATGCACATGCCCGTGACAGAACAGCTCCGGCTGATATTGATTTAACAAATCCCGGAAACAGGCAAAGCCCTGATGCGGAAGATCATGCAGATCATTCAGATCTTTTGCCGGAGCGTGTGTGACAAGAATATCAAACCCATGCGAACGCTTCAGATCAAACCAGCGTTTCCGGATACGTTTCTGCATTTGTTTTTCCGTACACTGAAACGGCAGATCATGCTGATTATATTTCATCGAACCGCCAAGCCCCAGAATCCGGACTCCCTGATACTGAAACAGAGAATCATCAATACAGATACAGCCTTCCGGCGGTCTCTGCCTGTATTCTGTGTCATGATTGCCGTGAATATACAATAGCGGACAATGTGCCATTGTGACAAGAAATTCCAGATATTCGGGTTTCAGATCGCCGCAGGAAATCATCAAATCCGGATTGCCTAATTTTTCCGGCTGGTAATAATCCCAGAGCGATTTGCTTTCCTGATCAGAAATAAATAAAATTCTCATAGTAAGCACCTGCTGACTGATGGCTTTAATAGCTTGTGTCCGGAATCATCCGAACACAAACTGATAACATATTCCGAGCCATTCCCGCACCCAGTAGGACGGAACCAGATACCAGGAAGTCTTTGCAGAAACGGCACTCGTTTTCAGGCCGAGGCTTTGTGCAAATTTTGCCGACCGATACTGATGATAGCCGTCAGTAATAATAATAATCTCCGGAGTCCAGCCTTGTTTTGCGATAATTTCTTTTGCATTCTGCATATTTTCAAGTGTAGAAGTCGAAGTATCATCAAGATAAATTCTGTTCTTGTCAATTCCATGAGAAATTAAATATTCACTCATGCACTGAGCCTCTGAGATACTCTCGTCAGCTCCCTGCCCTCCGCAGACGATCACAGGGACATCCTCATGCTGATTCAGATATTGCAGAGCGGTATCCAGTCTTTTCTGAAGCATGAGACTCGGAGCACCGTTCCGGACTTTACAGCCCAGTACTACAACCGTATTCTCTGTTTCCGGCTTGTCATAAGCCGAATGTATCATGAGAATGCTTAAAACAATACTGAGTATTATGCCGACTCCTGACAGGCCGGTTATCAGGCACAGTATCAAATGTCCGAACCGGGTCTCCCATATTTTCTGTAAAAATCCCGAAACAACCGGATTCAGAGCGAAATAAACAAGTCCTGATACAGAAACTATTGTACCAAGAATGCACCCTTCATGATGAATTCCGCCGAAAAACGGACATACAGAAAACAGCAGTCCTGTCGAAAATATCACACTTCCCAGAATCCTGACCCATAATGCAGAAATGACAAACATTTCTTTATGCAAGCGGATTTTCATCCAGACGAGCCACACCGGAGTCAATTGCCGCCTGAGCAACTGCCTTTGCTACTGCAAGAGCAACGCTTCGGTCAAATGCGTCCGGCAGAATGAAATCAGGATGTAATTTTTCATCCGGAACACAGCCGGCGATTGCCTTGGTTGCGGCGACTTTCATTTCCTGATTAATATCTTTCGCACGGACGGCAAGTGCTCCCTTGAATACCCCCGGAAATGCAACAACGTTATTGATCTGATTCGGGAAATCGCTCCGGCCTGTGCCGACAATATAGGCTCCGGCCTGTTTTGCCTCATCCGGCATGATCTCCGGAACAGGATTCGCCATAGCAAAGACAATCGGCTTTTCCTTCATACTCTGAATCATTTCGGCAGTCAGCAGTTTCGGCTTGGAAACGCCGATAAATACATCTGCATTCTGTACAGCCTCGGCAAGCTTTCCGTGCTTCTGATTTTTATTCGTCAGAGCGGCGATCTCGTTATGAGCCGGATTTGCATATGTTTCATCAGAAGCCAGAATGCCGTTAATATCCACCATGACAATATTACCCACGCCGAGTGCAAGCAGATGTTTGGAAATGGCAATGCCTGCCGAACCTGCTCCGTTGATGACAATTTCCAGATCAGAAATATTCTTTCCTGCGACTTTGCAGGCATTGACCAGAGCGGCGGCGACAACAATTGCCGTACCGTGCTGATCGTCATGGAATACCGGAATATCCAGTTTTTCTTTCAGTCTGGCTTCGATTTCAAAACATCTGGGAGCGGCAATATCCTCCAGATTGATACCCCCGAAACTCAGGCCGATATTTGCGATTGTATTCACAATTTCGTCAGTATCTTTAGAATTGACACAGAGCGGAAATGCGTCCACATCAGCGAATTCTTTAAACAGAGCACACTTGCCTTCCATGACAGGCATTGCCGCCAGAGGGCCGATGTCTCCGAGACCGAGAACCGCTGTCCCGTCCGTGATGACAGCAACCAGATTATGTCTTCTTGTCAGTGTGTAGGACAAATCCGGATTTTTTTCAATTTCAAGGCACGGCTGAGCGACTCCGGGGGTATACGCATGAGAAAGCGAATCCCTGTCGTTGATTCTGGTACGGGAAACAATTTCAATTTTCCCACCCCATTCCTTGTGTTTTTCCAGTGATGACTGCATAATGTCCATAGTTTGAACAGCTCCTATCCTTAGTATTTTTTATATTTCAATTTTATCTGTATCTTACTGCCAGATAAAATCAGAAATCTGAATATTATTATCGCCTGCACCTTTTGCGGCAGAATACTCCAGAATTGCCGAAGCGTCAAAGGCGTCTACCTTTCCGTTCTGATCGACATCAGCGGCTTCCAGAAAGCCCGTAGGTACATTGATTTCAATACCGGCCGCACGGCTTGCCGCATATTTGAGAACCATTTTGGCATCGGCAGCATTTGTCTCATGCGAACCGTCTGGGTCTCCGAGCCAGCGTTCCGGAATATACTGACTGTCAACAACTGCCGCTTCTTTTCCTTTCATGGAACTGATCAGAAACATGCTCCAGTAATACGTAGTATCCGGTGCATGATAATATCCGATTCCCAGATGTGTATATGCCGGATTGATGATATTATCTCTGTGGCCTTTGGAATTCATCCACTGATCTACCGTAGAAACCGGGTCGGTACGTCCGGCGGCGATATTCTCGGCAACACCGCTGTATTTGATTCCCTCCTGCTTCAGAATAGAAAAGCAGAGAGAACCATCCGGACGGTAATGTCCGAATTCCTGGTTCAGTTCTTCGGCACGGATACAGGTGACTTCATTCAGCAGCGGAAATGTGGCAACTTCAGGAAGCCCCCTTTCAAACACACGTTCGTTATTTACAAGATTGACTGCAATATCACAGTATTCTTTGATCATTTTTTCTTCATCCGACATCAGGGCACTGTCATGCAGATTGACAGCCGAAGCCGCAGCAGCCGTATGCAGCATAGGGAAAACTGCCATACAGCAGGCAAGCAAACCAGAAACGAGCCGCTTTTTTTTCATAGAAATACACCCTTTCTGTAATTTATAAATTTTATCTGTTTCTATTGTAACATCCAAAATTACTAAAGTCAATATATGATTTGAAAATTTTTTGTGAATTTTGACTCTGTTTGAAAAAAATTGAAAAAAGCCCTTTTCTTTTCTGAAAAAGTATGCTATAATAAAACTAATCAAACTATCAAGGAGGCTCAGTTCTATGCGAGCAGTTATTACAGTCATCGGACGGGACACCGTCGGTATTCTTCACAAAGTCAGCGGTATTTGTGCGGCACACAATGCCAATATCATCGAAGT
The DNA here is from genome assembly GCA_017483465.1 of Oscillospiraceae bacterium. Taxonomy (GTDB): domain Bacteria; phylum Bacillota; class Clostridia; order Oscillospirales; family Ruminococcaceae; genus UBA3855. The sequence goes on from JAFUWN010000011.1 coordinate 10,120, forward strand.
GACACAGAGTGTCATGCAGGATATGTTTGCCATGATCATGATGGCGGATATTTCTAATATCAATTCTGATTTCTCTGCCCTCTCTGACGAAATGGCCGAGATGGGAAAAGCAGAACATCTTGATATTCATTGTATGCATGAAGACATCTTCAATTCCATGCATGAAATATAATCCAGAATCTCACGAGGTGCAGTTATGCTCAATACGTTTAATATTCTTGAAACCATCCGTATGATACAGGATCAGTGTCTGGACATCCGTACTATCACTATGGGAATTTCCCTGCTGGACTGTATTGATCCCGATATTGACAAAGCCTGTCAGAAAGTCTATGACAAAATTACATCCAAAGCCGAAAATCTGGTAAAAACCGGAGAACAGATCGAAAAAGAATACGGCATTCCGATCGTCAACAAGCGGATCTCTGTCACACCGATTGCCCTGCTGGCGGCAGCATGTCCGAAAGAAAATCCTGTGAAATTCGCAAAAGCTCTCCAGAAAGCCGCCGATACCTGCGGTGTGAATTTTCTGGGCGGTTATTCTGCCTTAGTTCACAAGGGCTTCAGTGCAGGCGATCTGGAACTGATCAACTCCATTCCGGAAGCTCTTGCGGAAACTTCCAATGTCTGCTCATCCGTGAACATCGGCTCGACCAGAAGCGGAATCAATATGGACGCCGCCGCTCTGATGGGAAAAATTGTCCGTCAGACTGCCGAACTGACTGCTGACCGTCAGTGTATCGGTGCGGCAAAGCTTGTTGTGTTCTGCAATGCCGTAGAAGATAACCCCTTTATGGCCGGAGCTTTCCACGGAATCGGAGAACCGGACTGTGAAATTCATGTCGGTGTTTCAGGGCCGGGCGTTGTCCGTGCGGCGATTGCCAAATATCCTGACGCCAGCATTGATGAAATTGCCGATGTCATCAAGAAGACGGCATTCAAGATCACCAGAATGGGACAGCTTGTCGGCTCGAGGGCTTCTGCCATGCTGAACGTACCGTTCGGAATTGTAGATTTATCTTTAGCACCGACTCCGGCCGTAGGCGACAGCGTTGCCCATATTTTAGAGGGTATGGGTCTGGAATGCTGCGGTACACACGGTACGACAGCGGCTCTTGCTCTGCTGAATGACGCTGTAAAAAAAGGCGGTGTGATGGCCTCTTCCAATGTCGGCGGCCTGTCGGGTGCGTTCATCCCTGTTTCCGAAGACGCCGGCATGATTGACGCAGCAGTCAACGGTACACTCTGCATTGAAAAGCTGGAAGCCATGACAGCCGTCTGCTCGGTTGGTCTGGATATGATTGTTGTACCGGGAGAGATTCCGGCCGATACGATCTCGGCAATCATTGCCGACGAAGCCGCCATCGGCATGGTCAATAACAAAACTACTGCCGTCCGTCTGATTCCTGCCATCGGCAAAAAAGAAGGCGACATGCTGGAGTTCGGCGGTCTGCTGGGTTCGGGGCCGGTTATGCCTGTCAATCAGAAATCTGCCTCGAAATTCATTTCCAGAGGCGGCCGTATTCCTGCTCCCATGCACAGTATCAAGAACTGATTTCATTGTTTCCGGATTTTTGCTCAAAAAAAAATCATATCAGAAAGGAAGATAAATTTTGAACTGCAAAGCAAAGAGTATTCTGCTGGCCTGTCTGCTGACTCTGCCGGTGCTGACGGCTCTGCCTGCCTCGGCAGAAGATCTCCTCTCCCCTGCCGAACGGGATTTTCTGCTGACTTCTCCGGTAGGTGTCTCGCAGATCTACAAACCGGACGGGACTTACCCGTCTTCTTATGATCTGCGTACAGCAGACTGCTCTACTTCCGTAAAAAATCAGGGGCAGACAGAAACCTGCTGGGCACATGCGGCACTTGCCTCGGCAGAATCCAATATGCTGAAAACAGGCCTTGCAGATACGGTTATAAAAAACAATGCCCTGACCGGTGAACTTGATCTGTCAGAAGCTCATCTGGTCTGGTTCGGACACTGCGGAAGCTCCGGAACCGCCGGCTATATGAAACAAGGCACTGTGATTGAGGCGGCTTCGGCTCTGGCCGGCGGCATTGGCCCTGCACTGGAACAGAATATGCCTGCTGTCACACAGAAAGCAAGTCTTGACGAAGCAGACCGTTATCAGTCTGCTGCTCATTTACAGAATCTGGAAATCTTTTTTGACCCGTCTTCTTCTCAGGATATTAACAGCATGAAAGACTGCTTGCAGAAAAACGGTGCCTTGTTCATGACCATCTACAGTGAAGACGGAAATGCGAATTATTATAACAAAGCCAATGCTTCTTATTATTATCCGTCTGACGGGCAGTTCACGGTGAATCATGCCATTACCGTAATCGGCTGGGATGATGATTATCCGGCTTCTTCGTTTCCCTCTGCACCGCCTGCCGGCGGAGCATGGCTCTGTAAGAACAGTTACGGGGAAAGCTGGGGCGACGGCGGTTATTTCTGGCTTTCTTACTATTCGGCAACGAGTTATGCGGCCTCGTTCCAGATGGAAGCGGTTACCCGTACCGATTCGATTTACGAGTCTGTCACTTCGATAGAAAATTCGGTCGGAAAGAACAACACCGGAACTGCCGTGGCCAATTTATATACTGTTCCGGAAGACGAAACCCTGACGGAAGTTTCTTTCTGGTCAACCTGTCTCAATGCCAATTATACCGTTTCGGTTTATAAAAATATTGACAGGCAGGCCGGCTCTCCTGTTGCCGGAACGCTGGTTTCCACGCAGGATTTTTCGGCCGTCAATGCCGGTTATTATACGCTCAGTCTGCCGGAACCGGTACAGATTGAAAAAGATTCGACATTCTCTGTTGTAGTCACTTCCGACGCCGCCGGGCAGAAATGCTTTTATTATGACTTTGCTCCGGAAGAAGCCGATTATTCTTATCATACTTCTTATAACAGCAAAACTTCTTCCTTCGGCACATGGCAGATTCCTACCTATAACGGCAGTCTTGTGTGTTTTTATATCAAAGCATTCGGCAGCAACGGCCTGATCATCAATCAGGAAACTTTCCCGGACAAGATGATACAGGGCTACGCTCAAAAAGAAGATACTGACGGGAATCAGGTGCTTTCTGATTTCGAGATTCAGAAAGCCGTCACACTGTACTGGTCACCGGAAAAGAAAAATTACAAAACGGCCTATTCTCTGGCAGGCATGGAACATTTTTCCAATTTGCAGAATATCATCATTGAAAATGCTCCGGTTCTGGCTCTTGACCTGACTCCCTATGAGAATCTGGATAATTTTTCCTGTTCCGGGTGCGGAATCTATACCGATACGCTTTCGGCAGAATTTCTGGATTCTCTTGATCTGGATATTTCTAAAATCCTGACGATCGAGGGGGCTGAAATTCAAGATCAGCAGATTATCCCGACAGATACAGTAATTACTTATCTTTATGACTGCGGCCGGAATTATACTGCCGAATTCACCATCACAGCCGGAGCACTGCTTCAGGAGACCGCCGTAAACGAAACCAATTTCCCTGATACATCCATGCTGCTCTATGCTCAGAAAGTCGATAAAGACGGAAACGGTTTTCTCTCGGCTTCTGAAATCGAAAACGCAAAGACTTTCTCATGGAAGCTGGAAAAGAAAAACTATACCATTCCGCATACGCTCAAGGGCATTGAATATTTCACAAACCTGCAAAAAATCACAATTGAAAATGCCGCTCTGGTTGCGATTGATCTGGAGCACAACACGGCTCTGACCAATTTCACATGTTCCGGGTGCGGCTTATATCTGAAAGAACTCAGTACAGATTCTGTCAACGCTCTGGAAATTGATACTTCCAAAATCCTGACGATCGAGGGGGCTTCCGTTCAGGACGGAAACATCATTCCGGAAGATACAGTGATTACTTATCTTTATGACTGCGGCCGGAATTATACTGCCGAATTCACCATCACCGGAGAAACGCTGGTTTCTGACCCTGTGCTTTCTGCCGGAGATCTTAATCATGACAATCTGGTGAATATTCTGGATGTGATTACGCTCAACCGTGCCGTACTCGGAAAAGAAACCCTGACGGCTTCCCAGATCAAGGCGATTGATTTCAATCAGAATCAAAAGCCGGATTCTGAAGAATCGCTTCAGTTATTAAAATACATCACCGGTCTGATCAAAGAATTATAATCAAAAAAAAATCCTGCCGTCATGACAGGATTTTTATTTTTTCAGGCAATGCCGAAAAATTTTCTTGTATTTTCCCTGGCATGGCTGATCAGTTCTTCTTCGGGAATCTGCATATATTCAGCCAGTGTCTGTGCGACATACCGGATATTTACCGGGAAATTAATCCGGCCGATTCCGGGGACATTTCTGGGAATCAGATACGGAGCGTCCGTTTCGAGCATAACTCTGTCGGGCGGCAGAATTGATACGGCTTCCCGGAGTGCTCCGGCTCGTCTTTCGTCACAAATCCATCCGGTAATGCCGATAAAAAAGCCCATATTCAGATAAGTTTCCAGCGTTGCCCTGTCGCCTGTAAAGCAGTGAACGACTGCTTTTTTGCAGATTTCCCTGTGATGTCTGAAAATATTCACAAAGTCTTCAGAAGCGTCTCTTTCATGCAGGAACAAAGGTTTTTCCATGCGTTCAGCGAGTTCGATATGCTTTTCCAGACAGCGGATCTGATTTTCTCTTGCGGAAAACATCCGGTCGAAATCCAGCCCGCATTCTCCGACAGCGACAATTTTATAATTCTCAGCAAGGATTTCTTCCATCCGGTCGAAATCTTCTTTTTTTGCCTCATCCGCATTATGCGGATGAATGCCGGCTGTTCCCCAGGCTTCGTGATTCTGGACGAAATAATGAATCTTTTCATTTTCACGCATATCCGACCCGGTCAGAATACAGGCGACTCCGGCTGAAAGAGAATCGTTCAGTACTTTTTCCGGCCTTGAGAACTGCCGGCAGAACAGATTGACACCAATATCGTAATATTTCATAGTTTGCTCTCTTTTCTGGTTTTTTATTTATGCTATTATATTATAGCATAATTTTACGGTTTTGTCAAATATTTTTCAGCTGTTTTCTGATATTTGATATCTATCATAGCGTCAATCAGCGTACCTTCGGAAGTATATTCTTCTGAAAACAGTTTGCCGTCTTCACGGATTTTCTGTAAAAAACCGCCGTCCGTGTAGGGAATGCAGAGCTTCATCCTCCTGGCTGTCTGCGGAAGATGATGGATGATCGCCGTAAGCAGTTCCGGAATGCCGTTTCCGTGACGGGCACTCATCCAGACGGTATCGAAATCGCTTTTCTGCGTGAGTTCCGGAACGAGATCGGCCTTGTTTAAAATTTTAATCTGCGGAATTTCTTCACAGCCGAGTTCTGTCAGCAGCTGCTGTGTCATCTGCATTCTGTCCTGCAAATCCGGTTCGGAGACATCCAGCACATGCAGAATCAGGTCAGCCTGTGCCGATTCTTCGAGTGTTGACCGGAAGGCTTCTACCAGATGATGAGGCAGACGGCGGATAAAGCCGACCGTATCAGATAAAATAACAGTTCTACCGTCAGGGAGTTCCAGACCACGGGCGGTGACATCCAGAGTAGCGAAAAGCTTGTCTTCTTCGAGAACCCCTGCGTTGGTGAGCAGATTGAACAGAGTGGATTTTCCGGCATTGGTATAGCCGACAACAGCGACTGTCAATATCCCGTCTTTTCTGCGTTTCTGCGTGAGGAATTTTCTGTGCTTTTCCATGTCTCTGAGTTCTTTTTCAAGAGAAGCGATTCTGCTCCGGATATGTCTTTTATCCGTTTCGAGTTTGGTTTCTCCGGGGCCTCTGGTACCGATACCGCCGCCGAGCCGGGATAAGGCTTTCCCCATGCCTGTGAGTCTTGTCAGCCTGTATTTGTACTGAGCAAGGCTGACCTGAATTTTTCCTTCGGAAGTTCTTGCACGTCCGGCAAAAATATCCAGAATCAGCATAGTCCTGTCGATGACTTTACAGTCTGTCAGATCAGAAATATTTCTCATCTGCATACCGGTCAGTTCGGTATCAAAAATCAGGAGATCGGCTTGTAAATCCTGAACGGCCTGAGCGATTTCTTCCAGTTTTCCCGTACCGATACAGGTAGCGGCTTCGGGGGCAGGTCTTGCCTGAATACAGGTCAGAACGACTTCACAGCCGGCAGTAGCGGCGAGTTCTTCGAGTTCCTTCATAGAAAATTCTGCGTGATATTCCCCGGTATCAAGGCCGATTAGAATTGCTTTTGGTTTTTGAATTTCTGTCTGAATTTCATGCATAGAAATCTTCTTCTCTCTTTCTGTGTTTGGGATTCCGGCGATAGAGTTTATGGGGTTCTTCGATCTGCGTAGCCGGACTGAGAGTTCCCCAGCCGGAACGTTTTTTTCTGTCGATTTCTTTCCGGGCTTTTTTGCTTAATTTCTGATAAGATACAAATTTCTGTGTTTTCATTCAAAGCAGCCCCCTTAAAAATATAAAAAAATTATAAATTCAGATACTCGCCGTCTTTCGAGACGACTACAGCCGGAAAAATGGCTTTCAGCTCGTCCTGACAGGCTTCCGGTTCAGTTTCGGCCGGACTGTAATGTGTCAGCCAGAGGGTTTTTACACCGGCCTGTGAAGCGATCTGACAAGCGTCCTGCATAAGCATATGCCCTTTCTGGTTCATGCTCTGTTTTTTATCCGGACTGCCGTACATGCCCTCACAGATGAACAAATCAGAATCCTGAGCGAATGCGATCATTTCCGTCAGCGGGCGGGAATCGGTGATATACGTAATCTTGACGGGCTTTCTGGAATCTCCGGTCACCTGTTCGGGCAGAATCACTCTGCCGTCCGGAAGTGTTACGCTCTCGCCTTTATGAAGCATTTTCCAGTACTGTACAGGGATTTCCAGAGCCTTGGCCTGTTCGGGGTGAAAAACGGGTTTTTTCCGGAGTGTCAGGGAATAGCCCATACAGGGGATATTATGATCTACCGGCATAGCAGAAATTTTCAGCATAGGGTCAATCTGACCGGCAGTCCATGAACAGGGCTGTTCTTCGAGGCTGTGGAGATTGACAGGAAACGGCAGGCAGTCACAGACGGATAATAAATTTCTGATCACCCGTTCCCAGTATCTGGGATAATAAATATCCAGGGGCTGTGTACGGGAGCAGTTTCCCAGAGACAGGAGCAGACCGGGCAGACCGGTGACATGATCGGCATGGCCGTGTGTAATCAAGATCATTTCGATACGGCTTAATTTCTTTTCATGCTGAGCAAAGGCGACCTGTGTGCCCTCACCGCAGTCGATGAGGACGGCTTTTCCGTGATATTCGACAAACAAGCTGGTTAAGAATCTGTTTTTCAGCGGGAGCATACCGCCTGTGCCGAGCAGACAAATTTCCGGCATAATTTCACTTTCTTTCTTAATTTGGATTTTTGGGATTTGTCAACTGATCAGGCAGATTCACAAAGAGGCGGCTTTCAAGCCTCTTTGTATCTGACCTGTTGACTGGCAATATTATTTCTATATATTATATAGCCACTTGCGGCAATTTTTGCGGCAATCGGGTGTCAGGGGGTGACACGCAGGATAGTGCCATTTTTCACTCTGCGTTCGTCAACTGATCAGGCAGATTCACAAAGAGGCGGCTTTCAAGCCTCTTTGTATCTGTCCTGTTGACTTGCGACAATATTTCTATATATGATATAGCCACCTGTCGCAATTTTTGTCGCAATTTAATTTTTATTATTTCTTCTTGCTCCAGGGGGCTTCCTCGCTCCCGGCTTTAAAATTATAAATCGGCTTGATTATGCTGATGATCTCCGCAGTCGGCTTCAGATTGTCAATAATCTCCTGCATAGGCTTATAGGCCATCGGACATTCATCCAGCGTATCCATCCCGACAGAAGTCGTATAAATCCCCTGCATTTGCTTTTTATATTCTGCAATCGAACAGGTTTCTTTTGCCTGACTTCTCGACATCAGACGGCCGGCACCGTGCGGAGCAGAACAATTCCAGTCCGGATTCCCCTTGCCTCTGCAAATCAGAGAACCGTCACGCATATTCATGGGAATGATTAATATCTCGTCTTTCTGAGCCGATACAGAGCCTTTCCGGAGTATCTTGCGTTCTATATCAATATAATTATGAATCGTTGTGAACTGGTCTTTTACATGCCAGTGCATACCTCTGACAATCACATCTGTCATGGCCTGACGGTTCAGCACGGCAAATTCCTGAGCAATCTTCATATCATGCAGATACTGGTCAAACAATTCTCCCTCACAATAGGCAAGATGTTTCGGAACGCTGGTTGTTTTGGTATTTTTCAGTTTCTTGATTGCCGCTTCAATTTCTTTCTGTCTGCCCTGAGCTTTATACTCGCTGATCAGATTCTGAACCGAAGTATCATCCGAGCCGTTGAGGCGTTTATAGGCTTCTTCCTGGTAATATCTGGCGATCTCGACACCCAGGTGACGGGAACCGGAATGAATGACCAGATAAATATTTTTATTTTCATCCCGATCGACTTCAATAAAATGATTTCCGCCGCCCAGAGAGCCGATACTCAGCAGAGCATGTTCGGCATGGATATTTTTATAGCAATATAATTCTGACAAATCAATCTGACGGGCATATTTATGCTCTGTAGTTCTGGCCTGACAGCCGGACGGGATTTCTGCACGGATTAATTTATCCAGCTTCTGAGGTTCGATATAAGATTCTTTGATGACAGTCGTTTCCATCCCGCAGCCGATATCGACTCCGACCAGATTCGGGATAATTTTATCTGTAATTGTCATTGTCGTACCGATGGTACAGCCGGCACCGGCATGGACATCGGGCATAATTCTGATCTGTGAATTCTGAGACATCGGCTGGTTACACAGCTCCATGATCTGAGCGACGGAAGCTTCATCGGCATAGTCTGTATAAACTTTAGCAGTATTGTATTTTCCTCTGATTTCAAACATGTTTTCAGCTCCTTTTGATGATGTGTGTGATTCCGCAGTGAACGGACAAAAAAAGAGCGTTTCTGCAACCAGTTACAGAAACGCAAGATATAACTGACTCATATTTCAATCCACACTGGTATTATGCATTCCCCAGTGAATTATTTCACCCAGACTCTGGGTTTTGTCCGTTTTATTATAGCATAGCAAAAATCATTTGTCAAGCATTTTTTAAAAATTTTTAAAATTTTTTATCCTGACTGGTTCTGTTCGATCAGACTCAACACCAGATAGGTCAGATTTTCTTCTTTGGGATTCCCCTGACTATGTTCGAGGGCATACAGGATTCTTGTGACAGCGAGCGAAAGTTCATCCAAAATCACCAAGTCAGAGCCTCTCATTTCGAGTTCCATTTTTTCATGATCAATATGCAGATCAATCATAAAGCAAACATCCTTTCTGTAAAAAAATAAAATCAAAAAACTCAATTTGAGTTTTTCTGACTCTATTCTAGCATATTTTCTCTGATTTGTCAAGATATTTTTTCATAAAAAACTCAATTCGAGTTTTTTAAAGAAAATTCCGCAGGATTCCGGAGATATATATTCTCTTCCAGTCAGCATAGAGTCTGACATCTTCCGGACTGGGAATTTTTCCGGCCTGTAACGCTGAAATCGCTCTGATACCGGCTTTTGCACCCTGCTCTGAAACATGGGCATTCTGATTTTGCTGAATCAATTCAACATTTTCCGCCCTGACAAGACACGAGAGCAAAGGCGGATTCCCTTCAGAATCAAGTATGTTCAATTCTGTTTCTGATAACTCCAAAGCCTCAAAATGAAGTTTCAGACCGGGGGGCAGTAAAATTTCTGCTTCTTCGGGCTTGGCATAATCCCGGAAAAAATCCTGCATTCTGATACAGGGGGTCTGTTCCGGAATCTGAAACCTGAGCAGAGCAATGCCCTTTCTGTCCTGATAGGCTTTCAGAAATCCGGCTTCCGAAGTCGATGTGAAAGAAATCGTCTTTCCGGCTTTTTTCATAAATTCATAATCAGAAAATCTCTCGACACGATAAGTAATAAACTCCTGTTCTGCCCTGGATTTCCGGAAGACGGAGAAAAAATGCTTAAAAAAATCCGTTAGTCCGGGAAGATCGGCCAGCAATTCAGGATTCAGAAATTTTCCCTCGGCAATCCGGGCAGTTTCCGCCTGCAGTTCCGGAAAGAACAGGGCATTGAGCAGACAATAGGCTTTCGGGTCATTCCAGAACCCGTCCTGCGGAAGCTGTTTCACATCGCCGATATAATACCGGACGGCTCTGATTTCGGCCTCTGTATAATCTGGCATAGTTTTTCTCCTTATCTGGCAATGGCAGCGGACTGCATAGTCTGTACAAATTCTTCCCTGTGTTTCTGATACGTATCAGAATTACACTTACAAGTGATAATATACATAGATTTTCCGTCTGTGAGATAGCCGGCAAGACAGCTGAGCCGGGCGGCTTCTTCTCCCTCGCCGATTGTATAATCAAATTCCAGTGTCTGTATTGTATATCTGGATTTTGTTTCCATCGCCTCATTGCCGACAAATTCCAGCGAAGGTACAAGATTCCGGTATTCTTTCAGAGCATTGACAGAATAGTCATACGCTGACGGATAATAAGACTCCCGTGTATCTTCTGTGATGATAATACTTGCGTCTTCGCAGATATAATATTCTTTATAGGCCTGAGAAGAGGTTGTCTGATAATTTTCCGGAATACTGACAAGCAGATCTGGCAGGGGCAGAGCCTGATACATGATGACAGTTTCCAGAGGTTCTTCCGGTGTTTCATTCTGTCCGGCACAGCCGGAGAACAGCAGAACCGGGCAGAGCAAAAGCAAAAGCAAGCTGTAATTTTTCAAGACTTCACATTCTTTCTGATAAATAATAATAATCATAAAAAAAGACGGACAGCAAGCTGTCCGCCTGACCAGACCTGTAAGCCGGATTCTGTCGGGTACGGCAATTTATCTAGGATTTATGTCGCCATAAACCTCAAGCCGCCATTGCAGCAATGTCCGCCGAGCAAGCGTTAAGACACGCTGCACCATAAGGCGTTGCACCGGATAGGGTTTACACGGCGGAGCAGTCTCCTGCTCCCCGGTGAGCTTTTACCTCGCCATTCCACCTGTGCCGCATGTGGTCAGTACACACGGCAGTCTTTTTTCTGTTGCACTTTCCCTAAGGTCGCCCTCGGCTGCCGTTAGCAGCTATCCTGCTCTGTGATGTCCGGACTTTCCTCGTAAACTAAAAAAACGTTTCCGCTGCCGTACAGTCTGCTCAAAGATAATTATACACGATTTTCCCGGATTTGTCAAGTTTCAACTCACGCCGCAGCGAATTTTTTTTGTCATCCACGAGCCACGACGACTGATACAGACTTTTATTATTATCATTATACATATTTTTTTGAAATTTGTAAAGCAATTTTTGTAAAAAGCAACAAAAGCAGTCATGAACTGACCGCCTCTGTTTTTCTATTTGAAAGGGTAATTTATGAAGAAGATTGCTTATTTTCAATCAGCCTGTCTGCTGAGTTCTGTCCTGACCGAAGTTATCCGGTCTCTGGTTATGATTTTTAAACTGAGAGCGGTCAATATCGCCGTTTTCGTCAGTAGGGAGTTCAAAATTTTCCGGCATTTGTCCGCCGAAACCGCCACGGCCGCCCTGCATTTGAGAGGGGTCGAAATCTTCCGGCATGGTAATTTCACCGTTTTCGTCGGTAGGAAGTTCCATATTTTCCGGCATTTGTCCGCCGAAACCGCCACGGCCGCCCATCATACCGCCGCCCATGCCCATAGACTTAGCAGTACCGATAAAGCTGACAGAATCTTCCAGAGTCACAGAACCGGATTCCGTCCCGTCTTTCTGATAAGAACCTGTTTCATACAGGCCGTTTTCCTGACTTGCCGTAGAAGTTCCGCCGAGATAGAGTGTATATTCTTTTCCGGATTCGAGAGCCTCACTGCTGAATACAACAGAATTGAACTGCTTCGAGGGCGTATAGCTGATGATTTCATTGCCGTCCTGATCGCAGATTGTGACAAGCGTATCTGCATTCTGATAATAATCCAGTGTTATGACAATGACATTTTGAGAAGCTTCATCCGGATATTCTGCCATACCGGAGCTTCCGGCAGCGAGCAGGAAACCGCCTGTTACGGTAATACCGCCGTTGGAATCCAGAGCACCGTTGCCGTCATTAGTCGGGCCGTCTGCCAGAACCGTACCGCCGCTGACGGTTAAATTACCATTGGAATCCAGACCGTCACCATCGGCATTGACATAGACATAGCCGCCGGAGATTTCCAGAGAGCAGTCAGAAGCCGTACCCATCGCCCCTTGTTCTGTTCCGTCACTGGCATTGAAGCCGTCATCGGAAGACTTCACCCGGACAGTACCGCCGGAGACCAGAATATCAGCGGCTTCGATTCCCTCATAAGACTGTGAAATATTGATATTGCCGTCAGAGATTGTCAGACTGGTATCTGCATGAAGGCCTTTGTCTCCGGCGGCGAGATTCAGCGAACCGCCTGCAATATACAGACTGCCGTTGGAATGCAGTCCGTCATCTGCGGTATTGAGAGTCAGAGAACCGCCGGAGAGATACAGCATAGAACCGGCTTTCATGCCCTTGACACTGACAGTATCAGATTCTGTATCCGCAGTTTCTGTATTCTGCATATTGAAGCCGCCTTTGCCGAAACCGCCGAAGTCGTCATGTTTTTCGGGAGCATTGGCAGTACCGCCGCCGGATGTGATATTGAAATCACCGTTTTCGATAATTAATTCTGATTCTGCCTGTATACCGTCTTCTTCGGCCTGAATGGAAAAGCTTCCGTTTTTAATATAGATAAAGCCCATGCCTGTATCAGTCGCATTGCTGGATTTGAGGCCGTCACCGCCGGCTGTGATGTTTACCGTTCCGTCATAGACAGCAACATAATCTTTGCCCTTGATACCGTTTCCGACAGCATTCACGTTGATGGTTCCGCCTGCAATGACAAGATCATCCTTACAGGTGATACCCTCGTCTTCACCGGCATTGATAGTTAAAATGCCGGAGCCGTTGACAGTCAGGCTGTCGGCACTCCAGATCACAGCACCGTCAGTAGTTTCGTCAGAATAGCCCGTACCGTCAGAGAGCGTATTTTCTGAATTTTCTGCGAGAGTAATAAATACTTTCTTAGCGTCTTCGACATAGACTGCCGAACCGTCAGGACAGGTAATTTCTGCCTGATTCAGGACAAGCTGTACTTTTCCCTCTGATTTGATTCTGATCTGACCGCTGAATTTTCCGGAGAGTTCATAAACGCCTTCCCCTGTGATAGTCAGGACAGAATCTGTAATTTCATCCAGATTGATTTTTTCAGTGATTTCATACTCTGTTCTGAGGTCACGTTCTGTAAACAGATCACTGATATCTGTCGTATAAGGCACATCTTCCGAAACCACATTCAGCACAGGAGAAGCGACTACAGCTTCGGCAGAATCCTGCTCTTCATCGGCAAGGCTTGCCGTCATTTCTGTTATATTCTGCGTATCGTCATTTTCCGGAACGGCAGATTCTGTTACAGAAGCAGTTTCTTCCGTAGTACCGGATTCTTCTGCGGAATTGAGGCTGCACCCGGTTACGAGAAATGTAAATACCGCAGCAGCAGCAAACATAGCATTCAATTTTTTGAGATTATTATTTCTGTGATCAAACATAAAATACACCGCTTTCTTTAAAATGCCCAATTCCGATTGTTTGTTGTTATTTCTATCTCTCTATGTCTAAGTATTATACAGGCTGAATATGTTAATTCTGTGATAATCAGCAAAAAGCAAAGTTAAAGAATGGAAAAAAATTCCTGTCAGGAAAGTGTATTCCAGTCGACATCCTGACCGCTGCCCTGTTTTGCGGCATAGATCAGAATTTTAGAAGCGTCGGCAGAATCCAGAAGAGAACCTTCTTTTCCTTCTCCGTCAATATCGGCAAGGAAGAAAGCGAATTTCTCTTCTGTCGAATCCGGACTGCCTGTCAGGGAAGTTTCTGTTCCGGAGCCGTCTTCGGCGGCATAGGTGAGAATCAGTGCAGCGTCAGCGGCGTCAACAGAGCCGTTCAGATCGGCGTCACCTTTCTGACCGATACGGTATTCCAGAGCGGACGGATTCCCCAGAGGGTCTAAAATCTGCATATCCTGATAGTTCAGTTCTGACCGGAGCGTAACCGGTTCAGAAACGGCCATATCTGCCGGACTGCCGGTATCAAAGACTTCCAGCAGATCTTCTGTGACAGTCTGCACAGAGGCATGATCGGCAATCACGGTCAGTTCTGAGGGGAAATCCTGCACAGAAAATTCCGTCTGATCATGGGCATACCGGAAGACAGGAGCAATTTCCGTTTCCGAAACCGGATGACCGCCTGTCAGGACAATTTCGGCAGAATACAGAGTCGGAATCATTTTGGCATAAATGCTTTTATAATGGCCGGGGTCGGATTCATCCGGGATACTGTCATCACTGGTAAGATACGTACAGTCGCTGTTCATTTCCTGATTGGTCAGGAAGCTGACGGGATACGTTCCGGGCGGAGTCTCGTCATCAATCTGCATATCGAATTCAATAAAATGATAATCATCCGAGGCATTGCCGAAAAATCTTGCCGAAAAATCTTTATTGCCGTTTTCGTCCTGATTATTAAGATCATATGTCCAGAGCAGATAAAAATTATGTTCTTTCATATTGGCCGTACAGGAGAAAGCGGCGGGTTCATAATTATCCATCATATTAATACGGCCGAAGCAATACGGTTCAAATCTGGAAGCATAGACATTTCCGTCCGTATGTGTGAATTCCTGAGCTTCCGGAAACGCATAGAGCGTAGGATTTTTAAAACTGTCCTTATAAAAGCTGATCACCGGAGACTCCATCGCCAGACTGACATAAAAAATATCCACAATTGCCGGATCAGTTTCAAAAAATATTCCGAAATGGACAAGATGATCATGATTCTGAAGATCTTCCGGACTGACATAAATCTTATGAACATTATTTTCCGGAATATAGCCGCCGTTCATAGCTCTGAGACTGAGTGTGACATCTTCCGGACTGGAATAAGCCGCTTTTGCAGAAAGCCCCGTCAGACAGGAAATTCCCAGCAGCAGAGCAGTACTCTGATAAAAAATCTTATGCATAAAAAATAGACCTCTTTTCTGAATTTTACTGATTTTATTATAGCATAAGCTGAATTCTATGTCAATGTCAGAATTTTACCCAAAAAGAAATCATTCCCGAACTGACAAGCACCAGATCAGGAACGATTTCAGAAAGGAGTAGCCCTATGAAATTAAAACCATTATTATTATATCACATGATACACAAAAAGTCAAGGGCTTTTTGAAAAAAATTTTATATTTTTATGAAATTCCGGAAACAGTCTGATAAATCAGAGAAGTTTTCTCCGGTTTCTGTTCTGTAATCCGGACAGCTTCCCGGAGTCTGCTTTCTGCCTGTTCGCAGAGAGAGTCAGAAGAACCATGAATCACGGCGAGTATTTCACCCTGTTTGATTTGATCGCCAATATCATGCAGAAATACAATGCCTGCACTATGATCAATTTCCTGACGGGAAGCTGTCTTCCCTGCTCCCAGCTCCAGACAGGCAAGGCCGACTTTTTCGCTGTGAATTCCGGACAGATAACCGGATGTTTCCGCCTGAAAAAATTTTTTGCATTTTGCTTCCGGCAGTTTATTAGTATCTTCCGTGACAGAAGCGTCACCGCCCTGAGCCTCGATCATAGCACCCAGCTTTTCAAGAGCTTTTCCGGAAGCAACTGCTTCAGAAGCCATTCTCCGGCATGTTTGCAGATCTCCCTTTCCGGAGAGTTCGAGCATGTGTGCCGATAATTCCAGAGCTAAGTCAGACAGAGCATTTTCCTCATGACCCTGTAAGATATAAATCACTTCTTCGACTTCGAGGGCATTTCCGACCGCATGACCAAGCGGAGCATTCATATCTGTGATCATGGCACGGCATTTCTTTCCGGCAAGATTTCCGGCTCTGACCATTGCTTCCGCAAGGCTGACGGCTTCTTCCGGAGTTTTCATAAATGCACCGTTTCCGCACTTGACATCCAGTAAAATACAATCCGCACCCAGAGCTAATTTTTTACTCATGATACTCGAGCAGATCAGAGGAATACTGTCCACGGTTGCCGTTAAATTTCTCAAGGCATAAATTTTCTTGTCTGCCGGTGTCAGATTACCGCTCTGCGAGATCACCGCACAGCCGATCTTTCTGACTTGTCTGATAAAATCCGGCACAGGCATTTCTACAGAAAAGCCCGGAATACTCTCTAATTTATCAATTGTTCCCCCGGTAAAGCCAAGCCCTCTGCCGGACATTTTGGGAACGAATCCACCGCAGGCCGCTACAATCGGAGCGATCAGCAGAGTGGTCTTGTCTCCGATTCCCCCGGTGCTGTGTTTATCAACTGTGATTTCTCCGATACCGGACAAATCCAGACATTCACCGGAATCACGCATAGCGAGTGTCAGACTGACAGTCTCCTGATCAGTCAGACCCTGACAGCAAACCGCCATCAGCCAGGCAGACATCATATAATCCGGAATTTGATTTTCTGTGAAGCCGTTCACAAGAAATTTTATTTCTTCCGGGGATAAGCTTTCTTTTCTTCTTGTTTTCTGAATCAGGTCATAAATCTGCATTACGAATCACCTCAGAGTTATCATAGCATATTTTCAAAAAAAATACAAGTCTTTTGTATGAACAAGGAAAATTTTCCCATACTCTCTGTGAAATCAAAAAGGAGGCTTTTTTATGAAAAATTTACAGACTGCTATGTGTTTAGGGCTGATTCTTGCGATTTTTATCGGCAGTTTTTCCGGATTTGCACAGAAATTGGAAAATTTACAGCATGATGTATTACGGCTGCATATTCTGGCGAATTCTGATTCTGATTATGATCAGGCCTTGAAACTCAAAGTCCGTGACAGGTTACTGGAAGAATCCGAAAATTTATTTCAGGGCTGTGAAACCCTCGAAGACATGAAAAAACGGGCAGCCGAGCAGACAGATACCATCCGGATGATTGCAAAATCTGTCCTGGAAGAAAACGGCTGTCAGGAAGATGTCTCTGTCCAGCTGGTACAGATGAAATTTGATACCCGTCAGTATGATGAATTGACCATGCCGGCCGGATGTTATGAAGCTCTCAGGATTCTGATCGGCAAGGCAGAGGGGCATAACTGGTGGTGTGTGATGTATCCGCCGTTATGTCTGCCCGTGGCCGAACCGGAAATTTATTTCGATACCGATACTGCGGAAATTTTGGAAAATCCTCAAAAATACGAAGTAAAACTGAAATGCGTGGAAATCTGGGATGATCTGAAAAACAAACTCAGCTCAGATGAAGTATCTGAATCAGAAACAGCCAGCCAAGACCATAATACGTGACAACGGCAACCAGGTCATTCACAGTCGTAATCAGAGGCCCCGAGGCAACCGCAGGATCAACTTTGATTTTCTTGAAAAACATGGGAATCAGCGTTCCGACTGCACTGGAAACAAGCATTGCCAGCATTAAAGCCAGACCAATACAGCCCGATACCGAAAAGGCAAATACAGCCTCTTTCTGTTTGCCGATCATGATATATAATCCGACCAGAACAAACGAAATCAGGCCTAATAACAAGCCGTTGCACAGGCCGACACGCATTTCTTTCAAGGCAAGCTGAATTTTTTGTTTAAACTGTAAATTTTCATCCATCAGCACACGGATTGTCACAGCAAGCGACTGTGTACCGACATTTCCGGCCATATCGAGTATCAGAGACTGAAACGCCATAATCAGAGGCAGCTGTGCAACGACTTTCTCAAACGAGCTGACAACTGTTGAAACCAGCATACCCAGTCCGAGCAGTACCAGCAGCCAGGGCAGCCGCTTTTTCATACTTTCCATCAAAGGCTCCTGCAAATCTTCTTCGGCTGTGAGGCCGGCAAGACGGGCATAATCCTCACCGAGTTCATCATCTACGACTTCTACGACACTTTTTGCCGTGATGACACCCAGCAGCTGATTATGATTATCCAGCACGGGAATACTGTCTTCAGAATATTCTTTCAGCCGTTCGATACAGTCATCAATCAGCTCATTGCCGTACAGATACGGGAATGAAGTAATAATCAGATTTTCCAGTGTTTCGGTACTTCTGGCGGTAATCAGATCTTTCAGGTCAATCGCACCGAAAAATTCGTCATTTTCATCCACTACAAAAATTGTTGAGATATTATCATTTTCTTCGGCCTGGCGGATTAATTCACTCATGGCCTGTTTGATTGTAATATTTTCATGAATGACGATAAAATTTGCCGTGATATAACTGCCGATTTCATCTTCATCAAAAGAAGCGGTCAGCTGGATTTCTTCCTTGACATCAGGATTGAGCATAGCAATCAGGAGTTCCCGTTTTTCCCGTTCGGTCTGCCGGAGAATATCGACAGCCGTATTGGTCTCCAGACAGGAGATCACACCGGCAGATTTCTGCACATCCATTTCATTGAGATAAATTCCGGCTTCTTCTTCTTCGAGATATTCAAAAATATCCGCAAGCATTTCAGGATGGCAGATTCTGTAAATTTTCTTTCGTTCCTGCGGAGCGAGTACAGAAAGAATCTGAGCAATATCATTACTATGATAATCTTCCAGACGGGAGAGCATTTTTCTGGGTGTTGCATTACTTCGGATGATCTGAATAATTTCTGCTTCATAATCAGGCATTTTGTTTTTTTCTTCGGATTCAGGCAGATTGTTTTTCATAGTTTCCATGGGTATCAGCTCCTTTATTTGATCAAAAACTGTCTGTTTTTATTATAACATGATATTCCGGAAAAATCAAGATTTTCTGAGCAGATCTGCATAAATTTATCCCTGCTTCAAACAAAAAGCAGGGATTTTTATTGACCGGATTTTATAAGACGGATTTTTCTCCTGATTTCTTTGATGATATATCTGATCAGCAAAAATAATAATATGATAAAATATACAATCCATCCGATCTGACAGAGCGTGCTTAAAATAATTACAAGCGGAGAAACTTCGGATAATTCTAAAATTAATTTCTTTCCGTCCGCATAGAGTGCATTGGGTCTGCTTCCGTTATTATACCGGATTCCGGAAATATTGGTCACTTGCAGGATATTCCCGGATTCATCGACATAAGCAGCCCGGAAGCTTCCGTACTGCTGATAAATCTGAGAAACAGAAACAGGCTGCTGATAATCCAGATTCAGTTCTGCTTCCTGCTCTTCATAAAGATGATCCTGATTATATTCACTGTTCCAGACAATCAGACTGTCTGTATGACGATAATGCAGAGAAAGACTGCAATACTCATCTTCATGATACTGTGCAATCCGGCTGTTCTGATCAACAGGAAAACTGTGATAATGCAGCGTTGTTTTTCTGATGTCCGTCCGGTGTGTGTAATATTTCGGCGGTCTTGTGAAATTCTGATAATTCTCATCTTCCGGAGAGAGTCTGATTAAAATATCCAGATAAGCCGTCTGTTCCGGAGCATTTTCATAAATCAGGCTGATTTTACAAGGGTCATACTCTTTTGCATGGAATGCAAGCATAATCAGATAAATCAGTATGCCCGTTAAAATCACGGGCATAAAGACTATCACATGAAACATCCGGTTTGTCATGACTGTTCAGCCATTTTCAGTCTGAGCATTAATTCATCTTTCATAACTTTCGGCAGAGCATAGACATTTCTGTATCCGTCATCATTGATGATCAGCCATTCTTTTTCGTCTGTGATGACGATTGTCAGGCCGTAGCTCTTGAACACATCACCGGAATTTTTGAATGTCAGCATTTTGCCGTCTTTCTGATAAGCGTCCAGATAAGAAATATCCACATAGATTCCGGACTGCTGTGCTTCGGATTCCACCAGACCGTCAGGCACTTCATCCAGAACTGTATCAGAATCCAGATACATTTCGACAAGGGAAACAAAGCTTGCAGGGTCGGTCATTTCTTCCTGACTGCCGTTGTGATAGACTGTCATTGTAAAATCATATCCGGCAGATACGGCAGTATTCTGTGTTTCTTCCTGAATCTGGCTATCCGGGTTCTGATTCTGTTCCGGAACAGGAGCATTCTCCTGACTGACAGAATCCGGAAGCAGTCCGGCATAATAGGCCTCTTCGACGAGTTCTGCAAACTGGATTTTATATTCATCATTCAGATCACTCTGATCAAGCAGACTCATAATCTGAGAATAGCTTGCAGTTCCGGCATACTCACTGTTTCTGAGGAGCATTCCGAATTCTGTGACAGCAGAAGCAAAGGCTTCATTTTTCTGTATCACATCTGACCAGCTGGAAGATTTCAGAATTTCAAATTCTTTATATAAACTCTGGTCTCCGTCAGGAGCTTTATATCTCATCGCCAGTTTCATGATATGACCGGATTCAGAAGGCGTATTTGCCGGAACAAGTTCATACAGAGCCGTAACAGAATGACCTGCTCCGATTTCTCCGGCATCGACTTTATCGTTATTGAAATCTTCATTGGCAAGCACTCTGTTTTCATAGCCGATCAGACGATAGCTCTGAACGGTTTCAGGGTCAAACTCGAGCTGTAACTTGACATCTTTTGCGACAGTGTAGAGCGTTCCGCCCATTTCCTGAACAAGAACTTTTTTTGCTTCCAGTTCGCTGTCAATATAAGAATAATTTCCGTTTCCGTTATCAGCGAGAGTTTCTAATCTCTCATCTTTGAGATTGCCGTAGCCGAAGCCTAAGACAGATAAATGCACACCGGTATCACGTTCTTTTTCGACCAGAGCTTTCAATTCTTCTGCGGAAGAGATACCAACGTTCAGATCGCCGTCTGTTGCAAGAAGCACTCTGTTATTTCCATTCTGAATAAAATATTTTTCTGCGATTTCATAAGCTTTTTTAATACCGGCTTCACCGGCGGTAGAGCCTCCGGCTTCGAGATTACTGATCGCATTTGTGATAGTCTGTGTATCGTTTCCGGGTGCTCCCTCAAGAACGACAGATTCATAGCCGGCATAAGTCACGATCGAAACTCTGTCATTGGCATTGAGATTTTCAGCAAGCATGTTGACCGCTTTCTGGACTAATCCGAGACGGTCTTCACCGTACATGGAACCGCTGACATCAATCAGAAATACCAGATTCATAGGGGCACGGTTTGTCAGATCAATTTTATCCGCCTGCAAACCGACAAGCATTAATTGATTATTTTCATTCCAGGGACAGGGGCTTAATTCCGTCGTGACAGAAAACGGTGAATCATCTTCCGGAGCAGGATAATCATAACTGAAATAATTAATCATTTCTTCGATTCTGACGGCTTCGGGGATATAATCATAATAGCCGTCCTGAATCATTCTTCTGACATTCGAGTAAGAAGCGGTATCGACATCGACAGAGAAAGTACTTGTATTTTCATCAGCCGTATTGATAAAGCCGTTTTCGACAATCTGAGCATATTCTTCGTTATTATAATTATAGAAATCTTCTCCGCCGTCTTCGTAGGCATATTCGGCATCGGCAAATTCCTGAATCGGAGCACCGGCGACGGCATTTTGTGCTGACTGACTTTTTGAAGGATTTGCATTATAGCTGTTATCTGCGGCCGGAGCAGCATAATTCGCTTCATAGTTTCCGCTTCCGCAGGCGGCATAAAATACGGCAGTCAGGCAGATGGCCATAAATAACGCTGTTTTTCTGAATTTTTTCATAATAAAACCTCCTTGACATAAGTAAGGGCATAAAAATTATTGTTTGCTTTTTAAATAGAAGAAATAAAATTTCTCATTTGCATTGACAGAAAATCTCTCGACATGATAGGGGAATTTTCTGTTTGCGTACCAGATTTCCTGTACTTTATTCTCATCATTCCGGCGGGTCATGCAGTTGATGACTGTATGTTCATCATCATAGCCGGAAATTTCTTCCGACGGGATGAAAATATAAATTTCTGCGTTTGCTTCTGCTTTGATCTTCCAGGTTTCCGAGGCGAGTTCTGTTCTCAGAGGCAAATCAGACAGGAGATGAAAAACAGTATCGGGGTCAATTTCGGAAATCTGAATCTGATCAGGATTTCCGACAGAGATATAATAATAAATATTTCCGCACTGTCCGAGATCGTATTGATTATATTTCTCTTCTTTGTTTAAAAACTGATAGGCATTTTCGATATAGACAGCATTCCGGCTGAGTTCTTCCTGCGAAAAGCCATAACCGGGAGCGTTCCGGAAATCCTGTTCTGACCGGAAAGATACAAACATAATATCCTGAAATCTTCTGAAATTCGGATAGTTTCTCATGACTGACAAATCTTTCTGAATATATTTGATACACAAATGACTGTTCTGAAGCAGTTCCGGAGCATTCGAGCCGTCAAAATAAGTGGAGAATAACGGCTCGCTTTCCAGATTGTCAAAAGAAAATTCTCCGTGATTCAGGAAAATATCCGCTGTATCAGGAACGGCCTTTTCACATTCGTTCCGGACGGATTGCAGGATTTCATCCGTCTGATAGCTGTCGAATCCGTTTGTATTCGGCTGAAAACCGTTGATACCGACATCAAAAGTTTTATCCTGATACTGCATTTTGATTAAAATATCTGTATTCAGCTGTTTTCCTCCGCAGCCGTGATTCCAGTCCTGTTCGGTACTGATGATTTCTGCCTGAAAGCCGTATTTTTCAGAAAGATAATTCTGAGCGTTCTGGCAGGCCTGTTCAGTCCATTCTTTCGTCTGCTGTTTTTCCTGATTTCTTTCCTGACGGATTCTGGCACTGACCTGATAAAACACAATGAGAATCAGCACAACGGTCGTAACCGCAAGCGGAGTAAACAGAGCATACATGAATTTCATAGATTTCATAAGCTTTTCCATTTCTGAATCAATAAATCAAGATTCAGATCTTGTGTGAGATACATCCGGTCATAGAAATAATCATCTTTTCCATAGCTGTCATACAAGACCGGAGTCGTATCGCTCTGCATGAGTGTATACCAGCCATTGGGAATAATTAAATTTTCATCCTGTGTTTTTTCGATCTGTGGGGCACATTCATAGGCAAGATTCAGGTCAGCCGTCACCGGAAGCACATATTCATGATTCTGTTCCAGAATATAGGCCGAACCGGTTTCGAGTTCGATTTCTGATAAATTCAGATCACTGCCATAGACATCCAGAATCTGCAAAGTATAGTGCATATTTCCGGATTCGGAATCCTGATAACCGTCCAGAATTCTGACATCAATAAAAAATTCTGTATGCTGTAAAATTTCATCTTCACTGAAATATTCTCCGTCCGTGCCGAGACGGGACAGATTCACCTGTGAAGCGATTGTCCTGTTATGCAGAATATTTAAATTCTGATAATTTAACATTCCTGAAAATTCTGAAATTTCTGAATCTTCTGCACTGCCGAGAGCTTCGGCTGCTTCTTCCGGCATGGCAGCGTTATCATTTGCGGCTTCTTCGGCAATTCCTGCTTCAGCGGCCGGAGCAGCGGAAGATTCTGTCATTGTATGTTCAGACTTGTTTGTTTTCAGATACTGCATTCCTGCGACTGTCAGAACCAGACAGGCCGCAATTGTCAGAAAGCCTTTTCCGGCTGACATATGAATTTTTCTTCTGACGGGCTGTGAAACAGGCTGTTCCGGCAGACTGCTTTCAATCCTCTGCCACAGGGCATCTTTATCGGGGATATTCTGCTGCATTTCCTGACAGAGCCTTTCTTCAATCTCTTTTTTTGTCATACAAGTTCCCCCTCCTTTGCCAGTTTCTGTAGTTTTCCGATTGCATTTCGATATTTCCATGCGACCGTACCGAGAGGCCTTTTGAGTATGACTGCGATTTCACGGAAAGTGAGTTCGGCTGCAATATGCATTTGTATAATTTCCTGTTCTTCTTCGGACAGGAATGAAAGCATGTGTGTCATATGCATGTGATGGATTGTAGTGTCTTCTGCTGTCGTATGTTCTGTGAATGTGGCCGGATTGAGTGTTTCGACATCTTCGGCCGGAAGTTCACGGCCGGCTTTCCGGAAGTGATCGGCGGCCATGTTTCTTGCGATTGTCGATATCCAGGCTTTATGCCCTGAACCGGGCTGATAATAGCTGACACATTCCCAGAGTTTCAGAAAGAAATCCGAAGTTAAATCTTCAGCGTCCTGATGATTATGCGTTTTGCTTAAAAACAGCCTGTAGATTCTGTCGCCGTACGCATCGTAGATTGATTTCAGGCCTGTTTTATCGCCGTTCCGGATTTTTTCGACAGCCGCATCAAATTGAGAGTCTGTCATAGTGCAGCATGTTCCTCCTTTTCGATGACCGGAATTTTACCGGTCTGCTTATGATACGCATAAGAGATATAAAATTTATGGCAAAAATCTGCACAAAGATTTTTATTTTTCCTTGTGCAGATTGTACGAAAATCATAAAATAAAATAAAATTTAAAACGGTGCTGTTTCCGGAGCTTCCTGATATTCGAGAGATTCTGATTCTGAAAGAGATTCGCTTTCTGATTCTGATTCTGTTATGATTTCCGGCTCCGGTTCCGGTTCAGGAATCTCAAAAATTTCAGGCATTTCCGGCGGAGCCGTCTCGATATTTTCAGGAGCTTCCGGAATGATTTCCGGAGCGGTTTCATAAAGATCGGTAACGAGTTCTTCACCGGAGAGATCGGATTCTGATTCTGTTTCGGATTCTGTATTGAAAGAGGGCAGCGGATTTCCCGACCATCCGCCTGTGCTGATGACATAGCTGGTATTGCCGACACTTGCAGTCAGCCATATTT
The DNA here is from genome assembly GCA_017483465.1 of Oscillospiraceae bacterium. Lineage (GTDB taxonomy): Bacteria > Bacillota > Clostridia > Oscillospirales > Ruminococcaceae > UBA3855. Next base: position 34,959 of record JAFUWN010000011.1, read on the forward strand.
TGCTGCCTTTTGCAACGGAAGTATCTGGCGGAATATCCTGAGAAATGACAATATCCAGAGGACATTCTTCTGACGGGATATAAATAATCATACAATTCAGGCCGATATCTTCGAGTAATTTTCTTGCTTCGGTGATATTTTTTCCGGTACAGTCCGGCATATGGACAGTAATCTGACCGAGGCTGATTTTCATCTGAATACAGGTTCCCTGCGGAACGGTGCTTCCGGCCGGAATATTCTGAGAAATAATCGTTCCGTTGGGAATATCCGGATTATAGACGGTATCTGCCTGCACAGCATATAAATGCAGTTCTGCGAGCTGGGCTTTGACATCCTGAAAATCCATGCCGATATAATTGCCGATTGTTTCAGAAACGGAACTGTCTGTATCCGCCCGGCCTGTAGAAACAGTTAATAAGATTTCACTGCCGATTCTGATTTTCGTATCTGCCGGAATATTCTGTGTAATGACAGACCCCGGAGCAATCAGATCACTGGACTGTTCCTGATAAGAAACCTGAAAGCCCAGAGTTTCCAGTTTTTCAGCGGCTTTTTCTTTTGGCATATCCGTGAGATCCGGAACATATTCTGTATAGCCGTCACTTAATACGAGCGTTACTGTATCGCCCTCATGCAGAACCGCTCCGGCAGAGGGCGACTGTGTGAGAATATGATTTTCCGGAATCAGAGGATGATGTATTTTTTCTTTCTCGATGATTTTCAAAGGATAATCTGCTAATTTCAGCTTTGCTTCTTCTTCGGACAAATACAGAAGCTCCGGCAGAATGATCTGATTTTCAGCAGAATAGGCAATATCCGGAACGGGTTCCGGATTGGTATGCATAATAAACAGAATCGCCGGAATTGCAAGGCAGACAGCACAGAAAATTCCTGTCAGAATAGTTTTATTCATGATGAGAATCCTCCAGTACAGGTTTGATTTCTTTCAGTGCATAATATTCCTGATGCTGATTTACAGCCGTGTCAAATGCATGTTTATGCACAGGCAGATCGCCGTAATGTTCGGCAAACAAGATCGTCTGAGCTTCTTCGGACAAGAGATATTCAATCCAGAGCATAGCAATATTCTGCTTGTTTTTATCGCTTTGCGAATTGAGATAACAAAGATTAGTCTGATCAGTTTCCGGCTGATTTTCGTCAAAAACCGGAATCATCTGAATTCTGCCGGAGAACTCCGGCAGCTGTTCAATTTTTCGGATATCCGAAACAGAAAACAGTGCAGGCTGTTCCGGATTTTCAAGAAATGCCTGCAAATCCGGTGTTTCTTTGACGGTATCTTCCGGAAGATCAGCAGGATTCAGGAGTTTCATTCCGGAAAATTTCTGAAACAGGTTCATATCTGTCATATCATAATACAGTGCCGGAACAGTAAACGACAGCGGTACGGTTTCGGACGTATCTTCAAAACTGAGCAGATAATATTCCGGAGACAGTTCCCTGAAAATTTCTGAAAGATCAGCCGGCTGTATTTCAGGCTGATAATTGATATATAAATCAGAATCATCCGGCATATCAGAAAGATTCTCATAAATTCTGAGATCAATGCCGAACTGCGGATATTGTGCTTCAAAACTGTCTGTCAGACGTTCAAACGTTTCCTGTGTGTCGGGAACAGAATCCGGCAGAGGCATGGAAACAGAAATAATATCTGATCTGATTAATTTTAATTTCAGCTTCTGATGTAACGTCAGGCGGTTCAGAAGCAAAGGAACAGTAATGATATGCAACAGCAGAGCCGATATACAGAAAATCAGCTGTTTTTTATACTGCATAAAAAATCCCCCCTCAGAGACTTAATTATTATTATAGCATATCCGGACAGAAAAGTCAAATGCCGGATTTGTCTCAGAATCAGCACAGGCTTACGGTATATAATTATTATATAAGAAAGAAAAAACTGTATTTTTTATTGACATTTGCAGCAAAAAGCAGTATAATATCAGCATAGGCTAATCAGAAAGGAGCCGTCTTTTCATGAAAGAAAAAAATCATATTATCTATGAAATTGCCAACGATACCGGAGAAATGATTCTGACAGAATATCAGGTTTTTGCCGGAATCAAGCTGATCTATAAAGACGTACATATGCACCGGTATGACCCGCAGGAACAGCAGCAGTCCTCCGTACTGGAAATCAATCACTGCCGGGAAGGCAGATATGAATATCAGATCGGAAAACAATATTATTATCTTGCCTCCGGAGATCTGTCCGTCAGCCGGAACCCGGAAACCGAAACAGAAGCCTTTTTCCCTACAAGGCATTATCACGGCATTTCGATTCAGATTGATACGGAAAAAGCCCCGGAATGCCTGTCCTGTTTTCTGGATGATGTCAATGTCCGGCCGACTATGCTGATGAAGAAATTCTGCTCGGAACAGCCTTGCTTTATTATCCGGTCAACAGAAAGCCTGGAGCATATTTTTTCAGAATTATATACTGTTCCGGAAAGTATCAGAATGGGATATTTAAAAATCAAAGTTCTGGAGCTGTTATTGTTCCTGAGCAGTCTGGATACCAGAATTTCCCAGACCGGTCAGCACAGCTGTCCGCCGTCTCAGGTTCGGTTAGCAAAAGCTGTCTGTTCTTATGTCTGTGCCAATATGAGCAGACATTTCACGATTGAAGAATTATCCGAAACATTTCAGGTTTCCCCGACACAGTTAAAGAAAAGCTTCCGGAATGTCTACGGAAATTCCGTCTATGCCTATGTCAGAACACAGAAAATGCTTTCGGCTGCCAGATTATTGCAGGAAACTGACCGGACAGTGCTGGATATTGCCGGTGAATGTGGGTATGATAACGGCAGTAAATTTTCAAAAGCATTCCGGGAAGTCATGGGAATGACACCAAGAGATTTCCGGAATCATAAAAATCTGCCTCTGGAAAGTGTCCGATCGGAAAGATAAATTACGTTTTTCTGAAAATCAGACGAATTTCTGATTTTTTTGCCTGAAATCTGATTTTTATCAAAAATGTCTTTTTGGAGTATTTTTGTTATGATTTGGAGTAGATCATACTTTCTTTTTTGTATATAATAAAATTACAAAAAAGAAAGGAATTTATAGCTATGAGTATTGTGATTGTCGGCGGAAATGACTGCATGATCCGCCAGTATAAAGATATCTGCAAATCTTATCAATGTCGTGCCAAAGTCTTCACACAAATGCATGACGGCCTGAAAGACAAAATCGGCTCGCCCGATCTGCTTGTGCTGTTTACCGGAACGGCTTCCCATAAGATGATTAAGCTTGCGTTGAATTCTGCCAATAAAGATACCGTTGTCGTGCGTTCCCATACAAGTTCAGCCTCTGCACTGAAGAATATTTTACAGGAACATACGCTTCTGACTGCATAATATGCCTATGTCGGAAGAAGCACTGATTCTGCACTGTTCCCCGACACTTGCCGGACTCAAGACGGGAAATATTTTCAGTGCCGATTTTGAAAATAAAGAGACTCTTTACAACGAAATCAGAAATCTGAATCATCTGCTGCATAAAAAAGGCCTGCGTGTGCTGCCGCTTCGCTGTCAGAATCAAAGAGCCTTGATTTATCTCTATCGTCCGGCAAAACTGAAAGCGGATTTTCAATGCTGTGAAGTCTGCCGGATTCTGAAAGAACAGGGGTATCAAAATCTGAATCAGAATCAATGTCTTGCCGAACTGATTTCCCGTCTCCGGTCAAAAGAGGAATTCCCCCATGAAATCGGCTTGTTTTTAGGCTATCCGCCGGAAGATGTCAGCGGCTTCATCCGGAAAGAACCGTGCCGGTGTACCGGTTACTGGAAAGTATATCATAATCAGAACGAAGCTCTGAAAGTCTTTGCCCAGTACCGGAAATGTACGGAACGCTATCTGAAAGAATATCATAACGGAAAAAGTCTCGATAAGTTAGCAATTGCTGTCTGAAAATGGATCATAAATCAAAAAATCCCTGCTTTTTATTAAAAGCAGGGATAAATTTATGCAGATCAGTTAAAAGCTGTCATAGTCGTCCTGGTTTTCCTGCGGTTCAGGGGCAGGAGAATCCGGCCCGGAAGAAACTACTTCTGCTTCGACAGGCTGTGAGAGAATAATTTTTGTACCGCAGTACGGACAGAAATTCTGATTTTCCAGAACATATTTTCCGCAGTTTTTGCAGACCACCGCACTGTCAAGAGAGCTGAGTTCTGCACGGGCAGCAGCAATCTGAGCACGAAGATCAGCCAGTTTTGTCATGTAAGGAGCAAATTCCGCATCGTTCCGGCTGCCGTAGAGTTCTTCATATTTCTGACCCATTTCGGCATAAGTCTGTTTCAGCTGTGTTTCTGCCTTGCGGATATTGTTCTGCACACGGATTTTTTCCGTGAGTTTTTTAGAGCCGTCCACAGCATTTTTCGTCAGTTTTCCGGCAGAGTCCTTGACATCAATGCCGAAGCGTTTCAGCCTGAGTTTCAGTTCGTTGGTATCCATAAAAAAGCCTCCTGATAATAAAAATATTTTTAATATTTTAACATATTTTTCAGGATATGTCAAGTAAAATCTGTAAGATTTTCCTGAAATATTTTACAGAATTCCTGCATTTGAGCTTCCGATGTCCGGAAGACAAGCACAACATTCCGGCTGTCGAGTTCTTCTTCCAAAACCTGGAGCTGTGCTTCCGGTGTAAAGGCTTTCAGAAAACATTCTGCTGCCCGGACAGTCTCCGGATGACCGGTACAGGGCTGATTGTCAAGAAAGATTTCCTGCTGATACTGCATGGCTTCTGTCAGCCGGCAGACAATTTTGATTTTGTGATTTTCTTCCTGAGCTTGCATGGCAATTCTCCTCTTCCGGAATTATATCATATGCCGGATTATCGGAAACGGTTCTGCTTTTCATCATAAGCATAGCCGATTTTTTCCAGTTTATCCAGAATTTCCTGCATATTGCAGTTATTGGATTTACAGAATTCTTCCAGATTCGGATAGAAATCACGAAGCTGTGTATTCAGAAAACTCACCAGAATGGCAGGATCGTTGGGAATATTCATAAAAAATACACTCCTTATCATTAGTTTGACAGTTCGTTAAAATCCCGATCGCAGATTGCAATACAGTCTGTTAATGTTTTAAGATAATATTCTCTTTTATCTTCTTTTACACTCGGTTCTTTTTCGAGAGCTGTTTTCATTTTGATCAGTTCATTTTTTGATCTTAAACAGTCTTGTTTCGTAAGAAGCGTATCAGAGCTTATGAAACTGACTATCATAAAATTCAATAGATTTGCTTCCAGCGAATCTTCAGAACTGCCCCGTGATTTCCACAGATCTGCATATTGCTCGATTGTGAGATTTATGATATTATCATCTTCTGTATTCAAGTGAAGTCCTCCTGTCTGATTAAAATCCGCTTTTTATTATTATAAGCCATCCGGAAAGATTTGTCAAGTTTTTTCCGGTTTTGCGAAAATCATAAAAAATTTACAAATTCCTCTTGCAAAATTTTCTAAGATAGTGTATAATAAAAATAACGCCGTGCAGAACACGGCAAATTTATCTGAAAGGATGTCATGATTATGGCAGGTTTAAACAAAGTAACTGTAGAAGATATTGATGTAAAGGGCAAAAAAGTCCTCGTCAGAGTGGATTTCAACGTTCCGCTGAAAGACGGTGTTATCACAGATGATAACAGAATTCAGGCTGCTCTGCCGACCATCAACAAGCTGACAGAAAACGGTGCAAAAGTGGTTCTGTGCTCTCATCTCGGCAAGCCGAAGAACGGCCCGGAAGATAAGTTCTCTCTGGCTCCTGCTGCCGCAAGACTGGCTGAACACGTTTCTGCAAAAGTCGTATTCGCAAAAGATGATACTGTAGTCGGCGAAAATGCCAAGAAAGCTGTTGCAGAAATGAATGACGGTGAAATCGTAGTTCTTGAAAATACAAGATTCCGTGGTGCAGAAGAAACCAAGAACGGCGAAGACTTCTCTAAAGAACTCGCTGCTTTAGTAGATAATCAGATTTTCGTAATGGATGCATTCGGTTCTGCTCACAGAGCACATGCTTCTACAGCCGGTGTGACAAAATTCGTAGAAAAGACAGCTGTCGGCTATCTGATGCAGAAAGAAATCCAGTATCTCGGCAATGCGGTAGAAGATCCGGTTCGTCCGTTTGTTGCCATCCTCGGCGGTGCAAAGGTTGCTGACAAACTGAATGTTATTTCCAATCTGCTCGAAAAGTGCGATACGCTCATTATCGGCGGCGGTATGGCTTACACATTCATCAAGGCTCAGGGCGGCAATATCGGCAAGTCTCTGGTTGATGATGAAAAGCTCGACTACTGCAAGGAAATGCTCGCTAAGGCTGAACAGCTCGGCAAAAAGCTCCTGCTCCCTGTAGATACTGCTGTTGCTGCTGAATTCCCGAATCCGATTGATGCAGAAATTGCTGTAGAAACTGTAACCGCAGGCGAAATCCCTGCTGACAAGATGGGTCTGGATATCGGCGAACAGACACAGGCTCTGTTTGCAGAGGCTGTCAAGACAGCTAAGACGGTTGTATGGAACGGCCCGATGGGTGTATTTGAAAACCCGACTCTTGCTAAGGGTACAATCGCAGTGGCTCAGGCTCTGGCTGAAACCGATGCGACTACAATCGTAGGCGGCGGCGATTCCGCAGCAGCTGTCAAGAAGCTCGGCTTTGCTGACCAGATCAGCCATATTTCCACCGGCGGCGGTGCTTCTCTGGAATACCTCGAAGGCAAGGTTCTTCCGGGTGTTGCTGTAATCGCTGAAAAGTAAGAATAATTTTCGTCATATCCCTGCTGTTCCGGCAGGGATATGCTGAAACTGAGGTTTTATCATGACTATGACAGAAATCAAATATATTGTCTGCTATACCATCGAAGAAGATGACGGTCTGAATGTTACCTGTGTGACAGAGCGTTTCGATAATTTTACCGAAGCTGTCAGCAGATATACACTCTTCTGCGGTGTGCCGAAACGAAGCGTAATTCTCGCAGATGTGCAGAACGGCAAAATTCTTCAGCAGTTTGGCTATATCAGCAATAGTATTGTAATTAATTAAATTTATCAATCAGGAGTTGAATTTTCCCATGAATAAAAATTTAAGAAAAGCGATCATCGCCGGCAACTGGAAAATGAACAAAACCAGACCCGAAGCAAAAGAATTACTGGAAGCAATCAAGCCTCTCGTAGCAAATGCTGAAAATAATATTGAAGTGATTGCTTGTGTTCCGTTTACCAATCTGGAAACCGCTGTGAATACAACAGCAGGCTCTAATGTCAAGATCGGTGCCGAAAATGTTCACTTTGAAAAATCCGGTGCTTTCACCGGCGAAATCTCTGCTGATATGCTGACTGAAATCGGTGTGGAATATGTTGTCATCGGCCACTCTGAAAGAAGACAGTATTTCGGTGAAACTGACGAAACTGTCAACAAGAGAACCGCTGCTGCTCTGGCTGCCGGACTCAAGCCGATTGTATGCGTCGGCGAACTCAAGTGGGAACGTGAATGCAATATCACAGAAGAAGTCATTGCTCGTCAGATCAAGCTTGATCTCTGGGCTGTTTCCAAAGAAGATGTCAAGAAAGTTGTCATTGCTTACGAACCCGTATGGGCAATCGGTACAGGCCTGACAGCTACTCCCGATCAGGCTCAGGAAGTATGTGCTTTCATCCGTGCACAGCTGGCAAAGCTCTATGATCAGGAAACTGCCGATGCCGTAACAATTCAGTACGGCGGTTCCATGAATGCAAAGAATGCTGCTGAACTGCTCGCAAAGCCTGATATTGACGGTGGTCTGATCGGCGGTGCTTCCCTGAAAGCAGAAGATTTTAATGTCATTGTTCAGGCTGCTGTGAATGGCTAAGCCAGAACCGGACTGTACAAAGCTGTATCACTAATAGTTACTGAAAAGGGAGGCTTTCCGGTCTCCCTTATTTATCAATAGAAATCATGAAAGGTTGATTTTTTATGTCAAAAAAACCTGTTGCGTTAATTATTATGGACGGATTCGGTTATAATCCCGATTCTTACGGTAATGCTATTATGGCGGCAAACACGCCTAATCTGGATAAATATCTTGCCGAACAGCCGAATACGATCATTGGAGCTTCCGGTTTGTGTGTCGGACTTCCTGACGGTCAGATGGGTAACTCCGAAGTCGGTCATACAAATATCGGTGCCGGCAGAATTGTCTATCAGATGTTAGTCAAGATTTCCAAATCCATTGAAGACGGCGATTTCTTCCAGAATCCTGCTCTTGTCAATTCGATGGAAAATGCCAAGAAAAATAATTCTGCTCTGCATGTAATGGGCTTGTTGTCTCCCGGCGGTGTACACAGCCATATGACACATCTGTATGGCATTGCGGAAATGGCAAAGAAATTCGGTCTGGAAAAAGTCTATGTCCATGCCTTCTTAGACGGCCGTGATGTGCCGCCGTCCTCTGCTGCCGAGTATATGCAGGAAGCTGTTGACAAGCTGAATGAAATCGGTGTCGGCAAAATTGCAACAATCGCAGGCAGATTCTATGCTATGGACAGAGACAATGCCTGGGACAGAGTGGAAAAAGCATACTCTGCTCTTGTTTACGGCGAGGGCGTTCAGGAATCCGACCCCGTTCAGGCGATTAAAAATTCTTATGCCAATGAAGTGACTGATGAATTTATGCTCCCGACTGTCGTTGACAAGAACGGCATGATCAAGCCGAATGACAGTGTAATCTTCATGAATTTCCGTCCTGACCGTGCAAGACAGATCACAAGATCTTTTGTCGACCCGGATTTCACAGGCTTCGAGAGAAAGAACGGCTTCTTCCCGGTTCATTTTGTATGTATGGCTCAGTATGATGCCACTATGCCGAATGTGGAAGTTGCTTTCCCGCCTGAAGAACTGACTATGACTCTCGGTGAATATCTCGCAAAATGCGGCAAGACTCAACTCAGAATTGCTGAAACTCAGAAATATGCTCATGTAACATTCTTCTTTAACGGCGGTGAAGAAAAGCAGTTCGAGGGCGAAGACAGAATTCTGATCAAGTCTCCGGATGTCGAAACATTCGATATGAAGCCGGAAATGAGTGCTTATGAAGTAACTGATGCTGTTCTGGAAGCAATCGAGTCTGATAAATATGATGTGATTATCCTGAACTATGCAAACTGCGATATGGTCGGTCATACAGGTATTTTTGATGCCGCTGTACAGGCTGTCGAAGCCGTTGACACCTGTGTCGGCAAGATGGTTGATGCGATTCTTGCCAAGGGCGGTGTTGCTCTGATTACTGCCGATCACGGCAATGCTGACAAGATGTATGAAGCCGATGGTTCTCCGTTCACAGCACATACTACAAATCCGGTACCGTTTATCGTAGTCGGTGCAGGTCAGAAACAGCTCCGTACAGAAGGCGGTGTGCTCGCTGATCTTTCTCCGACTATCCTGAAACTGATGGAACTCCCTCAGCCTAAGGAAATGACAGGCCAGAGCCTCATTCTTGATTGAGTTTAAAAATATCCCTGCTTTTGTTTAAAAGCAGGGATTAATTTATAAAATATCTGTATGTTTATTCCGCAGTGATTTTCTGATAAAGTTCTTCTAATTTTTCCAGCATAGCCTGATGACCGTCTTTTGTCACAGGGAAAACATCGGAACTCTGAATTTTTCCCTGCTGTTCGGCAAGTTCCGAGCAGATAAATCCCTGCCATGTTGTGACAGTCATTTCTTTTCCGTCCGAGACAATTTTGAAATTCATACTCTTACGGCTTCCGGTGAAATAATTTCCGGCTTCAAAATAATAAATATCCGGAATCTCGAATTGATTAAATCTGTGTATCATGAAAAATCTCCTTTCAGCAGAGGAATGACATCTGCAAGTGTCGGCACACAGGCAGATAAATATTTTTTTAATTCTTCGTCAGGCTGACTCAGATCTGGAACCATTACAGGATGACATCCGGCCCGGTACGCTGAAAGAAGCCCGTTCGGAGAATCTTCGAGAGCAATGCAGCTCTCCGGCGGGAGTCTGAGGCCTTTGCTTGATGTCAGATAAATTTCAGGATCCGGCTTGCCTTTTGTGACCATATCACCGCAGATGAATGCGTCAAAATACTGATAGACCTGCACTTTTCTGAGATATTCTTCGGCCTGTTCCCGTCTGGTAGCCGTAGCAACGGCAATGCGATACTGATTTTTATGCAGATAGTCCAGCAATTCATCCAGACCGGCTTTTTTTTCGATTTCATGTGTATGCAGATATTCTGCCGTGAGTTCCCTGCGTCTGGCACGGATTTGCTCATAATTGAAATCTTTTCCGAAAATGCCCTGTAATTTGGGCTTGGCATAGACAGCAGCCAGACTCCGGATGCCTAAAACATGTTCAAATGTCATAGGAAATCCGGCTTCCTGAGCGGCCTGCATCCAGAACCGGACAAGCAGTTTTTCCGTATCGAGCATCAGGCCGTCCATATCGAAAATCACGCCTTGAATCTGATTCATAAAACAACCCCTTCTTTCTCTGAGCTATTATTTTCTGGTTTTATGCGAAACATGTTCGTCTGTGAATTTAGAATAATAAAATCTCTGTTCTTTGTATAATCCGTAATAGCCGGATAACAAATAGCTGACGGCAATGACTAACAGGCAATACGGCACACAGCCCTGACCGAATAATTCAGCGGAAATAAACAGCGAGGCAAGCGGACAGTTCGTCACACCGCAGAACAGTGCCATCATGCCGACTGCCGCACACAAAGCCGGAGAAAGGCCGATTACCTGTCCGAAAATACATCCGAACGTTGCTCCGACAAAGAATGACGGAACAATTTCCCCACCCTTGAAACCGCCTCCGAGTGTAACAGCCGTAAAAATCATCTTGACTAAAAAGGCATACCAGACAGTTTCACCGTGAACGGCCTTCGCAATCACAGCTCCGCCGGTGCCGTAAAAATCTGTAGACTGAAAGATCAGCCCTAATAAAAGCAGAACGACACTTGCCGATAAAATCCGGATATAAGGATTTTTAATATATTTTTTAATATAATGCTCCGTTCTGTGCAGAATCACACAGAAAATAATACTCAGTGCCGAACAGAAAATTCCCAGCAGAATCGTCTGCAAAGCCGTTACCGGAGCGAGTTCCGGAACCGGATAGACTTCATAGCGTTCCAGAGGCAGGCCTAATTTAGAAGCAATATAAGAAGCTGTCAGCGAAGAGACAACACACGGCACAAGAGCGGCATACTGCATCGTTCCGACACAGCCGACTTCCATCGCAAATACCGCCGCTCCGACCGGAGTCCGGAAAATAGCGGAAAATGCGGCACTCATACCGCTCATGATAAGAATATGCTTATCTTTCTCACGCATGTGCAGAAGATTGCCGAACATATTGGCCAGTCCGCCCCCGAGCTGTAAAGCTGCACCCTCACGGCCGGCACTTCCGCCGACAAAATGTGTAATAATTGTAGAAATAAAAATCAGCGGTGCAGTCTGTACGGGAATCTGTGCTTCTGATCTCAGAGAAGCCAGAATCATATTTGTGCCTTTATCATGCCTGTCATGTGTGATTCTGTACAGAAATACAATCAGCACGCCTCCGGCGGGCATTAACGCATAGCACCATAAATGTTCATTCCGGTACACCGTACTGAAACTGATACAGTTGACAAATTCTGTTCCGACAACTCCCAGCACACAGCCTAAGACCAAAGCCAGAACCGTCCAGCGTAACAGTAATCTGAAGTGCAGAAGCGAATGCATCAGAAGTCTTAAAAATCTTCCTCTGTAATAATAAAATTTTTCATGTGCTTTATGCTGAAGTGAAAATTTTCGCAAAAAATCAGTCCCTTCTTTCGGCAGGATTTGTCAATCATGAAGAAATATTCTGAAAACTGTTTACAATCTGCCTTTTTTGTGTTATAATAAAAATTACGTATCTTATGATTCTGTCAGAAAGGAAGAATACTATGGCTGTTTATCAGAAGAAACGAAAAAGAACCGTCCGTTATGACAGGCTTCTGATTACCGGAATTCTCATCGCTGTAATCATCTTTATCATCTCCGGCTGTATCAGAAAACATAAAAAACAGAATTTCGATATGCAGACGGCAGGCGTTCCGGATAATATCACAATCACAAACGAAACCGCTCCGGCCAGTGCCGAGAAGAACTATCCGAAAATTTCTGTAGAAACTGCAAAAGTCCATTCCGGACATCTGATTTTAGTCAATCAAGCATTCCCCTGCCGGATTGATGCCGATGCCGTTATAAACGGCTATTCCTCAGACATTCAGTTTGTGACAATCAAGAGCATTCTGGATTCCAAAAACAGTGCCGTAAAGCCTTATACGGCTTCCGACTGGGAAGTCGGTCTTGACCGTGTTGCCGCTCTTGCCATGGACAGCTGGTTTGAAAATTTCAGTCAGGAAACCGGCTTGAAAGATCTCAGAATGATCGCCGGATATAAACCGGAATCGGATGACCCTGATTTCCAGACCGGCAGAACTTTGACCGTCGGAATCTTTCCGGAAACCGGAAGCTCCTATGCTTACAAACCTGAAGGCGATTATGCCTGGCTGCTGTATCATGCTTCGGAATATGGCTTTGTTCTGCGTTATCCGGAAGGAAAAGAAGACTATTTTGATGAGAATATCACAGAACGCCGTACCGCCACTTTCCGTTATGTCGGACTTGCTCCGGCGGCATATATGGCCAAACGTGGAATTTGTCTGGAAGAGTTTTTACAGGAAATCCGTCAGTATTCTGTCAGCAATATGCTTGTTGTCTCCAATGATACCGGCTCTTACGGGATGTATTATGTTCCGGCGGATATGAATCATGAAACCACTTCATTTGCAATTCCCTCAAATCAAAGTTCTTATGATATTTCCGGAAATAACGTAGACGGCTTTATTGTGACGGTGTATGAATAATCCCCTGCAAATGGAAATCCGGTGTGTATTCGCTCTGAGCCGAAGCTTTATCCTGTGAATAACCGGAAAAACCAAGCTCTCCGGCGATTTTCAGCACACTCTGATATTCCATTTTTGTGATTCTCCTGCCAAGTTCGGGATATTCCGGATTCTGCACAGGAGTATACTGAGCCATCAGACTGAGCAGGAAACTGTCCGGAGAAAACTGCTCTGCGAGACAGTGCAGCAGTGCAATAGATTCATGTCTGTGACCGGGCATGACTAAATGCCGGACAATACAGCCTTTCCGGATCAGCGTATTTTCAAGCACAGGCTTTCCGGTCTGGCGGAGCATTTCTGCAAGAGCCTTTTCAGCAGTCTCCGGATAATCCGGAGCATGAGCATAATTTTCAGCTGTCCGGGAATCAAAGAATTTAAAATCCGGCAGATACACATCAATCAGGCCTTCGAGAGCTTTCAGACTGCTGACAAGCTCATAGCCGCCGGAATTATAAATCACCGGAATTTTTAAAAGCAGCTTTGTTTTTTCAAGAGCCGGAATCACCCACGGCAGAACATGCCCTGCTGTGACCAGATTAATATTATTTGCACCCTGTTCCTGTAATTCCAGAAAAATTTCAGAAAGCCTCTGCACAGAAATTTCCGTTCCGAAATTCTGATTGGAAATGATCTGATTCTGACAGAAACAGCATTGCAGACTGCAACCGGAGAAAAAGACCGCTCCTGAACCTGCTGTGCCGCTGATACAGGGTTCTTCCCAGAAATGCAGCATTGCCGCCGCCGCTCTGATTTTATCCGTACCGCCGCAGAAGCCTTGTTTCTGCGTTCTGTCGGCATGACAGGCACGAGGGCAGAGCGTACAGTTTTTGACATCAAATCCCAAAACAATCACCTCTGTTATGATTATAGCATATTTCCGGAAATTTTGCAAGTCCTGACAGAGCGTATGAAAATAACAGCAAACAGGAGGAAATTATGAAAAAAATCAAAATCTGGTTCAATCACTGGTTTACAACAGCCTATCATCTGATTTATTTAATGAAAAAAAATCATCCGGAATTTTATCTGATCGGCACAAGTACCAATCCGCAGGCAATGTATCAGTTTGCCTGTGATGAATTTCTGTCCGAGCCGGATCAGATTTCAGAAACTGACTATCTTGATTTCTGTCTGAAATTCTGTCAGGAACATGAAATTTCTGTATTTGTTCCCAGAAGATTTTTAAAATATATCTCTGAAAATTCCGGACGTTTTACAGAAATCGGCGTGAAGCTCTTCGCTGATACCAATCCGGAACTTGCTGAAATCCTGGATGATAAAATCAAAACTTATGAATTTTTCAAGACTGATTTTCCGGAGCTGATTCCGGAATATGATTTAACATATTCACTCGAGGAATTCCGGAACAGCTATGAAATTCTGAAACAGAAGCATTCCAGAATCTGCTATAAACTCGCTCAGGATGAGGGAGCAAGAAGTTTCCGGGTTCTGGATGAAACTACAGAATCCATGAAAGCTCTGCTGAATCCGCCGAATACGAAAATTCATCCGGAAACGGCTTATAAAATTTTATCACAGTATGATTTTTCAGTTCCGGTTCTGATTATGCCCTATCTTGACGGCATGGAAATCAGTGCAGACTGTCTGCGGACTCCCTCCGGTACGATCGTGATTCCCAGATATAAAACCGGCGGAAGATTTGCTGAAATCCGGTTTGATTCTGAACTTATTTGTTTATGTGAGAAAATGGCCGGTCAAATGCAGATTGCTATGCCGTTTAATATCCAGTTCCGGAAATATCGGAATAAATTATATTTACTGGAAATCAATCCCCGAATGTCCGGCGGTCTGCAATTATCCTGCGAGGGTGCGGGAATCAATATTCCGGAAATTGCCGTCAGTCAGCTGCTGGGTATCACACAGAACTGGAGTTATCCGGAACAGAAGAAAATTATTTGTGCTCATCTTGAAACACCTGTGATTTTCCCCTCAATTTCATAAAAAATACTGCTGCAAAAATTTGCAGCAGCATTTCTTTTATGCGGGTAACAGGAGTTGAACCTGCATGGATTACTCCGCCAGAACCTAAATCTGGTGCGTCTGCCAGTTCCGCCATACCCGCTTTTCAAAATTCACCTGCCATAAAAAGACAAGTGAAACTAAATTTATTATAGCATATTTTTATCAGCTTGTCAAGCGAATTTTTAAGAAAACTGTCCGTTGCCGATAAATTCACAGACAAGGGAATCCGGTGTAATGACTTCCGGAGGGATTTCTCTGGTTTCTTCCAGAAAAGCGAGCATATCTTCAATCAGAGGTTCTCCGCTCATATTCCGGAAAGCTTTCAGAAGAAATGTCCGGTATGCACAGATTTCATAGGGCATGAAAGTATCCACATCATAATCAGAACGGTATTTATACGGCATAATATATTTATTCTCGCCCTCTTCCACACTGTAGAACATCATCAGAGTATCCTGAAAAGAACGTTTCCGGAACAGCATATCCCGGACTAAACGGCGCATCAGCCGGATTTTTGACGGATGCAGCAGTACACCGTTTTTGGAAATTCTGGTTCTGACACTGACATAAATTTTCGCTGTACGGGAATCTTTAAAACTGATAATATCCGGGTTAAGACTGTGAATGCCTTCTAAGATGACAAGTTCTCCGGGCTTGCGGTGCAGAATCTTTCCGCTCTGGATTCTGACAGAATCTTTGAAATCATAAATCGGCAGTTCTACCGGACGGCAGTGATAAATTTCCCTGAGCTGTTCTGTCAGAAACGGACTGTCCACACGCTTGGGCGATTCCAGATCCAGTTTGCCGACAGCAAATAATTCTTTTTCCTGATCGGTCAGCGGACTGAAATAATTATCCAGTGAAAGTGTATGTGTTTCAATCCCCTGCTCATCCAGAATTTTTTCAATCATGAGGGCAGATGTCGTTTTTCCCGAACCGGAAGGCCCTGACAGCAGAATAATTGGTTTTTTATCACGGTGCAAAGCAATATCATCAGCAATTTTTTTCAGATTTTCAAGATAATCCGCATTGGATTTCCGGATAAATTCAGCAGTGTTTTCAGTCACTTTTGTATTGATCATCTGCAAGTCAATATTCATGGAAATGCCTCCTGTAGAAAGATTTATAGTTATTATATCATATTTTATTTCAAAAGTCAATATTTTTTGTCGAAAACATAGATTTTTTCTGAATGCTTTACAATAACCGGAAAATATGCTATGATGATAAAGTGAGAGAAAGGACGATGAAGCTACTGTTTTGAAAACCGAAAAATTAACACATACCAGTACTGTCGCACTGCTGGCACTGGTATGCTGTATCTTATGGGGCAGTGCATTTTCAGGTGTCAAGCTCGGTTATGCCGAAATGCAGACGGATTCCGGTGACTGGGCTTCTCAGATGGTCTTTGCCGGAATCCGGTTTCTGATTGCCGGAATCATGGCACTGATCGCCGGAAGTATCGCAGAAAAACAGCTGCTGCTTCCCAAACCGGAAAGTATTCCGAGAATCGGTGTAGTGAGCCTGTTTCAGACGATTCTGCAATATTTTTTCTATTATATCGGCCTGGCACATACCACCGGAACCAAAGCGGCTATTCTGGTTGCAGCAAATGTCTTTGCAGCAATTTTTATTTCTCATGCATTCGGACAGGAAAAATTAACCGCAAGAAAGATGATCGGCTGTGTGATCGGCTTTTCCGGAATTGTGCTGGTTAATTTTACCGGACTGGATTTGAAATTCAGCCTGCTCGGAGAAGGTTTTATTTTTCTCTGTACAATTGCAAGCGGCTTTTCCAGTGTATTCATGAAGCATTATACAGGAAAATATCATGAAAATCCGGTTCTGTTCAGCGGATGGCAGTTTGCTTTCGGCGGAGCGGTGATGTGGATTTTCGGAGCCGTCAGCGGCGGCCGTCTTCATCTGACGGTCAGAGCATGGATGATTTTATTATATCTGGCATTTGTATCAGCGGCGGCCTATTCGCTGTGGGCAGTATTATTAAAATATAATCCCGTCTCGAAAGTGACAGTATTCGGATTTTTAAACCCTCTGTGCGGTGTGATTATCTCCGGTATTGTCCTGCATGAACAGGGAGCTTTCACATGGCAGGGCATGACGGCTTTATTATTAGTATGCATGGGAATTCTGATTGTCAATTCTGAGAAAAAAGGAGTACAGACACATGAAATATAGGAAATTATTATTTATATTATTATCGGGCATTATCCTGACAGGCTGCAGTGCAGACACTGAAAGCAGTTCTTCCCTGCCCGATCTGGACAGTATCATAGAACAGGAAAATTCCTCCGCTCCGGAAGCCGATACCGAAGCAGAAACAGAAGCCTTTTCAGAAAATATTTATTATCTGACCAGCCATCAGACAGAAGATTCTGCTAACCTGGGGAAATTTAAATCTCATCTTGAAACAGACGGCTTTGTCTGGAACGAATGCGAAATTTCTGATATTCCTGCCGAAGCAGATATTTTAATCTATAATTTTCCGAAAGAGGATCTTTCTTCGGAAGAATATCAGATTCTGAAAGACTATACCGACAGGGGCGGAGATTTCCTGCTTTTCCTGCCGGCTTCTGACAGCGAAGTCAGATATAAATTTTTAAATCTCTTTCTGGAAAGTTTCAGCTTTCAGATAGATTATGACAATGTTACCATTCCTGAACAGGATGCAAACTGGGTCGTGCTCCAGCCCATCGGAATGCCTGACCGCATGACTGCCTATGACGATTCTATGCAGACAGCTCCTGTATATATGCAGTATATGCGGAGTTTTCACATGCTCGGTGATTATGCAACAGACGAACTGTTTATTGATGTCATGCTTCAGACCCCTGAATTTGCTGTCGGTGAACCTTATGGCGGTACAGAAGATGACCCTCTGACTTATGAAAACGAAAAATTAAATATTCTGGTCTATTCCCGTGATGCTATCCGGAATAACGCTTCTGTCATCGCCTGCGGAGCAAATGCTTTTCTTCTGGATGAAAATTTCGACTCTGAAATTTCCAAACCGGCTCAGAACTGGATTTACAGTTCTCTGTTCTGGTTCTGCAATTATGATGCTTATCAATCATAATAAAAAATCCCCTCTGAAGCTCAGAGGGGATTGATTCTTTTCTGTGTGAATGCAAAGAAGAGAAATTACTTCTTAACGTTAAATGCACCCATCTGCGGATATACAGCAGCAGCACCGAGTTCTTCTTCGATTCTCAGAAGCTGATTGTACTTTGCAACACGTTCGCTTCTGCTCGGAGCACCTGTCTTGATCTGGCATGTGTTCAGAGCCACTGCGAGGTCAGCAATTGTGGTATCAGCTGTTTCACCGGAACGGTGAGAAGAAATTGCTGTATAACCAGCCTTGTGAGCCATCTTGATAGCTTCCAGAGTTTCAGATACAGAACCGATCTGATTCAGCTTGATCAGAATGGAGTTGCCTGCACCCAGTGCAATACCCTTGGAAAGTCTTTCTGTATTGGTAACAAACAGGTCATCACCAACGAGCTGTACTTTGTGACCGATCTTAGCAGTCATCTTCTGCCAGCCTTCCCAGTCTTCTTCATCCAGACCGTCTTCAATGGAGATAATCGGATACTTGTCAACCAGAGCTTCCCAGTGAGCAATCAGTTCATCAGAAGTAAACTCTTTGCCGGACTTCGGCTGCTTGTAGAAGCCCTTGCCTTTTTCGCTCTTCCATTCAGAAGAAGCAGCGTCCATAGCAATCATGAAATCCTTGCCGGGTTCAAAGCCTGCTGCCTTGATAGCTTCGAGAATCTTTTCGATAGCTTCTTCGTCGCTCTTGAGTTTGTTCGGAGCAAAGCCGCCTTCGTCACCAACAGCAGTAACGTCGCCCATATCCTTGATTAAAGCTCTCAGCTTGTGGAATACTTCAGCACACCATCTCAGAGCTTCCTTGAAAGAAGGAGCACCGACAGGCATGATCATGAATTCCTGTGTATCAACAGCACTGTCAGCATGTGCACCGCCGTTGAGGATGTTCATCATCGGAACAGGAAGCTTTGTGCCCTGTACACCGCCGAGGAAACGATACAGCGGAATATTCAGTGCAGTTGCAGCAGCTCTTGCTGTTGCGATAGATACAGCCAGAATTGCATTGGCACCGAGATTGGACTTGTCCTTTGTGCCGTCTGCCTTGATCATAGCAGCATCAACAGCATAGGTATCAGAAGCATCGAGGCCAAGAATGGCATCTTTAATTACAGTATTGATATTTTCTACTGCCTTCTGTACGCCTTTGCCGAGGTATCTGCCCTTGTCACCGTCACGGAGTTCCAGTGCTTCAAATTCACCGGTAGATGCACCGGAAGGAGCTGTGCCTCTTGCAACAGTACCGTCTTCGAGTGTGATTTCTGCTTCAACAGTCGGGTTGCCTCTGGAGTCGAGGATTTCTCTGCCGTACACATTCACAATTTTCATAAAGCTCATGGGTATTCATATCCTTTCTTTACAGGCCTGAAAAACAGCCGAAGATTCCGGCACAGCCTGTATTCTGAAAATTTATTTGTCAGAATTTTTCTGACTGTTATTATTATATCACACAGGCAGTTTTTTGTCAAGATATTTATGAAAATTTTACAAATCCTGCAAAATTCGGCAACACTTCCGGGGGTTCTGCCTTGACAGCAGAGCGTTTTCATGCTATAATAAACAGCAGTAACACATTCTCAGAACAGAAAGGAATACTCCCATGTCAGAAAAAGACAGCATTATTTCAGAA
Organism: Oscillospiraceae bacterium; assembly: GCA_017483465.1. GTDB lineage: Bacteria > Bacillota > Clostridia > Oscillospirales > Ruminococcaceae > UBA3855. The sequence continues at coordinate 54,661 of JAFUWN010000011.1, forward strand.
TATGAACTGACTGAAAATTTTGAACAGAATCAGAATGATTTCGATCTGCCCGTCATTCAGACTGTGACATTCGGCAACGGCCGGGAATACTATGTCAGCCGCAACGGTGTGCCGTACCTGAAAGCAGAAGTCAACGAAGTTTCCGATTTTTTTGATAAAGCCTGTATTTTCGGAAAATATCTCTGTATCGGCTCAGGCAGTACTGTGATATTCGTCAATTTAGAGAGCTTTGCTTCACTGACAATGGAAGTGAGCAAGTATTTCGGATATTTCTTTATTCATGAAGATATTTTATATATCGCTTTCGGGACAGGTATCATGGCTTTGGATGAAAAATTGCAGGTTCTCTGGAAAAATGAACGGCTCGCCGATGACGGTGTCATTATTCACGAAGTATTTCAGCTCCGCAATGCACTCCGCATCAGTGCTCAGGAAAGCTTAATGCATGGAGAATACTGGAAAGAAAAGCTTGTCAGTCTGAAAACCGGTGAACAGGTGATATAAAAAATTTCCTCGCCAAAAGGGAATTTTTTATAAATCTCTTGACAAAATCAGAAGAAAAGGCTATAATATATTCAGCAGAAATACTCTGCATCAAGAAAGGAAGTCCTGTCATATGCAAACTCTGAAAGCCACCGGTTCTAAAAAAAATCTGACAGAGTCTGAGTATTATCAAATTATCGCTGATCTTCTCGAACTGGAAGAAGTCCGGAATCTTCGTCATTTCCGGCATCATATCATGACAACAAGGTTTCAGCACAGTCTGAATGTATCTTATTATAATTATAAATTATGCAAGGCACTCCGCCTTGATGCCGAATCTGCCGCCAGAGCAGGCCTGCTCCATGATCTGTATTTCTATGATACAAAAGAATATACCAAAAGCAGTCCGGCTGTCCGGCACAGCAAGCATCATCCGGAAATTGCTCTTGAAAATGCGGAAAAGCTTCTGTCTCTCAACGAGAAAGAACGGGATATGATCCGCAATCATATGTTCCCGATGACATTCGCTCTGCCGAAATATGCCGAAACGTATCTGATTACGCTGGTTGATAAATATTGTGCTGTGATGGAGTTCATGCTCCCGCAGCCGAAAAGATTCCTGAATTTTGTCAGACATAAAAAACAACAGGTATCAGATTTTCAATTATAAATCAAAAAAGTCCGGTTTTTACCGGACTTTTTTTAAATCCGGCAAGATATTTTTTCCGGAATCAGTTATCATAAAAATTGATAACAAGCTATCAGAAATAACAATTTGACAAATAAGCAGAACTATGCTATAATAAGCACATACCAAACAGATAGACTTACAAGATATAGAAAGGAGTCTTTGCTATGATTTTGAAAATACTCCGTTCTGTCATCCGAGGTCGTGACCGAATGCGTGGAACAGAACGATGTTGAGTTTTTATTACAGGATTTATGATATTATAATAAAAAATATTATTAAGAGAAAAGAGAAATTTCAGAAATCAATTTTTATTTTTTTAAGCTTCATCAGGCGAAAGCCATTTTCTATACAATAGGAGGAAATTTATTATGTCAGAAAAGAAACTTCATTTTGAAACACTTCAGCTTCATGTTGGTCAGGAACAGGCTGACCCCGCTTCCGATGCAAGAGCCGTGCCGATTTATGCAACGACTTCTTATGTATTCCATAATTCCCAGCATGCCGCTGACAGATTCGCTCTGAAAGATGCCGGCAATATCTACGGCAGACTCACAAACTCCACACAGGATGTCTTTGAAAAGCGTATTGCCGCTCTGGAAGGCGGTGTTGCCGCTTTAGGTTTAGCTTCCGGTGCTGCTGCCATCAGCTACACAATCGAAGCTCTCGCTAAGGCCGGTGAAAATATTGTCGCTTCTAAAACCATCTACGGCGGAACTTATAATTTATTAGCTCATACTCTGCCCCTGTACGGCATTGAAACAACTTTCGTTGAGCCCGAAGATGAGTCCGCTTTTGTCAGTGCTATCAATGACAAGACGAAAGCAATCTTTATTGAAACACTTGGCAATCCGAATTCCAATGCCATCGACATTGAAAGAATCGCTCAGATTGCACATTCGCACAACATTCCGCTTGTGATTGACAATACATTCGCAACGCCCTATTTAGTACGTCCGATTGAGTATGGTGCTGATATTGTTGTACATTCTGCAACGAAATTCATCGGCGGTCATGGTACCGCAATCGGCGGTGTGATTATTGATTCCGGCAATTTTGACTGGGGTCAGTCCGGCCGTTATCCGTGGATTTCTGCCCCGAATCCGAGCTATCATGGTGTCAGCTTCACAGCCGCCGCCGGAGCAGCTGCATTTGTAACCTATATCAGAGCAATTCTGTTAAGAGATACCGGAGCTGCTATTTCTCCGTTCCATGCGTTTATTTTCTTACAGGGTCTGGAGACACTCTCCCTGCGTGTAGAACGCCACGTAGAAAATGCCCTCAAGATTGTAGATTATCTTGCCAACCATCCGCAGGTAGAAGCTGTTCATCATCCGTCACAGGAATCTGAACCGAGTTATAAGATCTATCAGAAATACTTCCCGAACGGCGGCGGCAGTATCTTTACGTTTGATATTAAAGGCACTGAAGATGATGCGAAGAAATTTATTGATAATCTTCCGATTTTCAGTCTGCTTGCAAATGTTGCCGATGTAAAGTCACTTGTAATTCATCCGGCTTCTACGACACATTCTCAGCTTTCAGAATCTGAATTGCTGGAACAGGGCATCAAACCGACAACAATCAGACTTTCAATCGGTACAGAACATGTTGATGACCTGATTGATGCACTGGATACCGCTTTCAAGGCAATTCAGTAAATTGATAGAATACACTGATTTCTGCCCATTTTTTAGATACTTTCCTGATTTTTGTACAGCAGTCTTCCGGAAGTTCGGAAGACTGCTGTATTTTATGCTTGTTTTTTCCGTTCAGATATGCTATAATAAATATAATATTCTTTTCAGAAAGAAGTGTTGTTATGTCTATTTTTATCAGAAACGAACAAGATACCGCTCGTGATAAAATTATCATCAGAACCAGTATTATCGGCATTATTGCCAATATCTTCCTTGCAGGATTCAAGGCTGTTATCGGTGTACTCTCGCATTCGATTGCGATCACAATGGATGCTGTCAATAACATCAGCGATGCGGGGTCTTCCCTGATTACGATCATCGGAACAAAACTCGCCGGAAAACAGCCGGATCAAAAACATCCGTGGGGACATGGCAGAATTGAATATCTCAGTGCTCTGCTGATTGCAGTGATTGTCATCTATGCCGGTGTAACCTCCCTGACAGAATCAGTAAAGAAAATTATATCGCCGGAAATTCCGGATTATTCTACGGCTTCGCTTGTGATTATCGGCACAGCAATTCTTGTAAAAATTATCTTAGGCAGATTCGTCAAAAAAACCGGAGAACAAGTCAATTCCGATTCACTGGTCAATTCCGGCACAGATGCAATGATGGATTCTCTGATTTCCGCCTCGACTCTCGCAGCAGCTGTAATTTATCTGCTTTCCGGAGTCAGTCTGGAAGCCTGGCTCGGTGCGGTAATCTCTTTTATTATTATCAAATCCGGCATTGATATGCTCAGAGAATCGCTTTCTGAAATCCTCGGTGAAAGAATCAGCCCGGAAACTGCAAGAAATGTCAGAAAATGTATCATGAGCTTTCCGGAAGTCCATGGTGTCTATGACATGATCTTTCATGACTATGGCCCTGAAAGAATCAACTGTTCGGCACATATTGAAATTCCCGATACCATGACAGCGGATGAACTGGATCAGCTTCAAAGAAAAATTTCAATTAAAATCTTTGAAGAGTATAATATTATTCTGACAGCTCTGGGAATCTATGCGGTCAATACGAAAGACAGTCATATCATAGCCATCCGGAATGAAGTCTATAAAACTGTGATGAATACGGAACATGTCATTCAGGTTCACGGTTTTTATCTTGATGAAGCACAAAAAAGAATGCAGTTTGATGTGATCGTGGATTTTGATGCCAAAGACAGAAATCTTGTCTATGAACAGGTCATTCAGAAAATCAGTAATTTATATCCGGAATATCATTTATTATGTACACTCGATACTGATTTCAGTGTCAGTGAAGCGTGACCAGAAAGGATTGTATGCATGAAAAAAAATGTAGTCTATCAGACAGAAATCACCGGTATGACGGCCGACGGCAACGGTGTCTGCCGGATTGAAAATATTGCTGTCTTCGTACCGATGACGGCAGTCGGCGACATCCTGGAAGTCAGAATTGTAAAAGTCCTGAAAAGCTATGCATTCGGCATAATCGAAAAATTAATCACACCCGCCGACGGAAGAATTTCACCGGTCTGTCCGGTATTCCGTCAGTGCGGCGGCTGTGCCTTTCAGCATATTGATCATTCTACAGAATTAAGCTATAAAGAAAATTTTGTCAGGGATGCCTTTACCAGAATCGGAAAATTACAGCCTGTCTTTGAACCGATACTCGGAAGTGATTCCCGTTATTATTACCGGAATAAAGCACAATATCCGATTGCCGAACAGGATGGCCATCTTGTCTGCGGATTCTATGCAAAGCATAGTCACAGAGTCATTCCTTATACAGCCTGTCATCTTCAGCCGGAAATTTTTACAGAAATTTTAAATCATCTGCTTCCGGCTCTGGAGCACTGTCATATTTCTGCTTATGATGAAACCAGCCACACCGGAGAACTCCGGCATATTTATCTTAGAAAAGGCTTTTATTCCGGAGAAATCATGCTTTGTCTGATCTCCAGAGTCTCTGTCAGAAAAAAAATAAAATCTCTGCTTCCGGAGATTCAGAAAAAATTTCCTGCTGTCATCAGCATTACAGAATCCGTCAATCCGCAGAAAACCAATGTAATTTTAGGAAATTCCGTAGCAGTCCTTGCCGGACAGAATTTTATTACCGATACCATGTGCGGAAAGAAAATCCGGATTTCTCCGCAGTCTTTCTATCAGGTCAATACGCAGCAGGCAGAAAAATTATATCAGATCGCCAAAGAATACGCTGCTTTTCAGGGAAGTGAAACACTTCTGGATTTATACTGCGGTGCCGGAACGATCGGACTTTCTATGGCAGATTCCGTCAAATCCCTGATCGGCGTAGAGGTCATCCCCGAAGCTGTTGAAAATGCCATACAAAATGCAAAGCTGAATCAGATCACCAATGCAGAATTTTTCTGCGGTGATGCCGGAACCATTGCAGATTCTCTCCTGAAAAAAAATCTCTCTCCGGATGTGATTGTTCTTGACCCGCCAAGAAAGGGATGTGATGACCTGACAATCCAGTCTGTTATAAAAATGCAGCCGTCCAGAATTGTCATGATCTCCTGCAATCCTTCGACGGCTGCCAGAGATGCCGCAAAATTTGCAGCATCCGGCTATCTTACCAAAAAAGTCAGAGCTGTGAATTTATTCATGTGTACTTCACACTGTGAAACGGTTCTGCTTCTGACGAGAGAATAACAAATCCTATCCATCATAGCCGATCAGCTTCCGGATAAATTCCGGAAAAGAACCGGCTATGATTTCGCATTCTTCAAATTCCGGTTCACAGCCGGAAATGACAGCCCCGTCTTTCAGACGGATTGCATAATATACATAGTCTCCGTCAGTCCGGAATGCAATCGGAATATGCTGATTCCAGAAAGCCTTGATTCTCCGGCTTTCTGTTTCGTTCTGTGCCGAAGCAAGGCTGAGCTGTTCCGCTTCATTCCATGCAAAGGCATTCTGATTCTGATAATCCTGACAGGTCAGCAGCCAGAAATTTTCTTCCGGAGAGGCACAGCAGGAAAAATAAGCAATAAAATTCAGCCATGATTCCGGAACAGAATATCTCTGAAAAATTTCTTCCGGAATGGGAAATTTTTCTGTATTTTCTTCAATATGCCATTGCTTTTCTCCGGCGAATTTCAGGAACTCCTGTAACAGATCTGCTTGATGCATATTATTTTTTCTTCTCCTGTTTTCCGGACTGATTTTTCAGATATTTCTGCAATGTGGAAGAATATCTGTCCTTGAATGTCACGCTTGTGATGGTATCATAAAGAATTTCTGTTTCTTCCTGCCATATGCCATCTGCATCGAATTCCTGAAAAACGAGAGATTTTTTCTTGACTCTGACAATTCTGCCGATAGAAAATTCTTCTTTGAAATCATTCTGAATAATTATCACACAGCCGATTCTTTCCAGCGATTCAAATACCGTCTGCCAGGAGCCTAAATTGACGGCAGGTTTTTTGACATTCTTCAGAATCTCCTGTTTCCGGTTGATAAGAGTACAGACATCCATTTTGGTTTCTATTTTTTTAATATCTGCAATCCGACGAATCTGAAAACCATCCAGCAGAAAATCATCTTCTTCGATACCAAGAAATAATTTTGCATTGAAATCCAGAATATAATAATAAAAATAATTTTTATCATATTCAAAATAGCAGCGGCATAATTCATATGTTCCGGAAGCATTCTCAATACAAGTAATAATTTTTTCTTTTTTCATAAGCAATCAACTCCAATCATAGAAATTTATATTATAATAATTACGAATCACTTTATCTGCACCATAAGAATACAAAGCGTCTTCCTCCAGCATGGAAGCAATGCCGATAATCTGTCCGGCTCCGGCAGATTTTGCCGCCTGAATGCCGGACGGAGCATCTTCAAAAACAGTACAGTCCGCAATATCCAAAGCCAGCAGAGCAGCAGCTTTCAGAAAAATATCCGGTGCAGGCTTTCCGGGGAACGTTCCGTCATTGTAGATCACATGCGATAACACAAACCATCTGGAAAGTCCGAGATTCTGAAAGAAAAACTCCATATTTCTCCGGGCGGAAGCAGTCGCAATTGTGAACGGCATTCCCCTGTTTTTCAGAAAATCCAGAAATTCCGGAAGTCCTTCGGCAAGATGAAATTCAGGACTTTCAAGACAAAGCTTTCTGTAAATCTGTTCTTTCTGTTCTTCGATCTGAATGCTCTCCTGACCGGAAATTTCCCGTTTCAGAAAATAAGACAGAATATCTTGTGCAGAACGTCCGCAGATATACTCCTGAAATTCAGCATTTGAAATTTTTCTCTGAATCTGATTCTGCAAAAACAGATTCCATGCGGCATCATGAAACTCCTTATCGAAAATCATTGTTCCGTTGAAATCAAAAATTATGCCTTTCATGTAAGCTTCTCCAGTTCCTGAGCGATCTGCTGTTTTTTAGTCATGAGTTCTTCAAATCTGTGAATATATTCATACGGAAATTTATAATTCATGACTCTGGTCAGATTCTGATCCGGTGTGATGATTTTACTCGATGCGGCACAGCCTGCCCCTAAGATCGTCTGACGGTCATCCATGATCAGAATATTATAAATATTCTCTTTCCCGGATTTTGCATAGCCGACATTTTCGAGATTTCCGAGTGTATTTTTCTGACGATAAAGATAATACGGCCGATAGCCTGCTTTTGGGAGCACTTCTGCTGAATATTCCGCCATTTTTTCAATTTCAGAAATTTCTGTGTTCTGATACTGCTCATCATGATAGAGCTTTCCGGCACGTTTCAGTGTGAGCGTATGGACAGTAATGCTGTCCGGACTGAGAGAAAGTACTTTCTCAAGCGTATCAGAAAACCCTGCAAACGTATCAGACGGCAAGCCGGCGATCAAATCCATATTGATATTATCAAATCCGAGTTTTCTTGCCAATAAAAATGCCTCAACAGCCTGCCGTGCTGTATGACAGCGGCCGATTTCTTTCAGGACATTATCCTGTAATGTCTGCGGATTGACGGAAATTCTGTCGGCTTTCATCTCTTTGATTACCAGTAATTTTTCTTCTGTGATCGTATCGGCTCTTCCGGCTTCGACAGTATATTCCTGAGCATGTGAAAGATCAATATAATTCTGCACTGCCTGCATAATCTGCCGGAGCTGTCCGGCAGAAACTGCTGTCGGTGTTCCGCCGCCGATATAAACAGACTGTACGGATAAATGATATTGCTCAATCAATTTGCCCAGAATCTTAATTTCTTCACAAAGTTTCTGAACATATTCCGGAATCAGATTTCCGGCACTCTCAATCGAATGCGATACAAACGAACAGTAACTGCATCTTGTCGGACAGAACGGAACAGAAATATATAATCCGATTTCTTTCAGGCTGTGGGGCAGAATTTCTTTCTGAATCAGAGCCGTATCACAGGCGAGTTTCAGCTTTTTATCCGAAATCAGATATTTCTGTTTCAGTTCTGTACATGCCTGATCAGGTGTCATTCCCTGTCCGATCAGATCAAGTACTTTTCTGACGGGTCTGATTCCGGTCAGCATTCCCCATGGAGGCTGATAGCCTGTCAGCTTCTGCAAGCCGGTATAGAGCATTTGACATAACTGAAATTCCTGTCCGGATTTTTCAGCACAGGCCGGAGCAGAAACAGTATATTTTTTATCATGCAATAAAATATCCACATGCATTAAATTTTTATTTTTATCATATTCTGTCAGAATCTGATTTTCTGCTTCGGGAATTTCCGTATCTCTGCAAAGCTGAAATCTGACACGGGGAATAAAAATTTTGACAACAGCCTGAATTTCATATTCAAATTCATGACCTTTGAAAATCAAAGCATAATTCATACAAACTGCCTCAGATAAGGATTATATAATTTTTCTTCTTCGAGAGTCGAAGATTCAAAATGTCCGGGATAAATTTTATAATTTTTCTCCAGAGCGGCAATTTTCCGGAGAGAAGCTTTCATATCGGCCTGATTTCCGCCGAGGTCAATCCTGCCGATACTGCCTTTAAAAATAGTATCGCCGCAAAACATCATAGTTTCTGTAAGATAGCATACCCCTCCGGGCGTATGGCCGGGCGTATGCAGCACATGAATTTTTTGATTTCCCAGCCCCAGAATCTCACCGCCTCTGAGTGTATGGTATTCTGTAACAGGATGATACATATCATTTGTGAGCTGCCACGCAAGATTGGCTCTATCGCTTTCCAGCATAACAGCATCTTTTTCATGAATATATACATCTGCTCCGGTAGCTTTCCGGACTTCTTCCACACCGGAAACATGGTCATAATGTCCGTGTGTCAGCAGAATGGCTTTCAATTGCAGATTTTGTTTTTCAAGTTCTTTCAATAATTTATCCGCACCGTTTCCGATATCAACAGCAGCAGCCTGCTGATTTCCAATATTTAAAATATAGCAGTTGGTAGCGAGTTCGCCAAGCATTAACTGTGTCAGTTCCATAGGTTCAATCCTTTCTAAAAAATAAATAGATATATATATATTATAACACACCTGTCCGGGAAATGCAAGTAAAAAAAATCTCTCTCTGCATTTCAGAGAGAGATGATATTCAGGATTTTTTCTCTTCTGCACCGGAATTCTGATTTTTTTCAGGTGTATTTTTTTGCAGCCGGTCAAAGACAATATCATAGCCGTTTCCGAGTGAACGGTTGACACGGCTGATGGTTGCCGTACTTGCTCCCGTTGTGCCGACAATATCATGATAGACATGATGATCACGGAGCATTTTAGCAACCTGTAATCTTTGAGAAAGTGTCTGTAATTCGAGTACTGTACAGAGATCTGCAAAAAAGGCTTCACATTCTTCTTTTGTTTCAAGGCAGAGGATGGCTTCATAGAGTTCATCCAATGCGGAAGTATTATTTTTTCTGTTTTGATTTCTCATGATTTCCGTTTCCTTTCATGAAGTGCTTTTTTATATTTTAGCACATTACAGTACAAAAGTCAAGAGATTTTTGAAAATTCACGGAAATATTTTGATAATTCTTTATATTGCTTCGCTGTTGATTCCGTATGGAAGAAAATTTTCAGTTTCCGGAGCGTAATACAAATTGACTTCCAGACCGAGATAATCATCCGGCTTGCCCAGATCCGTACCGAGAAAGGCCGTCCGGACAGCGAAAATAATACCTGATTCATGATTAAAAGAATCCAGTTCACAGACATACCATTCACCCGTCAGAACGCATCTGCGTGGAAACATATCTTTCTCATCATTGCATAAATCTTCATCATTGAGATAAGCAGAAAGTTCTGTTCTGACAATCTGCATAATTTCTTCCTTATGCGAATCAAACAGCTGTTCTGCCTCAGCAGTATGAAAATTCAGTCTGGGGCTCCGGAAATCCTGATAACTCACATACTGATTTTCCGGATTTGGAAAATCTGGAAAAATCTGCTTTAAATTCAGCACGGATTATTCCTCCGTATCATCAGCGATTTCTGAAATAATCTCCTGCAAGACTTCCAGCCCCTCGGAAGTCTTGGAAGAAAACGGGATTGCATGAATGTCCTCAAAACAGGGAATCTCCTGAGCAAAAGCCTGCATACGGGCTATTCTTTCCGTTTTATTGAGCTTATCGGCTTTTGTAAAAACAATAATAAACGGTATCTGATTATCTATTAACTGATTGATCATCTGCATATCATCCTGCGAGGGGGCATGGCGCATATCCAATAACTGAATCACAAGCCGGATATCCCTGTCAGCGGCGAGATAACCGGCGATTAATTTTTTTAATCTTTCCTGTTCGGATTTGGAAGTTTTTGCATAGCCATAACCGGGCAGATCGACAAGAAAAATATCTCCGACAGCATAGAAATTCACAGTCGCCGTTTTCCCCGGCACGGCACTGACCCGTGCGAGGGATTTGCGGTTGACTAATTTATTAATCAGCGTGGATTTTCCGACATTGGAACGGCCGATAAATGCAAACTCCATTTTTTCAGGTTTAGGAAACTGTGAAATTTTTCCATACGAAGCGGAAAATTCAGCATTCTGAAAATTCATAATTTCCTCCTGTCAGGACACACAGGCAGCAGCCGATGCGGTTTTCTTTTTCTTTTCTTTGGGACTGCCGGACTTGCGTTTCTTATCCGTTTTTTCAAGTGCGATTTCAAGCACTTCAGAGAGATTCTGCACAGGCATGAATGTAATATTTTCCTTGACAATATCATCGACTTCTTCGAGATCGGCCTTATTGCCCTCCGGAATAATTACAGTCTGGATTCCGGCCTTATAAGCGGCCATGGACTTTTCACGGAGTCCGCCGATCGGCATGACTCTGCCGTGGAGCGTGATTTCTCCGGTCATAGCGACATCGGCACGGACAGGAATTCCGGACAGAGCCGAAATCAGAGCTGTCGCCATTGTCACACCTGCCGAGGGGCCGTCTTTCGGAACAGCACCCTCCGGAGCATGGATATGCAGATCTTTATTCTGATAAAAATCCACAGGAATATTATATTCTTTTGCAACGCTTCTTGCATAGCTGATGGCAAGTCTTGCACTTTCCTGCATAACACTTCCGAGAGAGCCGGTGATTTCAATACTTCCCTTACCTTCGAGAATCAAGGCTTCAAGCGGCATCAGAACGCCTCCGACAGAAGTCCATGCAAGCCCGTTGACAAGACCGACTGTATTCTGCTTGCTCTGCGGGTCAGGCAGATATTTGGGAATTCCTAAATAACTCTGAATATCTTTCAGTTTGACATGTACTCTTTTTTTCTCACCGGCGGCGATAGCTCTGGCGGCCTTGCGGCATACTGTGCCGATAGTACGTTCTAAATTACGGACACCGGATTCTCTGGTATAAGAATCAATCATTTCATACAGAACATCGTCATCAATACGGCACTGTACGGGCTTCAGGCCATGCCGTTCGAGCTGTTTTGCCACAAGATGTCTTCTGGCGATCTGGAATTTTTCCTCACGGGTATAGCTGGAAAGTTCGATAATCTCCATTCTGTCCTGCAAGGGTGCGGGAATGGTATCCAGTGTATTTGCGGTTGCGACAAACAGCACCTGACTCAGATCAAACGGCAGTTCGATATAATGATCTCTGAACGCATGATTCTGCTCTGTATCGAGTACTTCGAGCATTGCCGCAGAGGGATCGCCTTTATAGTCATTGCCCATTTTATCCAGTTCATCAAGCAGGACTAACGGATTTCTTGACCCTGCCTGACTGAGAGCGGCAATCATTCTGCCGGGCATGGCACCGATATAAGTCTTTCTATGTCCACGAATATCTGCTTCGTCACGCACACCGCCGAGAGATACTCTGACAAATTTTCTGGAAATGGCCTCGGCAATCGAACGGCCGATAGAAGATTTTCCGACTCCGGGAGGCCCGACCAGACAGAGAATCTGGCCTTTCAGTTCCGGATTCAGCACACGGACAGCGAGACTTTCCAGAATTCTTTCTTTGACTTTCTGGAGTCCATAATGATCGGCATCCAGCTTTTTCTGAACCGAAACCAGATCAAGATTTTCTTCTGTCAGCGTATTCCAGGGCAGTTCCAGACAAGTATCCAGATAACTGGAAATCACATAGGCCTCCTGAGAAGAAGGCGGCATTTGTCTGAGACGGCTTGCTTCTTTGAGCAGTTTGGCTTCACTTTCTTCCGGAAGTTTCAGGGCACGGATACGCTCGGTATAAGAATCGGCATCATCAAGGGGTTCTTCGCCTGTTTCTTCCCGGAGCTGATCAGAAATCACTTTCAGCTGTTCCCGGAGAAAATATTCTCTCTGTCCCTGATCAATATTTTCCTGTGTCTGATCATGGATTTCCTTTTCTGTCTCCAGCACAAGAATTTCTTTCGACAGAATCTGATATAACAGGTTCAGTTTTCTGGAAAGATAATTTTCTTCCAGCATGAGCTGTTTATCTTTGAAATCCAGCATGGTGTTGAATAAAATTTCTTCACACAGACGGGCAGGATCATCCTGACAGAGTACGGAAACCATAATTTCACGGGGCATTCTGGGGAAAAGTCCTGCATAGTGTTCATAAATATCCTTGAGGGCACGGATGAGTGCTTTCATTTCCACTTCGTCTATATCTTCCCTGCTGTAATCAGGCAGACGGCGTACTTCTGCAACAAGCATTCCGTTTTCTCTGGTGACCTTCCTGGCTTTGGCCCGATAACAGCCCTGCACCAGGATACGGGTAGCATCATCCTGGGTCAGTGTCTGTTTGATTTCTGCCACAACGCCGATCTGATATAAATCGTTCTGTTCCGGACGTTCATCGAATATATCTTTCTGTGCTGTCAGAAAGATTTTTCTGTCATTCCGGAGGGCTTCTTCCACAGCACGTACAGACATTGATCTTGCAATATCAAAATGCATTGTCATGTGCGGAAATGCAACAGTTCCCCGCATGGGGATGGCGGGCAGCTTTTCAGTAGTAGTTTTCGTTTTTTCCTGCATACTTCGACCTCACATTCCTGCCGTTTCAGCACGGCTTTTCTTTATTATACTACATTTTCAGATAAATTGCAAGCGGTAATTTCCGGTGATACCGGTGCAAAAAGCCACACTGCATCGTGTGGCTTCTGCATTATGCCAGACTTTGTTAAATTACCATGCATGTACGACATTGCCCTGATGGTCTGTCAGTACGGGAGAAGCATTTTCTGTCACGCATTCTTTTGTAATCGTAACTTTATTGATATCCACATAATTCGGAAGATTGAACATGGACTGTATCAGAATGCCTTCCATAATCGAACGCAGGCCTCTGGCACCGGTTTTCTGGGCAATGGCTTTGGCAGCGATTTCTTTCAGAGCCTCTGTTTCCACAATCAGTTCTACATTGTCATAACGGAACAGTTTTTTATACTGTTTCACGAGAGCATTTTTGGGTTCTGTCAGGATTTTAACCAAAGCTTCTTCATCGAGCTGATCAAGAACGGTCAGAATCGGCAGACGGCCGACAAATTCCGGCACCATGCCGAAACGCACTAAATCCTGGGGAATTGCTTTTGTAAAAATATTATCATCCGTCTGTTTCTTGGAAGTGACTTCCGCACCGAATCCCAGTCCGGAAGGCTGTGTCCGTTTCATGATGATCTGTTCCAGACCATCGAACGCACCGCCGCAGATAAATAAAATATTTTTCGTGTTGATTTGCAGGCATTCCTGATTCGGATGTTTTCTGCCGCCCTGCGGAGGCACGTTCGAGACAGTACCCTCAACAATTTTCAGAAGTGCCTGCTGTACGCCTTCACCGGAAACATCTCTTGTCAGAGAAGTATTTTCTGATTTTCTTGCGATCTTATCAATTTCGTCAATATAGATAATCCCTCTTTCGGCAGCTTCGATATCAAAATCGGCTGCCTGCACCAGACGGAGCAGAACATTTTCAACATCATCACCGACATAACCGGCTTCTGTGATGGTCGTTGCATCTGCAATTGCAAACGGCACAGCCAGAATTTTGGCGAGTGTTTGAGCAAGGAATGTCTTTCCGACACCGGTAGGCCCCAGCAGCAGAACATTGCTTTTCTGGATTTCCACATCATTGTTTTCTTCCTGGCTCATGATACGCTTGTAATGATTATAAACAGAAACTGCCAGAGAAATTTTCGCCCTGTCCTGACCGACCACATACTGATCCAGTACTTCTTTGATTTCAGAAGGTTTCAGCAGTTTAAAAGGAGAAGCCGCCTTTTTCTTCTTTTCTTTCTCTTTTTTCTCGCTGACAGGAGCAGCATTGTCCTCTCTCTGCTGGCCGGCAGCAGGGCCATAGATCATATCATAGCAAGTACATACGCACTCATCACAGATATTATAAATCCCTGCCGAAAACATGCTCATAACTTTGTCTTCGCCCTTGCCGCAGAAATTGCAAATTTTATAAGAATTAAATTCTGCCATAGTCTCTCTTATCCTTTTCCGTTATACAGACTGTTTATCTTTTTTCGATTACCTTGTCAATCAGACCATAGGCCTGTGCTTCCTCAGCAGTCATATAATTATCACGTTCCGTATCACGCTCGATGGTTTCCAGAGCCTGACCGGTATGTTTAGCGAGCATTTCGTTCATCTTCTGACGGGTTCTTACCAGATGATCAGAATGAATCTTGATATCTGTACACTGACCGGACAGACCGCCGGAGATCAGCGGCTGATGAATCATGATTTCACTGTTTGGCAGAGCGAAACGCTTTCCGGCTGCACCTGCTGTCAGCAGGAATGCTCCCATAGAAGCCGCCATGCCGATACAGATCGTAGAAACGTCGCACTTGATATACTGCATGGTGTCATAGATTGCCATGCCTGCCGTGATAGAACCGCCGGGGCTGTTGATATACAGAGAAATATCCTTTTCTGTATCCTGACTTTCCAGATACAGCAGCTGTGCAACAACGAGGCTTGCCGTGGTATCATTGACCTGATCGCACAGCATGATAATCCGGTCATTGAGCAGACGGGAATAAATATCATAAGAACGTTCCCCACGGCTTGTCTGTTCCACAACATAGGGCACAAGTGCATTATTCATTGTATAATCCATCATAAAAAAGCGTCTCCTTTCCTTGTAAACAAGGCATGAGCGAACAGTAAAGATGTCCGCTCATACCGGAAAAATACTTGTTTTTTATTCTGCGGATTCTTCAGCAGGAGCTTCTTCTGTCGTATCTGCGTTTTCCTTGACGAGTTCCAGAGCCTTTGTCACACGCATATCTGTGATATAGTCTTCCATCGGCAGACGGCGTTTTACTTCTGCGAGCGGCAGGTGGCTGGATTCTGCCAGACCTTTCAGGCTTTCGTCAATTTCTTCGTCAGTCACCTGGATATTTTCCAGTTCTGCGATTTTTTCCAGAGCCAGGCGGAGTTTTACTTCGCTGACAGCTCTTTCATAATTCTGTTCACGGAAGTCATTCATATCCATACCGGTATACTGGAGATACAGATCAAGGCTCATACCCTGCTGAGAGAGCATATTTTCAAAACTGCGAACCAGATCATCAATTCTGTGTTCATACATACAGTTCGGAACAGGAACATCCACCTTGGCGATCAGGGCTTCCATAATTGCATTATCAAAAGCAATATCTGCATCACGGACAGCATTTTTCTCCAGATTTTCTCTTGCATCTTTCTTGAATGCTTCGAGTGTATCAAATTCTGTTGCATCCTGAATGAATTCATCATCTGCTTCCGGAAGTTCTTCTACAGTAATGCCGTTGAGCTTGCACTTGAATACAGCTTCTTTGCCGGCATAATCCGTCATCTGATAATTTTCAGGGAAAGTGACATTGACATCGAATTCATCACCGATATTCTTGCCGATGATCTGTTCTTCAAAGCCAGGGATAAACTGACCGCTGCCGAGGCGGAGCGGGAAATTATCGCCCTTGCCGCCTTCAAAAGCTTCGTCACCGAAGAAGCCTTCAAAATCAATATTTACTTCGTCGCCGAGCTTGGCAGCTCTGTCATCTACAGAGACCAGTCTTGCATTTCTCTGGCGGAGCATGTCCACCTGAGCATCTACATCAGCATCGGTCACTTCTTTTACTTTCTTGGAAGCCTTAATGCCCTTATAATCTGTAATTTCCACGACCGGCTTTGTAATGCAGATGGCCTTGAAAGTAGCACCCTCTTCTTTGCTGATTTTTTCGGCACTTACCTGCGGTGTGTCCACCAGTTCAAAATCTGCATTCTGGAGTGCAGCAGGCAGTTCCTGATTGATCAGCAGATTCATAGCATCTTCATAGAAAGCACCCTGACCCATGTAAGTTTCAGCCAGTTTACGGCTTACTTTGCCCTTACGGAAACCGGGAATAGAGATCTTTTTTCTTGCTCTCTGATAAGCTCTTTCTACAGCAGCTTCAAAATTTTCGGGGCTGACTTCAAATACCATTTCCACGGTATTTACTTCTGTTCTTGTTGTCGATTTCAAACTCATTTCTGAATCCTCCAAATTAAATAGTTCACGCAATAGCAGTGTTCAGATACTGCGTATCAATTTATTATAGCATATCTTCCGGAATTTTTCTATAGATTTTTGAACTTTCCGGCATAGTTCTATTTTTTAGCCAAATTATAGAATTTTTTCAGGAATAAACTGTAAATAATCACCAGAAATCAGATGATAACAGATTCCGTCTTTCATGCCTTTGACGGCTTTCTGATGGATTTTCCCATGCAGATGGCCATAATAGCAGTCTTTGATTTCAAATTCATGCAGAACATCCAGCATCAGCTGATTCTGACTGCTTCCGAATACAGGCGGATAATGCAGGAACACCACCGGAGTCAGATTCTGATTCCGAGCCGCCTGCAAAGAAACACGAAGTCTCTGCTGTTCACGGGCGAGGACTCTGGCATCTTCAGATTCGCCGGGCATATTCACCCAGCCTCTTGTGCCGCAGATTCCCAGATTTCCGTAAGCATAACAGTTATTATGCAGAATATGCAGCGTAGCAAACTCATGTTTCTGAAAAAAATCCGTCATTTTTTTCATGGAATTCCACCAGTAGTCATGATTGCCTTTCAGGATAATCTTCTTGCCGGGCAGACTGTCGAGAAAGGCAAAATCCGGTTTTGCCTGTTCAAGCGTCATGCCCCATGAAATATCTCCGGCAAGGACGACCGTATCTTCGGGCTGTATCAGATTTTTCCAGTTCTGTTCGATTCTGGACTGATAATGCTCCCAGCCGCTGAAAATTTCCATGGATTTTTCCGGAACACCCAGCGACAGATGTGTGTCCCCCATGACGAACAGACTCATGAATTATTCTGTAATGCCCAGTTTGTTCAGGACATAAGATTCCATAGATTCTTTTTTGATCACTTCCGAGAAACGGACGGGCTTGTTTTTCAGATCTGCAAGGGACTGCGGAACCGGCAGACCGGAAATTTCAGCCAGATGAGCCACCTGTTCATATTCGTCTGCATCGGAAGTTTTGCCTTCAATGGCTTCGAGTACGCTTGCACTGAATTTATACGGGCTTGCGGTAGAAGCAATCAGAGTTCTTGTCTTATCGCCTGTCTGGGCGAGATAATCCAGATACACTTTCACAGCAACTGCCGTATGTGTATCGCATGTATAATTATATTTTTCCTTGAACTCATGAATAGTTTTTTTAGTATCCGCATCATCACAGAAACCGCCGACAAAATCAGCCTGTAATTTTGCCTTGATTTCGTCAGTGACTTCATACTTGCCGTCTGTGCTGAGTTTGCCGAACCAGTCACGGATCTGAGCATCATCACCGCCGGTCAGGATATATAACAGTCTTTCCAGATTGCTGGAAATCAAAATATCCATAGAAGGCGAACAGGTTGCATAGAAATCACGGTTTCTGTCATAGACACCTGTATGAATAAAATCAGTCAGGACTTTATTAATATTAGAAGCACAGATCAGTTTGCCGATCGGCACACCCATATTTTTCGCATAGTAAGCTGCTAAGATATTGCCGAAATTACCGGTCGGAACAACGACATTAATCACATCACCGAATTGAATTTCGCCTCTCTTGGCCATTTCCGCATAAGCAGAAACATAATACACAATCTGGGGAGCGAGTCTGCCCCAGTTGATAGAATTCGCACTGGAGAACATCTTTCCGGCTCTGGCGAGCTGTTCTTTCACGGCCTGATCTGTAAAGATCATCTTGACACCGTTCTGACAGTCATCAAAATTGCCTTCCAGAGCACATACACCGACGTTAGAGCCTTTCTGTGTTGCCATCTGACGTTTCTGCATGGAAGACACGCCCTGATCGGGATAGAATACCATAATTTCCGTGCCTTCTACATCTTTGAAGCCTTCGAGGGCAGCCTTTCCGGTATCGCCGGAAGTTGCCACCAGAATGACAACTTTCTTATCTTCGCCGTTTTTCTTCAGAGAAGTTGTCAGCAGATACGGCAGAATCTGCAAAGCCATATCTTTGAAAGCACAGGTAGGGCCGTGCCATAATTCCAGAATATTTGCAGCATCAAATGCTTCTGTCAGTTCTGCGATATTTTCAGTTTCAAAATTTTTTGTGCTGTACGCATGGGAAGTGCAGTAAGCAATTTCCTCCGGTGTGAAATCCGTCAGGAACTTGCCGAACACAACATTGGCACGTTCTGCATAGCTCATATCTGCAAGAGCTTTCAGCTCCTCCATAGAGATAGTCGGGATTTCAGACGGAATGAACAGACCGCCGTCAGCAGAAATTCCCTGTGCGATTGCCACCGCACTTGTCACTTGCAGACTGCTGTCTCTTGTACTTTTGTAGTACATATTACCACCCTTTCGTGATTAATAAAAATTTTGGCTATTGTCATGAAAATCCGTTTCATCGAACGCATTTTCAAGATAATTGATATTAATAATCCTGCCGTGCAGAGTAATGACCTCTGCAATATCATACCGGATATACCAGTCATCTTCGGAAAGATTTCTTTTCTCCAGATACTGACCGGCCGCACGGATTATAAGCCGCTGTTTGCGGAAATTGACTGCTTCGGCTCCGGATTCGGCAGAATCTGCTTTTCTGGTCTTGACTTCCACAAAGCACAGATCTTCTCCCCGGACAGCAATCAGATCAATTTCGCCGCCTCTGATACGGAAATTTCTGTCAAGAATCTGATAGCCCAGATATTCGAGATAATATCCGACGGCGAGTTCTCCCATTTTTCCGGTTTCGGAAGGTGTCATAGAATTTTTTTCAGAAATGACGGCCGATGAATCGGACAAGCTCCGTATTGCAGCAGTAAATTCCGGTGCTGTTCCGTGCCATAGCCTTTATGTTTTTCAAATGCATAATTCGGGTAAAGCTTTGCCTGTGCTTTCATGTAATTATCACGGGCGACTTTTGCTAAGATCGAAGCAGCAGCAATTGAGGCAGATTTTGCATCGCCTTTGACAATGCATTCCATCGGGATAGTCAGAGCCGGCAGCTGATTGCCGTCAATCAGAGCATAATCCGGTTTCTGAGCCAGACCTTCGGCAGCCCGTTTCATAGCAAGCAGAGAAGCTTTCAAAATATTATATTTTTCGATTTCAGCAACAGTTGCTGTGGCAATACAATAACAGACGGCTTTTTTCTGAATTTCTTCAAATAATTTTTCACGGCGGCTTTCTGTGATTTTCTTACTGTCATCCAGCCCCTGGATATTACAGTCAGCCGGAAGAACAACCGCAGCGGCATAGACATCACCGGCGAGAGGGCCTCTGCCGGCCTCATCAATTCCGCAGATAACACCGTGTTCTGTTCTCATAGCCGTATCAAAATCCAGCATTGCCTGACGGCGGAGCAAAGTTTCTTCTTTCATTCTGATTTCTCCTGTGTCACAGGCTTTTCCAGAGTAATTCTGCCGAGCTTTGCGGCTCTGAAATCATCCAGAACCGTAGAAGCGGCACGTTCGGTATTGACAATTCCGCCGGAAAGCAGCATACCTCTTTTTCTGCCGACAGCTTCCAACAACTTATCACCCTGTGTTTCTTCTGTTTCGAGCTTATAGCGTTCTTTCAGCGAAGCCGGATAATTTTCATGCAGATATTCCAGCAGCAGCATAGCAAGAGCTTCTGTATCTAAAATCTGATCACGAATCGCCCCTGTAAATGCCAGTCTGACAGCGGCCTGCTGATCATCCAGTTTCGGCCATAATACACCGGGCATATCCAGAAATTCTGTTTGCTCGTCGATTCTGACCCACTGTTTGGTTCTGGTCACACCGGGTCTGTCCTCGACTTTTGCCCGTTTGGATTTTGCCATTTTATTAATAAAAGACGACTTGCCGACATTCGGGATTCCGACAATCATTAATCTGACCGGTCTGCCGGACATGCCGGATTTTTTTCTTTTTTCGAGCAGATCTTTCAGGAGCTGTTCTCTGACGGCAGAGACAAACTGCTTTGTCCCTTTGCCGCTGATACAGTCAATTGCCAGAGCCGGAATGCCCTGTTTTCTGTAAAACTGCACCCATTGCCCTGTGAGATTCGGATCTGCCATATCAGATTTATTTAATAAAATCATATAGGGCTTTGTATTAATTAATTCTGTTAAATCCGGGTTGCAGCTGCTCATAGGGACACGGGCATCCAGAAGCGATACCACACCGTCCACAAGCGGAAGATTTGCCGCAATCATCCGTTTGGTCTTGGTCATATGACCGGGAAACCATTGAATATTTCCAATCTGAATATTTTGTTTTTCAGACATAACTACTCCTGTTCTGTACGGAGCTTATTGCACTGCTCCAAGTTTTTCCAGAGGATATAATCTTAATAAAACAGTACCTTCAATTTCGTCTTCCGGAACGAGGCCGACTTCGACATAGCGGCTGTCCAGCGAAATATCACGGTTATCTCCAAGAACGAACACATACCCCTCCGGAACAGTGAACGGATATTCAAACGCATTTCCCATAGCCGGAAGCTGTGTGATGGTATTGGGATAAGACTTGGTATAAGATTCTGACAGAGGCTCACCGTTGAGATAGACAATGCCTTCAGCCGGACTGATGTCCAGTGTCTGTCCTCCGACAGCGACCACACGCTTGACAATGCTTTTATGCAGGCCTTCAGCCGCATAAAGTGAACCGCTCTGTGCAAACAGCACTGCATCATCGGCATGAATCACAATAATATCGCCGTCCTGGGGTCTTGTCCGGAGCTGAGAGACCAGCAGCCTGTCTTCGTCCTGTAATGTCGGCAGCATGGAATCTCCCTGTACGATCGCCACACGGAATACATACGTAAACAGCAGAATCATCAAAAAAATAGGAATCATTGCCGCACTGACAATATCAATCACTTCTCCGATCACATGATGTACTTTCGGATTTCTGGAGAAGCGTACATATTCTTTCATCATTTCCGCTCCGGATCAGCTGATGAAGCCGACCGTACTGAACGAAACAGATTCCTGTCCTGCTCCGTCTGTTTCTACCGCACAATAGCGGAAAAACGCATTGCCGAGAATATCTTCCTTGGCGATCAGACCAACACTGGGGTTGCGGCTGTCTGTAGAATGATTCCGGTTATCACCCATGACAAACACATACCCGTCAGGCACTGTCATCGGATAGGAAAATGCACCGTCATTGACAAGTGTCGGTTCATTGGTATACGGCTCATCAAGAGCGACACCATCCACATAGACAAGGCCTTCGTCAGTTCTGACCTCTACAGTCTGACCAGACACGGCAATAATTCTCTTGATCAGAATTTCATTCAGTGCATAGCCGCTGTTGACAACACTGCCGTCCGGACCGAGGATATGCCCTTCATAGTTATTCACGACAACAACATCACCCTGATGCGGCTGATACAGAATCCGTCGCATGACAAGCTTATCCTGATTCTGGAGTGTCGGCACCATAGAGCGGCCTTCGACCGTAACCGGGCGAATCAGGTAGGTAAACAGCAGGAGCACAACAAACACAGACATCAGCATAGTTTCCAGAATTTCGATAATATCATCGAACGTACTGGATTTTTTCTGTTCTGCATCAGGTGTCGGATTTTCTGCCATATTTTCTGTTACTTCTGCGGATTCCATACTCTCACCTCATTTATAATAACAGCATTTTCAAAAATGCCTTACAATATGCAAAAAAGGGACATGCTGTCCCTCTTGCCGAATGCAGTACAAAAGCAGCCATACAGCTGCCTTTATACAGCTGAATGTGCATTATACGAGCTTTTCTTTCACCTTAGCAGCCTTGCCGACTCTGTCACGCAGATAGTAGAGCTTTGCACGGCGAACTTTACCATGACGGACAAGTTCTACTTTGTCAACAGCAGGAGAATGCAGCGGGAATACACGTTCGATACCGCAGCCGTGAGCCACACGTCTTACTGTGAAAGTTTCGCTGATGCCGCCATGCTTCTTAGCGATGACAGTGCCTTCAAACACCTGGATACGGCTCTTGTCGCCTTCCTGAATCTTCACGTGAACTTTTACAGTATCACCGATTTCCACAACAGGTGCGTTTTCTTTCATGCTGGAATTGCTGATTAATTCTAATGCGTTCATAATATAATTCCTCCTAGAAAAATTCCGGTTCTTCATACACGGGTTTGCACTTACACATATTCAGCAGGATGTGTGTCCGTCAGCGGATGAACCTGTTTAATGTCTTACGGCATTAACTCTCGTTCCGGCGTGAGAACGGAACGGATTTCAAATGCTTTTATATCATAACATATTTTGAGAAAAAAAGCAAGTGTTTTCAGAAAAAATCTTGATAATTTTCTGAAAAAATTTTTGTCCGGCAGGCTGATTTGATGAAAATCGGCTTATCTGCGTAATTTTGAAAAGCATCTGTTAATACATTGATATTCAGATTTCCGTCATTGCCGGCAGGCAGAATGGCAGTCAGAAACAAGTTCTGCTCTTGCATATCAATATTTTTTATAGTAAGCATGGGCTTAATATCTATTTCTTTGAGGCCTTTTTTTGTTTTCTTCTGAATCAGGATTTCCGGCTGATTTAGAAAATTCTCCAAAACAGATTTTAAATCCGGAATCTCCGGAGCAGATAGTTTTACAAGATATTCCGCAGCTGTAATATCTGTGGCCTGCATATGCGGCTCACCGACAGAAACCGCATGTAAGCCATCCGGCAGAGCGGAATTTAATTTTTCTAAAATTTCCTCCGGAGGAAGTTCTTCTGTCAGGCGGAAATCCATGACTTCGCAGATACTCTCCGTTCCGAGCGATAATGCCAGAGGAAACATCAGATATAAATGCGGATGAAATCCCTCTGTATACCATGCCGGCAGACCGGAACGCCGGATGGCCCGAATCATACAGCGGTTCAAATCCAGATGGGAGATATATTTACTAATGCCTTTTTTCTCGAAAATAATTCTGTAATCTTTCAAAAGCAAGGCCTCCCCAAGCATTGATTTGCACCGCATCCGGCACAGTATTCCCGGCAGGGCGGTGTTGTCTGAGCGGCATGGGCTTTCTGATTTTCCCAGATTAAAAATTTTTTAGAAACAAGATAATCAATATGATCCCACGGCATAAGTTCTTCATAACTTCTGGTTCTGTTTGCATAGAAAGACGGATCAAGATGATTTTTCTCAAAAGCGGCATACCATCTGGAGGCATCGAAAAATTCTTCCCAGCTGTCGAGTTTACAGCCGCTTTTCCAGGCATCATAGATCACAGAGCAGATTCTTCTGTCACCTCTTGCGAGAACGGCTTCCATCTGACTGACATCGGAAATATGCATACTTGCCTTGATTTTCTTTGATTTGATCGCTTTTTTCAGAATCTGCTGTTTTCTGAGAATTTCAGCTTTTTCCGTCTGCGGCTCGAACTCGAACGGTGTAAACGGCTTCGGAACAAAAGTTGCCGTACTGATGGAAACCTGTAATTTTCCTTTGGCACGGTCAGGCATATCATAGAATAAATTCACGACTTTCTGAGCCAGATCAGCAATGCCGATAATATCTTCATCTGTTTCCGTCGGCAGACCCATCATAAAATAAAGCTTTACTGTTGTATAGCCGCCTTCAAAGGCAATTTTACAAGTTCTCATGACTTCTTCTTCCGTGACGTTTTTATTAATCACATCACGGAGTCTTTGTGTTCCGGCTTCAGGAGCGAATGTCAGGCCGCTTTTCCGGATGGTTGTCACTTTATCCAGAACCGATTTTGAAAAATTATCAATCCGGAGTGACGGCAGAGACAAATTTACATGTTCTTGTTCGGTATATTCCAGCAGCTTATCTAAAATCTGTTCAATCTGCGAATGATCGCTTGTACTCAGCGAAGAGAGCGACAATTCATCATAGCCAGAATTTTCACAGAGAGCAACGCCCTGCCGGCAGACTGTTTCAGCAGATTTTTCCCGGAACGGTCTGTATAAGAAACCGGCCTGACAGAAACGGCAGCCCCGGATACAGCCTCTGAGGACTTCGACAGAAACTCTGTCATGAATCGGCTCGATAAAGGGAATCACGACTTGTTCCGGATAATAGACCTGATTCATGTCTGTGATCACACGCTTTGTAATTTTCTCTGGAGCATGTTCCAGCGGTGTAATGCTTTTTACAGTTCCGTCCGGATGATATGCTGTCTCATAGAGAGAAGGCACATAAATGCCTTCGATCTGAGCGGCAGCTTTTAAAAATTCCGAACGGGAAGCATGTTCCTGATGCATTTTATGATATAAATCCATCAGTTCCAGATTGACTTCTTCGCCCTCACCTAAGATAAACAAATCAAAAAAATCGGCAATCGGCTCAGGATTACAGGCACAGGGGCCGCCGCCGACTACCAGAGGGAAAATCTGTTCTCCCCTGTCTTTCTGCAGAACCGGAACACCTGCCAGATCAAGCATATTCAGAATATTTGTATATGACATTTCATATTGCAGAGTAAAGCCGATGAAATCAAAATTCCGGATTTCGTCGCCGCTTTCGAGGGCATACAGCAAGATATGTTCCTGTCTCATAATTTCTTCCATATCCGGCCACGGAGCAAAGACACGTTCGCACCAGTAATTTTCCCGTTCGTTAATCAAAGAATATAAAATCTTCATACCCAGGTGTGACATGCCGACATCATAAATATCCGGAAAACAGAAGGCAAATCTGACAGCAATATCCGACTTGTCCTTGACAATCTGACCGATTTCTCCGCCGGTATAGCGTGAGGGTTTCTGCACATCAAGCAGATGTGCTTCTATTGCAGGATTGAGCATATTAACTTCCTTTCACTTGTTTTCTTTTCCGGAACAGCGGTTCACAGTAAGATCTGTTTTCAGGGGTATCTTTCATTTTCATAAGCGGCTTGTTTTCCTTGCGTTTTTTATTGACAGCCAGATAGAAATACAATTCCCCTTCACGGGCTTCTATCAGGATTCGTTTTGGTCTCTGTACGCCAAAAGGATAATAGCCTTTCAGCGTGACAAAGCCTGTATTCATCATCATCATAGAAAACCAGAGCATTGCCATAAAGAGATAAAAAAAGCCGTTCTGCTGATGATGTGACATTTTCTGGAGATATTCCGCTGTTTTCTGACTGAGATAAACTTCTTCATTTTCAATCTGCATCTGAGAAATTTCTTCTTCATAGGCAAGAAAGGCCTGTATGCCTACTGCCTGACTGTCTTCGACAACGCTCCGGCAAGTACGGGCTTCTGTGAAATTAAACACAGATACTGCCAGACTTGCAATGACAATCACATAATAAATCCAGTAGAACGCCCTGTGAAATATCTTATGAAACTGGAGAATCCCGGCATTGGCTGCTTTAATCCATGTCAGACCGCCTGCCACGACTGTATATAAAAACATACTTCCGCTGACGATGACCATCAGAATATAGAAAACTGCCCTGATTGTAACAATCCCCATAATAAAAATCCTTTCTTTAAAATACCGTATCTCAAATATCACATTGTTTCTATTCTACCATAAAGGCGGCAATTTGTCAACTGTAAATTCAGAAAATGCCAGACAGACGGCCGTCAGATACAATGCAGGATTCTGAAAATGAAAGAAATACAGCAAAAAAATACTCAGCACTGACAGGAACAGACAAAAAAATTTCCGGAACTGCAAGGCCTCTGTTCTGGTTTCAAGAAGACATTCCAGAACAGCTCCCCCGTCAAGAATCCGGAACGGCAGCAGATTAAAAAGCCCCATACTCAAATGCAGAAATGCTGTTTCCGGACTGCATTTCCAGTACAGAACCGCACACAGCAGATTCAGAACAGGGCCGCTGAGACAGACTGTCAGTACCTGTCCGGTTCGCAGCAGAGCAGAATTTGTGATCATCCGGACTCCGGCGGCATAGAAGCGGATTTCCCGAAGACCGGCATTTGTCAGACATATTGCGATTCCGTGGCCGAGCTCATGAATCAGGCAGACCAGAAACGACTGTTTTATGATACTATACTCTGCCTGCATGAAAATCAGCAGGAGCATTGCCGGAAAGCTGAAATCCATCACCAGACAGAATTTCTGAAATTTCAGTTCCAAAGCTGTTCCACCTGTCCGATCAGAGCAATCAGCCAGCTTTCAGAATCTGCATGAATCTGTACAGAAAACTGACTGACAGCCTCCTGAAAGCTCTGCTCGTCCCATAGTCTGACAGAAAAAAGAACAGTTAAAACAATCATACAGACCACATACTGCATAAAAAACACATCCGCACAGCTTTGTTTTTTTTCAGGGACTTCTTCTTTTTTCAGTACAGGGGGAACCCATTCCGGAGAATCTTCATTCAGTTCCGGAATTTCAAGAACAACATTTTCCTCTTGCATCGCACAGACTCCTTTCACATTTCTGCTATAGTCTATGCAGAAAAATCAGGAGAAATGCAATGACATTCCTCCTGATTCCGGGATGTTTATTCTGTTTCCTGTTCTTTCTTGATATGAAACATGAGCCGGAGCACACCAGCCAGGAACTTCGGGCTTTTAATCACAACAATCTTCATAAGTAACTCCCTCCTGCAATCAGTATAGTATATCCTATGCAGAAGCAGAAATTTTGTGACAATTTATTTCTCCGTCATCACGAGCAGGAGATTTCCTTCGTTTACATAAACATTTGCCCCGGCAGGATGAGTCACCTCATTGCTCAGCCCCAGCGGAAAATTATTTTTCAATTCTGCATTCTCAAGCGGATATTTTGCACCTGTAATTGTCACACCCCGGCAGACTTCCGAAAGCACAAACACCGAAAAATAAGAAAACAAATCCGGAATCAGATACTCCATATCACCAGCATTCAAATTAGTAAGTATCTGCTTTTTATAATAAAGCACCGCATTCAGATTTTCTTCAGCGATATTCCGGAGCATCTGAAAATTGGCAATACTGTGATCAATCCGATCACCGCCGAATGCTCCATAGATTCTGAAACAGTCAAAGCCTTTTTCTTTTGCATACTCCACACAGGCCCATGTATCAGAAACATCTTTTTCGGCTGGATAACGGACTATTTCAATATTATCCGGAAGCTGATCGGTATAAGAATCAAAATCGCCAATCAGAATATCCGGCTTGAGATTCTGTGCCAGTGCGTGACGATAGCCGCAGTCTGCACAAATCAGTATTTCTTCTTTATGAAGCCAAATTTTTTCGCTGACATCACCGCCGGCGAGAATCACACAAACTTTCATAGTTCCCACTCCTTGATTTGTTTAGCTTCTTCATACATTTCGCAGTAGCTCTGATGACGGCTCTCCGGAATCTTCCCGGCTTTTACGGCTTCGAGTACCGCACAGCCTTTCTCACAGGTATGAGAACAGTCATGAAATCTGCATTGATTCTGATACTCTGCAAATTCCACAAAACAGTCAGCCAGTTCTTCTTTTCTGATCACAGCATAACGCATGGTATCAAAAGTCGAAAATCCGGGCGTATCAGCGATATAGCCGCCGCTGCTGAGCTGATATAACTGAGCATGTCTTGTGGTATGCCGTCCTCTGCCGAGTTTCTGACTGATTTTCCCTGTCGGAATAGCAAGACTGGAATCCAGAGCATTCAACAATGTTGATTTTCCGGCTCCGGAATTTCCTGTCAGAGCACTGACTTTATTCTGAAAGGCTTTCCGGACGGCTTCGAGTGTCTCCGGTTTCTGATAATCCACAGGCAGGATGGGAATCTGAATCGAACTGTAAAGCTGATAAATCGTCTCATAAGAAGCCAGATCAATTTTAGTCAATAATAATAACGGCTGAATATTTTTATAAGCTGATACAGCAATAAATTTATCCAGTAATCTCAGATTCGGCTGCGGCTCACACATGGAGACTACAAAACACAGCTGATCAAGATTGGCAAGCGGCGGACGGATAATCTCATTTTTTCTCGGAAGCACTTCAGCAATGACATCCTGTTCCAGCCGCACCCAGTCTCCGACATAGGGTTCCTGTTCTTTTTTCCGGAGAATTCCCCGTGCAGGGCATTCTTTCAGAACACCGTCAGGGGACGCTACGGTGTAGAGTCCCCTGACAGATTTGATAATAATATATGCTTCCGAAAACTGATTTCCTGACATCATGCTTCAGGAGCATCCTGATCAGCAGTGGCAATTTCCTGACCATCTGCATCAGTAGCAGGTTCTTCCTGAGCAGCCTGTGTGGTTTCCTCATCCGGATTCGGAGTTTCTACGATCGGATCAGGAGCAGTTTCAAAGCTGAAATCAGGCTGGGGTTCCTGCGGTTCTTCCACGACAGGAGCAGCAGTTTCAATAATCGGGTCTGTGATGACAACAGGCGGTTCTGTTGTGGGTTCTGTCGGATGATTGATACCGCCTACAGCTTCAAATGCACCCTGTACATCTTCACGGACTGCGGTATAGGAAATATTAGTGAAATCGAAGTTATACACACCGAGTTCGGCCTGCTGATTGGTTGCATAGTTGCTGAGGATAACAACAATCTGCTGTGTGCCTGTGCCTTCTACAGGAGTATTGACAGTACCGTTGGAGAATGCAGCATTGATGGTACTGCTGTATGCGATTGTAGTACCGTTGCTGTCAAGGAAGTCAAGCACGAAACGTCCGGAGGCATTGGACGGCAGTGTCAGGGAGAACGGAACAATACCGGTCGGATCCTGACCGTTACTGTAAGTCAGTGTGATTTCTGTGCCGGCCGGAACGAGCTGACCGGGTTCGATGCTCTGTGCGATAATAGTACCTGCTTCTTCTGTGGACGGAGCTTCCTGAGTGATGACTTTCAGGCCGTAATAATCGCAGAGTGTCTGGGCATGTTCGAGATCAGAGCCGACCATGTTCTGAATTTCCACGTTAGGATTATCCACACCACGGCTGATATACACAATGATAGTAGAGCCTGCTTCCGCCATTTCGCCGGCAGCGGGTTCTGTACGGATAACTTTGGAGGCTTCTACGCCTTCGGAGCTCATTTCGTATTTCTGGTCAATTACGAAATCTTCCTGTTCGAGAATCTTCTTGGCGTATTCATAGTGATAGTTCTTGACATCAGGAACCTGAACCATATCAATACCGAGAGAAACATTGACATAAACGGTCTGACCGGTAGAAACGGCATCACCGACAGCGATATCCTGATAATAGATGACATCTTTTTCGTAAGTGGAATTTTCTGTCTCGTTAATCTGAATATCCAGATACGTGTAAGCATCTTTGGCTTCGTAGTAATCCATGCCGACAAGGTTAGGCATTTCATATCTGGTAGTCTGCCCCTTGTCATCAATAACGCCCTTGACGAGCCACAGGATAAAGAATACAGCTACTACGATAAAAGCGATCGTGACAGCTGTCATGACAGGGATGAACAGAGAACGGGATTCTTCTTCCTCTTCCTCGTCATCTTCATCGTCGTCATCCTCGTCGTCTTCGTCATCTTCCTCTTCCTCGTCCTCGTCTTCGTACTCATCATCATCGTCATATTCTTCGTCGTCTTCGTACTCGTCATCGTCGTATTCTTCGTCGTCTTCGTATTCGTCATCATCGTCATACTCGACATACTGTGTTTTGGAGGCATCAGAAGCTTTGGCCGTCTTGACGGACTTTGCAGACTTTTCCTTGACTTCTTCATAATAGCCGAATGTCATGGAAGGCTTGGACTTGAAGCTTTCAATATCCTTGATCATATCAGCCGCTGTCTGATAGCGGTTTTCCGGATCTTTTTCAATGGCACGGAGAATAATTTCTTCCAGACCTGCGGGAATATCGGGATTGATGGCTCTCGGACGCTTCGGAATATCGTTCATATGCATCACAGCAATAGAAACAGGTTTTTCGGCATCGAACGGCTTCTGTCCTGTCAGCATTTCGTACAGCATAATACCGACGGAATAAATATCGCTTTTTTCGTCTACAGAGTTGCCTCTTGCCTGTTCAGGGCTGATATAATATACTGTTCCGATGGCCTGATCTGTTGCAGTATAGGCCTGTTCCTTGGCAGATTTGGCAATGCCGAAATCCATGACCTTGATGGTTCCGTCCGTAAAAAGCATAATATTCTGGGGCTTGATATCCCTGTGGACGATTCCCTTGTCATGAGCGTGCTGCAGTGCACGGAGTACCTGAATAATAAAATGCACAGAATCTTTCCAGGTCAGGACTTTTTCATTTTCCATATATTCTTTCAGCGTAATGCCGTCAATATATTCCATGACCATGAACTGTAATTTATCGGAAAATCCGAC
Source organism: Oscillospiraceae bacterium (assembly GCA_017483465.1). GTDB lineage: Bacteria > Bacillota > Clostridia > Oscillospirales > Ruminococcaceae > UBA3855. The sequence continues at coordinate 85,625 of JAFUWN010000011.1, forward strand.
ATCATAGACTCTGACAATATTCGGATGCGAGAGCTGTGCCACCATTCTGGATTCATTCCGAAACCGGCGGAGAAATTCCTCATTTTCTGCATATTCCCTTTTCAGGATTTTGACGGCAACTGTTTTATTATCGACCAGATCAGTTGCCTTATAGACATCTGCCATGCCGCCGATACCAATCAGTTCGGTGATTTCATATCTGCCGTCCAGTTTTTTACCAATGTACTTATCCATTCGTTGTGCCTCCATGTTTATTTTGAAATTAAATTTAATTTAATTAATTTGTGATAATCGCCAGGGAAATATTATCCCTGCCGCCTTTTGACAGTGCCAGATTTACAAGATTCTGGGGCATTGTCATAAAAGAGCTTTCCTGCATGACTTCCAGAATTTCTTCTTCGGAACAATATCCCGAAAGTCCGTCAGAACAGAGCAGAAGCATAAAATCCTCGCTGCACGGAATATGATAATAATCCGGCTGGACAATGCGTTCCACGCCGACAGCCCTTGTCAGCATATTTTTCTGCGGATGATCTTCCATATCTTCCAGATCAATTTTCCCCTGCTGATACAGCAGATTCACGACAGTGTGATCGCTTGTGAGCTGACGGATTTTTCCGTCTTCAATCAGATAAGCTCTGCTGTCACCGACATTCACGATCGAAAGCCAGCCGGATTCTGCAAAGGCGATGACACAGGTCGTTCCCATGCCATAGCTCTGATAATCCATCTTAGCCGTCGTATAGATGACAGTATTTGCCGCTGATACCGATGACAGCATCAGAGCACGGAGTGCCTCGGCATCCATATCGGCCTGATAGCCTTCTGAAAAATGATCAAATATCTCACGGATTGCAAGCTGACTTGCCTGACTGCCGCAGTTTTCGCCGCCCATGCCGTCACAGACGGCTGCCAAGATACAGCCCTGATAGTCTTTTGCCAGTACTTCGTCCTGATTCTCGTCACGAATCAGACCGACATCTGTTGCAGTTGCACATCGCAATCCTATCACTCCTCTCTTTTCATAGATTCTACGCAGCCGGCCTCATGCCGGAGCTGCCCGCAGGCGGCCTGAATATCGCTGCCGAGCGTGCGTCTGACAGTGGCATGAATGCCGCACTGTTCCAGATACTGCATAAATCTCTGTGCGGCCTGCCGGTCGGCATGGAAATTCCGTTCTTTCACGGCATTGACCGGAATCAGGTTTACATGTGCCTGCTGATGTTTCAGCAGAGCCGCAAGTTTCCGGGCATCTTCCATACTGTCATTTTCGCCTTCCATGACGGCATATTCATACGTGACACGCCTTCCGGTACGGGCGAAATAATACTGACAGGCTTCCATGAGTTCCGGCAGAGGGTACTTTCTGTTGACAGGCATAATTTGATTTCTGCCGGAATTTTCCGGATGATGCAGAGAAACGGCAAGTGTCAGGCCGGAACAGCGTTCGGCCAGTTCCTTGATTTTAGGAACAATTCCGCAGGTGGAAAGCGTGACATGCCGCAGGCTCATTGTTCTGCCTTTCTGATCGGAAAGCAGATCCAGAAATCTGATCACATTGTCAAAATTATCCAGCGGTTCCCCGATACCCATCAGGACGAGTCCGGAGACAGTGACACCGGCATCCCGTTCGGTTTCATCAATCTGGAGCAGCATTTCTGAAGCGGACAGATTTCTGACATAGCCTGCAATGGTCGAAGCACAGAACTGACACCCCATTTTGCAGCCGACCTGTGTGGAGATACAGAGTCTCCAGCCGTGCTGATAGTGCATCAGAACCGTTTCGACATGCTGTCCGTCAGGGAGCCTATATAAATATTTTACAGTATCATCCATACATGATGCAAGTCTTCTTGCAATAAATAGTCTTTTTATACAAAATTCAGACTCCAGCTTTGTGCGAAGTGCCGAAGACAAATCCGTCATCTGAGCAAAATCAGTCACTTTCCGGACATGCAGCCAGTGATAGATCTGTGCTCCCCGGTATTTCGGCTCATGCAGTTCCTGTACGGCGTTCTGCAGTTCCGGCAGAGTCATAGAGAGTATATCTTTCATAGAAGCGATCACCCTGCCTTTCTGCGGAGTCTTGCGGCGAAAAAGCCGTCACAGTCTGCAAAGGCCGGAGAAAACGTCATCCAGCCGGATGAATTTTCAAATTCTGTCAGGGGAACGGGTTCAAACTCCGGATGTGTCTCCAGGAATTTCAGAACAACTTGTTCATTCTCCCGTTTCAGGATGGTACAGGTCGAATACACCAGAATGCCTCCTGCTTTCAGATACTGTGAAGCCGTTTCCAGAATCTGATATTGCAGTTCCGGAAGATCAGCAAAACTTTCAAGCGGCTTGTATTTGATTTCCGGTTTTCTGCGGATGACTCCGAGACCGGAACAAGGTACATCACAAAGGATTTTATCAGCCTCCGGCAGATCTTTCTGATAGTGTGCCGCATTTTTCACATCCGTATGCACACAGGTGAGACCTAATCTTTCAGCCCCTTCCTGAATCAGCTTTACTCTGTGCGGATGCAGATCAAATGCATATACATTTCCCTGATTCTGCATGAGTTCTGCAATTGTGAAAGTTTTTCCGCCGGGAGCGGCACAGAGATCAAGAACAGTATCGCCGGGCTGAGGATTCAGAATCTGACAGCAAAGCTGTGAAGCCAAATCCTGCACGTGAAACAAGCCGTCCTGAAAAGCCTTTGTTTTTCTGACATCAGCGGCCTGAATCTGACAGGCATATTCTGAAAACTCTGTTTTTTCCGGATGCAGTTCTTCCAGAGCAGAAAGATCTTTTTTCAGAGGATTAACTCTGATCAGATTCGGCGGCGGCCGGAGACTGTCTTCAAAGAACAGTCCGGTAAATTCTTCGCCGTGTTCTTCTGTGATTTTTTTCAGCAGTTCTGCCGGAGCGGAATACTGAACCTGCATATTCTGCCATTTATCGCCGGTCAGAGGAATTGTTTTTCCTGTTCTCTGGAATTTTCTGAGAATCGCATTGATAAATCCGGCAGCACTTTTTTTCCGGAAATATCCGGCCAGCCGGACACTCTCGTTGACAGCGGCACTATCCGGAATGCTGTCACAGTATTTCATCTGGTATAATCCGAGATATAAAATATATTTTACAGGAATATCCAGTTTTTCGGGAGTTTTTTTCTCGCTCAGGATTCTGACGAGATATTCCAGAGTCAGAAGCCGTTCTGTCACGCCGTAATACAGCTGTGTACAGAAAGCCTTTTCCTGCGGTGAAAGTCCGGAACCGGCAAGTGCATGATTTAAAATCAGGTTAGAATAACCGTTTTCTTCAAATGTTTTGATCAGCAGTCTGACTGCTGTCGCTCTTGCGGTGCTCATTCGCCTAACAGCTGACCGGGTTCGAGTTTTTTGCCCTTTAAGAATTCTTTAACGGGCATTCTCCTGCTGCCTTCGAGCTGAACTTCTGTGAACTGAATCGCTGTCTGTTCACCGCACTGGACAATAAATTTTTTAGTATCAATGACAGTTCCGCACGGTGCATCGGATTTCTGACCGCTGATCAGACTGCGGATGACTTTCAGGCGTTTTCCGCCAAGTTTTGTGAATCCCGTCAGAGCACAGACTGTCCGGTGCAGTTCCAGAGCAGGCTTTGTAAAATCCAGAGCAGACATTTCTTTCCGGATCATGCAAGCATAGCAGGAATCCGCATCATTCTGTTTTTCAGGTACAATTGTACCCTTTTCGAGAGCCTCCAGCACAGGAAGAATCATCTGTGCTCCGAGTTCTGCCAGACGGTCATGCAGTTCGTCAGCGATTTCGTTTTCATGAATCGGAATGCTCTGTTTCATGAGCATATCCCCGGTGTCGAGTCCTTCTGCCATCTGCATGACAGTAATACCGGTTTCTGCCTCGCCGTTGAGGATACAATGCTGAATCGGAGCGGCTCCCCGGTATTTCGGCAGAAGCGAAGCATGAATATTAATACAGCCGTATTTCGGCAGAGTAAGAATTTCTTTCGGAAGAATCTGCCCGTAAGCGGCTACGACAATGCAATCCGGCTGAATTCTTTTCAGGACTTCAAGAGCGGTTTCCGCCTCTTCGCCTTTTCTGAGCGATGTGGGCTGAAAGACAGAAATTCCGTGTTCCAGAGCCGTTTTCTTAACCGGAGAAAACTGTAATTTCATTTTCCGGCCGTTGGGTTTGTCAGGCTGTGTGAATACAGCAGCAACTTCGGTTTCGGCGGCTAATTTTTTCAGACAGGGTACAGCAAAATCAGCTGTTCCCATAAAAACAATCTTCATCAGGCAGTTACTCCTCTTCTTGTTCGGAAATTTCTACAACCTCATCAACTAAATCCAGAAACAGCTTTCCGTCGAGATGATCAATTTCATGGCAGGCACAGCGGCAGCCGAGGCCTTCCAGCTGCAGTTCAAAAAACTCTCCGTTCCGGTTCTGAGCCTTTACTGTGCATTTATTCGGACGGACAACATAGCCCCACTGATCGGGACAGGAAAGACAGCCCTCAACATCTCTCTGTTTTCCGCTGGATTTGAGAATCACGGGGTTGATCAGTTCGATCAGGCCGTTTTCATCGCCGACATCAATTACAGCGATTCTCCGGCGGATTCCGACCTGCGGAGCAGCAAGGCCAAGTCCCTGTGCCTGATAGAGCGTTTCAGCCATATCATCCAGCAGAGTCCATAATTTCTGGTCAAATTTTTCTACAGGTCTGCACTGGACATGTAAAACGGGGTCATCTTTCGTCACAATTTTTCTGATAGCCATTGTGTTTACAACTCCTTCAAGAAAATATAATTTTGATTCTTATTATCATATACTGATACTGCCGTTCATATCCGCATAGACATGAATTCTGGCAACTTCTCTGAGTTTAGCAGCCTGTTCAAGCGTATCTCTGACAAATTTCCGGAACACAGCCGTGTTCTTGCACCGGAGCATCATATGATAACGATATTTATTATTAATCTTTCCGTATACGCACGGCATGGGCGGAGAAATCCGGAGAGGCATTTTTTCATGCACCTGAGCATGAACACTCTGCATACACTCAAAAAATTTCTGTGCCCCCATCGCAGTATCTGCCTGAGAATCTCCGGTAAAGCCGATCACACAGATATCGCAGAACGGCGGCAGAAGAAGCGACTTCCGGACAGCGATTTCTTCACGGAAAAAAGTTTCATAATCCTGAGCGGCAGCAAGCCGGAGTACATAATGTTCCGGCATGAACGTCTGAAGAACCGCCCTGCCGGGCTTGCCGCCTCTGCCACCTCTGCCGACAACCTGAGTGATCAGGCTGAAAGTTCGTTCATAACTCCGGAAATCTCCTGAAAAAAGAGCACTATCGACAGATAATACGCCGACCAGCGTAACATTCGGAAAGTCAAGGCCTTTGCCGATCATCTGCGTGCCGAGCATAATATCATAGCGTCCCTGCCGGAAAGCCTCGAAATTTTCTTCATAGGCATTTTTTCGGGAAGTGGTATCAGCATCCATGCGGAGCAGTTTTGCGGCAGGAAATCTTGCGGCAAGTTCTTCTTCAAGCCGCTGTGTGCCGAAGCCCATTTTCCGGAGTTTTTTCGCACCGCAGACCGGACAGCTTTCCGGCATGGGCTGGGTATAGCCGCAGTAATGACAATGCAGAAGCTGATCCGTTGTATGCCATGTCATCGGAACAGAACAATACCGGCACTGAACGGTTTTATTGCAGACTGCACAGTTGATCAGTGTATGATAGCCTCTCCGGTTCAGGAGCAGAATGCTCTGTTCACCGTTTTGCAGATTTTCTGCGATTGCCTCATGAAGAGTCCGGCTGAATGCCGAAGCATTGCCTTCTTCCCGTTCAATCCGCATATCTACGGTTTCCACTTCCGGCAAAGGCATGTTATGATAGCGATGTTTCAGCTCCAGAAGATGATAGACCTGTTTTTCATGAGCATGATAATAAGTCTCAATTGTCGGTGTAGCGGAAGCTGTCAGCAGAACCGCATGATGATACCGGCAGCGTTCTCTTGCCACCTGAATGGTATCATAACGGGGAGCCGACTCGGATTTATAAGACCGTTCGCCTTCTTCGTCCATAATAATCAGGCCGATACGGGAAAGCGGTGCAAAGACTGCACTTCTTGTACCGATGACCAGTTTTGCCGAGCCGTTTTTTGCCCGTTCATAAGCAAGGCGGCGTTCTCCGTCAGAAAGACGGCTGTGCATCAGGGCAATGCTGTCACCGAAGCGTTTTTCAAACCTGTGAATCATCTGCGGTGTCAGGCCGATTTCCGGCAGAAGCAGAAGTGCCGTTTTTCCAAGCTGGAGCGTTCTTGCAATCAACGCTTCAAAAACGGAAGTTTTTCCGCTTCCGGTTACACCCTTGAGCAGAAATCCGTCAGGTGCATCAAGTTCCAGACAGGGAGCAATGCTGTCATAGACGGTCTGCTGTTCCTGTGTCAGGCGAAGGGGTTCGGCCTCGGGAACAGCCGGAACAGCCTGTTTTTTCCGGGCTTTGGTTTTCCGGACAACAGCCGAAGGAATCACGGCTTTGACAGCATCATAATACGTACAGAACGTATTTTCCCGCAGCCATAATACAAGCTTTCTCTGTTCCGGGTTCAGGACAGCCGGAAAGACTTCCAGAATATCTTTCATCCGGAACTCCGGCTTCTGGTCTGTGACTGCAAAGACATAACCGGTTTTATTCCGGTTTCCTTTTCCGAACGGTACGGTTACCATATCGCCGGGCTGACAGGTCATACCCGGCGGAATCCGGTAATGATACAGGATATCGGCCGCATAGGCCGAACCGATATCCATAGCAACAGCAGCGAATTTCTCCATTACTGCAATGTGATATTTTTATTTTCAGAGGCGACTTCCACAATTTTGAACTCTCCTCTTGCAAATTCATCCACAGCTGTCTTGACAGGCTTTTCTTCGAGCGGTTCGCCGTTTTTACAGAGATCTTCGGCAATTTCTCTTGCACGCTTGGCAATGCCGATGACAAGAGAATAACAGCTTTCGTTTTTAGTGATTAACTGTGTAATAGCTGGTCTTAACATAATACATAACCTCCGGGAAAATAATATATAATCAAGCCTTACGGCCGGATTTTCAGTTCTTCGGCACGGACAACGGCCTTAAAATCGGAAACAGCGTTTTCCAGAATTTCATTGATGATACAATAGTCATACTGATTTTTGAAATTCAGTTCTGTCGCAGCCTGTGCAATGCGTTTTTCGATTGTTTCGGCATCTTCCGTACCTCTGTGAGCCAGGCGTTCTCTGAGCGTTTCCAGACTGGGCGGAGCAATGAAAATAAATTTTGCCTCCGGGCAGAGTTTCCGGATCTGCATTGCCCCCTGTACTTCGATTTCCAGAATCACATGTTTTCCCTGTGCCAGATTTTCTTCAATCGGAGCTTTGAGCGTGCCGTAGTAATTGTCACAATATTCGGCATGTTCCAAAAAAGCATTCTGATTAATTAAATTTTCAAATTCTGTTTTTTCCAGAAATCTGTAATTCACGCCGTCTTTCTCGCCCTCACGGGGTTTTCTTGTGGTAGCGGAAACGGAATAATAAAATTTCGGATTTTTCAGAATCCGGCTGAGAATTGTGCCTTTGCCGCAGCCTGACGGAGCAGAGACCACAAGCAGAAGTCCTTTTTCCATGATTGTTCCTCCTGATGATATTATTCAATATTTTGAATCTGCTCTCTGATTTTTTCAATTTCGGATTTGATATCCACAACAATTGCCGTGATATTCACATCCTGAATCTTAGAGCCGATGGTATTGACTTCCCTGTTCATTTCCTGTACTAAGAAATCCAGTTTTCTGCCGACACTTTCCGGCTGGCCGATCAGCGTTTTCAGCTGGGAGATATGACTTTTCAATCTGACAGTTTCTTCATCGACAGCTGTTTTTTCGGAGAATACAGCGGCTTCTGTCAGGATACGCTGTTCATCAATTACCGCACTCTGGAGAATTTCAGAAAGCTTTGTATAGAGCCGTTCTCTGTATTTTTCAGTCAGTTCAGGGGCTTTTTCTTCGATCACAGCAACCCGAGAGAGAATATATTCTGCACGGCTGAGAACATCTTCTGCGAGTTTTTTGCCCTCGGTTTCACGCATCTGCACGAAGGCATTCAGAGCCTCCTGTGTCACTTCCAGCACAGCCCTGCGGATTTCTTCTTCATCGTCCTGTATTTTTTCAACACGGAAAATATCCGGCAGATGGAGAATGCTTGCCCATTTCATGAGCATTTCTTCTTCATCGCCCTGCATGTCGTCCATAAGGGAATAGTCAGTATTTTCCGGATTCATGTTATAATTTCTCATGGCATCCAGATAGCCTTTGACGATTTCGTCATTGACTTTAATATCGGCTTTTTTGCCCTCGATCAGATTGATTGTCACAGCAATCTCGACTTTGCCTCTGGAAGTTTTGGTCTTGATGAGCGATTTTAATTCTTCTTCCAGATACGTATAATTCCGGCCGATCCGGACATTCTGTTCCAGGAATCTGGAATTGACAGATTTATTTTCAACGAGAATATCTCTGCCGTCTGTCTGTTTCTGAGCCCGTCCGTAGCCAGTCATGCTTTTAATCATAAATTTTGTCATCTCCTTCTGCATTTTCAGATAGTTTATCCAATTATAATAGTATACCACATTCTGAGAAAAAAATCAAGTAAAATTATCAATATTTTTCAGAACACGGCAGATATTTTTTTATTCACTCTGTCGGGAAAAATTTTTTGATAAAAATACTTGCTTTTTTATTAATTTTATGTTATAATAATCTTAGCACAGGGGACGGCACCCATCACAAAAAACAGTGTGCATATGCTTATGGAGTTGATTTTTATTAAAACAATTCTTGTCAGAAATATTCTGAATCAGCCGATCGGTTATACTTATCCGAAACGTGCCAGAGGCCTGGTAAAACACGGCCGTGCCGTATGGCTGAATGCAGAAGCTATTAAATTATTATATTCCCAGAAAGGAGAAATTACCATGACTGCAAAACAGGCTCTCATTGCCGCCGTGAACGAAATGTCCGAAACGCAGGTTCACGCTTTGCTGGTATTTTTAGATACATTTCAGAATCATCCTGCTGAAATCAAAACAATTCCAGAAACTTCCGGAGATTCTGCCGGAACTTCCGGAATCGATCCCGTCCGTGCCGGTATGATGCAGACACTTCAGGAACGCATGAATGCTCTGGATTACTCCAGCCCGAATGCCGAAAACGTCCTGAAAGAACTCAAAGACATGCTCAATATGCTGCTTCGTGTATGATTTTCTGAATTCCGGATATACTCTTTCTGTATTCCTGATACAGAAAGGAGCTGAATTTCATGAAAAAATATCCCGAACCGCACAGACAGGGAAAAGAACATTTCCCGTTCTCACAGGAAAAAAACGCACAGGGCGAATTATACTGTGCTTCTCAGACAGAAATGACCGGCCTGATTCCTTCCGGACATCCTGACGAGGATGAGCGTGACAATTATCAGCATATTTTCCCCTATCTGCCGCCTTATCCGGACGGTACGCCGGCATAAATCCCGAAAAATTCATCAGTCTTTCCTGTTTTTTGCAGAAAAGACTGATTTTTTTAAAAAAATTTCCTTTCAGGGCTTGACAAAACCGTTTTTTTATGTTAAAATAAACTTGCCGCATGTGTCAGGCTTTTACAAGTGTATTCCCATACCGCCCGATGCAGCGAGTTTTTTCAGAAAAGGCAGGTGCAGAAATAATGTACGCAGTCATTGAAACAGGCGGTAAGCAGGTGCGTGTGCAGGAAGGCGATGTTGTATTCATCGAAAAACTGAACGCTGCTGCTGATGAAACCGTTAATTTTGACAAGGTTGTTGCTGTCAGCACAGACAACGGCCTGAAAATCGGTGCTCCTTACGTGGAGGGTGCTGCTGTAAAAGCAAAAGTACTCAAGAACGGCAAGGCTAAGAAAATCACCGTTTTCACTTACAAGCCCAAGAAGGGTGAAAAGCGTAAGATGGGTCACAGACAGCCCTACACTCAGGTGCAGATCGAAGCTATCAACGCATGATTTACGCTGTTTTTGAATCGGAAAACGGCAGTCTCTGCCGCTGTTCCGTCAAGGGACATGCAGGGTTTGCAGATGCAGGACAGGATATTGTCTGTGCGGCTGTCTCGTCGGCAGTACAGCTGACAGCGAACCTGATTACAGAATCTTTTCAGGAACAGGCAGATATTTCCGCAGATGACAATCTGATCAGAATTATTCTGAAACAGCCGGATTCCGGCAGTGCTTCCCTCTTGCTGGAGGGTCTGTTCACACATCTGCAATATATTTCAGAAGATTATCCCAAGACGATTACACTAAAAAAATCTCAAATTCCGGAGGTGGAAAATAATGCTTAGAATCAGTATGCAGTTTTTTGCACATAAAAAAGGTATGGGTTCTACCAAGAACGGACGTGATTCCGAATCCAAAAGACTCGGCGTAAAGCGTGCAGACGGTCAGTTTGTAACCGCAGGCAATATTATCGTTCGTCAGCGTGGCACTCACATTCATCCTGGTGTTGGTGTCGGCCGTGGCTCTGACGATACTCTGTTTGCAACCGTAGACGGCAGAGTAAAATTCGAGCGCTGGGGTCGTGACCGTAAACGTGTCAGCGTTTACGCCGACTAAGATTGTGAAACACATCAAATCCCGGGCTTTTTCCGAAAGCTTGGGATTTTGTTTTGAACGGAAAGGGCTGAAACTATGAATACGTTCGTTGACAAAGCCAGAATTAAAATCAAGGCCGGAGACGGCGGAGACGGTGCAGTCTCCTTCCACAGAGAAAAATATGTCGCAGCCGGAGGGCCTGACGGCGGTGACGGTGGCAGCGGCGGCAATGTGATCTTTCAGGCAGATGATAATCTTTCGTCTCTGATTGATTTCCGGTATAAAAGAAAATATATCGCTCAGAACGGTGAAAACGGCCGGGCGAAACGCTGCACCGGAAAAAGTGCGGAAGATTTAATTATCAAAGTTCCCAGGGGCACCCTTGTGAAAGATGCCGAAACAGGCCGCATTATGGCAGATATGTCTGACGATCAGCCGCATGTTCTGGCAAAAGGCGGCAGAGGCGGCAAAGGCAATTCCAATTTTGCAACTTCTACCCGTCAGATTCCCCGGTTTGCAAAGCCCGGTTTCCCCGGCGAGAGCTTTGATGTCACGCTTGAACTCAAGCTTCTTGCGGATGTCGGACTTGTCGGATTCCCGAATGTCGGCAAATCGACTCTGATTTCGGTCGTCAGTGCCGCAAAGCCGAAAATTGCAAATTATCATTTTACGACTCTAACCCCTGTCTTAGG
>JAFUWN010000012.1 GCA_017483465.1 Oscillospiraceae bacterium
AAACCGTTACTGACAAAAAAGGCACTCACACGCATCTTGAAAAGTTAAGATATGAGGTTTTACTGTCTAATCGTACAGTATGTAAAATCTTAAACGTAAGTATGAAAAATATTGCTGCAAAAAAGCAGTTGTGTATGAGTATATCTTGTATGCAAGGGGCGTTGTCAGCCGTCCCACGGTGTTACGTCAGTTTGCCTTATGGCATTCTAAAAAGGTAGGAGATTTTAAAAAATCGTTTTCACTACCGGATAGTGACAAGCCCCCACTTCTTAGCGAACGAAGTGAGCGTAAGTGGGGGTAGTTGACGTCAGATACTCCTTAAATGTTTTAAATGTTTTTTATTCCGGTATGGGAAAGATAATGATACATGACAAATAATTCCTCCACTTGGAGGCTGTATTTTTATATCCTGCAAAAAAGATAACAGTTTTAAACTCCCCTGCAACAGTAATTTGAAAAACAGTTTTTTAGTATAAGTATAACAGATAAAAATCACAGAATTGTCATAGAAATAGTAAATATGCCGTGAATAAATGTAAATTTTCTGTAAATTTTTGTATCTCCTGACGGAAACAAACCGCCTCTGATTCTTATTATAACATATTATGAAATGATTTTCAAGACCGTTTTCTGAAATGGATTGACAAAATATGCCCGGTATGCTATAATAATGAAAAAATTAAAGAAATGAGGTTCTATTATGGAACAGATGCTGAAACCATTCAGTCTGCTTGCTCCGGAAATATCAGAAAATTATGCAGAACTTACAGAAAATACAGTCAATGATCTGTCACTTGACTTCCTGATCCAGCATCTTTCAGATTCCGAAGCAGATCGGCAGAGTCTGAAAACGATTCTCCTGAAACTGCCCAAAGACAGCAGAATAATCCAATATCGGCAGGAAATCTATCAGGATTTGAAAAATTATCCGGAACTCTGTGAAACTTTCAGAGAAATTTTTGATTCTGTCCGGTTCGGCAGTCTGGATACGACACATATACAATACAGCAAAGCCAGTATCTGGGAACTGATGGACAGACTCCGTTCACTGGAGCAGTACTGTCAGGCTGTTTCTGAAATACAGATATTATTGCAGGATAAAACTTTCAAATCCCGTGGCATGAAACAGTTTTCTGATTTTATTCATAAAATTTATGATAACAGCGGATTTTCAGAATTATCGCAGGATATTAAATTTCTGAGTGATGATGTCATGAGTATCCGGAGTATGACACTCGGTGTAAATTTCAACAGTGAATTTGCTCCTTCAGAAATCGGCATAGTTTCGCTGAATACTTATGAATATACAGAAAAAGGCTTTCTGGAAAAATTCATCCGGTTTCATCGGAAACGACATCCGGAAGACAAGACCCTGACACCGTTTACCATGCTCTCCCATGCGGGAAACGGCACCGCAAGCGAAAGTCTGCTGATGAAAAATCTGACCAGTCTGATCGAAGAAATGCTCCCGGCGATGACAGCCAGACTCCGTAAAATTCTGAAACGCTATACCGATCTGAGCGGTACGGCTCTCGCCGGACTCGGAGACGAACTGTTATTCTATCTCTGTTTTATCAGACTGGAACAGAAGATCAGAAAACTCGGTCTGCCGTGCAGTATGCCTGTATTTTCCGATCAGGAAAGCCATCTTGCAGATTTTTATAATATCCGGCTGGCACTCTGCAAACTGGACGGAACGGTTGAAAATCCGATTATCTGCAATCCTCTGGATTTTACACAGGCACAGACGATTCTGATTCTGACAGGGCCGAATCAGGGCGGGAAAACGATCTTTACGCAGGGAATCGGCCTGGCATTCCTGATGGCACAGCATGGTGTTTTCACTCCTTGCAGCAGCGGAACAATCCGTATCTGTGACGGAATTTATACCCATTTTCCGGCAGATGAAAACCGTACTGTCTCATTCGGCAGACTCGGAGAAGAAGCCCTCCGCTTCCGGGAAATCTGCCGTATGGCGACAAAGGACAGTATTTTATTATTCAACGAATCCTTTGCTACGACAAGCCATACAGAATCTCTGTATATCGCAGAAAATTCCCTGAAATATCTCTGCTGTCTGGGAGCGAGAACCTGTTTCAATACGCATATGCATGAACTGGCTCAGAATCCGGATTCTCTCCGGACAGAACATGCTGTCTGCGGAGCTGTCAGCCTTGTGATGGGGAAACGGGGAAGTGCAGAGGCCTATCAGGTTCGCTGTACTGCTCCTGACGGTCTGAGTTATGCTTATGAAATTGCCCGTCAGTACGGCATTACGTTTGAACAGCTTTGTGAAGAACTCTCCTGAATCGGAATCAGTTTTCCGGCCAGTACAGTACGGGCATTTTCAAAATCCGAAGCACAGGTGGATAATGCAAGCAGTCTGTCAGAATCTGCAATCTGTACCGGTCTGGAGCAGACTGCATGTGAGAGAAGTGTTTCTGCCCATTCGCAGACAGAAAGATCATATTGATAGACTTTCAGGCTGAGCGGTTCGGATTGGTTTCCTGAACAGGGATTTCAGAAAACTCCGGTATCTGTTTATGCTTCTGAGACAGAAAACAGCCTGTAATCAGCAGGAGAAGAATCACAGTCATCCGGAGCCGAACAGAGTTCATACGGATTTTTTATTTCTGAGGCAGATAATCAGCAGGAACATACCGGCAATGGTAATGCAGACAAACGGCATGACTGTGAAAAATACGCCTGTGACAGAAATATCATGCAGAGTATTAATAAATAAAATACTGTCTCTGCCGTCTGATTTCTGAATGCTCTGCTGTTCGGTGGAGAAAGACTGCTGATCTCCTGTCATGGCAGAAGAAAGTGTAATCGGCTCGTCATTCATAGAGGCCGAAACCGTATACTGATCGGCAGTATCATTGATTTCCGTAACTCTGATGGAAGTATGTTCCGGCAGACCGAAGAATATAATACTTTCTCCGTTCCGGAGAGCAGTATCTTCTGTATAGGTTCCGTCAGCGGAAAGCTGTTTCTGTGTATTTTGGGAATCATAAAAATCAGCCTGAGACTGTATGATTTCATTTGTCAGTGCAAGTGTGAACGGAAACGGATGACTGACATCTGCAAGATCGCCTGCGGTTTTTTTCCTGATTTCTATATTATGCGTATGATACTGATCTGAAATAATCACAAATGTTCCGGGGTCGGACGGATCGGGAATCTGTTCTGATTCCACATCATAGCCAGTGATTTTATCGGCTTCGGATTCTGTTGTATTTTCAAACGAATGACTAGAGGCATTTGCAGAATCATCCTGAAACAGCACATAGCCATAGATAATGAAATTATCTTTTTCTGTATTGTATTTTGTATAGACATCGAGATATAATATCTCCTGATACTCGGGATTTCTGCGGATTCCTGCGGATGTCAGAGTTTCTTCAGAAGTGGTATCTGTAAGCTGATAGCGATAAATTCCGGGCGGATTCAGGCCGTTCTGATAAATAGCAGAAGCATTCAGCTGAATATTCAGATTTTCATCCACATGAGCAGAATTGATGGTAATCACTGTATTTTCCTGACTGGTATCCGTCAGGCTGTCAGCTCCGAATGTCAGAACAGCTGTAGAATCCCATTCAGCTTCCGGAGCATTGCCCTTGATTCTGACAGCATTGGCAATACCGGAGCGGATTCCGATCACCTGTACAGAATCGTCATCATTTCTGACGGTCACAGAGGCATTTTCCACAGCGGCCGGAGCGACAGTATAAGTATAAGTAATATTCGGTTCATAGATCTGACAGCCCTCTGCATTGAACAGAACAATATCTTTTTCGATCATGAATTCTGTAACAGAAGTTTCATCAGCATAACAAGGCAGAGCAGTCAGAGACAGTATGACAGCGGCTGCGGACAGGAGTGAGAAAAATTTCTTTTTCATAGATGATCATCCTTTCTGAGAGATATGGCGGTATTTCAGCAGTAATACCAGAATGATACATAAGGCAGTTCCGGTGATTATGCCGTAAATTTCGGGATTTTCATGCTGTCCGGTTACCGGAGCGGAAAACGGAACATAGACAAACCAGATTTCTTCTTCCGGATTCAGAATCTGTGAAGAATCCTGATTCAGATAGCATTGATATAAATTCCTGCTGATTTCTCCGAAAGTGACAGAAGTAAGATTCTGTTTCTGTGGTATAATATGGCCTGCTTTGTTTTTACTGCCGCTGATGATTCCGGAGAATCTGTAATTTTCCGTATCAGTGATCAGCTGATCTGTATGATACAGATACAGGCATTTTTCAGCCGGAAGTATCTGCTGATACACAGATTGCTTTTCAGTTCTTAGAATCGCATCATAATCATACAGAATATTATGTTCCATCACAGCAACATGGAATTCCGTCCGTGGATTCTGCGTATTATAATAAATAATTTTCTGATCTTCCGGATTTTCAGAAGAAGCGGAACTCCGGAGAGAACCGGAAGTTTCAGTGTTATTGCATGTAATAAAATTTTCGTTCTGTTCCTGAAGAATTTCGATATTCTGAATGGTTCTTATTTCTGTGAATTCCTGTTCATAAACAGGATAATTCCCGAACATATCGCTTGTAGAAAGCAGTTCTGTTCCGGATGCGGAATAGCTGGAAGATAATACAAACGCTTCGGATTCTTCATCAGAAAGTGAAATAATTTTTTCTGAAATCTGAATTATATCAGAAGTTTCTGATTCTTCGGAACGGGAAATTTCTATATAATTATCATTAATTTTATAATAATAAATTTTATAAATATTTTTAATTTCTTCCTGTTTGACAGAAGCAGTATATTGAAATTTCTGGTTCATATCTTCCGGAAGAGCGATCGTCTGTTCTTCAAGTGTGACTGTTACGGAAGATTCTTCATATTTTGTTGTTTCCGGATTGGCAGATTTTGCCCAGTATCCGTACAGAGTCAGAATATCCTGTGTGACAGGCTGACTGAAATCAAACGGAGTCTGCTGATCAGCTGACCAATAGCAGAAAATTTCATCAGAATCTGAAGAAACAGGCATATCCGCCGGATTTTTAATATTAGTATTAAAATTAATAATTTGATAATAAGTATTATTTTCCTGCTGATAGCCCTGCCATTCACCGCCCCAGTCAGCATGAGAATTATTTTTATCAAATATAATTTTGCTTCCCCATTGTGCATAGAGGATCACAGGCATTTGGGCATTGACATACAGGATACTTCCGGGGGGATATGCCGTTCCGGAACCGTCTTTTTCAGTATTCCAGCCGAGCAGAATATAATTTCCGTTCTGAAAGCCTGTTCCGCTGCTGATCTGTACAGCGGAATGATTGAGCAGATCACTGACAGTCAGAAGCGTATCTGATCTCTGATATTCCGGTTCTATCAGGCTGATCACAGGTTTTCCGGCATCGGCATCCGGCAGAATCGCACCGCCGTTGACATCATAGATTATATTTGCTGTAGGAATTTCCTGATAGACTGCCTGCATGATCAGAGTCTGTTTCTCCTGAATCGGCTCTGTCAGAGCGGAATCAAACCGGAAGCTCTGACCCGGAGTATAGATTTTCTGTTCAGGGTCAAGCTTGATTTTCCAGCCGATAAAATTTTTACCTTCCGGCGGAACGGCAGTTCGGGTAACAAACAGATCTGCCTGATCGGAATACTGTTCCGTATCCGGAAATGCAAAGATCTGCTGTGTATCGTCGGGGAGCTGACCTTCTCCGGCATCGTACTGAATATAATAAATACCGGTCTGTTTCCAGTGCAGACGGAGAAAGAGATTTTCCGTAACCCGTGTGCCGAAGTGATAAGGTGTTTCTTCTCCGGTATCAGGGTTGACACGATACCAGCCGAGATATTTGTAATTCCCGGGAGATTTCCGGTATCTGACTTCGTTTACAGCTTCTGAAAGATCGGCAGTATAGCCGGCTCTGCGGTCAGAAATGCTGTTTTCAGCGATATTCCAGTTCTGGTCAAGATGATAGTAATTTCGGTCATGGAGCATATAATAATAGTCTCCGTCAGGGTCGGGGATATAATTCCGCACAGTCTGGGTATATTCTGTCACAGGGTCGCCCTGATAGGGTTCCCAGAACCAGGTAGACTGCCCGTCAGCGAGTTCACCGCCGTTGGGGTCGATTTCGATCAGAAACCATTGTGTTTCCCATCCGGCATAGACACGCAGAGGAAAAGCAGGCATTGTTTCATAGACCTGATAATGCGGAACACCGCTGCTGTCTCTGGAAGAATCAATTTCTGTTTCAGAGGGTTCATGAAAGAAGACTCTGACAGAACAAGCCGGATCAGCATACCAGCCTGTAAACTGAAAGCCGGTCGGCGGACGGGGGTCATCCGGAAGAAAATTTTCTGTATTCTGCTGATAGGGCAGGGAAGTTTCTGCGAGAATCTGAGAATTGACAGAATTGATAAATTCTATCGGATAAGAATTTCTGGTATAATAAAAATAAAGATGATGATTCCAGTTATTTTCCCATTCGGTATGCTGATCTATAATCACTTGTGTACCGTCCGGAGCGGCAGTTTCAAAGCGTGTAAAGCCCTCGATCTGCAAAAAATCTTCTTCATAATAGAGATAATTGAAATCATTCTCGACAGTTTCCAGATTTTCATGACAGGGAACATAATTTTTTTGACGATAAATTCTGACAGTTTCAGCTTCCGGAAGAGCTTCGGCATAATAATGAAAATATCGTTTTGTATGGGAAGTACTGGTATAAGTAAATGTAATATCTTCATCAGGCATCAGGAGCATTTGTGTCAGTCTCTGGGTATACTGTGCCGAACCGCCGGGAGTCCAGGAAGTATTGAAATTAATATCTGTCCGGGGATAAGAGATACCGTCAGAGCCGGTAAAATTCCAGATATGACTGATATCCGCACCATACAGAGCACGGACGGTTTTGATCACTCTGTTATGATTCCGGAATGTGAATGTATGGATATTTCTGTCATAATACACATCAAGAATTGTATTGCCTGTGCCGTCTGCGGTGAGGGCATCGCTGCAATGACTGTAAGCAAAGCCGGGAATCTGATAATTTTTATCACTGTCATCCACTGTGACGATACTTCCGGTCAGGGTACTGAGAGTAAAGCTTTCAGAAAAATCATAAGATTTTTCTGTATCCGGAAGATCGGGAGAATCCGTTGCTTTTTGTTTCCAGATGATGACAGTATAATCCGAAAGCCCCGGCGACCAGTGTGCAGATAACGTCAGTTCTGACTGATTTTTCAGATATAGCTTATGATTTTTGATTTCAAAATCATCAGAAGAACCGGAAGCAAGCAGATTGCCTTCAGAATCTGTGACCGGAATCTGATCTTGTGTATACCAGCCGTCAAATACATAGCCGGAACGCTCCGGAACCGGAATATCAGAAAGAAGAAAGCCCTCTTCTGAAAAGAACGATTCCGGCGGAATATAAGTTGCTCCGGAACCGGTTTCACCTGTATCAAAAATCAACCAGCTGATTTTTTCAAAAACCGGATAAAGATGTGCGGTTTCTGAAATCAGGAACGGTTCTGTTTCGATTCTGACCGGATTTCCCAGATCTGTCAGCACAGCACCAGCCTGTGAGACAGGTTCTTTTGACCAGCCCTTGAAAGCCATCTGTGAAACGGCTGTTTCTGATGATTCAGGCATATCATAGCTGACTGTCATATCCTGAATTTTAATTTCTGCGGTCTGATCAGTCAGCTCGCCCCGTCTGACTGCGGAAACCGGAAAACTGTCTGTCACGGTATCATACTGATTATGAAAAACAGCATAAGCATAATTCTGAAATACGGCATGGAGAATCACAGTTTCTGTTTGAGTTACTTCCGGAATTGTTTCAAAATCGAATAAATTACCGTTTTCGTCATACCAGCCGGCAAATACGGCATGACTGTCCGGATTTTCAGGCAGCTGCGGAATGACGGGTTTTTCATGATTTGCGACTGTCTGCTGACAGACTTTCTTTGTTCCGGAAACAGGAAAATAATACGGCTGATATACGCCGTTCTGATCCTGTATCTGAAACTGATAAGTCCGCAGGGGAGGGAAATTTGCTTCATAGCTCTCTGTACCCTGCACCGGAACAGGAGGCAGAAGCAGCAGGATTCCCGTCAGAAAAGAAAAAATCCGGTATTTTAATTTCATGCAGTATCATCTCCCTGATAAGATACCCGGAAACAAAGCAGATCTGCCATAAGAGAAAGCACGGCAAGCAACAGCAGCAGCCAGTCTGTTCAGGAATTGCATAATTTCCCTCCGGAGTTCAGAAATTATTTCTTCTGATGACGAGAATAATTTTTCCTTTGATTTCATTTTGATGTACAGTTCCGTCATATCTGGATGTAGAAGAATAAATATCAGGTTCTGAAACATGATGATTGTTAATCACAAGCTGTTCCTGCTCTGTGATCTCGACAGTATCACCGCCGACGGCCACAATCCGGCCGAGATAGAGTGTATTGTTTTTTTGGAGTACAATGACATCCTGTGCATGGAAATCCTGTTCCAGACGGTCATAGAGTAAAAAATCTTTTGCATGGATATTCGGAGCCATATCTGCATTCGGAGCAGTAACCGCCCCGATGATGAAGCCGGACAGAATCCAGAAGACTGCGATAATCAGCAGAAAATTAATCAGGAAATTCTGCACCGGACTGCCGGATAGATGATTCTGTGTGCTCATATGCCCTCCTTGTGCGGACTGATGAATCTATTTTATTATGACATGGCAGATATTATTCATCTGTTCAGAAATTATATAAATTTTTGATATAATACTCATGGATTTTATCAATAAAATACGGCATTTTGTCAGAAATAAAACAGCCTTCCGGAATCTGTTTCCGAAAGGCTGTTATGATTAAGAAATGACTTTTCCTTTTTTCTTAGGTTTGCCTGAGGGTTCTTTCTGATTTTTCTCTGATTTAGAAGCAGGAGCTTCGACAGGGGTTTCTTTTCCGCCCATATCTTCAAAGAGATTTTCACCCTGATTATCTGCAAAATTCTGTTCCGGACTGGTTTCGCCCCGCTGGGCATAATACGGATTGATGACATATTTCTGAATCACCGGATAGCAATTGAAGACAATCATGAAAGCTACAAAGCCGGTCGGGATAAATATCCAGAAAAGTGCCATAATATAGGGAAATAAGAATGTTAATAATCCGAATCCGCCCATAACCAGAATCGTAATCAGAAGCGTGATGAAATTCTTTTTCAGAGCGATAAAGCTCAGAGCAAGGGAATTTTTCAGAATATTTTTCATACTCAGATCAGTTGAGACAATCATGAGATAAGCATAGAAGCTCATCAGCGTGACGACAATGGCAATACTGAGTGTCAGGATAAACAGGACATAATAAAACGTCTCACCGCCGGAGCCTTGTTCCCGGAGCTGGGCAATAATTTTCGGATAGACATAGGAACTGCTTCCGACAGAAGCCGCCATGACCAGATCAATAATTCCCATCGGACAGGCCTGTCTGAAACAGCTCCGGAACGTCCTGAAAAATTCATCCATCAGAAATGTCGGCTTTTCGAGCGAGAAATTTCTTAATATTTTGTACATCCGGCAATCACAGGGCCGAACCATACGGCAAATAAAATCACAAATCCGGCAGCGATCAGCATTGCCGTGTTAGTATAATCCTGAATAAAATAATAAATGACAACAATTGCCAGAAGCAAAGGCAGAAATGCGGCTGCCATCAGCATATTGATCTCTATAATTTTCCAGAATTTTCCGAATGCTAACTCCCAGTACCGGAAAAACGGTTTTTTCTTAGGTGCATTTTTGGCAATGCCTGCACCGGTTTTTTCATAATTTCCGAACAGACTCATAAATTTTTACATCATTCCTTTCAGGTTCAGGCAAATCTGGTTAATAAAAAATTCTGCAATACTCCCAGAATTATAAGAAATAAAAATAAAACTGCAAAACGGATGATATATAATTTCACAGAAACTTCGTCATCCTGTGTTCTGTCGCAGAGAAGCCCGGTAATCTGCATGGAAAACCGCAGAGCCTCTCTTGCAGCGAACAGCATCACAAAAGAGCTGAAATAAATATAAGGCATGATCATCAGAAGAGAGGGAACAGACGACAGAAAATGATTTTGTTCATAGAGCTGTTCCAGAATCGCTCCGGCGGCCGCACCTCTCAGGAATAACATACACGGCACCAGCGGCAGACCTGTCGCAGAAAGCCCCAGGACTGCCGTCATCGCCAGCCAGAACACAGGAGCCGCAATGCAGTAAGCCCGGCATTCTGTCAGAATACCCATACCCTGCCGGAAAGTCTGATTATTCCAGATACTCCAGTCAGGGTGCAAGGCCCGGAGAATACTGCCTGCTGCTGCTCCCAGAAGCATAATCAGAAATAATAATATAATCTGTGTATTTCGTTTTTTGAACAGATTCATGCACAATCACTCCTGTATTTTTAATACAGTCTATGTGCCTGTCCGTTTGATTATGCGGATTATTTCGAGAGTTCGTAAGCTCTTTTTGTGCAGGCAGTGCAGGCCTGATCAACAGTTTCTTCGAGCTTGCCTTTATAGAGTTCATCCAGTCCGGCGAGTGTCGTACCGCCCGGAGAAGAGACCATTTTGATTAACTCTTCGATACTGTAGCCGGAATCTGTGAGCATTTTTGCCGAGCCGATCAGACTTTGTGCGAACAGCGGCAGAGAAACTTCTTCAGGGATATTTTCTTTTTTCGCATAATCGACAAAAGCTTTTGCGAATAAATAGATAAATGCCGGACTGCTGCCGTTGATGGCAATAATCTCTTTCATCTTATTTTCCGGAAGCTGAGCAGAAATGCCGCAGGCATTGAAAATACTGCATACAGTCTGGAACTCTTCTTCTGTAGTGGGTTCTGCTTTGGCGAGTGCGGAAGCTCCTGCACCCAGAAGCAGGGGCGTATTCGGCATAACAAGAATCACTTTTGCATTTGCGAGGGTTTTACTGCGGATATATTCGGCAGTAATTCCGGCGGCGATCGAAACAAAGACAGTATTTTCTGTCGTACCGTCCTTGATCTGATCGAGAACCTGTTCAAACATCTGGGGCTTGACGGCCAGGAAAATATATTTGCAGTTCTGCATGACTTCCAGACCGGATGTACAAGCCTTGATTCCGGATTCTGTTAATTTCGCAAGCTTGTCAGAATCAGGATCAAAAGCAGATACTTCCATATTCTGCGATAGATCGCAATTCATAATGCCTTTCATAATGGCAGAACCCATATTGCCTGCACCGATAAAGCCGACTTTGATTTTTTCACTCATGATAAAAAACATCCTTTCAGATTAAAAATTTAGAAATAAAAAACACTGCTTTTATTATACAACAAACTGCATAAAAAAGCAAGTGTTTTTTTGTGATAATTTTTCAGGAAACTGCGGAACCGTTCCGGAACGCTCTCCGGTAGGCCAGCAGAGCCGCCGGAAGCAGTAATAATAACAAGGGAATATCTGCGACCAGTTCAAGCAGATTCTTGACTAATCTTGCGGAGATCGCCGCACTGAAAGCCTGTTTCGGAATAAATCCGTAATGCATATTCAGGAACGTGTTCAGACAGAGATTAATTATCATCACATCCAGAAGCCTTGCAATGACGGCACGAATCATCAGAGATACATTTTCATTCAGGCCGAATAACTGGAAATGCTCCTGTTTGCGATATAAGCAGATACCATAGATTAAGCCCTGCACGCCGGCAACAAGCGTATAGACCGGCAGAAATGCACCGTCCGGATTCGCCAGATAGCCGACAATATCGCAGAGCAGTCCGGCAGCAAAGCCCATCACAGGGCCTGTCAGCATTCCGATCACGGCAATTGCCAGAAATGCAAAATTAATTTTCGTAAAGCTCAGATTAATCGTAAATTTCTCGATAATCATAGAAACGGCGATAAACATGCCCGTAACCGTCAGAGCACGGATGTCTTTGAATTCTTTTGCAGATTTGATAAACATAATAAAAAATACCTCCTTTTCCGCTGTCATGACAGGAACTGAAAAAAGAGGTATTTCTATCTGATTTTTTCATGTAATGCCATACGAAGCGGGATGCGAAATCTGTACCGCAAGACAGGTGATCTGTCTTTTCGTCCGGCTGACAACTCCCCGTTCAGCCGACACTTGACGCACGGACTTCTACTCTGTGTATGATTTGCGATTTTTTAAAAAATCAATAAGCAGTTGCTTCCAGAATATCATATCTCTGGTCGATAAACGGCTTTTTCATAGCAAGACCTTCCTGAAGGTCAATATCATAAACTCTGCCGTCTTTCAGACCAACGATTCTGTTGCCGATGCCCTGTTCCAGCAGTTCAACAGCATGATAGCCCATTTCTGTAGCCACAACACGGTCACGGAGAGTCGGAGAACCGCCTCTCTGAACATGGCCTAAGATAGTAGCTCTGGATTCGACACCGGTCATTTCCTGAATTTCTCTTGCGATATTTTCAGTCTGGCCGACACCTTCGGCGACTACCAGAATAAAATGATGTTTACCGCCTTTTTCGCTCATCGTTCTGGTCATATTCTTGGCGATTTCGTTCAGGTCATACGGACGTTCCAGTGTGATAGCGGCTTCTGCACCGACAGCCATAGCCACGTTGACAGCAATAAAGCCTGCACGTCTGCCCATGACTTCGACAACGGAGCATCTGTCATGAGACTGTGTGGTATCACGGAGCTTGTCGATCATTTCCATAGCAGTATTCATAGCCGTATCATAGCCGATTGTATATTCTGTACACTGAATATCATTATCAATCGTACCGGGAATGCCGATACAGGGAATGCCGACACTGGAAAGATCGCCGGCACCACGGAACGAACCGTCACCGCCGATGACAACCAGGCCTTCCAGACCGATTTCCTGGCAGACTTCCTTGCCCTTGAGGACACCTTCCATATTGCGGAATTCAGGACATCTTGCCGTATACAGACAAGTACCGCCCCGCTGGATAATACCGGAAACAGTACGTGCTGTCATCTCAACAAATTCATGATTCAGCAGGCCGACATAGCCTCTCTGGATTCCGATGACTTCCATGCCTTTGCTGAGAGCTGTACGAGCAACTGCTCTGACAGCCGCATTCATACCGGGAGCGTCGCCGCCGCTTGTCAAAACACCGATTTTTTTCATAATTTTTCTTCTCCATTCTGCATACGCAAAAAATTCATAATTTTTTTTACATTTTTATTTTACTATATTTCCGTGATTCTGTCAAGTCTTTTTTCAGAGTATTTTCTATTCCTAAGAAAAGTTTGTTAATTTCATAACGAAAATTAGACAGATTCACAAATCTGTGAGACAGGATAACATTCAGGAAACGGCATGTTTCACAGGAATACAGCCGATATTTTCCGTTCCGAACAGACGGCTTATTTTCTGATAAGAATTTTCTGAAATTCTGACAGAAAATTTCTGTTTCGGCCGGGCATAGGTTTTAGTATCTGTAAAAAATAAAATGATTTCAGTATTTCCGGGATATTCCCGGCAGATGTCCGGAAGCTTCTGCAATTTCTGAAGATCTTCCCGGGAATGGCTGACTTTCAGGCAAAGCTGCATAGAATTTAGAAACGCCTGAAAATTCTCCTGTTCCTGAATACTCTCGCAGATCAGATTCAGATTCTGATTTTTTCTTGAGATTTTTCCGGTCAGATATAAAATACTGCCTTCGTGCAGCAATTCTCTGACAGAAGCATATAAATTCGGAAATACAACCGCTTCCGTCATACCGGAGCGATCTTCCAGCCGAAGAAAGCACATGTCGGAATTCTGTTTTGTCTGATATTTCTTACAGGAATTCACAAGACAAAGCAGTTTAATCTGCGAGCCGTCCGGATGATTCTGAATATTCCGGATTTCCTCACAATGCAGAATCTGTCTGCACCATGTCCAGACATCCAGAGGATAGCCGGAAAGATACATACCGCAGGCTTTTTTTTCCATCTGTAATTTTTCGGAAACCGAAAAATCCTGCATATCCGGGAGAGATAATTCCTGTTCTGTTTCCGTTGCTCCGAACAGGCTCATCTGACCGCTGATGACATGCTGATTTTGTGTATTGACAGAATCGAACATCTGGTCATAATAAGTCAGCATTTGTTTTCTGTTATAATCCAGAGAGTCCAGTGCTCCGGCCTGAATCATGTTTTCCAGCATTTTCTTGAATAAGCCTAAGCCGGAGGCTCTCCGGCAGAAATCGGAAAAGCTTGAAAATCTGCCGTTTTTTCTTCGTTCTGTAGTTAACTTGTCAATAAAGCCCCGTCCGATGCCCCTGATCGCCAGCAGACCGGAATATAATTTCTGATTTTTAAACATAAAATTCCATTCGCTGACATTGACATCCGGCGGACAGATGACAAGTCCGGCATTCCGGCATTCTTCCAGATACGGTGCCAGTCTGCCGTTTTCAGAAATCACACTGGACATGAGAGCGGCCATATATTCACCGAAATAATTGGCTTTAAGATAAGCAGTCTGATAAGAAATCCGTGCATATGCCGCCGCATGGGACTGATTGAACGCATAAGCGGCGAAGCGTTCCATCTGATCGAAAACCTGATTTGCGATTGCTTCCGGAATCCGGTTTCTGACAGAGCCTTGTATAAATTTCTGCCGTTCCTGCTGCATGATGTCGGATTTTTTCTTTGACATGGCACGGCGGACATTATCGGCTTCGGCAAGCGAATAACCGGCCATATTCCGGCAGATCTGCATGACTTGTTCCTGATACAGAATACAGCCGTATGTCGGCTCTAAAATTTCTTTCAGCACCGGATGCAGATAAGAAATTTTCTCCGGATTCTGCCGGTTTTTCAGATATTCCGGAATAGACTCCACAGGCCCCGGACGATAGATTGCAAGAGCGGCCATAATATCCGCCATATTCCGGGGTTTCAGACTGGTGAGAAATTTCCGCATACCGGCACTTTCCAGCTGAAAGACACCGGAAGTACTGCCGGAAGAAATCAGATCATACGTTTTTTGATCATTCAGAGCAATTGTTCTGACAGAAAATCCGGGTACAGAAGCCCGGACGGACTTTTCTGCGTCTCTGATAACAGTCAGATTCCGGAGGCCTAAGAAATCCATTTTCAATAAGCCGAGTTCTTCGAGCACCGGAGCGGTATACTGTGAAACAAGCATTTTCCCGTCATGGAATACAGGAACATACTCTGTAACAGGCCGATCGGTGATGACGACTCCGGCGGCATGAATTGTTGTATGCCGGGGGAAACCCTCAATTTCAGAAGCCATATCCAGAAGCTGACGAATCTGCTGATTAGTAATATATTCCTGTTTTAATTCCGGAACCTGTTCCAGAGCCTGTCTGATCGTGAGAGTACTTTCAATCTGTCCGGCGATTTTATCCAGCAGAGCAGACGGGAGTTTTAAAATTCTTCCGGTATCTCTTACAGCGGCCTTAGCTTTGAGTGTATCGAATGCAACGATTTCTGCAACATGCTCCTGACCGTATCGGCGGACGACATAATCTCTGACTTTGGAACGGCCTTCTATGCAGAAATCAATATCAATATCCGGCATACTCTGACGGCCGGGATTCAAAAATCTCTCGAATAACAAATTTTCAGCAACAGGGTCAATTTCAGTAATATCGAGACAATAAGAACAGAGGCTTCCGGCGGCAGAGCCTCGGCCAGCTCCGACAGGGATTTCCTGATTTCTGGCATATCTGACAAAATCCTGAACAATCAGGAAATAATCTGTAAAGCCCATTTGTCTGATCATCTGCATTTCATACTGAAGTCTGTTCCGGACTTCCGGAGGGGGATTTTCTCCGTAATGCCGGTGCATTCCCTGCATACAGAGCGATTCAAAATAAGCCTGATGATCAGTCACGCCGTCCTGTACAAAATGCGGAAGCTTCTGCTGATGGAATACAAATTCCAGCTGACAGCGGTCAGCAATCCGGAGTGTATTGTCAACCGCCTCCGGAAGATTTGAAAATAAATACAGCATTTCCTGAGAAGATTTCAGATCATATTCCGGATTCTGAATTTCTTTGAAATCCTGATTATTTTTAATACAGGTCAGAAGCTGCTGAATCCGGGCATGTTCCGGTTTCAGATAATACACAGGATTCGCAGCGGCGAGGGAAATTCCGGTCTGCCGGGAAAGTCTGATCAGAAAATCATCAGATTTCCGGATTTCAATAAAAAAATGATCAGATTTCAATAAATTTTTATATTGCTGAATTTTAGCAGCAGCAGCAGAAAAATCAAGTTCAGCAAGCGAATCCGGACAAAACAGACAGATCAGACCCGTATGATATTTCTGTAATAATTTCAAATCCGGCGGATGATTTTCTGATAATAATTTAATTAAATTCTGATACCCCTGCTGATTTTCGCACAGCAAAACAAGCCTGTCATGTTCAGCCGTATCGGTTTCACAGCCGATAATCGGCTTGATTCCGGCCTTGACAGCCTCCTGATAAAATAAAACAGCTCCGAAGAGATTCCCGTGATCGGTCAGAGCAACTGCGTTCTGACCGGATAATTTCACCTGTCGGATCAGGTCTTTGATCCGGCAGGCACTTTCTAACAAACTATACTCACTGTGTACATGCAGATGTACAAAATTATTGATCATCATGATTCATTTTCCCCTGTATCATAATTTCTGTAATGTTCGGCAAGAGCGGCAAATTTCCGGAACCGGTGATTGACTCCCGATCTGCCGATTGGTTTTTCGAGCAGCTGACCGAGTTCCGCAAGACTCAGATGCGGATTTTCAAGCCGGAGTCCGGCAAGTTCCTGCAATTCCGGAGAAAGTTCTTTCAGACCGTCATGCCGGATAATTTCCTGAATATCCCGGCACTGTCTTTCCGAGGCCGAAATAGTTTTGTCGATATTGGCCATATCGCAGTTATTTCTGCGATTAATCTGATTGATGACATCTTTATTGATTTTGATTTCAATTAATTGCAGCGTGCATTTCTGAGCACCGATAAAAGTCAGAAGATCTTCGATTTCTTCGCTGACTTTGAGATAGGCAGACCAGGCATATTTTCTCTGCATGATATTCGGATGGACTCCCACACTGTAGAGAAGATCGCATAAGTCTTTACAGAGCTTTTCTGTCGGAGCAGAAAACTCCATATGATATTCTTTCATAGGGTCGGTAATGCTGCCGCATGTCAGGAAGACACCGCCCAGAAAAGCCCCCATGCTGTTCATAGGCAGATTCCGCATATCAATACAGCGTTCCTGATGGATATGAAATGTATGCCGGATTTTAGTAACTGCTTCCCGGCCTGTAATTCTGTAGATCGTCAGAACGCTGTGATCTTTGCGGGGTTTGTTTTCTACAGACAGAGGCACAGCCGCTCCGAAGACCGTTTTCAGCAGAACCGGAAACACAGACCGGAACACGTCACTTTCACTTTTGAGGCAGATTTCCTCATAAGTGACAGTTCTGCCGAATAATAACATGCCGTATAAACAGGCAAATCTTCTGTCATGGTCGTTGATGGTACTCCGGATACATTCACGGACATCATGCGAAAAAGACACGGCTTTTCACCTCGTTTGATCATAAAAAATTATTTTCAATGTTTTCCCTTTTTAATATCCCTGTGCATTTTATGCACACGATAACCCTTGTCTTTGAGAGCATCACCGACAAGCTCCGCAAAAGTCACGCTTCTGTGCTTGCCTCCGGTACAGCCGAAAGAGATCACCAGCTGACTCTTGCCCTCAGAGATATACAGAGGCAGAAGAAATTCCATCAGATCGTTGATTTTCTCCAGTAACGCCTGTGACTGCGGAAACTGCATTACATAGTCACGGACACAAGCTTCTGTTCCGGTATGGGTCTTGAGTTCCGGCACATAGAACGGATTCGGCAGACAGCGGACATCGAAAATCAGATCTGATTCAGCAGAAATGCCGTATTTATAGCCGAAAGACATGACTTTTACAACAATGGAATCCAGCTGATTTTCAAGAAAAATCTGCCGTATCTCTTCTCCGAGCTGAGAGGTGCTTAATTTGGAAGTTTCAATATAATAATCCGCCTGAGACCGCATAGGGAACAGGGCTTCCCGTTCGGCTTCGAGGGCTTCGAGCAGACTGTTGTATTTTTCTGCCAGCGGATGTCGCCGTCTGGTTTCTTTATAACGCTGGATTAAAATATCATCAGAAGACTCCATGAAGATGACTTTGACATCATCCGGCATATCTTTTTTTAATTTTTTGATAATTTCATGAATTTCAGAGAACATATCTCCGGTGCGGATATCTACTGCAATAGCGACTTTGTTGAGGCTTCCGCCGGTACGGTTGCAGACATCGGCAAAATTGGGAATAAACTGCGGCGGCAGATTGTCAATGCAGTAATAGCCGATATCTTCCAGAACTTTCATAGCAGTTGATTTTCCGGAACCGGACATGCCTGTGATAATAATCAGCTGCATGAAGATTCACCTGCCTGAATCCCCAGAAGTACCGGTTCGAGTTCCAGGACATAGCCGGTTTCAGCCAGAACTTTATCATGCACCTCACGGCAGAGGCGGAGCACCTGTTCACAGGTGGCATGGCTGCGGTTGATGACAAAGCCTGCATGTTTTTCGCTGACCTGAGCGTCACCGATCTGATAGCCTTTCAGACCGCATTCGTCAATTAATTTAGAAGCAAAACTGCCTTCCGGACGTTTGAATGTACTTCCGGCACTGGGAAAATTAAGCGGCTGCTTACTTCTGCGGCGTTCGGCATAGTCCTGCATTCTGGCGGAGATTGCTTCCGGATTGTCTTTCTGTAATTTTATAGTCACGGATGTGACAATACAGCCGGGATGTTCCGTGAAGAAGCTGTGCCGGTAGGATAAATCCAGTTCTTCCCGGGAGAGGGTATGTTCTGCACCGTCTGTATCAAGATACGTGCAGGAGACGGCAATATCTTTCATTTCCTGCTGATAAGCTCCGGCATTCATGAACAGTGCTCCGCCGACAGTTCCGGGAATACCGCTCAGGGCTTCCATGCCGGAAAGCTCCTGCTCTGCGGCAGTCTTGGCAATATTGGAGAGCAGTGCACCGGACTGACATACCAGTGTTGTCTGATCTGAAAAAGCAACAGCAGAAAAAGCAGTTCCGATATGCAGAATCACACCTCTGTAGCCATTGTCAGAAGCGAGAATATTACTGCCTCTGCCCATGACAAAATAAGGCAGATTCTGTTCCTGACAGAATCTGAGTGCTGCCCCCAGACCCTGTACGGAATTGATTTCTATCCAGTAATCGGCATTTCCGCCGATATGAAAAGTAGTATGTCCGTCGAGCGGAACATCTGTCATAAATTTCATCTGATAACTGTCACAAAGCTGTTTCAGTCTGGTTTTCATGAATACAAGACCTCCAATTAAAATGCATCATAATCTTTAATGGTTTCTGTGCCTTCCATGTCCATGCCGAGGCGGTCGAGAAGTTCTGTAGCGGCATTATAGCCCATCTTTTTCTGACGGTTATTCATGGCGGCAACTTCCAGGATGACAGCAAGGTTTCTGCCGGGCTTTACCGGAATCGTGAGAGACGGCACTTTCACGCCTAAAATAGAAGCATATTCTGTATCAATGCCCATTCTGTCGTAGATTTTTTCAGGATTCCAGAGTTCCATTTCGACTACAAGATCAATTTTCTCCGTCATCTTGACCGCACCCATACCGAACAGTCTTCTTGCATTGATGATACCAATGCCCCGGAGTTCCAGAAAATGGCGGATATTATCCGGCGAGCTTCCGACAAGGCTGATATTGGAGACTTTCCGGATTTCGACAGCATCGTCAGCAACAAGGCGATGTCCTCTCTTGACGAGTTCGATTGCCGTTTCGCTCTTGCCGACACCGCTTTCACCGGTCAGGAAAACGCCCTCGCCGTAGATTTCGATCAGAACCCCGTGACGGGTAATTCTCGGAGCAAGATTCAGATTCAGAAAGGCAATCAGACCGGACATGAAATTAGAAGTGCTTTCTTTGCTCCGGAGCAGAGGCATTTCATATTTCTGAGCCAGTTCGAGCATTTCAGAAAAATAGGGGAGTTCTCTGGTAATAATCAGAGCCGGAAGCTTCTGCGAGAATAACAATTCCAGACGTTCCCGTCTTGTTTTCTCGTCGATAGTAGATAAATAGGCGAATTCCATTTTGCCGATAATCTGGATTCTTTCCGGGTTGAAATATTCATAGAAGCCCATGAGCTGCAAGCCGGGGCGGTTGACATCATTTTCATCAATCAGCAGTTCGGCAGGGTCTTTCGGCGTATAGATCACTTCGAGTTTGAACTCATCAATAATTTTTTTGAGCGAAATGGTAAATTTTTCAGCCATAGCAATACTCCTTTGATATTATGATATTATTAATAAAATAAATTTATTTTTCCGGATTCAGGACATATGTCTTTAATTTTAATTCTTTTGGAATTTCTTCTCCCTGCCATTCCGGAATGACCGGAACAGAAGAGGAGATATTTTTTAAATTTTCAATTTCCTGCTGATTTTCGGGGCTGACGGTCACAAGCAGACAATCTGCCGGAAATGACTCGGCTGCCTGGAGTGTTTCCGTATCACCGCTGAGGATACGGCTGCCGTCGAGTCTGACAAAGAATGAAGATTCTGCGGCACTGGCTCTCATAGCCGTGAGCAGTTCTGTCAGATACTGCCAGCGGTCAGCCTCTCCGCATTCCGGAGCAAGCGAGGCAAGTTCTGTTCTGGGAAAAGCCGGATATTCCAGACCTTCACAGACAATCGTCCGGAAACCTGCGGTTTCAATTTCTTCGCACAAAGCCGAAAGATACTCCTGTGTCAGCGTACTGAACGGAGCAAGCCAGATTTTCTCCTGTGCGGAAGATTTATCCGTCCAGAACTCTCCGGTTTCCGGGTACAGATACGAAGCCTCCGGAGCGGTTTTCGGGAAAACAGAATCCTGAAGCGTATTGATGACAGCTACCGGCTCAATTCCTTTGGCAGAGATATTCTGATAAATCACTGACAAGGGAATGACTGCCTGCACAGCATTGCTCCGGACAGCGTCTCTGACGGAAGTAGCATAATAAATTTCACCGCCCTCTGCTTTCAGAGGAACAAGCAAATGCGAGATTCCCTCCGGCAGATTTTCCAGAGCACTGAGCAGAGCAGATTCCGTCATCAGGGCAGACTGCTCCAGCTGATAGCCCTGTACAGAGGGAGCTTTCTGGATAAAGCCGATTTGTTCTTCTGTTTCGGGTTCTGTTTCGGGGGTATCTTCTTCATAATTTTCATCATTTTCCGATTCTGACAGTTCTGTTTTTTCTGTAGAATCGGGATAATAATCTGCTGATTCTTCGGCTGTAACAGTATTGCCCTGTTCCGGGGGAGAGAGAAAGTTTCTCTCCTGTAAAAAATTCATCACAGGTGCTCCGGCACTGTATCCGACAAAGCCCAGCACAGCGGCAACAACAAGTGTCATCACGGCCGAGCCTGTATCATGCCGGATTTTTTTATGATAGGCAATTCTGTCTTTCCGGCGGTAGATTTTCCGGCCTTTAGGCTTGATTCTCATGAAAAATCTGTGATCTCCTCTCTGATAAAATTCTTTTGTTCTGTATTAAAATTTATTTTATTTCTCTCAGCATATCCACAGTTTTTTTCATATCCTGCTGTTTAAACAGATAGCTTCCGGAGACAAGAACATCTGCTCCGGCGGAAACGGCTTCCGGTGCGGTAGTATGGTCAATACCGCCGTCCACTTCTATTTTAATTGCTTTATCCTGTATCATATTCCGGATTTCTCTGATTTTTCCGGTCATTTCATGCATATAGCCCTGACCGCCGAAACCGGGTTCCACGGTCATGACGAGAATCAGATCAATTTCATCCAGAAACGGCAGGAGAGCTTTGGCCGGTGTTCCGGGCTTGACTGAGATTCCGGCCTGTTTATGATAATGCCGTATTGTCCTGACAGTACGGAACGGATCACCGGCGGCTTCCAGATGGAATGTAATCAGATCAGCTCCGGCCTCTGCGAAATTTTTGATATATAACTCCGGATGATTGATCATTAAATGCACATCCAGAAACATGTCTGTCTGTCTGGCAACAGCCTGAAACTCCGGCAGACCGAACGAGAGATTCGGCACGAACCAGCCGTCCATGACATCATAATGCAGCCAGTCAGCCCCGGACTGTCTGACCCGTTCCAGCTCGTCACCCAGATGAAGCATATCGGCACTCAGGAGCGAAGCGGCAATTTTAGTTGTATGCAAGATAAATCCTACCTCTCTTTTTGATTTTTTATCTTATCTTTCTTCTGTTATTTATATGATAACATATTTTCAAATTGGTGTCAAGTGAAATTCTCATGTCAAACGAAGATAGTGATTTTTTAAAAAAATTTTTTCAGAAAAGCTCTGGACAAATTTACTAAAATAGTGTATAATAAGTGAGAAAGATTTTATTTCATACAGAAACAGAAATTTTCCTGTCGAAACGATACAAAGAAATCAGGGATTTGTCATGAAAAATAAAAAAAGAACTGTCCTCGCTCTTGATCTGGGCAGATCTGCCGGCCGTGCCGTGCTGGCAGATTATGAAAACGAAAGTCTGAAAACCGAAGAAATTTATAAATTCCCGATCGAGCCGGTTGCCTGTCAGGGAGAGTTATACTGGAATATTCTGGGAATATTTCAGGAAATAAAGTATGCTCTCCGGAAAGCCGCAGGATACGGCGGTTTTGATTCTGTAGGAATCGACGCATGGGGAGCGGATTATGCTCTGATTGACCGCCGGGGAGCTTTGCTGGGAAATCCGGTACAGTATCGGAATACCGGAACGGAAAATTTTCTCAGAGAAGCAGAAAAATTCATCTCTCCGGACAGACTGCATTTGCTGACCGGGTGCGGTATCCGTCCGGAAAATACTGTTTTTAGATTATTGCAGCAGAAAATAAATGCTCCTGAACTTCTCACACAGGCACAGGCCTTTTTATTAATGCCGGATTTGTTTGCCTATCTGCTGACGGGAGATATTTCTTCAGAATTGTCTATCGCCGGTACAACACAGTTATGCAGTCCGTATTCCGGCGGCTGGTCAGGAGAAATGATCAAAGCCCTCGGACTGCCGGAACATATTTTCCCGGCAATGGCACAGACAGGCACGGTCAAAGGCATGTTATCAGAAGAAATCTGCCGGGAACTGGAGATAAACTCCGTTCCGGTGATTGCCGTATGCGGTCATAACATACAATGTGCAGCAGCAGCTGTTCCGGCACTGGATCAGAAAAGTTATGCCTTTCTTCACTGCGATACACAAGCAGTACTCGGAACGGAACTTTCTCATATGATCATCAATGCGGAAACTGCTTCGGCCGGAATTTCCAATACAATCGGACTGGAACATAAAATTCTTTTTGATAAACCCATCACAGGCACAGGGCTTCTGCATGAAGTCAGACAGGCACTGAAAAAACAAGGGAAAGACTATCAGAGTTATGATCTTGAAAAACTGGCAGAATCTGCCGAAAGCTGTCAGAGATTTATTGATATTGCTGCTCCGGCTTTTTCGTCTTCGGAAGAGCTTCTTGTAAAATTCCGTGACTGGTGCAGTGAAAGCGGTCAGCCTGCTCCTGCCGATATTGCCGATATTCTCAGAGCTGTCTATGAAAGTCTGGCCTGTCGGTTCCGTGAAGTACTGGAAGAATTACAGGCCTGTTCCGGACAGAAATTTGAAAAGCTTTATCTGCTTGGCGAGGGTGTGAAAGACAGACTGCTGTGTCAGCTGACAGCAGATGCGTGTCAGATTCCGGTCTGTACCGGAGCAGAAACCGCTTCTGCCTATGGAAATGCTATGATTCAGCTGATTGTCTCCGGAGCTGTGCCGGATTTGTTTGAGGCCAGATGGCTGACGGCAAAAGCGGTCAGAAGCCGTACTTATCAGCCGCAGAATCCGGAATTATATCATTGTTATCAGGAAATATTTCACCCATAAAAACAGCCGGAGTGCAGAACTCCGGCTTTTGTTTTATCTTTCTGCAAAAATCTGACGTTTGAGAAGAATCCAGTCATAGATATTAATCATACCGTCCTGATTCAGATCGGCAGACTGTGCCTGTTTCTGTGTAAAAGATTCTTTTTTAGTCAGATATTTATGAAATGTGATAATATCCAGCAAATCAATCTGCTGATCGTGACAGACATCGCCTTTTCGGGGTTCCTCTTCTGCAATGCAGGTCAGGACAAACTGCTGACTGGATGACAGCAGGGCTTTTCCGTAGTCTGCCCAGGAACCGTCCCAGGTACTGCCGTCGAAAATATCCAGACATTCTGTATCTGAGATCATGAAAGTACAGGTCTGATTTTCATTCTGAACAAGTCTGAAATTCTGTCCGGAATCTCCCAGCCGGATTTTATTGTTTCCGTCATTGAGATCAGAAATCATAATATACTGATCATCATCTGTTCTGAGAAGATAACCGTCTTTCTGAGCTTCTAAATGCCATTGCACGGGCGTTTCTGACTGGATGATATTATGATTTTCATCATAGGCAAGATAATAATTGCTGTTCTGATTTTTAATTTCATAGATTCCGGAAACAGGCTGATAAGAATCTGCTTCCTGATAATGATAAGCTTTCGGATAAATATTCTGATATACATTCAGAGAATCCAGCGGATAGCCCCAGAAATTAAACAGTGCCTGATTGTCATAGCTGGAGCCGCCTGCTTCCGTCACAGAGTCATCATATTCCGAAGCGAAGGAAGTCGCCCAGCCGGAGCCGTGTTTCTGCCAGCGGTCTTTCTGATCATTCCAGGAAGCGTTATAATCACCGATCCAGGCAGGTTCCCAGTAGAAAGCCCCGATTCCCTTGGTACCGACATCGGCAACTGCCTGAAAGACATCCGAAAAGCATTCGGCCTGCCCGTCTACGGAAATCTCATAGCGGAAAACAGAATCCTGAGCATTTTCAGAAATGACATTGACAAATTTATCGCCGTCCTCATTGGTATAGGGGTAAGCAGTTTCAGCGACCATGACATATTTATCATAAGTATCGGCAACTGCTTTCAGGACAGAAGTCAGATTTTCCGTTGTTCCGTGCCAGTAGGGATAATACGAAGTCGCAAAGACATCATAATTGACTTCGCATTCGTTCAGAACCTGTGCATACCAGGGATATTTCCCGGAAGCCGGATTTGCAAAATGCAGAACTCTGAGAATATTCTGATCAAAATCGCTGACGGCATTACAGCCGGCTTTCATGAGCTTACAGATCGTATACATATCAGATTCCCCGCACATGACACCGTTGGTTTCATTTCCGATCTGTACCATGCCGATCTCTGCACCGGCCTCCCGGATGGTCTGCAAGCTTTCGAGTGTATAATCATAA
Organism: Oscillospiraceae bacterium; assembly: GCA_017483465.1. Classification (GTDB taxonomy): domain Bacteria; phylum Bacillota; class Clostridia; order Oscillospirales; family Ruminococcaceae; genus UBA3855. The sequence continues at coordinate 25,400 of JAFUWN010000012.1, forward strand.
ATTGCCGAACCTTTTTCATCAGCGGAATAATTCTGCCAGGCTTTAGGAGTTCTCTGTTTTTCAGGGTCAGCCCAGAAATCAGAATAATGGAAATCGACAAGCAGTTTCATTCCGTACCGGGCGGCACGTTTTCCGATTTCAGCGGCAGTTTTTACATCGTTATGACCGCCTCCGTAGCTGTTGCCGTTCTGATCGCTCGGCTGATTCCAGACACGGACACGGATATAATTGACTCCGTGATCAGCCAGGATTTTAAAAATATCTTCTTCTTCGTAGTCTGTATCGTTATGAAATACAATACCAGATTCTTCGAGAGCGATCACAGAAGAAATATCCGCCCCCCTGATCGGTTCACCGCCGTTGACAGACCGGTCAAAATTCTCGAATACGACTGTTTTTATCTCTTTTTCATCCGAGGCGGAAACGGATTCCGGCATGGATGACACCGCAGAAAGACATAATCCTAACGATACTAAAAATGCATATATTTTTTTCACACAGGATTCCCCCTTATGTTAAATCTATTTAAATTCAGTATAACATGAAATCCGGAATCTGTCAATGAAAATTTGATAATTTATTCAAAAATTATTCAAAAAAGAACGTATCTGCCACAGAGGAAAATCCATAACGGGAAATCAGCTGTTTCATGCCGTTTTTCAGTTCTTCAGGTGTCGAGCCGTGTTCTGTAAGATAGGCTTCCTCCTGACTGCTCAATACAGAATAGAACACCAGCCCCATCAGCAAATGTTCGAGTGTATTTTCTTCCGTCAGATCAGAAAGTGCCTGAATCGCAGAAGAAATATTTTCCTGTTCTGCTTTCAGGAGCAATGCTTCTGTTTTTTCTCTTGTCTCCTGATTTTCGATCAGATACGGAGAAAGTGTTTCTGTCTCTATCTGGAATACCATTTTTGCCAGTGCCTTTGTCAGATCATGAATCAGCCTCATAAAATAATCCTGTTCAAACATTGCATGAAACTTCCTTTCCTGTATGATTGGTTATCTTTCAGTATAGCACGGAACTCACAGCCTGTCAAGCATGTTTTTCCGGAAATACGCATAGAATCTTTCAGAAGCATATCTCTCCTGAAAGGACGGAACAGAATTTTGAAACGAAATATCCTGAAAGATACCATTCTGCTGACTGTAATACAAATGACACTGGACGGGCTGGGGCTTCTGCTGAATGCCTTTATGACAAAACATCTGGGTTCGGAAGCAATGGGAGTCCTGACACTGACAGGTTCCTTTTTCCGGCTTGCCTCTATGATTGCAGGCGGAAATGTATTCTTATGTGCAAGCAGATTTATTTCGGAAGAACTCGGAAAAGAACACCGGAATCCTAAGAAAGTATTAGGCTACTGTCTGACGGTCAGTATGCTGCTGAGTTTTGCTGTCATGCTGCTGATCATGCTGTTTGCACCGTTTTGCAGCAGATATTTTCTGAAAAGTTCTGATCTGACAAATCCGATCCGGCTGATGGCAGTCTCTCTGCCGCTGGTGACAGTAACAGCCTGTCTGAAAGGCTATTGCAATGCCTGCTGTAAGACGGGAATCTGTGCGGCAGCGGATGCGGTTGATTTTCTGATGCATACGATTCTGACGGCCTGTGCGGTCTGGCTGATACCGCCGGCGACTCATGCCGGATTATGTAATATGACAGCATACTGCACGATCGGAAGCGAACTGATCACACTGATTTTTTTATTATGCAGTCTGCCGTTCTGCCGGACGGAAACGACAGGGCGAGTTTCAATTTCAATCAAAAGATATATTCAGCTTGCAATTCCGGTGATGGCTGGTTCTGCGTTGACATCGTTTCTGAGTGCGGCAAATGATGCACTTGTACCGATCACGCTCCGGCAGTCAGGGGATTCGAGTGCAGAGGCACTGAGTCAGTTCGGAATTTTTGAAGCGATTGTCATTCCGGTATTATTTTTCCCGTCTACAGTATTAGTCTCGCTGTCGGGAATTTTAGTCACGGAAACAGCGAGAGAAAATGCCGCCCGGCACTACAGCCGGATTACGGGCATAGCAGAAAAGGTCGTCAGGCAGACAATTGTATTTGCTGTATTTGTTACAGAGATTTTGATTTTATTCGGTGATGAGATCGGTGAACTGCTCGGCGGCGGCATGACGGCAGGCAGGACAATTGCTCTGATCGCTCCGGTAGTACCGTTTATTTATCTTGAAATTGTACTGGAGAGTATCATCAAGGGAATCGGTTCACAGGCGTTTTCTTCGCTGAATTATCTTGCAGAATATATTGTCAGAATCTCCTGTGTACTGATTTTTATTCCGGTGCTGGGCTTTTATGGGATTGTGTTATCTTACTATGCAAGCAATATTTTCGGGAATATCAGCCGTCTGATACATGTGATCAAAAAAACAGGCATGGAATTTTCCCCGGTACGTCTGTTAGGAATTCCGATTTTTTCAGCCGTCTTATCTGCGGAACTGATTTTCATGCTGTTTCATATGCTGCATATTCCGCCGGAAACGAATCTGATCTGTATGCTGATTTTTATTTTGTTATGCTGTCCGGTATATTTCATCATCCAGAAAGAATTATTTCATCTGCACAGCAGAGCAGAACTGCAAAAAAGCCGTCTGTGAATTTCCAGACGGCTTGATTTTATATATTTTTTCCTGTAATGCGGGGTTTTAAGACTTTCAGATAGATTTCACATAATCCGTCAAGGGAAGTATCATACATGAGAAAAAACGGATTTAATAAAATCAGCATAATTTTTCCGGCATGTTTTCCGTATTCCTGCAATTCTTCAAGAAGTTCCTGCATTCCGAACAGATAGGTATTTAAATAAAAATATATAATCATGCTGAGATTGAATAATACCAGTTTCAGAATCGTCCGGAGCGGTTTTGCTTTGATTTTCTTCATGTAATACCGGATTAACGGATAACATCCGAAAAACAGGATAAAAATCAGAGCCGCTTCTTTATCGTAAGTCACAAAGAGCGATAACAGGCCGACAGCGATATAAGTCACCCATGCCCATTGAATCCCGACTTCCATGACGACAATCAATAGCAGAACACCGGCGATCATCGGCAGAACTAAATATAATAACGGAAAGATTCCGGTCAGAAACATGCTCATCAGACAGAAAGCCGAAACAATTCCGCCGAGTGCGATTCTGTAGCTCAGATTCTGCATTATGCAGTCGGATAGATCAGTTTTTCAGGCGACCAGTCTTTAAGGACTTCGATCATATCGGCAGCGATTTTCTTGGCATCGGGAATATCATGCAGAAGATACTGACCGCATTCGATACGTTTACCGCCGGGCATTTCACCTTCAAAGTCACGGATGAAAACAAGGCTGTCCTGAACTAACTTGATAGCTGTTTCTTCGGGGACATCATCACGGGTCAGGAAGTAGAAGCCTGTCTGACAGCCCATAGGGCCGACATAGATGATACTGTCAGTATAGTCGCTGTTTCTCATATAAGTAGCCATGAGATGTTCAATTGTATGAGCACCGGCCGGAGAGATATAATCATTTTCGGGATTATTGGGCTTTTTCATGCGAACATCATAAGTGATGACATCGCCGTCTTTTCTGGAAATATACATGCCTTTATCCAGGACATCATGATTGACGGAAAAACTTGCAATTCGTTTCATAGATCTTCGACTCCTTATTATTTATTAATTATATTATAATTATATATGATGATCAGACGTTGATTTCAGCCTTATCATCAGAAACACCGTTTTCATCAAGCACAGGCTGAACGCAGTTCTGAATGAATTCTTCCACCTGCTGCGAACATCTGCCGATATAATTTTCAGGTTTCATGACAGCATCGAGTTCTTCTTTAGTGATCATGAACATGGGTTCAGCGAGGATTAATTCACAGAGATTATTATCAAGGCCTTCTTCTTTGACACGTTTTCCGGCCTGCATGGAGAGCTTACGGATTTTCTCATGCAGTTCCTGACGATTTCCGCCTTTTTTACAAGCATCCATAATGATATTTTCCGTTGCCATGAAAGGCAGTTCCGCCATGACACGCTTGGTAATAATCTTATCATAGACAACAAAGCCGTTTTCAGGGTCAGTCACATTGAGCATGATATTTAAAATGGCATCGACTCCGAGGAAAGCTTCGGCAACAGCGATTCTCTTGTTGGCAGAATCATCAAGAGTTCTCTCAAACCACTGTGTTCCGGCTGTGAAAGCAGGATTGAGCACATCACACATGACATATCTTGCAAGGGAAGTAATTCTTTCGTCACGCATGGGGTTTCTCTTGTAAGCCATTGCAGAAGAGCCGATCTGATTTTTTTCAAAAGGTTCTTCCATTTCTTTGAAGCTCTGCATTAAGCGGATATCATTCGAGAATTTGCTTGCAGACTGTGCAATCCCTGCGAGGACGGAGCATACCTGATAATCCACTTTTCTGGAATAGGTCTGACCGGATACCGGAACAACAGAAGCAAAGCCCATTTCTTCAGCGATCAGAGTTTCTAATTTCTTGACTTTATCAGTATCGTTATTGAATAATTCCATAAAAGAAGCCTGTGTTCCGGTCGTGCCTTTAGAGCCTAACAATTTCAGAGACTTGATTCTGAAATCAAGATCTTCGAGATCCATTAATAATTCATTGCACCAGAGTGTCGCTCTTTTGCCGATGGTCGTCAGCTGAGCAGGCTGTAAATGCGTATAGGCCAGGCAGGGGAGTGCCTTGTATTTATCAGCAAATTTTGCAAGCTGAGAAATGACTTTGACAAGCTTTCTCTTGACGACTTCGAGAGCGTCTCTCATGATGATAATATCTGTATTATCGCCGACATAGCAGGAAGTTGCCCCCAGATGGATAATACCGGCAGCTTTCGGACAAGCCTTGCCGTAAGTATAGACATGAGCCATGACATCATGACGGACTTCTTTTTCCCGTTCAGCAGCGATTTCATAATTAATATGATTAATATTTGCTTCGAGTTCGTCAACCTGTTCCTGCGTGACATTCAGACCGAGCTGCATTTCAGCACGGGCAAGAGCCACCCAGAGTCTTCTCCAGGTAGTGAATTTTTTATCCGCAGAGAATAAATACTGCATTTCCTTGCTTGCATAACGGGTACAGAACGGACTTTCATAACTTTGATTCGACATGATTCAATTCCTCCAGATAATTTTCAAAATTTTGATCTTTCCACAACAGCACCGGATTTCTGTCATCATAAGGCCGGATGACATCCGGGTGCTGTTCGGCATAGGAAAATAGTTTCTCTGCGAGTTCTGTTTTCAGGACTTCGAGCAGAGTGCCAAGCGGCTGCTGTATCATGACTTCACACAGCGGAGAGAGCATGATTGCTAATCTGTGATTCAATTCCGTGACCTGAAACGGATAAATCTGACACTCGAACGGCTTTTCTGCTCCAAGCAGACAGCCTTTTTCTGTATCAAGAAGCGGACAGAGAAATAAATCAGCAGTCACGGTCTCCTGCACACGGAACAGAAAAGATTCTTTGCCTTTGTGAATAAATTCGGCCTGCGGCAGAAGCTGACGGGCTTTCTGCTGATTTTCAGGGCTGAGGGCAGGCTGTGCCCAGATGTCATAAAGGCTGAATACACAGCATTCTTTACAGTCCGCACAAGAGGCATGGCTTAGTAATTTTGTCAGCATAGTAATCTCTCCGGTAATTCATGATGTTATTATTATACTATATTTTACAAGAAAATGCAATAGCTTGTCAGAACTTTTTTATATTATGAATAAAATATGAATTTTCTCTTGCAATTCTGAGAACAATATGCTATAATAAACTTATAGTAAATTATTTAATTCAGATTACGGATGTGATATCTATGCGGACGCATATCTATGAATGTGCCAAACTGACTCTTGATTTTATCACAATGATGATGCTTTCCCGTTATATTTTCCTGATTCGGCCGCTGAAGAAAAAATCAGAAAAACAAATTGCCAGTCCGCAGTTTCTTTTTATTGCCCTGGCATATGTCCTGATTCTGGCATTTTGTATTTTATCCGGAACGATTGCAGGTTCGATTGTGATCGGCATTGCAATGGCGGTTTACTGCTTCCTGACAAGTACCGGAACAAAAAAGAAACGCTTTCTGAGTACACTGCAGTTTATTCCGATTGCAGGTATCTGTTACGGATTGTTAATGCCTCTGGAAACGCTGCCGGTGACGATTCTGCACCTGAACCAGCAGGCCGAAGAAATTTATGCAATGGGGCTATATTTAGTACTGGGAATTATTTTAATTTCCTTTCTGTTCTCCGGCCGGGAGTGGCGAAAGAATTTCCGGCAGGAACTGCATTACAGAAAACTGGAAATCTGGGAACGGATTTTGTTATATGTCATCGGCATTCTGATGTATGGCTTTGTCGCCGCAGTGTATTCTTATTATAATATTAATCCTGATAATTTTGAACAGATTGCTATGCTGGAAAGTATCATGATCAGTATGATCGGCTTTGCCGTGACGATGACTGTGATGATTCTGATTCTGGTCGGCAATAAAAACGCCCATATGCATCAGGAGCTTCTGGAAATGCAGCATAATATTATTATCACTATGGCCGATATTGTGGAAAACCGTGACGAAAGCACCGGCGGTCATATCCGGCGGACAGCAAAATATGTACAGATCATCGCAGAAGAACTCCTCGAAGAAGGCTGGTATCAGAGCGTATTGAACAGACAGTATATCAAAGATATGGTCATTGCCGCACCTCTGCATGATATCGGAAAAATTCATGTTCCGGATTCCATTCTGAAAAAACAGGGGAAACTGACTGACGAAGAATATGCTGTCATGAAAAGCCATACCACAGAGGGCAGAAAATTATTATTACATGCCGAAAAATCACTCGGACATTTCAGTTATCTGGATATTGCCGTAGAAATGGCCTATGGTCATCATGAATGGTGGAACGGCAACGGCTATCCGCAGGGAGTCGCAGAACATAATATTCCGCTGAGTGCCAGAATCATGGCCGTGGCTGATGTTTTTGATGCGATCGTTTCACAGAGATGTTATAAAGGCTCTATGAGTATCGAAGAAGCTTATGCAATTATTCAGAAAGAAAGCGGAACGCATTTTGATCCGATTGTTGTTTCTGCTTTTCTGAAATCCCGTGATAAGATCTCCGAAGCTCTGAAAGAATTTGAATCGCCTGAACTTCATAAAGAATCTGCATAAAACAAAAACGACTGAGCATTCCGCTCAGTCATTTTTATGATAAATTACTTAATATAAATATAATTTTCTTTTCTCGGAGCAGGAGGATTCGCTTCAGAAGCCGCATATCCAATCGCACAATGTCCGATACCCTCATAATCGCCTTCGATTCCCAGTTCTTTCAGGATGGCCTTGCCCTGATCGGAATCGAATTCTTCTTTTGCTCTGTGAATCCAGATACTGCCGATATTCAGACTCTGTGCGGCAAGCATGAGATTCTGCATTACCAGAGAACCGTCATAGACATGTGTCGGGATATTCTTGTCAGCTAAGACGATCAGAATCACAGGAGCATGATAAAACGGGTCAAAATTTTCTTTCCCCATAATGTTTGCATTCATTGCAGAAATCTGATCTCTCAGAGCCTGATCTTTGACGGCGATAATAATCGGCGACTGTCTGTTCATACCTGTGGGAGCATAAGAACCGGCCTCACAGATCTGCCGGATGACTTCATCCGGAAGCATATCAGATTTAAAATTCCGACAGCTTCTTCTTTCTTTGATTGTTTTCATAACTTCGTTCATAGATCATTCAAATCCTTTCTTGTATAAAATATATTCTCAGAAGCCGAAATAATCAGAAATTACTTTTGCTTCTGCCTGTGCCATACGTTCAAGATTTTCATCCACCATGAGCCATTTTGTCGCCCGATAGTTGGAATGAAAACTATGTTCGAGTAAAATACCGGGAGTTCCGACCTCTGCTGCTCCATAAAGAACAGAATACCAGTCATTTCCGGGTTCGTTGGTACTTTCCCGTTTCCAGATTCTTCCGGACTGATTTGTCCCCATCACTTCATGAATTTTATTTGCAAGCTGTAAGCCGAGTTCATCCGTCACACCGCTGACCTGACAGCAGGCAAGCGGAAAATCCAGTGAATAATTATTATCATAATTTGAGTGTACACTCAGGAATAAATCACAGCCCTCTGACATATGTCCTCGTTCCCGAAGTCCGAGGTCTTCTTCTTTCTTTTCTCTGGTAGTGATGACTTCAAAGCCATAGCTTTCAAGAGCCGGAATCAAATGCAAGTGCATATCCCATGTAAAATTGGATTCATAATAAGAATTGACTACCGGACTGTGATTATATCTTGAGCCGTAATGTCCGGCATCGAGACAAATTTTTCTCGGATGATAGATACCGTCTGTCTGGAAGCGATAAGTTTTATCTTCGATAGTGACAAGGCCTGTCTGCATGATACCATTTGTATCAAAATAGTAAGTATGCTCATCAATATCCTGCCAGCCGGTCTGCTGAACTCCGTCAGTATTGAAATAATAAATCTGATTATCAAGAGTCTGCCAGCCTGTCAGCATGATACCGGAGTTATTATCAAAATAATAATTTTTATCGCCGATATTCTGAAAGCCTTTCTGTAAGATACCGTCAGGATTAAAATAATAGATATTATCATCAATATTCTGGAAGCCTGTCTGCTGAACTCCGTCAGGATTGAAATAATAAATCTGATTCTCAAGAGTCTGCCAGCCTGTCAGCATGATACCGGAATCAGAATCAAAATAATAATTCCTGTCATAGATTTCAGTAAATCCGGTCTGCATTTCACCGTATTCAGAAAAATAATATTTCTGATTTTCGATCTCTGCCCATCCGGTATGTAATTTATAATCTTCATCCGCATAGTGCCGGTCATCAAGCCAGCCTTTTTGCAGATTGCCGTTTTCATCGGCCTGATAGCAGGCGAAGCCGAGGGGTTCGGAGAGCTTGCCTGCACCCTGTTCGGAAGCGTATATCAGGATTCCGGCAGCATCGGCGGCATCAATCATCTGATCGCCGTTAATATCCGTAATTTGTAAGGTCTGATAGGTACTTGTAAGAGTTTCATGCTGAGAGAGTAAAATTTCTTCCGGACTTTGATTTTCTGTTCCGGCGGCAGCAGCAGCATATAAAATATAGGCGGCATCCAGAGAATCCGTCATATTGCTTCCGTCGATATCGCCTTTATGGTATTCCGGTGTGATACTGAAACGTCCTGTCTGCATTTGATTCTGAATCATAAAATGAGCATTTCCGTTTTCGTCATAGATAAGACCGTCTGTAGTTTCGTTTTCTTCTGCGAGCGGCAGAGCGATATTTCTGATCTCCGGATGTGAAGCCGAGGCAGAAATGGCCTGCATTCCGGAAAGCAGCAGAATGCAGCCTGTAATGCCGCATAAGATCTGATAAGATTTCATAATTGACTCCTTTGTGAATTTTAAATAAAATTATATATAATATTATACATCAAATATCTGAATTTGTCAATTATTTTTTTATTGACAATCTTTCAAAATTGTGTTAGAATAAATATTAGCTTTATAAAAAAAGGAGTATGATATGATATATGGCTAAAAAACAGGATTACGGAAACGAAAGCATTACTATGCTGAAAGGTGCGGAGAAAGTCCGCAAACGTCCGGGGGTGATTTTCGGTTCGGATGGACTTGACGGCTGTGCTCATTCGATTTTTGAAATTATCTCGAATTCGATTGACGAAGCAAGAGCCGGTTTCGGCGATAAGATTATTATCACCCGCTGGAATAACGGTGAAATCGAAGTCGAGGACTTCGGCAGAGGCTGTCCGGTGGATTATAACAATTCTGAAAAAAGATATAACTGGGAACTTGTCTATTGTGAATTATATGCAGGCGGCAAATATGACAATGCAGAAGATTCCTATGATTATTCTTTAGGACTGAACGGCCTCGGACTCTGTGCGACACAGTATGCTTCTGAATTCATGGATGTAACTGTACACAGAGATCAGACAGAATATACCCTGCATTTCGAGAAAGGCGAGAATATCGGCGGATTAAAAAAATCTCCCTGGAATCAGAAACAGACCGGAACCAAAACCAGATGGAAACCGGATCTGGAAGTCTTCACAGAAATTCATGTGCCGGATGAATTTTTTCATGATACGCTCCGCAGACAGGCGGTTGTGAATCCGAATTTATTGTTTGTCTATCGTTCCCAGCAGGAAGACGGCAGTTTTCTGGAAAAAGAATATTTCTACGAAAACGGTATTTCTGACTATGTACAGGAAATCACAGGCGAGAAAGCCATGACTTCTGTCCAGTACTGGACAGCTGAACGCATGGGACGTGACAGAGCCGATAAACCAGATTATAAAGTCAAATTATCCGTAGCAATGACAATCTCTAATCAGGTGAATCTGCTGGAATATTATCATAATTCAAGTTTTCTGGAGCATGGCGGTTCTCCAGATAAAGCCGTGCGGAGTGCGTTTCTGTCGCAGATCAACAGTTATCTGAAAAATAACAATAAGCTTCAGAAAAACGAATCTTCGGCTTCTTTTGATGATATTAAAGACTGTCTGGTGCTGGTATCTTCCTCGTTCTCGACACAGACTTCTTATGAGAATCAGACGAAAAAAGCAATTACCAACAAATTCATTCAGGAAACTATGACGGAATTCCTGAAACATCAGCTGGAAGTCTATTTTATTGAAAATCCGGAAGAAGCGAATAAAATTGCAGAACAAGTCCTGATTAACAAGAGAAGCCGTGAAAATGCCGAAAAAACCAGATTAAACATCAAGAAAAAATTAGCAGGCAATATTGATCTTGCCAATATGGTGGAAAAATTTGTTGACTGCCGTACCAAAGACATTACCCGAAGAGAATTATATATCGTAGAAGGTGATTCCGCCCTCGGAGCGGTCAAGCTCGCAAGAGATGCCGAATTTCAGGCCGTCATCCCCGTCAGAGGCAAAATTCTGAACTGTCTGAAAGCCGATTATCCTAAGATTTTCAAAAGCGATATTATCACGGATTTATTGAAAGTCCTCGGGTGCGGTGTGGAAGTCAAGCTGAAAAATACCGGCAATATTGCACAGTTCAGCATGAACAATCTGAGATGGAGCAAAATTATCATCTGTACCGATGCGGATGTTGACGGCTTCCAGATTCGTACTCTGATTCTGACCATGCTTTACAGATTAACACCGACTTTGATTCAGAAAGGCTATGTCTATATTGCAGAATCGCCTTTATATGAAATCAATACAAAAGTCAAGACCTATTTTGCCTATACAGAAAAAGAACGTCAGGACATTCAGAAAAAAATCGGCAGTGCGAAATATACAATTCAGAGATCAAAAGGACTCGGCGAGAACGAACCCGAAATGATGAGCCTGACGACTATGAATCCGGAAACCAGAAGATTAATCAAAGTCATGCCTTCTGAGGCCGAACAAATGCGTGATACATTTGATTTACTGCTCGGCGATAATCTCTCCGGCAGAAAAGAGCATATCGCTCTGCATGGTGCGGACTATATCGAATTGGTAGATGTATCTTAATATGATAAAAAATAACCCCCTTTGCCGTCTGACAAAAGGGGATTATTTTTATTTTTCAAAAAAGCCGAAATGCTCCATAGCCTGATAAATACCGTCATGCCACAGATCAGCAGTCACATAATCCGCATAGGGGATTAATTTTTCACCGTTGCCCATTGCGACAGAAGTGCCGACACCCTCGAACATAGGCAGATCATTGAGACTGTCGCCGACAGCATAGGCATCGGATTTTGACAGTCCATAATAATCTAAAACAAATTCGATTCCGGTTTTCTTGCTGAAATTTTTCTGAGCCATTTCTCCGAAACCTTTTCCACGGTCGATATAAACAAAATTTTCTGCAATACCGTCTTTGAAGCGTTCCAGATCTGTTTTGTCATCATAAGCGATGACGAATTTATCAAAACTGAAATCAGAATCATTCACGCTTCTCCAGACATTTTTTTCCTGCATTCGGAATGTATCTCTGATCAGCTTGACAAATTCCAGTTCTCTGCATTCCGGGTCGAAATAGAATGCGTCTCTTCTCTCATAGAGAGGGGAAGCGTCACAGTCACGGACGAGCCGAGCCGTTTCCTGACAGATCTGTTTCGAATTGGTATGATAAAATAATTCCTGCTGATTGCATTCGATATAAGACCCGCAGCCGCAGATATAGCCGTCAAAGCCTAAGACCCTGACATCCCGATCGACATTGATGACAGGTCTGCCGGTATTGACATAGAGCAGATTTCCGGCTTCACGGGCGAGCTGTAAGGCCTTGACGGTACTTTCCGGCACATAATGAGAAGAAGAATCTTCCATCAGAGTGCCGTCAATATCGAAAAACATAATTTTCGGCATTAGTCGCTGACCTTTCTGAGCATTTGTACAAGTTCCAGAGCGGACATTGCACAGTCATAGCCTTTGTTTCCGGCTTTGGTTCCGGCACGTTCAATGGCCTGTTCGATCGTATCTGTTGTCAGAACGCCGAATAATACCGGAATTTCAGTTTCAAGAGAAACGCTTGCAATGCCTTTGGAGACTTCGGCACAAACATAATCATAATGAGAAGTTGCCCCTCTGATGACTGCACCGACACAGATAATGGCATCATACTTTCCGGATTTGGCTAATTTCTTAGCTGCCAGCGGAATTTCAAACGCACCGGGCACCCATGCAAGAGTAATATCCTCTTCTTCGACATTGTGACGGCGGAGACAGTCTTCTGCACCGCCGACAAGCTTATTTGTGATAAACTCGTTGAATCGGGAAGCAACAATTGCGATTTTCAGGCCTTTGCCTTCGTAGAAACCTTCTAACACTTTCATAATAAAAACTCCTTTTTATAATTAATTAATATTATCCAAAAGATGACCCATTTTCACCTGCTTGGTTTTTAAATAAAACAAATTTTCTTTTTTCGGAGCGATTTCGATCGGCTCACGGCTGATGATCTCGATTCCGTATTCTGACAAGTCAGAAATCTTATCCGGATTATTTGTCATAATCCGGAGCTTGACAGCTCCTAAATCTTTCAGAATCTGAGCACCCTCGCTGTAGTCTCTCAAATCCGGAGCAAAGCCTAATTCGACATTGGCTTCGACGGTATCACGGCCGTGTTCCTGCAAATCATAAGCTTTAATCTTATTCAGCAGGCCGATACCTCTGCCTTCCTGCCGGAGATATACCAGAACGCCTCTGTTTTCCTGAGCGATACGTTTCAGAGCTTCTTCCAGCTGCTGACCGCAGTCACAGCGGCTCGAACCGAACACATCCCCGGTCAGGCATTCTGAATGCACACGGCACAGAACAGGATTTCCGTCAGAAACATCACCCATCACAAGAGCGACATGTTCACGGCCGGTAATTTCATTCTGATAGCCATAGATCATAAAATCGCCGTATTTTGTCGGCAGATGGGCACTTGTGACAGGATTCATGAATTTATCATGCATTCTTCTGTAGATCTGCAAATCCTTGATCGTAATAATGATTAAATGATATTTTTCAGCAAATTTGATTAATTCCGTTGTTCTCATCATAGTACCGTCATCGGCCATGATTTCACAGCATAAGCCGACCTGTTCCAGTCCGGCGAGCCGCATGAGATCGACAGTCGCTTCGGTATGGCCGTTTCTTTCTAAGACACCGCCCTGTTTGGCTTCGAGCGGAAACATGTGGCCGGGTCTTCTGAAATCCGCCGGACGGGAATTCTCATCAATACACATACGAGCGGTCAGGCCTCTTTCTTCGGCGGAGATTCCTGTAGTTGTCTTCACATGATCAATTGATTCTGTAAAGGCGGTTTCATGATTATCTGTATTATTGGCGACCATCGGGTGCAGACCAAGTTTCTGAATATATGCTTTTGACATAGGCATACAGATCAGACCTTTGGCCTGACTTGCCATAAAATTGACATTCTCTGTAGTCGCAAACTGAGCGGCACAGATCAGATCGCCTTCGTTTTCACGATCAGGGTCATCAATCACTAAGATTAATTTTCCCTGTCTGAGAGCTTCGAGGGCTTCGGGGATAGTATTCATAAAAATCAGCTTCTTTCTATTTTAATTAAATTTTATTTCAATACTCCGTCAAAATTATAATCGCTCTGCAATTTTCGTTCTTCATCAGTGTGATCAAGCAAACGGTAGGCAACATCCATAACATCCTGTTCCCACTGATCGAATCTGCCTTGTTCCTGCATGATACCGCCGAGCGGAGTCAGAACATATCCATCCTCATTATGAGGCATAACGGCCCGATCTTCCGGAGAGAGTTCCGAATCATCCGGAATTGTAAGAAACAACAGGGCGTCGAACATATCTGATAAAATATAAGAGTGGTTATATATCGGCATTTTTTTAAAAAATTTCCGTTTTGTTTTGTGAAAGGCTTCCTCGATACTGTTCACAGCATGAAGATAAGTATCAGAAGTTACAGCATAATCCGTATGATTAAAAACCGAATCGAGCAGACAGCCTGCTGTCCAGACTTCATAGCATTTTTTCAGAGCGAGTTCATCAGAACAGACCATTTCATCATAATTATGAAGTGTCATCTGAATGATATAAGCCACTGTATCGGGGAACTGTTTTTCTTCTGTCATTTTGAGAATATCAGAAAGATAATTCTCCGCATATTGTGAATCAAACGGAGTCAGCATAGCATTTCACCTCATAATATTATAAAAATCCATGTTCAGCGAGGAAATTTTCCGAGATTCCTCCGGACGGATTCCTGAAATTGCAGAGTTTTTCGACATATTTAGCGATGATATCGCATTCCAGATTGACGATCTCTCCGGCTTTTTTCTGTAATAAGATTGTTTCTTCTCCGGTATGGGGAATAATCGAGACAGAGAAATCCTGATTTGAAATTTTCGCAACGGTCAGGCTGATACCGTCAATTGCAACCGAACCTTTTTCGACGATATATTTTAATATCTCCGGTTTTGCCGAAATCTTTACCCAGACCGCATTTTTTTCTTTTTTGAGCGATTTGATCACTCCGGTTCCGTCAATATGACCGGAGACGATATGACCGCCGAATCTGCCGTTTGCAGACATGGCACGTTCCAGATTCACCGGACTGCCGGATTTCAGAGAGCCTAAATTAGTTCTTCTCATAGTTTCGGGCATGACATCGGCTGAAAAGCATGTCTGATCGAATTTGCAGACCGTCAGGCAAGTACCGTTCACGGCGATACTGTCACCGATATGCAGATCTGATAAAATCTTGCTGGCTGATACGGTCAGCACGCAAGTATCAGCCCCCGTCTGAATTTTCCTGATGTTTCCGATTTCTTCAATAATACCTGTAAACATGATTATTCTCCGAGTATATCATAATCTAATAAAATATCGCTTCCGTAACGTCTGATTTCAGGTTCTGTGAGCAGATAGGCTTCATCGACTTCGGCGACTCCCAAGCCTCCGACAGCAGTCTTTGCCGAAACACCGCCGAAAATTTTAGAAGCAATATAAATCTGAATATGCTGAACAATTCCGGCTCTTAACGCCGATTCATGCAGATGAGAACCGCCCTCCAGTAAAACACTGTCAATGCCCTGTGCTCCTAGTTTTTTCATGAGGGATTTTAAATCCACATAGCCCTCACAAGAGGGGACTTTCATAATCTGGACATTCTGATTTTCCAGTTTCTGAATTTTATTGCTGTCCTGACTGGCAGTTGCAATAATCGTAGGCACATCCTTTGCTGTCCGGACAATATTGCAGTCCATAGGGATTCTGAGATGTGTATCACAGATAATTCTGACCGGATTGCTGGGATTTTCGATTCTGCATGTCAGAGAGGGATTATCAGCGATCACAGTACCGATTCCGCACATGATACCGGAGAACAGTTTTCTTGTCTCATGGACATGCTGACGGGATAGCTCGCCTGTAATCCAGCGTGAAGCTCCGGTACGGGTAGCGGTCTTGCCGTCGGCAGTCATAGCGATCTTGATCATACAGTAAGGTGTTTTATTGGTAATATAATGAAAGAAAATCCGGTTGAGTCTGTCACATTTTTCTTTGCAGACTCCGGTAACGACTTCAATTCCGGCTTGTCTGAGCTGTTCAATACCTTTTCCGGCTACGAGCGGATTCGGGTCATCCGAGCCGATATAGACTTTTTTGATTCCAGCCTGAATAATAGCTTCTGTACAGGGCGGCTGTTTGCCGTGATGACAGCATGGCTCGAGTGTGACATAAAGATCAGCCCCCTCCGGAGATTCGGTACAGTTCCGGAGGGCATTGCGTTCAGCATGGGGCTGACCGCAGGCTTCATGCCAGCCTTTGCCGATAATTCTGTCATCTTTGACGATCACCGCACCGACCAGCGGATTGGGATTGACAAAACCGATACCGTTTTCAGCGAGTTTGATGGCTGTCATCATAAAAATATCTTCTTTCATAAATTCAGCTCCTTATCATAATCATAATATATATATAAAGCAAATAAAAAGCCCCGGAAAATTTCCGAGGCATGAAAAAGCATTCTTCTCTCATCCGGACTATACCGTCGGTACCGGAATTTCACCGGTTCGGCATGTAGGCTTGCGGACTGTACCGCCGGTCATGACTTGCACATAACCCCGAAGAATTAATTTTTATATTTATAATTCTATCATAGCATGTTTACGGCAGATTGTCAAGTCTTTCCTGCATGATTTTTCTGTCATAGTCCAGGAAGAACGGTTCCAGCATGTAATAAAAATCCCGGAATTTCCGGCCGTCTGCGAAGACAATATCACAGCCTCTGTCATCATAGACAGAGAAAATACATTCGTTGCCGTAGGAAACAAAACTTTCTTCATGATTCTGCTTACCGAAATCCTCATAGATCAGATTTTTAATTATTTCCTGATGATTAAAATTTTGATGTCCGGCATAACAGATAATTCTGTTTCTGTGCGTATGCATTTGACAGGCCTCATCCCAGTCATAGACAGGGAGATTTCTGATGATCTGATACTGATACTGATTCAGAATTTCTGAAAAATCTTCTTCCGGCTGATCATCATAGTGCCAGTCATTGAAAATCAGAGCATTGGCTTTCTGATCAGGAAATACTATTTCATAAATCTGCAAGGCTCTGTCATAAGCGGTTTTCATCCGGATTTCATGGGTTTCTCCGACGGCCAGTTCACACCGGAGTGCAAGGGGATTCTGATAGAAATAAGGCTTGAGATAGCTGAAATCCGGATTTTCTATCAGATTTTTAATTTTACTCATTGCTGAAATCCGGAGCAACCGGATCGGCATTAATAATTTCTGCCTCCGGCGGAACAGTAACAGGGGGTTCTGTGACCACGACTTCTGTGATGGTCTGTACAGGTGGCTGTGTTTCCGGTTCCGGCGGAATCGTAACGGGTTCGGTCGGAGCAGGGGTTTCAATGATCTGCGGCTGTGTTTCTGTATAAACGGCAGTTGTAGTTTCTGTCTGTGTGACAGTATATACATTTCCGTAGTCATCTGTTTCGGTCTGGACGGTACTTGTAAAAATTTTGTCATACCAGGGAATATCGGTAGTTTCATCAGGGTCGAATGTTGTAGCGAGTGTTTCGGCACTGGCCGCCCAGGTCGAGAGCGTATGGGGCGGTTCTTTAGTTGTTTCTGCGATTTCCACGGGCAGTGTATCGGTTGTGGTAGTTTCAATAACAGTCGGTGCGGAAAGAGCGGCACTTCTGTCCCGCATTTTGATCGGGAACAGCATTAGGAAAAATAATACTGCTGCTGTAAACGCAAGCAGGACAGAACAGGCAATAACAGTCGCCTTGGTAGAATTATGCAGACCGGAAATCAGGCGTGAAAGTTTCATGAAAAAATCTATCTCCTCTGTTGTATCTCACATGTGTGAAGCAATATTTTTAGTCTTTTACTAGTATAGCACACAGATCTGAAAAAATCAAGTACAGGGAACCGTTTTTTCATTTTCTTTTCCGGCGGACTGTACTCTCCGGAATGCTGTCGGAGTCATGCCGACATGTCTCTTGAACTGCCGCATGAAATACACATCTGTCTCGAAGCCGCACTGCTGGGAAACTGCTGCAATAGGCTTGTCAGTAGTGGATAATAATTTTTTGGAATAGGCAATCCGGCTGGAGATGACATCCTGTGTACAGGTTGTGCCGAATGCGGCCAGAT
This sequence comes from Oscillospiraceae bacterium, assembly GCA_017483465.1. Lineage (GTDB taxonomy): Bacteria > Bacillota > Clostridia > Oscillospirales > Ruminococcaceae > UBA3855. The sequence goes on from JAFUWN010000012.1 coordinate 43,602, forward strand.
ATAATTTATGAAAATAAGGTCTGCTGATTCCCAGTTCATCACAGATATCCTGAATATACCAGCTGTCTGACGGATGAGCGTAGATTCTGTGCCGCAGAGCGGTAAGCTTGTCATAATGCGGAATTTCGGCGGCTCTGGAGACAGTACCGTCAGAAGCTTCCATCAGCAGGCACATCAGGAGCTTGAGGGCATGTTCTCCCATTTCCAGGGAACAAGAGTTGTTTTCTTCCATAAAGGGCAGGAGGATTTTCCAGATTTCCTCGACGGCCAGAGGCTGTGCGAGGGTATGGACTTCATACAGAGTCATGCCGGCTTCCTGAATTTTCCTGAAATAGCTGTCTGTCATGCGTAACTGCATATAGCGGTAGAATGTAGCTTCCGGGGCTTCAATTTTAACAGTATCTTCAATCGGATACAACAGGAATGTAAACGGCTGCATATAATAATTTTTCTCCTGAATTTTGAGCATTGTCCGGATACCGCTCATCAGCAGCAGATAATTTTTATCTTTCCGGGCTGAAAATTCATGATTTCCGTTTTTGACCTGCTGTCCGCAGTCAAGCAGACTGATTTCTTTTGTGAGTATCATAGTAATTCTCCCCTCAGAATCATATAAAATTTGATAAACGAAGTGTTCATGATATTATCATACTACATTTCAGAGAATTTGTCAACCTCAAAAACGATTTTTTTTGACAATAAAAAGACTTTTCTGTCATACAGGCAACTGACGGATTATATTTTTATTCTGAAAGCAAGAACTCCCCTTTGTGAGAAAAGGGGAGTTTGAGAAGTATTGATTTAATCGCTCATAAGAGCACTCATGTCATACATGCCGGTTTTCTGATTTTTCAGGAATACGGCCGCATTGACTGCACCGACAGCGAAGACTTCTTTAGAAGCCGCACTGTGTGAGAGTGTGATGACTTCATCATGACCGGCAAAAATAATATCATGTTCACCGACAATCGTACCGCCACGGATGGCATGTAAGCCGATTTCTGTTTTTTCACGCTTCTGTCTCTTGGAATGTCTGTCATAGACATAATGATACTGCTGATCAAGAGACTGATTTATCGCATCGGCAATCATGAGAGCCGTACCGCTGGGGGCATCGATTTTCTGATTATGATGTTTCTCGACAATTTCAATATCAAACTGATTTCCCAGAATTGCCGCTGCTTTTTTGGCAAGCTGTACCAGCAGGTTAATCCCCAGAGACATATTGAACGAGAAGAACACCGGAATGCGTTCAGAAGCTTTCCTGATCTTAGCAATCTGTTCTTCTGAATAGCCGGTTGTTGCCAGTACGCACGGAACACCGTTCACAAGGCAGTAATTCAGCAGAGTGTCAAGTACTGCCGGATTGGAAAAATCAATGATCACATCCGGCTTTTCCGGCAAGGCTGAGAAATCTTGATAGATTTTAAAATCTGCATAAGATTCTGTTCTGAGATCGACTCCGGCAAGGACAGTACAGTCCTCACGGCTTGCGACGGCCGCCGCAACTGCGTGCCCCATTTTTCCGGAAGCTCCGGAGATAACAATTTTTGTCTGTTCCATAGCTTTTCTCCTCCTGATGTAAGAAAATTAATCCACAACAGAAACAGGCATACCCAGTCTCTGCATTGCAGACATCAGACGGGCAACGTTATCCGTACTCATCTTGGTAAGCGGCATTCTGCACGCTCCGGAAGGCATTCCGAGACGGTTCATCGCTTCCTTGACCGGAATCGGGTTCACTTCGCAGAACAGGGAATTGATCAGCTCCAGATATTTCAGCTGCATTTCTCCGGCCTTCCGGAAATCGTTATTCAGACAGAGCTGTGTGATTTCATGTGTTTCTTTCGGCAGAATATTGGATAATACAGAGATGACACCCTTGCCGCCCAGAGACATGATCGGGACAATCATATCATCATTGCCGCTGTAGATATCAATCAGATCACCGCAGACGGCCGCAACCTGTGCAGTATAGCTGATATTGCCGGAAGCTTCCTTGATAGCGGCGATATTCTTGTGATGAGCCAGCTTTTCTACTGTTTCCACAGCGATATTCATGCCGGTTCTGCCGGGGATATTATAGAGAATAATCGGAATCTTGACACTGTTTGCAATGATCGTGAAATGATCCAGCAGGCCTGCCTGTGTGGTCTTGTTATAATAAGGCGTTACTAATAACAAGCCGTCTGCACCGAGATTCTGTGCTTCTACAGAGAGTTCAATTGCATAGCGTGTGTCATTGCTGCCTGTTCCGGCGATGACCGGAATTCTGTGATTGGTATAATCCACCGCAAACTTGATACACTCACGATGTTCTTCATCGGACATTGTAGAAGATTCTCCGGTCGTACCGCAGATGACAATAGCGTCTGTGCCGTTGTCAATCTGATAGTCGATATTTTTTCCGAGACCCTCGTAATTAATAGAGCCGTCAAGATTGAACGGTGTGGTAATGGCAACAGCCGCACCGGTAAAAATCGTATTTTTCATAGCGAAAACCTCACTTTATGATAATAATAAATTAATCAAAATAGCCCTTTGCAGCGAGTAATTCAGCCAGCAGAACGCCGCCGCCTGCGGCACCTCTGAGCGTATTGTGAGACAGGCACACAAACTTATAATCATACTGTGTATCTTCACGGAGACGGCCGACAGAAACTGCCATACCGCCCTCAAGCATTCTGTCAAGTTTTGCCTGCGGTCTGTTGTCTTCTGTGAAATAATGAATAAACTGCTTCGGAGCAGAAGGCAGCTCCAGTTCCTGCGGAACACCCTTGAATTCTTCCCAGAGCTTCAGGATTTCTTCTTTAGAGGGCTTATTTTCAAAGCTTACAAATACTGCCGCAGTATGGCCGTTGGAAACCGGCACACGCAGACACTGTGTTGTAATATTGGGAGTTTCTGCCTTGACGATCTGGCCGTTCTTGATTTCTCCCCATACTTTGAGCGGTTCCTGTTCGGATTTTTCTTCTTCACCGCCGATGAACGGGATTAAATTATCCACCATTTCCGGCCATGTCTCGAAAGTTTTTCCTGCTCCGGAGATTGCCTGATAGGTGCAGGCCAGCACGTTCTTGAGGCCGAATTTTCTCAGCGGGTGCAGAGCCGGGACATAGCTCTGAATCGAGCAGTTGGATTTTACGGCGATAAAGCCCTTTTTCGTACCGAGTCTCTTTCTCTGGGATTCGATAATTTCGATATGTTCCGGGTTCAGTTCCGGCACAACCATAGGCACGTCAGGGGTAAATCTGTGGGCAGAGTTATTGGAAATCACAGGGCATTCAGCTTTTGCGTAGCGTTCTTCGAGGGCTTTGATTTCCTCTTTTTTCATATCGACAGCACAGAACACGAAATCTACCTGAGAAACGATTTCATTCATATCGGCATTCAGATCTTTCACGATCATAGATTTCAGATTTTCCGGGATAGGTTCTGTCATAGCCCATTTTGCACCGGCGGCTTCTTCGTAGGTTTTGCCTGCACTTCTGGGAGAAGCGGCCAATACGGTAACGTTAAACCACGGATGATTGGCGAGCAGAGTAGCAAATCTCTGGCCGACCATACCTGTTGCACCTAAAATTCCGACTTTGTACTGTTTCATAACTGCATGACTCCTTTTAATTTAATTAATTTAATTAATTTAAGAAATTAAATCTATGAAAATAAATGAACCGGCTTGAAAACCGGTTCATCATGTGCTATAATAGAAATACAGGCAGACCCTGCCGATAGCTCTCCATCAACACATGATGACAGTGCAGGACTTGTTCAGCCAGGCACCAGAAACGGAATTTGTTCAGAAAACGCCGTATCTTCGGCGGTCTTGCCTTTTGCCGTTCGTCAGGGAACCGAACTTTCTCAGAACAGTGACTCATCTTGACCGCACCTCTATCTTCATAGTACTATCATAGCATGATTTGACTTATTTGTCAATAGCTATTTTTAAATTTTTTATTAATTTTATGAAAGAAGGATGTTATTATGCAGAAATCAGATTTTTATTATGACTTACCGGAAGAACTGATCGCCCAGCACCCTGCTGAACCGAGAAACAGTTCCCGTATGATGGCCGTCAGCAGAGCAACAGGGGAGATACAGCATTTACATTTCTATGATCTGGGGAAATTGCTGAAACCGGGGGATTTGCTTGTCATGAATGATTCCCGGGTGCTTCCGGCCAGACTCTACGGAGAAAAGGAAAATACAGGCAGTTTTGTCGAATTTCTGCTTCTGAATCAGATTGCTGACAAACAGTGGGAGATCATCTGCCGTCCCGGTAAAAAATGCAAACCCGGTGCAAGATTCCGCTTCGGAAACGGCAGACTGCTCGCCGAAATACTCGAAATCAAAGAAGACGGCAACAGAATTGTCAGATTCGAGTGCGAGGGGAATTTCTATACTGCTCTTGAAGAAGTCGGACAAATGCCGCTTCCGCCTTATATTACCGAAAAACTGGAAGACAAAGAACGCTATCAGACTGTTTATTCCAGAGAATTAGGCTCGGCGGCCGCTCCGACTGCCGGACTGCATTTCACAAAAGAAATGCTCTCTGACTTGCAGAACCAGGGTGTGAATCTGGCATATGTCACGCTTCATGTCGGACTCGGAACGTTCCGGCCTGTGAAAGAAAATGACATTCTCAAACATCATATGCATACAGAACATTTTATGCTGCCGCAGAAAACAGCTGATCTGATCAATCAGACCAAGAAAAACGGCGGACGTGTGATCTCAGTCGGAACAACTTCATGCAGAACGCTTGAATCTGCCGCTCAGAGATGTCCTGACGGCCTGACGGCCTGTGAGGGCGATACAGATATATTTATCTATCCGGGCTATGAATTTCAGGTCATTGACGGTCTGATTACCAATTTTCATCTTCCGGAATCGACTCTGATCATGCTTGTTTCGGCCTTTATGGGCTATGAACATACTATGCAGGCATATCAGACCGCCGTAAAAGAGAAATATCGCTTTTTCTCGTTCGGAGATTCCATGTTGATTGCGGATTAAAAAAATTTTTTATTTTTTTCTGAAAATCACTTAGTGTTTTCCTGTGCTCAGTCCGTCTAAGTAGTGAAAGCCCCAGAAAGGAGTTATCCAGTTATGGAAAACGGTGCCCGTAGCTACCGCCGTTTCCTTGCCGGAGATGACAGCGGTATGGTCGATCTGATTAAAGAATATAAAGACGGCCTGCTGTTGTATCTAAGCAGTTTTACTCACTCTCTTTCAGACGCAGAAGACTGCGTACAGGAAACTTTTATCAAGCTTGCCATTAAAAAGCCGAAATTCAAAGAAAAATCTTCTTTCAAGACCTGGCTCTATGCCATCGGCAGAAATGTCACAAGAGATATGCTCCGCAGACACCGGGTTTCTGTTCCGATGGATGATCTGGCAGAACTCGCTGATCTGCATGATCTGGAGCAGGAGTATCTTATAGAAGAACAGAAAATCGCCGTACATAAGGCCATCCGGAATCTGAAACAGGACTATCAGCAGGTACTTTCCCTTGCTTATTTTGAAGAATTCAGCAACCCGGAAATTGCTCTGATCATGCGGAAAACCAGAAAGCAAGTCGAAAATCTTCTGTACAATGCAAAGAAAGCTCTGAAAGCAGAACTCGAAAAGGAAGGCGTTGGCTATGAAGAATTATAAACAAATGGCAGAGGCTGTCTTATCTGCCCGTGATGACTACCTGCGGAAAAAACAGCTTGCTTTCCGGTATGTGCCTGTGATGGCAAGTTTCAGCTTTGCGGTGCTGATCGGTCTGCATATCTGGCAGGAGAAAGAAAAACTTCCGGAAATCCAGAAAATTCCGGAACTTGTCACAGAGTCAGAGTCTGCAATCATCAGTCCGACAGAAGCAGAAACAGAAAAAATAACAACAGCAGAAAGCCTCCCGGAAATTATTGTTACAGAAAGCAGTCCTGAATCTCAGCTGACTGAAATTCCTGAAACTGAAACAAATTCTGCTCCTGCTGAAAGCATGATCACAGAACAGACAGAAACCAGTCCAGAATCAGAACAGGAAACAGAAATCATTCCGGTGATCATCCGGCCTGAAACTCCCTCTCCGGAACCGGAACCCGTTCAGCCGGAAACATCTGCTGAAATTCTCAGCCCTGAAACAGAAACAGAAACCAGAACACAGATTCAAATTACCGTTCCGGCTGAAATTCCGGAAATTCCCGAAACTTCTGAATCTTCCGGAGAAACACAGGAATCTGTCATCCCCTGCGAAGAACCCGAAGAACCTGATACATTTCAGGAAGAAGCCGGCGGAATTTCTGATCAGACGGGAATTGTTTCCAGAATCTTTCTGCATTCGGTTTTGAATACGGACGGAAGTACCCAGGCGGCTCAAGATACGGTATTCTGTTCGACAGGGTATCACGTTCCGGAAGCTCTCGTCAGTGACTGGTTTGATACCGTAGATGTGAATTTAATCTATCCGGACGGCTCTGTCAGATTACTTGAAAATATCGGAAATGCCTATCTTGTGAAAAATACTCCCTATGGGAAATTAGCGGCTGTCCGGTTCGAGGGTGAAGAAGTTTATTATCTGTTCCGGAGCGAGGAGCTGGACACAGAAGAATTTCAGAAACTGCTTTCTGAATCCGGAATTCTATGAAACGGATTGTCGGTCTGAATGAGTAAAACTATTACTGTCAGAACTTTGGCGGATTCTGACAGTATTTATAAAATTTATCAAATATTTTAATGAGGTGATTTGTTATGAAAAAAACAAGAATTTTTGCAGGTCTTACCGCTCTGCTGTGCTGCTTCCAGGCCGGATTTGCCATGTCCTGCCCGGCAGAGGCTCTCACAGTCGTTGAGATGACAACAGAGAACGAATCAGAAACTTATGTGATCGAAGAAGAATCCGAATCAACAGGCCTTTCAGCAGAAGAAATGGACGCCTATTATCAGGTATACGGAGCGATTAAAGATTTTATCAGTAACAATCAGCTGACAAAATGCGGTCTGTTTGATGACTCTGCTTATCTGACAATTGAAGTTTCTGTCAGCTATTACCCTGCCGGATGTTTCGGAGAAACAGAAGAATCTATCGCAGAAGCCAAGAATCAGCTCGAACAGGTCAGAACTTTCTGCGAAGAACAGGGCTTTACAGAACAGTATCAGATCAGATTCAATGCCTATCAGTATGAAATTGCTGTCGAAATTCCAGAGGGTGAAACACAGGAAACTACAGAACTCACTGACGAAGCTTCTGAAAATTCTGAAATGCAGGCCGTCTGCGAAGAAATCAGGAGTTTTATCAAAACCAATCAGCTGAAAGGCTGTAATGCAGTTGTATATGATTCTGTGATTCATGTGGAATCCTGCCGTACATTCGGCTGGTCGGAAGAGCAGGGCTATTATGTCCTCACAGATGTTTCTGTTGCTACCGAGGAAGAAGCTCAGGCTCAGCTTGATCAGATCAAGGCTTTCTGCGAAGAACAGGGCTATACTGAAAACTATCCGTTTGATTTCTTTACTTCTGAAATCGCTATGGAGGGAGAAGCCGGCTCTGCTCAGGAAGAAAACGGAACACAACCCTCTTCTGAAATCGTTACGGAATTCAAAGCCGGTGATGTCAATCTTGATCATACAATCAATGTGCTGGATGTGATTACAATCAACAGAGCCATCTTAGGCAAGGACATCCTGACAGGTATGCAGAATCAGACTGCTGATATGAATCAGGACGGCAGTATAGATTCTTCCGATTCTCTGGCGATTCTGAAATATATTGTCGGTATCGCTGAAACAAGTGAAGAAAAAGAAGCAATCCTGAAAGCCGTCAATTTAGGAGCTTCCGTACAGTCCGAAACCGTAGAGGGGAAACAGCTTGATCAGAATTTTATCACTGCTCAGACTGGTTTCTATCTTGATATTCTCAAACATGCCGAGAAAACCTCTCCGGAAGAAAATGTCTTAGTATCGCCGTATTCTGTCATGCAGGCTCTTGCGATGACCGCTAACGGTGCTGACAGTCAGACCCGTTCCGAAATGGAATCAGCTCTCGGCGGAATCGCTCTGGATGATCTGAATCAGTATTTATATACCCAGAGAGTCAATCAGCCGAATAATGAAAAATGCAAGCTCTCGACTGCGAATTCGATCTGGTATCGTCAGGATGGAAATAATTTAAATATCTCTCAGAATTTCTTGCAGACCAATGCGAATTATTATGCCGCTGACGCTTTTTCCGCTCCGTTTGATGATTCTACTGTGAAAGACATCAATACATGGGTCGATCAGAAAACAGATCATATGATTAATAAACTGATTGATAATATCGCTGATGATGTGATGTTATATCTGATCAATGCGGTCGCCTTTGACGGAAAATGGATTGATCAGTATGATATATTCTCTGTACATGAAAAAGAGTTCACCGCTCTGGATGGCTCTGCTCAGACAGTCGATATGATGTATTCCGATGATGAAAATTATTATCTCGAAGATGAAAATGCAACCGGATTCTATAAATATTATCAGGGCGGACGTTATGCTTTTGCGGCTCTGCTTCCGAATGAGGGTGTTTCTGTGGATGACTATGTTTCCGGCCTGACGGCGGATTCGTTACATCAGACACTTGCGAATCCGGAGCGTATCGAAACACATACAGCTATTCCGAAATTCAGCTATGATTATGATATTCTGCTGAATGATACTTTGCAGGATATGGGTATGCAGACAGCTTTTGAACCCCATTATGCTGACTTCTCTGATATGGCCGCTCTGCCGGACGGAAGAAATTTATATATCGGCCGTGTGCTTCATAAGACTCATATCGAGATGACAGAAGCCGGAACGAAAGCCGCCGCTGTGACAGCTGTGGAAGTTTGTGCAGAATCTGCAATCGAAGTACCGCCTCAGTACAAGACCGTTTATCTTGATCGGCCTTTTGTTTACATGATCGTAGATACAGAAAATTATCTTCCTGTCTTTATGGGAACTGTCAAGAGTATCGAAAAATAAATAAAATTTAACTCTCCTTAAAATATATTTATATTCCAGAAAGAAGCCTGTCTCCGGACGGGTTTCTTTTTTTATCTGTATTCATAATACGGACATGCTCTGCATAAGATGAAACAAAAGCAGAAAGGATGTGCAGAAGCTTGACCAATCTCGAAAGTATCAAAGAAATTATGTGTTATCTCCCCGTCAGAGTCCAGAATTTCTTGAAAACTCTGTCAGAACAGAAATTATCTCAGATTCAGGAAATCAGATTACGGAACGGAAAGCCTTTAGGAATCGTGAGTAACGCTCAGGAGAACTCAGAAAAGAATATCATCATCAGCTTTGAAGAGATTTCTAAAACTTTTCAGGCCGTCTGTTCGTATTCTGTGTATCGCTATGAACAGGAGCTGTCAGAAGGCTATATCACGGTCAAAGGCGGCTGTCGGGTGGGAATCTGCGGCAGTGCCGTCCGGAACGGACAGAATATCCAGTCATTGAAAGCCATCAGCAGTCTGAATTTCAGAATCGCCGGAGAAAGAATCGGAATCGCAGAACCGCTCAGGAATTATCTTTCCGGAAGTCTGCTGATCGCCGGAACGGTCGGAAGCGGAAAGACAACCTATCTCAGAGATCTTTGCAGACTGACCGGCAATCAGTCCAGAACGGCTCTGATTGACGAGAGAGGAGAACTCGCCGCCGTATACAGAGGGATTCCGGCTCATGATGTAGGTCTGATGACGGATATTCTCGATGGCTATCCGAGAGCGGCCGGAATCCTGACAGCCTTACGGGTGATGACTCCGGAATATATCATCTGTGATGAGATCAGCACAGAATCTGACCGGGAAGCGGTTCAGCAGGCCGCCGGATGTGGAATCAAGCTGATTGCCGCCTGTCATGCCGGAAGTCCGGAAGAACTCAGACAGAGAAGTCTGCTCCGGCCTTTGCTGGAAGCAGAAGTGTTTCAGACACAGGTTTTTCTGAAAGACAGAGAAATTCAGAAGATCAGCTATTTAAAAAAATAATACTTCTATCAGATCACGTCAAGACAAAATACAAGACTGACCCTATATCATATATAGAAATATAATTGCGACAAAAATTGCGACAGGTGGCTATATAATATATAGAAATATTGTCGCAAGTCAACAGGACAGATACAAAGAGGCTTAAAAGCCGCCTCTTTGTGAATCTGCCTGATCAGTTGACAAATCCGGAATCAGAAAGGAGATCATCAGAATTGAAACTCTCCGGAATGTTACTCCTCCTGTTCTGCGGCGGCGGAACAGGCTTCTATCTCTCCCGGCAGATCAGAAGTCAAATCAGAATCTGGTCTGTGCTGATTGCTCTGCTCGAAGACTGTATGATCTATATTCGCTATCAGCATTTGCCGCTCCCCGAACTGTTTGCACTCCTGAAAGAAAAACAGGCCTATCAGAATCTTGATTTCTTACAGAAATTGTCTTTCACTCCGGAGCTGTCACCGGAAACACTCTGGAATCAGGCTTTAGAGGGAACTCGGGTTCCACCTCAGGCAAGAGAAATTCTCCGGAATCTGGGTGCGGAACTCGGCCGGACAGATTTGCAGGGGCAGCTTGCCGTGCTGACACTCTGCCGGACACAAATGCAGAATGCTCTGGAACACTGCCGGACAGACTGCGAACAGAAAAGTAAATTATATCAGGCTCTGGGCTGGCTGGGCGGAGCGGCAATGGCAGTCCTGTTTCTGTAATGAGACTATTTTTTCAAAAAGGGGCGGAATCATGTGGAGATTGATTTGATTTTCAAAATCGCCGGAATCGGGATTATTGTTTCTGTATTAAGTCTGGTACTGAAAAAATCAGACAGGGAAGAACAAGCAATGATGACTGTCCTCGCCGGACTAATTGTCGTGCTGATGTTGATCATTGAACAGATCAGTGCATTGTTTGATACCGTCAAGGCGGTGTTCGGACTTTGAGTCATCTGGAATCTGTTCTGATTTTCTGTATCATCGGCTGTATTCTGATTCTGGTACTGAAACAGTATCAGAGAGCATACGGGGTCTTGTTAAGTATCGGAATCTGTGTGATGGTTCTGCTGACGATTCTGCCGCAGGCGGAACGGATTCTGCATACGGCTGAGAATATCTATTTACAGAGCGGTCTTGACGGTTCATATTTCAAACTGCTCTGCAAGGCGATCGGGATTTCTTATCTGACACAGCTGGGAACAGATATATGTCATGACTGCGGAGAATCGGCGGTCGCCTCGGCAGTAGAGCTTTGCGGCAGAATCATGCTGGTGCTGTTATCTCTGCCGTTATTTCTCACACTTGCCGAAACAATACTGGAGCTGTTATGAATAATAATAATAATAATAATTATTTTTATGATGATATTCTGTCTGAACTGCTGGATTCTGCCGGATTTGAACTTTCAGGCTTTGAAAATACAGAAGCACTCACAGAAATACAGTTTTCCGATCTGACAGATACGGTTCTGACGGAGCTGAAAACACAGATACATGCCCCTTTGCAGACACTCTCGTTGCTGACAGGGATTATTTTATTATCCGCTCTTGCCGGAAGTCTGAAAGGGGAGAAATCGTCTGTTTCGCAGATCTGTGATATCACAGCTGTCCTGTGTGCCGCCGGAACGGTGATTGTCCCGATTGCGGAACTGTTCCGGAACTGTACAGCGATTCTGGAGCAGACAGCTGATTTCATGGCGGCATTTTCCGGAATTTTCGGGGGGATTCTGGCAGTCAGCGGCCATCTGACGGCTTCGGCAGGCTATCAGGGAGCTATGCTGGTATTATGTAACATCGCTCTGGAAATCGCTGTCAGATTCCTGTTTCCGTTCCTGATGGCCGGAATTGCCGCAGGTCTGACCGATTCTGTGAGCCCGGAAGTTTCTCTGTCAGGAATTTTAAAATTTATCCAGAAAGTGACCGTCTGGGTACTGGGGTTTCTGATGTCTCTGTTTTTAGGCTTTTTATCGTTTCAGAGCGTGATTTCCGTTTCTGCCGACCGAGCCGGAACGAAAGCTGCTAAATACGCAATCTCCGGATTTGTTCCGTTTATCGGCGGAGCAGTCTCGGAAGCCTATACGGCAGTACTGGGGAGCATGAACGCTCTGAAAGCGGCCGCAGGCATGACAGGTGTGATTGCTGTTCTGCTGTTATTGTTTCCTGTGATCACAGAATTATTTCTATATAAAATGCTGATGGCTCTGGCTTCGGGCATGGCGGAGCTGTTCGGACTGGAGCAGTTAAGTAAATTATTCCGGAATACAGAATCTGTATTAGCAATCGGCTTTTCGGTCTCGGTCAGTTTCGGTGTGATGTTCATCACAGGCACAGGACTGCTGGCGGCCATATCCTGAATTAATATAATAATTATTATGAATCTTATCTTTTCTTCTGTACTGGGAGTCTGTCTGCTGACGATCTCTGTTTCTGTCTGTATGATGATCTGTCCGGACAGCTCTATGAAAAAACAAATCCGGTTTCTGATCGCTCTGCTGTTTGTCTGTGTTCTGATTCAGCCGGTCAGAGAATTTCAGATTCCGGATTCTCTCGAAGCCGTTCAGAAAGCACAGTCTGACAAAACCGCTCAGGCTCTGACGGAACAGACGGTAAAGACTGCCATATCGGAACTTCTCTCACAGAATCAGATTTCCTGTTCTGAAATCTCTGTGAATCTGCATATTGATGAAAATCACCGCATATCTATTAGTGAAGTAAGTCTGACATGTGATGATTATCAGAATACTGTCAGGCTTCTGCGTGAGATACTGGGCGAGGGGGTGACAATTCATGTTTCGGAAATTCTGGGATAGCTATAAAAATAATTTCAAAAAAGAGATTTTAGTGCATATTTTAATCATCATCGGTCTGATCGGCATTGTCTGTATCGCTCTGTCATCCTGTTTCGAGCAGAAACCGGAAATCTCTCAGGAACCGGAAGTCACGGAAACTTCTGAACAGGAAGCCTACCGGGAAGCCTTGCAGAATCAGCTTTCCGTCATGCTCAGTCAGATCGCAGGTGTCGGCCGGGCAGAAGTTCTCGTCACGCTCGAGGGCAGTAAAACCTGTCACTACGCACAGGACGCAGACAGCCGTTATGTCACTGTCGGCGGTTCGCAGAAAGAAGCTCTGATCGAATCGGTTTCACTTCCGGCGGTGACGGGGGTGATTGTCGCCTGTGAGGGCGGTTCTCAGAGCACCGTACAGGAAACAGTCTATCAGACTGTTTCCGTTGCCTGCGGCCTGCGTTTCTCACAGATTTATGTCACAGCACTGGAGCAGAAATAACCACCGGCTCTATAGAAAGGATTTGAGTATCATGCAGAAACCGTCTTTGATTATCGGCAAAAAACAGCTTGTTTTATCCTGTCTGACTGTCCTGCTGGCGGCGGCAGTCTATATGAATTATACTTATACAAGAACTGATCTGACAGCCGTCCGGACGACTCCGGTCACAGAACTGGAACAGAATCCGCCTGCTCCTCACTACGGCGATACGGAATTTGTCAACGCAGAACCAGACCCCTCAGCAGATTATTTCGCTAAAATCAGACTGGAAAAAGCGACAAGCCGTGACGAAGCCGTCCAGACGTTACAAACCATGATCGGCGGCGGAGATGTCACAGAAGACGAGGCCGTGACAGCCGCCCTCAATGCCGCAGAAGTCGCCGCTCTGATCGAACATGAGGGTGTGATCGAATCCCTGATCAAATCGCAGGGCTTTTCTGACTGTGTGGTCTATCTGGATGACAATGCCGCTAAAGTCGTTGTGAAAACCGACGGCCTGGACGCTTCCGGAGCGGCTGTGATCAAAGAAGCCATTCTCGAAGAAGTCACCATTCCGGCCGAAAATATCAGGATTTTTGAAGTCAAATAAAATTTAATCAGATTACGATTGACAAGCAGGAAGTTTTGTGGTAAAATAATATATATCATCATGTGTTTATTTTTTTAAAATCCCGAAAGGAAGTCAGATCACTATGAGTATGGATAAAATCAATCATACAGACCGTACAATTCAGATTTCTGATGATGTGCTCCGTCAGGTCGCCGCACTTTCTGCCAGAGATACCGCCGGTGTGGCAAGTCTGGCACAGGAAAAGCCCGTGAAGATCACCAATCTTGGCGGAGCAATTTCCGTAGAAATCCGCCTGTTCGTCAAAAGCGGCACCCGTGCCGCCAATGTCGCCGCAAGAGTACAGCAGACCGTCAAGCAGAGCATTCAGGATATGACCGGTGTGACGGCTGTCCATGTCCATGTGGAAATCAGCGGTATGCAGCAGGAGGAACTATGAAAATCAGCCAGTACAGAGAAAATGCATTTTTAATCCTGTTTGAAGCCTCGTTCCGTGACGATACACCGGAAGAATTATTCGCCCTTGCCGAAGAAATCGGAGAAATCAAGCTGAATGACAAATCCCGGAATCTCGTCAGAGGCGTACTCTCCCGGACAGAAGAACTGAATCAGATTATTGCTTCCTACAGTCCGAAACGGGCACTCAGCCGTATTGCAAGAGTCGATCTGATTATTTTAAGAATGGCTGTCTATGAATTGCAGAATTCTCCGGAACTGCCTGTCGGTATCACCGTCAGCGAGGCGGTTCATCTTGCAGAACTCTATGCTTCTGCCGAAGATACGGCTTTTATCAACGGCATTCTGGGAAATTATGTCCGTGATCAGGAGAAAGCCTGATGAGTGTCTTTCTCGGACTGGATACCAGTAATTATACCACTTCGACGGCTCTTTATGATTCTGATACAGGAGAGATCACACAGGCCAAAAAGCTTCTGCCTGTCAAGCCCGGAGAAAAAGGCCTCCGGCAGAGCGACGCTGTGTTTCATCATACAGTACAGCTTCCGGAAGTTCTGCAAAAACTGGAAATTCCGGAGCTTTCCGGTATCGGGGTATCTGTCAGGCCACGAAATGCAGAAACATCTTATATGCCCTGTTTCCTCTGCGGAGAGGGCACAGCCCGGATGATCGGACAGGTTTTACAGATTCCTGTGTATCAGACCAGCCATCAGACAGGCCATATTTTAGCGGCTCTGTATTCGGCACAGAAGCTTGACTGGATTCACAGGGAATTTCTGGCATTTCATGTCAGCGGCGGTACGACAGACTGTGTATACTGTCAGCCGGAAGCAGGACAGATTTTACACATCACCCCTGTTTCCGGTTCTCTGGATTTAAAGGCCGGACAGCTGATCGACAGGGTAGGCCTTATGCTGGGCTTACAGTTTCCCTGCGGAATGGCTCTGGAAACGCTGGCCATGCAAAGTGAGAAAAATTTTAAATACAAACCTGTCATGAAAGAGCTTGACTGCTGTCTGTCCGGACTGGAAAACCAGTGCCGTAACATGCTGATTTCTGAGCAGCCCTGTGATATTGCAAAATTCTGTCTGACGGCCGTTGCCTCTGTGATTTCTGTGATGACGGAAACAGCACAGGAACGTTATCCGGCTCTGCCTGTACTGTATGCCGGCGGTGTCATGTCAGATCAGTATATCCAGAATCAATTAAAGCAGAATCTTCAGACAGAAACCGCCTTTGCCGAACCTGTCTTTTCTTGTGACAATGCCGCCGGAACGGCGGTTTATGCCGCTTTGTGCCATGCTGACAGTCACTGAACTCAACCGGAGAGCCGCCGATATAATTAAGAATAAGAAAAATCTGCAATTGCTTCTGACAGAGGGCGAAATTGCCGGACTCCGGATACAGGACGGACATCTGTTTTTTTCGCTCTGTGATACGGAAAGCTCTGTCAGAGCCGTCATGTTCCGGAATCTTGCCGAAAGACTGAAATTCCGGCCGGAGAACGGCTTGTCTGTCATCGCCGCCGGAAGTGCGGAACTCTATCCGGTTTCCGGTCAGTTTCAGTTCCGTGTCACGGATATGCTGATACAGGGAATCGGCAGCATTCAGAGAGGCTTTCAGACCAGAGAACAGAAATTGCAGGCAGAAGGGCTTTTTTCTGAAACAAATAAAAAAGCCGTTCCGGAGAACCCGAAAAAAATCGGCGTGATCACATCCGAATCCGGAGCGGCTCTCCAGGATATTCTTCAGATTCTGAAACGGCGGTCGCCGTCTGCCGAAGTGATATTATTTCCCGTTCATGTACAGGGCAGACATGCCGAAGCGGAAATCTGTCAGGCTCTGGAACACGCAGACACGCAGAATCTGGATGTTCTGATTTTAGGCCGTGGCGGCGGAGCTTCGGAAACGCTTCGTGTATTCGATTCTGAAAAAATCGTCCGTGCGGTATATGCCTGCCGGACACCTGTGATTTCGGCAGTCGGACACGAATCAGATGATACACTGACAGATCAGGCCGCTGATCTGCGTGCTCCGACACCCTCGGCGGCAGCAGAACTGGCCTCACAGAAACGACATCCGGAAATTTTATTAAATCATCAGAAAATTTCATCTGTAAACCAGATACAGACAGGAGACTGTCTGAAAATTGCTCTGCCGGACGGGTGTCTGATCGTCCGGACAGAATATAAGGAGCGTGATTTTATCATGAACGAATTCCAGAAAACAAAAATGAAATCCTATGCCGGACGTGTGGAAGAAAAACTGCTTTCTGTAATTGCCGGTCTGCAAAAAACAGCAGAATCCAGAAACATGCAGATCAATACGCTGTTTGAAGCTATGCGGCATTCCCTCACAGCCGGCGGAAAACGAATCCGTCCGGTGCTGATCTATGCATTCTGTGAAGTCTGCGGCGGTACGCCGGAGCAGGCCGATTCTGCCGCCTGTGCCATGGAAATGACACATACGGCTTCTCTGATTTTTGATGATCTGCCTGCCATGGATGATGATGATCTGAGACGAGGCAAACCCTCTTGTCATAAGGCATTCGGTGAAGCTACAGCGATTCTCGCCGGGTGCGGCCTGATGTGCTCGCCGTTCGGCATTCTCGCAGATGATCAGAATCTTTCCGAAAAACAGAAACTGGCGTTAATCAGCCTGTTAGCCCGTGAAGAAGCTTCTTCCGGCATGGTCGGCGGTCAGGTGCTGGATATGCAGTTTGAAACACAGGAGCATGTCACGGCAGAAGAACTCGAAATCATGTGCAACGGCAAAACCGGAGCACTCATGAAAACGGCCTGTCAGATGGGCTGTCTCTGCGGCGGCGGTTCTCCGGAGCAGTTACAGGCTGCCGGAACATACGGCCTTGCCCTCGGACTGGCATTCCAGATTATTGATGATATTCTTGATGTCACAAGCACTTCGGAACAGCTCGGCAAACCTGCCGGAAGCGACGCCGAAGAACAGAAACAGACTTTCGTCACAATTCTGGGAATTGAAAAAGCCCGTGAACGTGCGGCCGCTCTGACAGAGCAGGCCTATGCAGAACTGGACAGGTTTCCGGCTTCTGCGGCTGTTGATTTTCTCCGTGCCCTGACAGAAGCTATGCTTGTCAGAGTGCAGTAATCAAAATTATCAGAATAACAGAAAGTGAGAAACCATGATATATAATCCGATTCTGTGTGCCGGTATTCTGGGATGGGGTGCGGCACAGGTGATCAAGTTTATTTTATTTATCTTCCAGAACAAGTCTGTTAAGATGGAGCGGCTGTATGGTTCCGGCGGTATGCCGAGTTCTCATTCTTCTATGGTCTGTGCCACACTGATTTCCACAGGCAGAGTCTCGGGGTGGGATTCTCCGGTGTTTGCGGTCATGTTTGTGGTGGCGGCGATTATCATGTATGATGCTGCAAATGTCCGGCTCGAAGCCGGAAAACATGCCAGACAGCTCAACGAAATCATGCAGAAGCTTTTCTCTCAGGGAGAAACTGCCGATAAGGAAACGCAGTTCAAAGAACTGCTTGGCCATACGCCTTTGCAGGTCGTATGCGGTGCAATTCTTGGAATCGGTATCGGAGCATTCATGCCGATTTTATAATAATATAAAAAAATGATTGACAAGTAGTGATAAATCTATGAGTATAACAAATCAGGAATCCGGAGAATATCAGCTCAAAGACCTGAATCTTCCGGAGGATTTGAAAAAACTGAATTTTTACCAGTGCCGGAAGCTAGCCAAAGAAATCCGTTCGCTGCTGGTGCGTGTGATTTCCAGAAACGGCGGTCATCTTGCCTCGAATCTGGGTACGGTAGAGCTGACAATGGCTCTGCACCGTGTTTTTGAATCTCCGAAAGACAAGATCATCTGGGATGTCGGCCATCAGTGCTATACGCATAAAATTCTGACAGGCCGTGCCGGTCAGTTTGCTACCATCCGGAAAGAAAACGGAATTGCCGGCTTTCCGAAACCGGAAGAGTCCGAACATGATATTTTTATCAGCGGTCACAGCAGTACTTCCATTTCCGTTGCCTGCGGCATTGCCGAAGCAATGAGAATGCAGGGCGATACCCAACATCATGTGATTGCCGTGATCGGAGACGGTGCCCTGACAGGCGGTATGGCTTTTGAAGGGCTGAATAACGGCGGCAAGAAAAAAATGAAGAATCTGATCGTGATTCTGAATGATAATAACATGTCTATTTCCGGAAATGTCGGAGCAGTTTCCGGCTATCTGCGTTCGATTCGGGAAAGTGAAGAATATGTCCGCAGAAAACAGCAGCTTGAAAAGAATCTCATGAATACGCCCGGTGTCGGCACACATGCCGTCAGAGTCCTGAAAAAGACAAAAGACAGCTTCAAGCGTGTGATGTTCCAGCAGGCCACTATGTTTGAACAGTTCGGCTTTGTATATTTAGGCCCTGTTGACGGCCATAACATGCAGGAACTGGAAGAAGTGCTCCGCACGGCAAAGCGTTATGACGCTCCTGTGTTTATTCATGTGAATACCGTCAAGGGAAAAGGCTATCTCCCGGCGGAGAAAAATCCCAGTCTGTTTCACGGTGTACCTAAATTTGATATTATCACCGGAAATCCGGAAGTCTCCGGAAATGACTGCTATTCTGAAATTTTCGGCAAAGAACTCACGGAAATGGCCGCACAGGACAAAAGAATCTGTGCTGTCACAGCGGCAATGACATTCGGAACAGGCCTGCAGTATTTTCAGGAACAGTTCCCGGAAAGATTCTATGATGTCGGCATTGCCGAACAACATGCGGTTACGTTTTCGGCCGGACTTGCCGCCGCCGGGATGATTCCGGTATTTGCTGTCTATTCGACATTCTTGCAGAGAGCATATGATCAGCTTCTGCATGATGTCGCCATCGGAAAACTGCATGTGATTCTCGGCATTGACCGTGCCGGGATTGTCGGCGAGGACGGAGAAACCCATCAGGGAACATTTGATGTGCCTATGCTGACTTCCATTCCCGGAGCTGTGATCTATTCTCCGGCCTGTTATGAAGAACTCCGGCTGTGCATGAGGAGAGCCGTCCGGGAAGATACCGGCCTGACAGCGGTGCGGTATCCCAGAGGCAATGACAAAGCTATGACATTCCCGAAAGAACATCTCAATACAGAGTATACATTCACAGAATCCGGCTCGGATATGCTGATGATTTCTTATGGCCGGGTGTATCAGGCACTGTGGGAAGCACACTGCACCTGTGAAAAAATCGGCTATCAGACAAGCTTATTGAAATTAACCAGAATTTTCCCTGTCATGGAAGAACTGGTAGAAAAAGCGTTATCTTACCGGATTGTGATGTTTTTTGAAGAAAGCAGCGGTTACGGCGGAATTTCTACAATATTCGGTTCTCTGCTGGCACAGTACGGATTCAAAGGCCGTTATGTCAGAGTTTCGGCAGACTGTTTCCTGAAACAGGCTTCTGTGCCGGCTCTGCTGGAAAAATCGGAACTCTCCGCACATGCCGTCTGTCGGTATATCTATGCGTATGGAAACAAGGATTGATATTGCCATGACCGAACGGCAGCTCTGTCAGAGCCGTTCCCGGGCAAAGTTATTGATTACAGACGGCAGAGTCTTGTTAAATCATCAGATCTGTACAAAGCCGTCTGCACTGGTTTCTGACAGCGACCTGATCGAGGTCGAAGATCTGCCGTTTGTCGGCAGGGGAGGGCTGAAATTAGAAGGTGCTCTGAAAGCGTTTCCGGTTTCTCCGGAACATAAGATCTGTCTGGATATCGGAGCTTCTACCGGCGGCTTCACAGACTGTATGTTAAAGCACGGAGCAGAATTTGTCTATGCAGTGGATGTCGGTCATGATCAGCTGGCTGAAAGCCTGAAAGAACATCATCAGGTAAAAAATCTGGAAAATACAGATATCCGGAATTTAAACAAGTCTGATTTTGAAACGCTTCCGGAATTTTGCAGTATTGATGTCTCTTTTATTTCGCTGAAATATATTCTGCCCTCGGCATTTGCATTGCTCGCAGATCAGGCGGATTGTATCGCCCTTGTCAAACCGCAGTTCGAGGCCGGAAAAAAAGCCCTGAACAAACAGGGGATTGTGAAATCAGAAAAAATCAGAATACAGATTCTGCATGAAATCGAGGCATTCGCTGTTCAGACCGGCTTTCAGGTGAAAGCTTCCTGTGAATCGCCGGTTCAGGGCGGAACAGGCAATATTGAATATCTGCTGTATCTCAGGAAAGAATCATCATGAAGAAGAACAAGAAAAAAATCCGCCTGATGTTACTGGCGGTTCTGCTGATTTTTATCATTCCCGGTCTGGATCAGAGATTATATCTCCGCAAATATGAAATGGATTCGGATAAAATTCAGACCCCTGTCAGGATTGTACTGCTTACTGATCTGCATTCCTGTTATTACGGGAAAAATCAGGAACGGCTGTTACAGGCGATTGCTTCTCAGAATCCGGATATGATCACCCTTGCCGGAGATATTTTTGATGATCAGCTCCCGGATGAAAATACAGAAACAGTACTGAAAGCCGTTTCTGAAAAATATCCCTGCTGTTATGTCACCGGTAATCATGAAGGCTGGTGTACAAAGGAAAAATTTCAGAAAAATATGCAGTTTCTGAAAGATCATCATATTATGATCCTGGCAGGGAAATCAGAAATACTGGAAATTCAGAAACAGAAACTGATCATCTCCGGCATTGATGACCCGGATTCGCTTGCCTATTCTGAAAATAAAAACAATACAGAACAGCAAATGCAGGGATTGAATCCGGATTCTCAGGAGCAGACTTATCATATTTTGTTATCCCATCGGCCGGAACTGTTTCCGGAATATCAGAATCTGAATTTTGATTTAGTCCTGTGCGGACATGCCCACGGCGGTCAATGGCGGATTCCGTATCTGCTCAACGGCCTGTATGCTCCGAATCAGGGCTTGTTTCCGGAATATGCCGGAGGGCTTTACCAGTCAGGGCAGATGACGATGATCGTCAGCCGGGGACTCGCAAGAGAATCGACTAAACTGCCCAGATTCTATAACCGTCCGGAACTTGTCGTGATTGATCTGAAATAAAGTGAGTGAGGAAAATTATGCTGAATTTTGCAATTTATCCCAATTTTCAGAAACAGAATGCTCTGTCCTGTGCGGTGGAAGTCTGCCGGAGACTGCATGAACTGGGCGGTACGGTCTGGCTGGATGAGGAGTATCAGAGCGAGTTTTCTGATCTGCCTTATGTAAAATACGGTATTTTTGCCGTTCTTGCTCAGAAAGCAGATATTGTCATCGCCATCGGCGGAGACGGAACAATGCTCCGCTGTGCCCGTGAAATGATCGGTTCTCCGGCCAGACTGCTGGGGATTAATACCGGACATCTGGGGTTTATGGCCGGACTGGAAACCGATCAGCTCGATCAGCTGAACAAGCTTTTTACAGGAGAATATTACCGCTCTGACAGAATTTTATTACAGGCGGTTCTGCGGGGGGAACATAAGAAAATTAAATTTCATGCCCTGAATGATTTTGTGATTTCCGGATTATACGGAAAAGTATTTGATTTTTCTGTGATGGCAGATCAGGCCGTAATCGGCCGTTACCGGGCTGACGGAGTGGTGTGCAGTACGCCGACAGGCTCGACCGCTTATGCCCTTTCTGCCGGAGGCCCTCTGATGGAACCGGAATTGTCCTGTATTGAAATTACGCTGATCTGTCCGCATTCGCTGTTTAACAGACCGCTGCTGCTGTCTTCTGAAAGAAAGATTACCATCCGGCATACGGCGGACTGTTCCCGCAATATCTGCCTGAGTGCAGACGGTGAACCGCCTGTTGCTTTTCCGGCAGGCTATTCGCTGGAAATCAGAAAATCCAGATATTCGACCGCACTGATCAGCATGACAAACAGCAGTTTTTTTGATTCTGTCAATAAAAAATTAATGCAGTCGATCAAAGGCATACCAGAATGAGAAGTGAGTGAATATGAGAAACAGCAGACAAAACACAATTCTCCGGCTGATTGCAGCCGAACATATCAGCACACAGGAAGAATTACAGAAACGTCTTCAGACAGAGGGCTTTTCTGTCACACAGGCGACTATTTCACGGGATATCCGTGAATTACATCTGATCAAGAAAGGCGATGTCAACGAACGCTATTACTGTCAGGAACAGACTCCCCCTGATCTGCTTGGCGGCAATCCGGTCGAGGCAGATTATGCCGGAAATACGATCGTGCTCCGGTGTACCAGCGGTACGGCACAGGCGGTCTGTACTGTGATTGACAGTATCGGTCATCCGGAAATTGTCGGCACGCTCGCCGGAGACGATACGATCTTTGTACTTGTCAGAAATGCAGAACTCGCCGGAAAAACCGCCGGAGAACTCACAGAAAAATTCCAGAGCAGATGAGGCATAATAATCATGTTGGAAGAATTGTATATTGAAAATCTCGCCGTAATCGAAAAGGCCTGCATTCGGTTTCAGAAGGCATTTCATGTCTTTACAGGCGAAACCGGTGCAGGCAAGTCTATTTTAATTCATGGAATCCAGGCCGTACTGGGGCAGAGGGTTTCCCGTGACTGGGTGCGGACAGGCTGCGAACGGGCAAGCATTACGGCTTTGTTTACTGATTTGTCAGAGCCTGTCATGCAAATGCTCACAGACCGGGGCATTTCCTGCGAAGAAGGACAGATTACCCTGACAAGGGAAATCCGTGCAGACGGCGGCAGTATCGGCAGAATCAACGGGAAAACGGCTTCTGTCTCGGCACTGAAAGAAATCGGCTTGTTACTGATCTCGATTCACGGACAGCATGATAATCAGATTTTACTGAATCCGGAAAATCATCTGCATGTACTGGATGAATTCGGCGGCAATCCGGAATTTCTGAAAGCATATCAGACAGCGTTTCATGAATTGCAGAATGTCGCAAAAGAACTCGGCAGATGTAAGAAAAAAGAACAGGCTCGCCGGGAGAAATCGGCAGTATTGCAGAAACAGATTCAGGAGATCGGTGCTCTGCATTTGAAGCCGGACGAGGAAGAAGAACTGGAAAATGCTCTGATACAGGCGGAAAATTCTGAAAGAATCATCTCGGCTCTGGCAGGCAGTGCCGGCTTGCTGGGACTGGATAACGAAGATTCTGCTTCGGAACGAGTGCGTTCTGCTTTGCTGTTATTGCAGGAGATCGAAGATGTCTATTCTGATACCGGTGAGATTGCCGGGCGGTTGCAGACCTGTCTGATCGAATTGAAAGATATTGCTCAGGATTTGCAGGGGATGTCCGAAAGTATCAGTCTGGATGAGAATCAGTTGCAGAAAATGCAGCAGAGATATCAGGCTATCAGTCAGGCAAAAAAACAGTTTTTCTGCGATTTTGACGAACTGATCAGAATTTATGAGAACGCTCAGCAGGAAATGCAGAATATGCAGGAAGATACGGAAAAAATCGCCGAGCTCGAACAAAAGAAAAATCTTCTGCTTGCGGATGTGACCGAAAAAGCCAATGCATTGTCAGAATACAGAACCGAATCCGGAAAGAAATTTGCCGGACGTGTTGCCGAAGAACTGAAATTTTTAGATATGCCGGACGTGGTTCTGACCGTTCGGCAGGAAAAGGGAAAATTAACCATTCAGGGCAGGGATTCCGTTTCGTTTCTGATTTCGGCCAATAAGGGCGAAGAACCGAAGCCGATTTCTAAGATCGCTTCCGGCGGTGAATTGTCAAGAATTATGCTGGCTTTGAAATCTGTGATTGCTGACCGTGATCAGATTCCGACTCTGATTTTTGATGAAATTGATACCGGAGTCAGCGGCAGAGCAGCTCAGAAAATCGGAATCAAGCTCAGAGAAATCAGCCGGCAGAGACAAGTGCTCTGTGTCACACATCTGTCACAGATTGCTGTCATGGCCGATACACAGTATATGATAGAAAAACATCAGGAACAGGACAGAACCGTCACACAGGTGCATGTACTGGATTTTGAAGGCCGTGTACAGGAAATCGCCCGTATCATGGGCGGTGAGAATCCGAGCGAACTCATGCTCGAAAATGCCCGTGAAGAACTGAAAAAAATCAGTCAGGAGAGTGAGAAACATGGAAATGCATGATTATATCATCATAGATATTCAGGGCGATTATGCCCAGCTGAAACAGCTCGATGCCGAAAATCCGGAACTGTTCCCGGTAGCAGTGGCACTTCTGCCGTTCGGGAGCGATGTCGGAACAAAGCTTCACGGCATGATGGGGATGTTTGAAATTGTAGAATAACAAAAATCCGCAGAAATAACATTCTGCGGATTTGTTTTTTTATTCTGTCCGGAGAGCGGTAACAGGGTCTTTTGTCGAGGCTTTGCTTGCCGGAATCAGACCGCCGATCAGAGTTAATACAACGCTGATGATTACCAGAATCACAGCCGCTGCCGCCGGAAGTGCCGCACTGACGGCATCGGTTTCGGCAACCGAATGAATTACAATATTAGAGGGAATCAGAATCAGTTCCGTCATGCCGACACCGATCAGACCGGAACAGAGACCGATAATAAAGGTTTCGGCATTGAATACCTGTGAGATATTCCGCTTGGAAGCACCGATTGCTCTTAAAATACCGATTTCTTTTGTTCTCTCCAATACAGAGATATAAGTAATAATACCGATCATGATCGAAGATACCACCAGAGAAACCGCAACAAAGGCAATCAGCACATAAGAAATCACGTTCACGATTGTCGTGACGGAACTCATCAGCAGACCGACATAATCTGTATAGCTGATCTGGTTTTCTTCGGAAACCTCTTTGTTATAGTCTTCAATGCATTTCTGAATAGATTCTTTTGCTTCAAAGCTGTCGACATAGAGATTGATACTGGAAGGAGCGTCAAAGCTGACAACACCGAATTTGCTCATGTTATTATCATAACTGCCGGAAGCAATATACTGATCATAGATTTCAAGAAGCGTATCCCGGTCAGGAGACTGCATATATTCATCAAGTTTCTGAGCGAGTTCCGTTTCGGAGAGATTGGCCAGAGACATCATCTCCTGCATACCTTCCTGAGAAATGCCCTGCTGTTCGGCATAGATTTTCATAAGTTCTTCCTGAGACATAGAGCCGTCCATATAGGCTTTCATCATTTCTTCCGGAGTCATGATTTTATTGTCAGAAGAATCAGAACCGGTGCCGGACTCTGCCTGCATGGTATACATTTTCATGAGATCGTCTTTTGACATGCCCGTGGAAGAAGCATAAGCATTCATGAGATCATCCATAGAAGAACCGGAAGCCGAGGCATAAGCCTGCATAAGATCCTGTGCGGATGTGCCGGAAGCTCCGGAAGCAGTATCCTGAAGATATTTTTTCATCAGATCTTCCTGAGAAACACCGGAAGAAGCCGTATATAACTTCATTAAATCCTGAGCCGAAGTACCGCCGGAAAGAGCTGAGGCCGGATTGGAATACATGGATAATACATCCTGCATACCGGAGGCCGCTGTATACATGGACATTAAGTCCTGTAAGCTCTGGGAATTCATGCTTTGATTCTGATAGCCGGAAAGCAAATCCTGCATACCGGAAGCGGAGGTATACATAGACATTAAGTCCTGCATGGACATGCCGCCGGAAGAAGAACCGCCCATCTGCTGAAGATACATCCGGAGCAGGTCTTCCTGTGTCATACCCTCTGCCGGATTCAGAGTGCCGGTATCGGGAATCATCTTGCTGAGAGAGGCAAGAGCCTGTAAAGTATCATAAAAAGAAGCCAGTTCCGAACTGATATTATGATACAGCTGTCTGCCGTTACTGATCACAGATTCGATATTTTCCTTGCCTGTGCCCATGATGTCAGAAATATTGCTTTTGAGATTTTCAAGATACTGCTGAATCATTTCAGGAGTCAGGTCATCCGGGGCAGGGGAGCTTTCTGTTTCGGATTCTGATTCTGACTCGGATTCTGAATCTGTTTCCTGGGATTCTGTTTCGGATTCTGAAAGAGATTCTTCCGGTTCGGACGGTTCTGTTTCGGGAACGGATTCTGATTCCGGCTCGGAGATACTTTCTTCCGGCTCGGACGGTTCTGAAAATTCTGTATTTTCCGGTTCAGAAAGTTCAGAAAGTTCTGATTCTTCCGGAATTTCCAGAGCAGAAAGCGGTCTGACAGAAACGGAATCCGGATGAAAGGCCATACTCATGAACCCTGCATTCTGTTCCGGCTGATACATGACAGTCTTGATTTCAGAAGTTTCGGTTTCTTCTGATGATTTGTTTTTGCCTTTCAGGAGCTGTTCTGTCATCATGATAGACTGATACATCACAGCTTTGTCAGAGATATTCAGATCATTGATATATTTTGTCACATCGTCAATTTTTTTGTCATCATCAGAATCGACATCAAAATGCATACCGTTGAGGATGTTTAATTTTTCCTGTTTTTTCTGAGCCTTGACGACATCGCTTTTTTCTGTATAATCAATCAGATATTCTGTCAGGGCACTGGTATAGCCGACAGCACTGTTGATCAGGGCATTGTCTGTATCGTCATTCAGACGGATGACACCGGAGATTTTCAGCTCCAGAGCGTGATCAAGCAGAGACTCCATTTTTTCGGTATTTTTAGTATCAATTTTTTTATATAAGCCGTCTTCTGTTTCTTCGTAGAGATCGCATTCCGGAACAAGATAAAATTTCTGACTGCATATTTCTGTATAGCTTAATTTTTTGGTATCTAATTTGATTTCCTTGCTGTCCTCGACTTCTTTCATAATATCTTTGTATTCTTCCGATGGGAAAAAGCCGAGCTGATATAATACTGTCAGAGGCAGTTCGTTTTGTTTATCCAGAATCAGGACAATTTCGTCATAAGATGACGGCATGGAGCCGTACAGAATATCATAATGATCAGTAATGGCCTGACTGACAAGCTCGCCGTTTGCACCGGGCATCATCTGTTCAAAATTGTTCGTACTGGTAGAAACCATACTGCTGGTGAAGCTTGTTGTCAGCATCATATTGACCATGTAGTCATTATTTTCTGATAACGTACTGCCGTCCGTGTTGACCAGCGTATCATCTTCATCATAAGTAAAGACAGAAAATTTGGTATCATAGTTATAGACAATACCGTTTTCACCGATATAGTGATTAATATCGCTTTCAGGATCATCAAGATATTTCTTGAAATCCGTCAGATTATTGGCTTTGATACTTGTCTGGAATGTCGAGGCCATTTCCAGATTACTCCCGTCAGAATAGACGGCATCTAATTTATGGTCAGCGTCTTCCAGAAGCTTTTCTTTTTTCTTGTTCTGTCCGGAGAGCATTAAAGTCGTGAAATCAAAAGACTGTGCTTCGATCGAAATCGGATAAGATGTCATAGTATCTTTCTGTAAATCCTGAATATACGTATTGACACCGTTCGAGAGTGACAGAATCAAGGCAATGCCGATAATACCAATCGAACCGGCAAACGAAGTCAGCAGTGTTCTGCCTTTTTTGGTTCTCAGATTATTGAAGCTCAGTCCCAGAGCCGTCAGCGGAGACATGGAAGATTTCCCCATATTCCTGTGTTCGGCCGGCTTTTCTTCTTCCTGTGTCAGAGGCATGGAATCTTCCTGTATTCTGCCGTCCTTGACTTTGACGATTCTGGTGGCATATTCATAGGCAAGTTCCGGGTTATGTGTAACCATGATGACAAGTCTGTCTTTGGCGACTTCTTTGAGCATATCCATAACCTGAACGCTGGTTTCGGAATCCAGAGCACCGGTCGGCTCGTCAGCAAGCAGAATCGCCGGATTATTGACCAAAGCTCTTGCGATGGCGACTCTCTGCATTTGACCGCCGGACATCTGATTCGGTCTTTTATGAATCTGATTGCCGAGGCCGACTTTTTCCAGAGCTTCTTTGGCACGTTTTCTGCGTTCGGATTTGGAAATCCCTGAGATCGTCAGAGCAAGTTCTACATTGGCTAAGACACTCTGATGCGGAATCAGATTATAGCTCTGAAATACAAAGCCGATCGTATGATTTCTGTAAGAATCCCAGTCACGGTCTTTATACTGTCTGGTAGAAATGCCGTTGATGATCAGATCACCGGAATCATACCGGTCAAGACCGCCGATGATATTCAGCATAGTGGTTTTGCCGGAACCGGACGGCCCCAGAATTGCAACAAATTCGTTATCTCTGAAATTCAGGCTGACACCGTCAAGAGCCGTCTGAACCAGATCGCCTGTGATATACTGTTTTCTGATATTTTTAATTTGCAGCATGAATCATAATTCCTCCCATATTATTTTTATCTTCTGTATTATTTCATTATAGCATATTGTTTTGAAATTTTCAATAGTTTATTGACAAAAATTTGACAGATAAAATCAACTATGCTATAATTAGGGAAAAGAAGCGTCTTTTTATGCTGGTATGCCGATTAAGTAAGGGGGAATTTTTATGAGTGATCTATTTTTATCTGTACTTTGTTTCATATTTGAAGCAGTTATGTCAATAGCTTCAATAGTAGAATTTATCGTATTTATTGTAAACCTGATACTGTTTCTGAAAACAGACGAATATGATAATAATTTACGTAATACCCGTAAAAAGAGAGCCATCCGTTCTGTGATAACATCAATTGTTTTGTTAGTTCTCGGTCCACTTCTTTTTTTAGCATTCAAAAACGAAATACTTATGTGAATTCATCCAGATATATGTACTTTTAATTTTTAAATACAAGCAGAACCGGAAACTTCCGGTTCTGCTTTCAGTATCATGCATTCCTGTTGAGCAAATAAATTCCGATCGTCAGATAAGAGGCAAAAGCCGTCCAGAGCAGATAGGGAAGATTAAGCCAGGCAGCGGATTTCCGGATTTTTTTAAATTTTATCATCATCAGAATAATTAAAATTAATAATAACAGAATTACAAATACTGCTCCGGATAATGACCGGAATCTGAAAAAGACTATGCTCCATAAGAAATTCACAGCCAGCTGAATGGCATAAAGCCTCAGAGCAGGGAGTTTCCTGTGATCATCAGACTGATAAATCTGATAGGCAGATATTCCCATCAGAGCATAAAGAATCGTCCACATGACAGGAAACAGCCATCCGGGCGGTGCAAACGGCGGCTGATTCAGAGACTGATAAAATTCAGAAAAATTCCCTCCGGATAACAAACCCGATAACCCTCCGACAAGTTCCGTGCCGATGATAAAAAATAACAATACTTTCAGATCTGCTTTTTTCATAAAAACTGCTCCTTTCCTGGATTAGTATGTGTAAAATAGTCTCTTTTTTTCAAAATTATATTGACAGTTCTGTAAAAATATGCTATAATATGATTAATTATGAAATTAATGAAAGGAATGTTTCCTGAAATGAATGAAAAAAGAACCATTACAATGGCATTGATTGCCCCGACCACTTTCGGAAAAACTACAATGATTGCAATGCTTTCGGCTAATCCGGAAGCACTGATCAGACTGTCTTCCGGTACAGAAGGAAGAACAAAAATTACAACAGAATATTGCTTTGAGGCTGGTATGAAGCCGGATTGTTTCAAACTGGAAAAAAAATACATCTCGGAAAAAAATTATCAAAATATTCTTGATCTTTTGGCAGACAAAGAAACAGAAACATTAAAAAGTTACTCACAAAAAGAAAAAAATAATTTTAAAGAGATTCTTGGTCTGAATAATCCGGATGCGGAAATTCTGAATAAAATAAAAGCGATTCTACAGGATGAACAGGCATACCAGAAAAAAGAGTTTGATGATCTGAAAAATCAAATAGAAGATGTCATTGACCATCATCTGTGTAAAGAGTATTCTATCATCAATGGAATCACGGCATTAAAAACCATTCTCTGTACAAACGGAATAGATCGTTTTATCTGCCGTGTCACGCTTAGAATTGCTCCATCTGAACGGCTGAAAGATTTTCTTGAAGAAAAAGGTATTAACCTGATAATCAGAGATACCAAGGGGCTGTTTGACCTTGATGAAGCAACCCTTGCTTATATGGCTGATATGATGGAAAAACAACAAAAAAATAATACCGAAAGCGGTATAAGCCTGATTGATCTCGGTCTGGAAGACTTGGATGCAGTATTGATCGGAGGAAGCAAAGCTCTCTATAATGCAGGAAACATTGAAAAAGTAGAAAAATTCTATGGTCAGTTGTTAGTTGCCGCTCTGAAATCAGTGCCCTTTTTCATTCTGGTTCGTGATGACAATGACGATGACTATAAAGCAACACTTTTTATGCTTGCTTATCTTGGACTTGCAGAGCCTACCTCTAATGGTACTTATGAATTGAAAAACGATTATTTTCAAGATCAGATTAAGATTAAGTATAGCATTCCAACTAGTGGGTCATTAGCAAAGTGGAGTGATGATGAGATGTTGAAGGAGAAATTCCCCAATATTATACCAATATTCCCGTCAAAAGAATCAAATTTTATTAACTTGCAGAATGAGGTATTTTTATGTATCAAATCGAAAATCGAACTTATTATTGATGTATTCGATAAGTTTACAGAAGCGTTAATAAATCTGAAATCAAGTGAGAAGTTCAAATTGCTGAATGTAAATAAAATTCCTTTCCAAGATATAATTGACAATTATATAAAGTCGCAGATCCCATATGAATATGATGTTAATACAAAAAGAGTATACTTAACTCTGAAAGGAAAGAAATATGTGGCTATTCGTACCAGGTATTCTGATTCTAAATGGTATGGCGGAAGGGGGAATATTATTAATGATATCAGCATGTGCGGAATTCTTGGACCCAGAGGCGGAATCACAGGAACGGCAAATCGCCATACTATGCTGACACTTTCCTATGCTTATGATGTATTAAGCGATCTGATTGATGAAATGGAAATTCCGGATGGAATTAGTCTAGTAAATGAGAAAGGCGAAACAGTCACATTGTTTCAAAATATGAATATAGAAAAAAGAAATGCTTTGATTAGAATGACTTTTAACAAAATTCTTCTCTATGATAATATTGAAGAACGTGTAACTTATCAGAACTCACCGCTGATAGAACGCTATTTCGCAAAAGAGCAGGTGGAACGTGTGCGTGAAAAATTCCTTGGTAAATCCGGTGCATTTATTTTAGAAATGTCCATCCGACTGATCGTTGCTCAGAGCTGTATTAAGTCAAGCAGCGTAAAACTGTCAGAAGAAGAAATCTGGGCTTTGCTTCCACCGCTTGAAAACTGAACAGTCTCTCGTGAATACTGCTGTACATTTTCCGTACAGCAGTATTTTTCTTGACAAATGCCTGAAAATATGCTAAAATAAAATTATATTAATTTTGAAATATACGGAGGGTTATTTATGAAAAAACATGTGCTATCTGCTCTTGTCACAGGAGCAATGCTCCTGAATCTGACGGCTTCACTGCCTGTTTCAGTTTCTGCCGCTGAACCGGATGAATATCATGACGACTGGCTGCATGTCGAAAACGGTGTTGTCGTAGACAGAAACGGCAATGAAGTCTGGATGACCGGTGTCAACTGGTTCGGCTACAATGTAGGGAGTCAGGTCTTTGACGGTGTCTGGTCGGCCAATATGCATGACTGCCTGAATTTAATTTCTGATCACGGCTTTAATTTACTGCGTGTGCCGATGTCTACGGAAATTATTTTACAGTGGAAAAATAATGAGCCTGACCCTATTATTAAAGTCAATGAATATTCCAATCCTGAACTGACAATAGAGGGTGTTCAGGGCGGTACTGTCAAATACAGCTTTGATATCTGGAATCAGGCCGTTGCATGGTGCAGAGAAAACGGCATTAAAATTATGATGGATATTCATAGTGCGACTACCAATGCCGCAGGTCATAACTATCCTTTATGGTATGATGATAATTTCAGTACTGATGACTGGCTGGAAGCATTGTCCTGGTTCGCTGAATATTACAAAGATGATGATACAATCATTGCAATTGATTTGAAAAATGAACCCCACGGAAAACCCGAAGAAGGCAAATTTGCAAAATGGGATGATTCTACGGATGAAAATAACTGGAAATATGCTGCGGAACGTGGTGCAATGGCTTGTCTGGAGCAAAATCCGAATCTGCTGATTATGGTAGAGGGTACAGAATGCTATCCGGATTTTTCAAGAGGTGCAGACTGGTCAACGCCTTCTGTGGATTATGCTCATTACGGAGAACCCAGTAAAATTTTCGGTGCATGGTGGGGCGGAAATCTGCGTGGTGTGAAAGATTATCCGGTAGACATCGGCGAGTATACAAAACAGATTGTGTATTCTCCTCACGATTACGGCCCCGAAGTATGGAAACAGGACTGGTTCTATCTGGATGATGATTCCAAGACTTTCACAAGACAGACGCTTCTTGACGATTACTGGTATGATTCATGGGCTTATCTGGTAGAAGAAAAACGCTATCCCTTGTTAATGGGCGAATGGGGCGGCTGGGTCGATGATGAACACGATACCACCGGCGAAAACAGACACTGGCTTCAGGAAATCCGTGACTATATGACAGATATGCATATTCATCATACATTCTGGTGCTTCAATGAAAATTCTTCTGATACAGGCGGTCTGGTCTATGACAATTTTGAAAAATGGGATGATGTGAAATATGATTTCATCAAGTCGGCCTTATGGCAGACAGAAGACGGTAAATTTATCGGTCTTGATCATAAGATTCCGATCGGAGTGAACGGCATTTCTCTTGATGAATATTACGGCTCAGGAAATACCACTCCGACTGAAACCAAGCCCGTAGAAACCGAAACGGAAACAGAAACAACAACAGTTTCTGAATCAGAATCAGAAACAGAATCTGTTCTTTACGGTGATGTGGATGATAACGGCATTATTAATATTCTGGATGTCATCACGCTGAATAAGAATCTGCTCGGAAAAGAAAATATTTCCGAAAAACAGCAGAAACAAGCCGATGTTGATCAGAGCGGTCTGCCGGATTCCAATGACTCTCTTCTGATTCTGAAATATATTGTCGGGATAATAAAAAATTTCACAGCATAAATATAAATAATAAAGAGCGTTCCGGAAACAGAACGCTCTTTTAGTTATAATAAAATTTCTGAATTTGTGCCGTAGAAAATATCCGGTTTTCCGGCAATCTGATCAAGAAGTTTCTCGATTCTGTTCCAGTTGTGATTGCCGTCAAATTCATAGCTGTGACCCCAGATATAGAAAATCTGAATCTCGTCAGAATCTGATTTCAAAAACTGATCGGCCAGCTGAAACAGATCTTCATCATCATGATGACAGGTCGGCTCGAAAGCCAGTAAATTTTTCTGAGGCTGAAAGCTGTGATTCGCATTGACTGTCCTGCCGTACCGGATTCCGGCTTGCTGTAACATGCTGATCACTGTCTGATTATAACAGCCATACGGATAGGCCATCCCGACAGGTGTCTGATGAAAGAGTTCTGTAAGCCTGTCCCGGTCAGAGAAAATTTCATCATGCAGAGAATCAAAATCCAGTTCTGTCATATTTCTGTGATATTTCCCGTGTACGGCAATTTCATGATTCCGGTACAAATCCACACAGTCCGGAAGATTCAGCCGTTTCACGGGCATGTCTTTATACAGCCATGTATCAGAGCTGTTCAGGCCGGAATTTAAATTAAACGTACATTTTACATGATATTGATTGAATAATGCTATCAGCCGGATATCCTGCATATTGCCGTCATCATAGCTGAACGTGACGGCTTTTCTGTACCGTTCCGGAATCATTGGCAGAGTTCCTCAGCCATAGCCTCGATCTGAGCAAGCGTATCAGCCTTGACTGCTGCCGTGATCTTGACAGAAGTTTCCAGCCATGTGATATTTTTGGATTTCTCGAACATAGCTTTCATGGTCTTAGCGGCGATCGGTGCCCAGGAGCCGTTTTCGATCAGGCCGATTGTTCTGTTCTGATAATTTCTTTCTGTCAGCGATTCGATGAAATTTCTCATGAATGGGAAAATATCGCCGTTGTAAGTCGTAGTTGCAAGAACAAGTTTTCCGTAACGGAAAGCGTCTTCGACAGCTTCTGCCATATCCTCACGGGCGAGATCGCAGACAACCACTTTCGGACAGCCTTTTTCTGTCAGTTTTTCAGCGAGGCATTCAGCGGCTTTTCTGGTATTGCCGTATACGGAAGTATAAGCGATCATAACGCCTTCGGACTCGACTCCGTAAGATGACCATGTGTGATATAAATCAAGATAATCATTTAAATTTTCTTTCAGGACAGGCCCATGCAGAGAGCAGATCATCTGAATTTCAAAATCAGCAGCTTTTTTCAGGACAGCCTGTACCTGAGCACCGAATTTTCCGACAATGCCGAAATAATATCTTCTTGCTTCGCAGACCCAGTCTTCTTCAATATCCAGAGCACCGAACTTTCCGAACGCATCGGCAGAGAATAATATTTTATCTGTATGATCATAAACAAACATAACTTCCGGCCAGTGTACCATAGGAGCAAACAGGAACTGAAGTTCGTGTTTGCCTAAGACAAGCCTGTCACTGTTGGAGACAACTAATTTTTTATCACCGAGATCAAGATCTTCAAAATACGCACTGAGCATTTGGAAGGTTTTCGTATTTCCGACAACAACCGTATCCGGATAAAGTTCCAGAAACGCTTTGATATTGGCAGAATGATCAGGCTCCATATGCTGAATGATCAGATAATCCGGCTTTCTGTCTCCGAGAACTTCTTTCAGATTCGCAAGCCACTGATCTTTGAAATTAAAATCTACAGTATCGAATACAGCGATTCTCTCGTCAAGAATCACATAAGAATTATACGCCATACCGTTCGGAACGATATATTGACCCTCGAACAAGTCAAGATCATGGTCATTCACGCCGATATAAGCAAGAGTATCTGTAAGCATTGTCATAAAAATTCCTTCTTTCTGATTTCATATATTTTATATTTTAACATAAAATCAGGCTGATGTCAATGAATTTTTTGTGAAAAATACAGATTGACAAAACAAATCAATCATGCTATTATAATGTAAATATAATTTACATCAGAAGGGGGCATTCTTATGCAGAATTATCAGGTGTGGCTGAATGAAGATCAGAAACAGCAGGTCTTACACTTCAACAGTCATTGCACTTGTGATGTTTCTCCGGGGAATCGGAAAGATTTTCGGAAAAAATTCCGATTATGACTGTATCAAGAAAGATCATTATACGCTGAATATGAGAAAATTCGCCGGAAAAAAGCCGGATACCGGCAAACATCCGTATTTTGTGGATGATTTCTACGGAAATACCTATCAGTGCATTAATTTTCTGGACTGGAAACACGCTCATGACGGAGATATGCTGATCTGTATCGAATTAAAAAACGGGCAGAAATATGCAATTCTACAGAAAGTCATGCTGAAGAAATAAATTATTTTTA
The DNA here is from genome assembly GCA_017483465.1 of Oscillospiraceae bacterium. Taxonomy (GTDB): domain Bacteria; phylum Bacillota; class Clostridia; order Oscillospirales; family Ruminococcaceae; genus UBA3855. Next base: position 79,311 of record JAFUWN010000012.1, read on the forward strand.
TATTAATATTATATCATGTCAGGACAGAATACAAGAATCACCCTATATAATATATAGTAATAGTATTGTCAGTCAACAGGACAGATACAAAGAGGCTTGAAAGCCGCCTCTTTGTAAATCTGTCTGATTCTGTTGACAAATCTGAAATTTTGTGTTATACTATACATCAGATATAAAAATATAAAATATAAAATATAAGGAGCGAGATTTATGAAAAGAAAATTATTTCTGATTGTCGCATTGTGCCTCTGTGCAGGAATGATTACTGGCTGCGGTAAAAGCAGTTCAGGTTCTGAAGCAGATACCGGCAGTTCTCAGGCTGAAAATACAAATTCTGCTGCCGAACCGCAAAAAGAAAGTATTCCGTTTGAAAAAACAATCGGTGTATGGACATACAGTGATGATATTGTCTTTCATTCCAGTGACGGAAAACGGTATGCCTTAACAGAAGATACAGCCGGAACGGTTCAGGCTCAGGACGGGACAAGCTATGCTGTACAGGATTGTGATTATAAACTGATTACGATCGTGAATGTCAGTGATACCACGCTGAACGTCAAAGAAGGCAGATTCTCAGAAGCATATGTCGGCAGTAAAGATTATCCGGACGGCTATAAAACTATGATGATTGCTTATCAGAAATCAGATCTGTTTGATCTTGATCAGCTGGAAGAAGCCGTCAAAGGCGGCGGAACTCCTGTCACTCAGGAGGAAACCACAGCAGAAACTGTCTCCGGAACAGAAGAAGTGACTGCAGAACCGGAAACAGAAACCGAAACAGAAACAACAGTTCCCGAAACGACAGAAGAAACGGCTGAAACACAGGCCTCTGAAACTTCTGCTGAAACAGAATCTGAATCCGAAGCCGGAAATACAGAAGCTGAAGCAGAATATGCCGCTATCTATAAGAAACTGGAAGATTTCCTCGAAACAGACAATTATAAACAGAAAGACCCCGGCAACCGTTCTCTGGAAGTCTTCAATTATCTGCATAATCTGGCAGATTCCAATATAGAAGAAAGTTCAATCACAAACGATACTGCCAAGAATGAAGTCAGCTTCAAGTGTTATGAAAAATATCTGATTACGATCAATAATGCCGAAGCAACTATCACAGTCACAGAAGAATAATAATAAAAAAATCCTCTTGATTCGTTCAAGAGGATTTTAAATTATTTAATTTAATCTTACCCAGCCTGCACCGGATTTGAGCTTGCCCCATTTCACACCGGCAGTATCAGTCATTTCCTGTACGATTGTGAAAGAACCAGCTGAACCGATCGTACCGTTGGAACTTCCGTTCGGACTGGAATAAATACCGGCAGAACCGCTCAGAGCAATAACATAATTCGTATTTGATATCGTACCGTCTCCGGGAGTATTTTCCTGTACTGTTGTTGTCACAGTTGTATTTCCGTTACTTCCTCCGGCAGTTGTCAGAGGCGGTGCCAGAGTAGCAATTCCGGCATAAGGGTCAGTAGTCGCGACATACACAGGTGTAGGGCTGTCAGGTCTTGCCCCTGTCGTTGTATAGGGCGAAGCCGCTGTATAAACAACACCTGTAGTTTCCGGCATTGCAATGGTTTCTCCGTTTTCGTCTGTTTCGGGAGCAATGTCAAGAGAAGTTTCTATATAAGTAACACTCTCAGTTGTTGCGAGTGACGGATCAAGAACTTCTGCGGGAATGGGTTCGGTTTCTGTATTGCCGTGATTCGGGTCTGTTGTTGTCACAATAGGTTCAGTCGCCGCCGTTGGATCTTCCTCAGCAGGAGCTTCAATATGATAAACATTTCCTGTATTGGTATTTTCCGCACCATGGCCGAGACTCATGAAAGCCGCTACCAAAAGCACGATAATCACCAGCAGCAGGAGGAAAATCAGAACCACTCTTGTAACTTCAGAATCCATTGGAAATTTCTTGCTGTTCTTCTTGCTTTTCGATGTTTGACTTGACATTCTTTCAGCTTCTTTCTGTTGATATTTTCTTTCAGTCACATTCATTATACCATAAACGGCAGTTTTTTTGCTATTCGCATTCTGTACAAATCGGACAGACAAAATGTGCTTGTTTTCGACAGATATGTAACATTCTGCCGGACTGTTTCTATTATAGCAGAAAATGATGAAAATTGCAAGTGCTAATCAGAAAATACTTGAAATGCTATTGCAAATTTTGTGAAAATGTGCTAAAATAAGAATACGATCTATTTTAGAAAAGGAGAGAATGCTGTATGATTTTCAAAAAATTTACATCTGTGACAGCAATTTCCGCCGGAATACTGTTATCAATATCTGCCGTTCCGCTTGCTGTCAGTGCCGCAGAAACACAGACTCTGACAGATTCCGGCATGAATTATCAGGAATCTGTAGCAACGATCAATAATCCGGGAGCAGGGTATACAAAAACACTCTGGTACACCTGCAAGCCCGGAGCAACTGCCGTACAGAACCCGACAGGAAATCTGGTATTGATGTTTATTGATATCGGTGCATTTTCATCAGGTGTCAACGGAACGACAGCAACAGATACTGACGGAAATTCTGTCTATACCGAAGGAACAGACTATGATTTAGACCCGCAGTTTTTTACAGCCATGAGAGGCACGCTCGAAAACTGCCGGAAAAACGGTTCGACAGTCGCCGTCAGATTCCGCTATGACGCTAACGGGAAGACGAATCCGGAACCGGCAAGCTTTGCACAGGTGCTTCATCATATTGATCAGATCAAACAGGACGGCTTTTTAGAAGACTATAAAGATATTCTGATGTATGTCGAATCCGGCTTTGTCGGAGCATGGGGCGAACAGCACAGCGGAAAATATACATCTCTGGAGTATAAAGCACAGCTGCTGGAAGCTGTTTTAGACATGACTCCGGATGATATTCCTGTTACTGTCAGAACACCGAATATTTTCGCTCAATGGGCTGGAATCGAAACAAAAGATCTTGCTGACTGGGTTTCCGAACCTGAAAGCAAGGCCGCAAGAGTCGGCTTATATAATGACGGCTATATGGGTTCTGATTCTGATCTCGGAACTTACTCGAACCGTGAAATTGAAACCACATGGCTCGGCAAGCAGACAACAAGAACCTATTACGGCGGAGAATTCTCCGGTGCTCTCGACTGGGCAAAGAAATTTGATACCTATTTGCCGGAAAATGCAATTCCGGAGATGTACAAAACCCATCTGAGCTATATTAATTCCAATATTTATACTATGTATAAAGATCATATTTTTGATCAGCAGTATGATATTTCCGGTGTGGATAACTCAGCCTATTACGGACAGACTGTCTTTCAGTTTATCCGTGATCATCTCGGCTATCGCTTTGTCATCCGTGACTGTGATCTGAATCAGACGGCTGAACAGGGGAGTACGTTCCATCTGAATTTCTCTGTTGAGAATACCGGCTTTGCGAATCCCATCAGACCGCAGAATGCAGAAATTCTCCTCGAAAAAGACGGCAATTATATCATTCAGGATATTGCCATAGATTCCCGTGAATGGTATTCCTGTACGACTTCACAGGAAAATCTTGAAATTCAGGTTCCGGATAATCTCGAGGCCGGAGAATGGAATGTCTATTTAAGACTCTCTGTCGGCAATCAGGACATTCCTGACGGCAATCTGCGAACCGTACAGTTTGCGAATCCGGACATCTGGAACGCTTCTTTAGGGGCAAATAAACTCGGCTCTGTGCAGATTACAGAAAATAATAATATTAAAAAAGCAAATTATCAGACTGATTTCTATACCTCCGGAAATGTCTTTATCTTTGACGGCATTCGTTCAAGCGAATCCGAATGGACAGAACAGAATCTGATTGCTGAATCCGGAGAAAATAAGCTCTACATGTCCGCGGATGATCAATATCTCTATATCGGAGCAGAAGTACATCATAACGTGAGTCAGCCCGTCTGGAATCTCCGGCTTGAACATGACGGCGATTCGTATTGGATTTATTATCAGTCTGCCGGATGGTGCTATTATTCCAAAGGCGATGACCATACGGGATTTGATTTCAGGAAAAGCTCTGATTTCGCTGAATTCAAGATTGATATGAAATCCATGAATATCGAATCCGGAACAGTTTTCGATAAAGTCAGAATCTTCGTTCAGGATGAGGGCGACAGCTGGAAAAATGTCGGTGAACTTGTCGCAGAAGGGTGTACGCTGAACAGCAGTTTCCCGATCTATTCAGCATATCAGAAAGTATCTCTGAATGAAAATCAAAATTATACCATGCAGGCGGTTACCTCTCTGGAGAACGTTTCTTATCAGTGGCTGAAAGACGGAGCAGAAATCTCCGGAGCAGTCAATCAGACTCTGACACTGAATGACATCAGTCAGGAATCAGCAGGGGATTACACTGTCAGAATTACGGCTCAGAACGGCGTATCACAGGAAATTTTATTATATACCATCGAGAATATCTATCCGGAACAGGCGGTTCAGAAAGGCGATCTGAACGCTGACGGCAGTATCAACAGTCAGGATATTAAATTATTACAGGATTATCTGCATAAACGTGATGTGCATATTTCAAACAATGCTGATCTGAATGCGGACGGTATCTGGAATATCTATGATCTGATTCTGCTCAAAAGGCTGGCAAAATAATCATGGATGACTGGAAATCAACAGCATGGCAGGAAAGGGCATTGCAGAAGCCCGTCAGATACTGGATTCGTGACGAGATAGAAGAAATCATCAAAGAAGAAAAGATTGACAGAAAGAAATTTCATGAGTATTCTAAATTTAATTATGATAAAATTATCAGAAAATTTTATTATACTTTCTGCGATTATCAGAATTTTACACCGTCTGTCATTCCTCTGACACACAATCACATGCATATCAGAAAAGATTTGCATTCTATCGGCATTGCCGGAGTTCTCCAGACTTGTAACTGGACAGAGTATCTGCATAAAATCCGGACTGAAATACCGGAATCAGCAGGGAAGTGCTTTCTGATTTTATCCGAAGGCTGGGTTTATGAAGGCTGTCCGGAGGAAATCTTTCAGGTTCTGAATGAGACTGACGGCTGGCTTGATGATTTTATCATACTCTCCAATCGGTTTGACTGGTTTATCATTCATGATGATATTGCTGAATGTGCAATTCTATATTATAAAAAAATATAAACCTGTGTATTATGCTGAATCTGCTCAGTGACAAAACACTTTCATTTTCGTCATAATATACAAAAACAGCACTCTGTCCGGAACAGGGTGCTGTTTGTTAATTTATTCTGATAATAATTCTATTGCCTTATGATACTTCTCACAGCGTTTACGGGCTTTTTCATCAATGACATCTAATCTTGACAGATCGCTGTTATGCCGCAGATCGGCAAGCTTGACGACTCTTGCAATCGGATTCTGACGGATTCGCATGACATAATCCATATATTCTGAATGATCATCATGAGTCAGCAGGGAAACGGCTTCTAAAATCTGTTCAGAAAAGCCCATATTCCGCAAATCTCCGATTGTATAGTCAGTATCTTCAATCACATCATGCAGAAGAGCCGTAATAACGGTTTCTTCTGTCTGCATTTGTTCTGCCAGGTGAAACGGATGGAACACATAAGGCATACCGCTTTTATCAACCTGATCTTTATGAGCTTCAAAACAGAGCTTCAATGCTTTTTTAGTAGATTCTGTATAAATCATAATTATCATTCCTCATCATATTCATAAGCAGGCGGAGGCGGAGCAGTTTCAGGGGCTTCCGGTTCATATTCCGGTTCAGGAGGGCTGGTCACCACCGGAGCAGGCGGAGCGGTTTCCGGAACTTCGGGTTCATAATCCGGTTCGGTATATGTCGGCGGAGGGGGAGCGGTTTCCGGTTCTTCTGTAACTACCTGGACAGTTTCTGTTTTTCTGGTAGTTTCTGCCTGTGATTTAGTTGTTCTTTCTTTTTCGGTAGCTGCTTCAGTCACAGTTGTTGTTTTTTCTGTCGTTCTTCGGGTTTCTTCGTCATCATCGGCAGTTGTTTTAGATTTTTTGGTACTGGTTTCATCGGTATCTGTCTCAGAGTTATCCGTTTCTGAAGTAGTTTCGGTTTCATCAGAGTCAGTTGTTTTTTTATAACGTGTTGTATATTGATAATCCTCATATTCCGTTTCGTAGAAATCGAAACTTGTTGCAGTTGTCGAAGTAGAAACTTTTCTGTGCGGAGCAGTTGTAACTAAATCCAGATGTTCGGCAGTGGTCTGAATCATAGTTGTAGAAGTTGTTTCAAGTTCGTTGCGGATATAGTCCAGATTATCTCTGGGACTTCGCTTTGCAAGATTGACGAACCCGAACCCTAAGACAGCAATAATTGCAATAATCAGAAAAGCGATCAGAAGAACGGGAGCAGCTCTGGAAATCAGAGATTCAGATTCTTCTTCGATTTTTTCCTCAACGGGGACATCAATATCCATATCTTGATTGTGATGCGGACGAGCCATGTTAAAAATCTCCTTTATTATTATTTTTTGTTTGAATTTGAAAACGATTACACTATGTTTTTTATTTTATCACAAAGACACGAAAATGTCAAGAGGGAGAATGAGATATAAAATTGCACCAAATATAAATTTTGTGTAACTTAGACCTGCTTTTTCTCAGAACGGAAGTGCAAGCCCCTGAATCTCTTTTTCAAAGTCTCTGAAACCTTCATCAAGCGGTTTCATCAGCGAATAGTCCACCAGTTCACACGCCTTGGAAAAAGAATCAAAGTACCAGCATTCTTCACAGTACTTTTCACCGCAGTCACAGGCTTCACAGTTTCTTTCCACACATCCGTCATACCAGTTACAAAACCATTGTGAACACGCTTTCATACCATATTCTTTCATTTTTTATTCAACCTCTCAATCCAATTCAATCACCGGTTTTTTTACCGTTTTCGGAGTGATACTGTATTTATTAACTTCATAATAGTCAGCAATGGCCAATTTTACGAGCTTTACGAATTTTTTAATATCACTCCTCTGATTCACATCAAACGGCATTCGCTGAAACAGTTTAAACGGCTCTGCTCCTGCCTTTGGATTGTCATACAGAAAAATATGCGGAAAATTAAACGCATCGAGTCTGACAAATACAGAAGCCGTTCCCTGCTCCAGTCTCACCAGAACGGCAAACCGCCGCCGAATCTGCCTGATCTTGTCAGCAACTTCAGAATCATCAGAACGACAGCTGCTAAACACACCCACGGAACAGAGGGCTTTTTCAGTCCTCTGTTTTCTTCTTCAGAATTACTTTCAGCCCCTCCCCTGCTGAATTTTACATCCGGAAGACCCCGGAAGACCACTCCCCCGCACGCAATACAGGGCTTTTTCAGCTTTCTGTCTTTCTGTCCAGATAATCATCATTTTCAATGCTTTCAGACTCCCCGACACGGAGACCGAGCAGAGCAAGCACATCCTGAGAGAATTTCTTG
>JAFUWN010000013.1 GCA_017483465.1 Oscillospiraceae bacterium
TTCTGCTTAATACTTTGATATAGTCTTTTCCGAATGACTGTGCTTTCCGGATTGCCTGCGGTGAAAGCTGGAGAGTGATTGTCTGACTGTCATTTTCTGCTTTTCTGGTTACTCTTCTGAATTTCAGAAGATCTTCTTCGGTGAGTTCCGGACAGTCTTCATCAAATACAACAGGAGTCTGAGCAGCTCTTTCAAGCATTTCAATTTGTTCTTTAGTGGGCTTTCTGGAAACGTCAATAATCTTTTCAGCCATAATAATACATCTCCTTTTCTCTTTTGGTGGCAAGTCTGGCAGATATGATTCTGATGGCTTCACCTCTTTCAGTGTATACAACCATAACAATAAAAGTAAAATCATTGACTTGCCCTATTGTAATATATCTGTCTTCATCAGAACTGTGCCGATCGTCGTACATTTCAATTCGGTTTTCATCATCAAATACAAGTGCAGCGGTACTAAAATCTATTTTATGCTTGATAATGTTCTTTTGTTCTTTCTCGTCATCCCATTCAAATTTTAGCTGATTCAAATTACCACTCCTTTCTATTGCTATTATATCCTGCTTTCTGGTTTTTGTCAAGCCCCTGCTCTGTTGAGTAGGGGCTTGTTTTAATATTGTCTTTTTCTTTTTGGCGTATATATTAGCACGATTGTTATTGATACGATTATAATTATTACAGAGAGTGCAGCGTTTATTTCTATCGGTATTTGCGGAAAGAATATTTCTAAAATAGAAGTAAGAGATTCATTTAACCCCGTGATTGTTTCCTTTAATATAGATACCATATAAATTAAAATATTGAAAAGTTCTGTGAAATTCATTATTTTTCATCTCCTTTCTATAATTCTATTTGTTCCTTTTGTTCCAATGAGCCAATCTGTAGATACTTCATAGAAGTCAGCAAGTTTTCCGAGTGTTTCAATATCAGGCTGAGTTCTTCCGGTTTCATAACTTGCAAGAGTTCCTTGTTTTAAATTTAAAAAGTTTGCTATCTGTCGCTGAGTGTAGCCAGCATCTTTTCGGGCTTGTGCCAATTTTTTGGCGAATGTTTCTACATACATATAATCACCCTCCTTTTATTTGATTTTATCATATAATGTAGTTTGCTTGAAAACAAATACAAATAATTTTATAATTGAATTTGTGATAAACATTGTATTTTATTGTGAAAAATAGATATATTTTTTGATTGAATTTTGTAGTATTTTAATATTGACAATTGTATTTAAAATATGATAAAATGTAGTTAATTCCTGAGCATGAGTGAAAACCGCTCACCAGCAGAAAAAGCGTACTAACAGGCTTCATTAACTGTTACAGCTTATTAATGCGATCTTGAGTAAGAGCGTTAAAAAATACTACTTCCCGAGCATGAAGTAAAACCGCTCACCAGTACATAATTGACAATCATGTTTGTTTAATCTATCAGATAGTTGGCGGCGGTAATCATGAGACCCGCGGCAGAAATGCCGGATAACAGCCCACCAAGTCGGCGACGGAAAAAGTTGTCAGTTATGAAAAATTTAATACAAGGAGTGTTTATGCATGATTATTTTAGGGGTTGACCGAAATGCCGGACAGTTTGAGAATCCGCAGAAAGAAGTAATTAATTTTGATCATGTGCTTGTGAATGCTGTCTCCGGCGACAATGATAAAAGGGATAAGCGTTATGTATATTCTTCCGGAAAATGGGTCGCAGTATACAAGATCAGGACAGAAGACTTTCTCGAGGCTTTTTCTGATCTGCAGAAGCCGTTCGATGACTGCCGGGGGATTGATGTGGTTCCGAACTATAACCAGTACGGAAAAGTAGTCGGCTTTATCCGCCGTTGAGTAGTCAAATCGATTTGAAACAATCTGCAATAAGATTTTGATGATAGGGGGGTGAATAGTATGCCTGAGGCCTGGAGTGCTGCACTTGGTGCTGTAAAATCCGGTATGACAGATGTAATGTCAACAGTTACCGGTGATACTCTTCTGCTTACATTATCTTTCGGATTTATCTTTGTAAGAAAGGGTATTGGTCTTGTGAAAAAGCTGATCCGCATCGGCGGAAAAGGCTGATTTATAAGCTGATTTCAGGAAGGGGGGCGGCTTCGCTCCTCTTTTTTTAGTTATGATTTAGAGGCAGGTAGTATTATGCTGAAACTCATAATTTTTATTGTTATAAATATTGCGGTAAATCTAATAAGGAAGGCGGTGAAAGATAAGTGGAAGAAGTATTGATACAACTATTAAAGGCAGTGCTGGAAGGTGCGACGAGCTGGCTTGTTAATGAAGCCCTGGACGAAGCAAATAATATAGATGCTGATACTCCTGTCACATGGGGGCATATTGTATCTGGGCAATGCTGGTATTACTATACTAATGCAAATGGCGTGAAATCGGAAGAATATGCAGATTTTTCCTTTTCTGACAGTATAAATGATGGATATATGCTCATAAGCGGCGGCCATTTTAAGGCAATGGCACATTTAAAAGAAAATCCTTCAGGCAGTACCCCATCTGTTTCAACGAATTCTTCAAATGGTAGTGTTACTTTTTCCGGTAGTGGATATTATTACTTGTCTCTTACAGTTGACGGTCTTACCACGGAAGAGCAAACACATAATTCTGTTCATATTTCGGGTAATACTTCTATCAATCCGCCGACTTATGTTTCCGGCAGAGTTCCCACTTTTTATAGCCCGACTGCCAGAATGCATAAAACTATATTCAGCAGCAGCAGTTCGGATAGTGCATTATCTCCGGATGTTACTCTTGATGTTGAGGGAGATAATCTTTCTTTCAATGACTTTCGCCAGATGGTGATTGATTACGGTAACTATGTACTGGAATCAGAATCTATTGACGAAACAATTGACCCCGATGCATTGCCTGACTGGAATGATTTACTAGGGATAACGGAGTCAGAAACAGAATCAGAATCAGAAATAGCGTCGGATTCCGGCGGCTCCGGCTCTGGGTGTGACTGCAGCTGTACAACAATTTATGTTAATGCTGACGGCTCTTTGACTTTGCAGAACGAAATAACGGGCGATTACAATTTAACTATTGATAATAATGCTGATCTGTCTTTAGCAGTCAGTGCGGCCGCTGGTGCGTTCGGGGCTGGTGCGGTTGTGATTGACCCGGAAGCAAATATTAATTTGAATGCCGGAGCATTCGGAGCCGGTGCATTCGGGGCTGGTGCAATAGCGAATGCTGATGTAACTGTCAGCGGGGAGCTTTCTGTTGATAATATTTCCGGTGAAATCAATGTTTCTGAAATTTCCGGGGAAGTCAGCCTGAATGCTTCTGAAATTTCTTTTGGCGGCTCTCTGGAGTTCTCCGGAGACATGAATTTAAATGGGGGAGACATAAACATTGACCAGTCAGGCGGAACAATTACCAATAACTATTATTATTCAGGCATTCAGGACCCGTCAGAACCGGAGCAGAAACCTTTTACAATTGATTATGATGAGATTCTTTCAGAAGGTGAGCTTGAAAGCATTCTCACACAGGAAACTTATTATATTCCTGAGCTTGTCACAGAAACTGAATATCTGATGGAAGTGCCTTCGCTGCCGTCCGTGCCTGATCTTCCGGCGGAAGTGACGCAGCTGTCAGGGCTTGTTGCTCAGGAAAGCGTAGATTTTATTTCTGATGTCGGTCTGACTCCGGTTTATGCACCGCTTGCGATTTTTTCCATAGTTTGTTTTCTTCTGAGGGGGGCTGGGTAATGTTTGACTTTTTTGACGAGATACAGGAGTTTCTTTCTCAGGCAGTTACAAACTATAATAATTTTTCTGCATTTGTTTCCGATGCGGTTGTGAATTTTGCTGATGTTCTGGATTGGATTCAGAGATTTTCTGAGGCTATGCCGGCTCCGTTTTCTTGGATAATGCCGCTGGTTATGATTTTTGCCGTCTTCGAGTTTGCAAGGGGGCGGGGCTGATGGATGTCACTGTTTTGCTGAATACGCTGATAGAAATAATAAAGTACGAGGTGGAGAGTTCCATAGCTTTTCTCATGAATATAAAATTTCACTGGCTGAACCTGGATTTTTCTTTCTGGGATTTTTTGCTTGTCGTCTTTGTTTTTGATGTGATAGCTGTAGCTTTGTTCCGTTCTCGTGGGGGTGATGATGATTGAATGAATTAATTCGTATTTTATTGGGCTGTATTATGGAATTTGTTCCGGAAGCGTACAGGGAACAGGTGATAGCAGTAGCGGTTCCGGTATATGTGGGAATTATCCTTATTTTTACGTTCTGGCTGATTGGATGGTTTGCCCGGACGGTTTACCGTGCTCTGATTGGAGGCTGGAGAGAATGATTTTTCTGTTTGCTTTGATTTCTGCCGTTTATGAACTGGTTGCTACTGATCTTTGTACATATTATCTGGCGGCTTTGTTCGTTGCTTTTGCATTTACTGTTTTCTGCAGTTTCAGAAAGGTGGTAAGCTATGGTAATTGAAATTCATGGCTTCCCGGGAGCAGGAAAACCAACGGTTCTGACTATGATTGCCCAGCGGTCTTTGCAGGGGAAAGAAACCCTTGATATTCCGCCCTGTGATACGGTTCTGACTTCGTTTCCGTGTCCCGGCTGCTATGAACTTGACTTTGAGCTGCTCGGCAAGAGGAACTTTCATAACTGTCTTATGATACTGGACGAGGTTTCTATGTATGCCGATTCTAGGAAATTCAAATCTTTCTCAGACTCGCTTCTTTATTTCTTCAAATTTCATCGTCATCATAATATCAATTTAGTATGGGCTTCACAGTCTGCGAACGATGCTGACAAGAAGATCAGGGAAGTAACACAGTGCAGCTATATCATAGACAGATATTTTATGTTTACGGCAATCAAGCCGATTCTGAAAGCTCATACTGTCAGATCGGGTGACCCTGATATAAAGTTTGAGCTTGCTCCGCCGGTGCTCTGGAAGTGGTGCTATCGTCCTCGCTGGTATAAATACTTTGACAGCTATTCCGTGAAGCCGCTTCCGGAGCCTGAGCTTGTTCTCTGGTCGGAACCTGTTCCGAGAGTTTCACTTCTGGATAAAATTAAAATGCTCGGTCAGAAGCCGGAACCTTCTCCGGCTTTGTGTCTGCCTGATCTTCCGGAGCACCAGTCTGATCAGCGTGAGCAGGCTCCTGATCAGAAAGATACTGATCTGAATCAGTGGCTTTTTGAGGATTTGAATCATGATTAAAATTGTTTGTCGTTCTGCTCAGGTCTGCCGAGCCGGCTTGCCGGCCGGCAGACCGCAGAACGGATTGACAGGGTTCCGGCGGTGATGTCCGCCGGAGCTGCCCCCCCATGCTAACAGGGGGGCAGAGCGTACATAAGAACTTTCAAGAGGTGTTTTTGTTATGATGGATAATAATTGCTTTCTGGTGGACTGGCTTTCGTTCCGGTGTGAATCTATGGGACATCTGGAAATGATGGAGTATCTCGGCCTGAATTCCTGTGACTGGATGCACAGCAAGGGATTTTATGGTTATCAGAAGCGTGTCTGGTGTTCCGGTATGCATATTCACTATGACAATCCGGATATTCCCGGTGTGCTGGTCGAAATGTCCGGAACCGGCTGCCGTGCTTTTGAGACCTTCGGGGAAAATCTCCGCATGTCTGCGGATGGGGAAGTAGTGGCCGACTGGATTTCTGTGTTTACCGATATTCTTACCAGAAAAGACTTTATTATTACCCGTCTGGATATTGCCTTTGATGATAAAAGCGGATGTATTCCGCTTGACAGGGTAGCTTCTGATGTTATGGCCGGAAATTTCGTTTCTAAATTCAAGTCGGATTCTGTGTCTGTGACTGCTCATCCGGGAAATATCGGACAGACTGTTTATCTCGGCTCGGCACAGTCAGAAACAAGAATGAGAATTTATGACAAGGCTTTTGAGCGTGGTTTTACCAGTGTAACCGTAAATAAAAAATATCAGTGGGACGGCTCTAATACTGCAAAGCATGATGAAGCTATTTCTCAGACTATAAATATTTCTTCTCAGAATTCTGATGAAAAGCCTGTACACTGGGTCAGATTTGAAATGCAGCTGAGAAGGGACAGGGCATTCAGTTTTCTTTCTGAGCTGGCAGAGGCCGATTATGATATTGGTCAGGTATTCTCCCGTGTAGTGGCAAACTATTTCCGGATTGTTGTGCCTTCCGAGGACAGCAATAAGAGAAGATGGGAAACTGCTGAGTACTGGGCTGAGCTTGTCGGTGATGTTCTGCCGCTGTCTCTCTGGCATAATAAAGATCTGGAATACAATAAGGCAAAGTGTGAAAAGTATGTCTACAGTATGGCCGGGAATTCCGTCTATGCTCTGATTGAGCTGGAAGGACTTGAGAAATTCCGTCAGATTCTCATGAAAAAGAAGTCCAGAAAGATTCCCCAGCGAATACAGAATATGATCTCCGAGGAACGGGCATTGCAGAAAGTGAGGGGAACGGCATGACAGAACGTGAAAAAACAGAGCTGCTTGCATATCTGGTCAATGAGCTGATGCGTCTGGATGATGATATAGTAGATCGTCGTAACGCACTTTACAGGCATGAAAACTATATCAGCTATCATTATGAGCTTGCCGAAGCTGTGATCAGGCAGAAGGCATTCAAGAAATTCTCTCAGGATGTGCTTGCTCTGCTCGGTCTCCGTGTCGGGGAGTCTGAAAGCATTGAAAATGATGATTATCTGGACAGAAAGACAGAAAGCTGAAAAAGCCCTGTATTGCGTGCGGGGGAGTGGTCTTCCGGATGTAAAATTCGGCAGGGGAGAGGCTGAAAATAATTCCGGATAAGAAAGCAGAAAACTAAAAAAATGACTATATTCCGTTATTTTTTGAAACATTGATAGTGATGAACTACTATAGAGTAATTGTATCTGAAATGTGTCTGAAATCAGAAATGATGAGGAAGTATTCAAACGAAGTGCCACATGCGGAACGTTTCTGAGCTATGAAGAAGCGTTTAATTATGTCGGCTGGTGTATGGAGAATGATATTGAGCAGTTCGGCCGGGCTGATGTCTATCAGATTCTTTGTCTGGACAGTTCCGGACAGGTGCTCGAAGCCGTGGAACTGGACAATGATGTAATAGAACCGCCGTGTAAGAAGCCGACATATCCTGTTTATGGCTGTCTTGGCTGTACGGAGTGTAAAAAAGATTCTGCACCGGAAATTGATACTACAGATTTTGAGAGCTTTGAAGAGGTCATTCAGGGGCTTGCACTTCCGTTCTGAGAAAAAGCAGGTCTAAGTTACACAAAATTTATACTGAGCGGCAGGAGAGACCGGCATACGTTCCGGGGGCTTCTGCCACTCCGATCAGCGTGACCAGACGGCTGACTGAATTTTGTGATTGTGCAACATGCTGAATCTGATCGCAGCAGCTTGCAAGCCTGATACAGCATAATATACAAAACCGTGTCCGGCCGCTTTCGCAGCGTGTCCGCTTCGGCTGCTGTCCGTCTTGCGGGTGTGCTTTCCAGGGAACCCCCACAAAATTCCTTCCCTGCCTTGCCTTGCTTTCCAGTGTAACCCCCGAAGCCA
>JAFUWN010000001.1 GCA_017483465.1 Oscillospiraceae bacterium
TGCCGTGCAATCCGTGGCATACTTGATGAGGTAGATGATAGACTTGAAACTGCTTGCATTATCACTGATATTGTTAATGCCGAAGCTGAGGAAAGTTTCAAGGCTGGTTTCGACACCGCCCTTGCTCTTATGGGAGGTGTAAAGTAATGGAACTGACTATTATGAACTTCAACGGCATTGAAACAGTTGACAGCAGACAGGTTGCTCAGGTAGTCGAAAAGAATCATGCAGATTTGATGAGAGATATTCGCAAATACTGCGGTTATCTTAACGAAAGCAAAATTGCTTCGGTTGATTTCTTCGTTGAATCCAGCTATCAGGACAGCAAAGGCGAAACAAGACCTTGCTACATGCTCACTCGCAAAGGCTGTGAAATGGTTGCAAACAAGATGACCGGACAGAAAGGCACTGTTTTCACAGCACTGTATGTCAACGCTTTCCACGCTATGGAACAGCACATCAAGCACGGCAAGGCGATTCCCACGAACCCGAACACGGAAAAGAAACTTGCTATTCAGGAAATGAACGCTAAAGCAAGAATCGCTGACAGACTGCTGAAAGCCGCAAAGGTGATTGAAACACGCTCTGAAACTTACGGTTATATTCTGACTGTGAAAGCCGCCGAAATGCTGACAGGCGAACAGCTTGACATGCTCCCTAAAATCGAACAGAAGATGTACTATGCCGGTGAAATCGCTGACATGCTCGGAACATCTGCTCAGAAAATCGGACTGCTCGCAAACAAGAACGGCATGAAAACCAAAGAATACGGCGAATGGTACAAAGACAAAGCAAAGAACGCTAACAAGGAAGTTGACGTTTTCAAATACAACAGCAAGGCGATTGACAGATTCCGTGAACTCCTCGGCAACTAATAACTGAATATCATCAATCCGACAGGTGAAAGCCTGCCGGATTTTTTTATACATATCTTCTCTCGAAAAGGTGGTGAGTAAATGGACGTTTTTGATTTACAGGCAAGTCTCAGGCTGAATAAGTCTGACTATGAAAAAGCCCTGAAAGAAGCCGAAAAAGAAGCTGAAAAATTCGCTAGAGAGATTGAAAGCTCTGTCGGCAGTACAATCAATAACATCACAAAGAACTACAACAAGGTAATCAATGACAGCAGTACCAACATCAGCAATGTATACAAGACGATTACCAAAGAGGCTGAAAGCTCTGCTGCCGCACAGATTAAAGCGAATGCTCAGGTGTACGGAGATTATGTCAATGCATGGGCGAAAGCAGAAACTGCAAGGCTCAGTGCAGCACAGAAATCACTTGCTGAGAAAGAAAGACTTGCTGAAAAAGAAAAAGAAGCAGAACTTGCAGCCAATGCCAAAATTGAAGCCGCAAGAATCGCCGCCGATCAAAGGGCAAATTCTGAACGTGAGAAACTAGCTTTACAAAGAGAAAGACTCGCTGAAAAAGAAAAAGAAGCTGAAATTTCTGCTGCTGCCAAAATCGAAGCGGCAAGAATCGCCGCCGATCAGAGAGCAACTGCTGAAAGCCAAAAGCTGGCTCAACAACGTGAACAGTACGAAGAACAGCTCGCTTCAAAGGCCGCAAAGGAAGCCGAAAAAAAGGCAGAAGCAGAAGCAAAAGCCGCTGAAAAAGCCGCAAAAGAAGCGGAGAAGCTCGCACAGCAACAGATAAAAGAAGCTGAAAAGGCGGCCGCTGAACAGAAAAAAATTGCCGAAAACGCATGGAAAAATATTTACACAACTGCTTCAACCTATGTGCAGGATTTAGGGAAAACTCTTTCCACACTCGGTTCAATTGCAAAGTCCGCTTTCAATGCGGTCTATGAAGCCGGAAAGTTCGCCTTTCATGGTGTTGCTGATCTGGCTGGTGAGGCCTTTTCCAGTTTTCATGACATTGCAGCCGGTGCAATCTCCGGTGTGACTGACATTATCGGTACAGCAACAAACGCTCTGATTGATTTCGGCAAACAGGCTGTTTCTGTCGGTATGGATTTCGACAAATCTATGTCACAAGTCGCCGCTACTCTGGAGACTACCATTGATGAAATCAATAACGGAAACGTATCAGCCAATTTCTCTTTTGATGACTTTTCCGGTTCTCTCCGTGAAATGGCCGTTACACTCGGTGAAAATACTAAGTTTACATCAAGTGAAGCCGCACAGGCTATCAACAACATGGCTCTTGCCGGATATAAACAACAGGAAATTGCTGATTCTATCGAAGAAGTTCTCAACATGGCAAGTGCCGGTAATATAGGCATTGCAGAAGCGGCAACCTATATCACAAAGGGCGGTAATGCTCTGGGGCTTACTCCGGAAGAAATCAGACTCCTGACAGATCAAATCGCTGTCGGTGCAAGCAATTCCGGTTCTACTGTTGCTACTCTCGGCAAAGGCATTATGAAAATCGGTGCTCAGGCGAGAACTCTCGCTGGCGGTACGGCTGAACTTGTTCAGATTTTAGGCCTGCTCTCTAATGCCGGTGAAAATCTGACTGGCACACAAGGCGGCAATGCTCTCAAAAATATCATCAAGAATTTACAGAACCCACGTTCTGACGCTGCTGCCGCAAGATTTGAACAAATGGGAATCCAGACATACGATTCTCAAACAGGAGAGTTCAGGGCGATTCAGGATATTGTTGCTGATTTCCGTGATTACTTCACTCGAACGCTCGGTGAAGATTACGAGAATAAACAGGAATACTCCGAAATCATGAACGATATTTTCACAAGCTACTCCATCACCGGCATGACTGCCCTTATCGGTACTGACCCGGAAGAATGGGTTGACTTGTGGAATCGGCTTTCTGAGGCAGAGGGTGCAGCCGCTGAAATGGCGGCAAAACAGCTTGACAATCTCGCCGGTGATGTTACTCTGTTTAACTCCGCTCTTGATTCTGTCAAGGTCAGAATCAGCGATAACCTGACTCCTGCTCTCCGTGAGTTCACTCAGTTCGGTACAGAACAAATGGGAAAACTTGCAAATGCTGTCAAAGAAAAGGGCATTGCAGGCGGCTTTGAAATGCTCTCTGCTGTTGTCGGAAATACGGTTGAGGAAATCAATTCCATGCTTCCTAGTATCGTGAAATCCGCAACGGACACTTTCAAGGCTTTTGTTAAGGGAATCCGGAATCATGCAAAAGAAATCGGTAGCGGATTTTCACAAGTCCTTGTTACACTGGCTGACGCTCCTGTTGAAATCCTGCCGGATATGATTGACGGCGGTATGCAGATTGCTGCCTCTTTGGCAAACGGTCTGACAAAGGCTGTTCCGAAAATTACTGAACAAATTCCAAAACTGGTAAAGCGTGTTACAAAAGCAATCAAAAACAATGCAGAAGCCCTGAAAGAAGCCGGGAAATCCCTGCTTGAATCTGTGTTCACAAGCATTGAAGATAACAAATCAGAATTCGATAATGCTTTCAATCAGCTCTATGACGGTGTGATCGTTCCGGCTTTTGATGACTTGTTTATCAATCTTCCTGCCTATCTCTCTGAAAAGATCGGCGGTATTGATACTTCTGAAATTTCCGGTGCTGTCAGCAAGATGATCGGCAAGCTCGATATCTCCGGTGCGGTTGATTCTGCCGGTTCTCTCTTCCAGTCTGTTTTCACAAAGGCTGGTGAATTTTTAGACAGTGAAGATATGGACATTGCCGGAATCATCAGCTCTGCTGTCAATCTCGGAAGCGATATTTTTAACGGTGCAATCGACATTCTGTTCGGTGAAAACGGCCTTGACTTTGAAAAAATCGGTGAGGGTATCAATTCCGTTGTTCAAAATATTGACTTTGAAAAAATCGGTGAAAATATTAATACCCTTGCAAACGGATTCTTGGATTCTACAAATACCCTGCTGACTACAATCGACTGGAAATCTGTCGGCAATGGTGCAGGTTCTGTCATCAATGGCATTGATTACAGCGGTATTCTGCACAAAGTTTTTGATATTATCAAAAATGTTATCACAAATACTCCTGATCTGCTTTCAGGTGTGGCAAGTGCTATTGATTCAAGTACGGCTAATCAGCTGATCTCTATGGGAACTACGCTCGCACTCGGGCAAGGCATTACAACAGCTATTTCCCTCTGGTTCAAATCGGAAGCCGCTGCTACTATGCTTGGAACTGTTGCACTTAGCCTCGGCGGATTCCTCAAAGACGTATTTACTGCACAGATTACGATTAAAGCAATTGCAGGAGGATGTTCTCTTGCATTCGGTGCAACTGCTGTCGTTTCTGCTGTCGGTGCGGCTATCGCAGGATGGGGTATCGGCACATTAATTCGTGACGCTATCGGTGCAGAAAAAGTTGACAATTTTCTTTCTCCTGTCACTGACAGTTTCAAAGACGCTTGGTATCAGATAAAAGCAGGGTGGGAATGGACTTTCAATAATCTTTCCGGCTTGTCATATGATCAGATTTATAAAAATATTGCCCTTGATGAAACTGCTTCTGGTTTTGGTTTCCAAAGTGATAAGTACCGTCAAAAAGTCCTTAGCTGGCAGAATGATGATATTTATGATTCTTTCGGTAACGGTAACGGAATTAATTTCTTTGATTTTGAAAATGAAGTCAACTCTAAAATGGAAACTGTCCGCTGGCTTCTTGAACAGAATTCAAGTTCAGATGATGTGAAACAATCCGGCAAGAACTTAGCCGGAACTTTCGGTTCTGGGATTGCAAGCTCAACTGCCATTGAAGATGAATGGCAGATAAAACTTGACAAAATCAATACAGCTCTGACAGCTGATAACTCCATTATAGCAGCCAGTGAGCAGTCCGGCAAAGATATGATGAAACTCTTCGCTGATGGTATCAGTGAAAATGCATATCTGCCTGAAAAAGAAATCAAAAAAATCGCTGACTTCGGTGAAAAAAATCTCGGCTTTTCTGTTCCGGAAGAGGGGGCATTCTCAAAGGCTGATACATGGATGCCAGACATGATGGAACTGTTTGCTGACGGTATCAAAAATAATTCCGGCCTTGTTGAAAATAATATCACTTCACTGACAAACAGCATTCAATCCAGATTCGATTCACTCAAAGAAAAAGCTTCTGTCTGGGGTTTTGACCTTATCCAGAATTTCACAAACGGTATCATCAATGCTTACAACAGTGTCATTGATACTGTCTCCGGTATCGCTGAAACAATCAGGGCTTATATCGGTTTCTCCGAACCGGAGAAAGGTGCTCTTTCTGACTTCCATACTTATGCTCCAGACATGATGAAACTGTTTGCCGACGGTATCAAGGAAAATCAATACATTGTTCTCAGCCAGGCTGAAACGTTCGCCGGAAATTTAGCTGATGTCATGCAGAACCATGTCATGGTAAATGCAGAACTCACAGGGATTGAATCACCTGATGTTCAGACTCAGGGCGGTGAAATCACATTTTCTGATAATCTTGATACCATTGCCAACAAAATCAAAGGACTTACAAGACAGCCGCTGTATATTCCTGTGCAGCCGGATATTCCTGTCAGTCCTGAAATTCCCCGTACTCACTATGAAACAGGCAGAAATACTTCTGTTTCAGGCAGTCAATCCAGAACCGTCATTCAGAATCTTAATTTATCAATTCCCGGTTTCAACATCAATTCTCCGGATGACATCAGCGAACTTGTTGACAGGGCTATCCGTGAAATTGATGATCATCTGACTGTCCTGCATATACAGGACAACAGAGGTTATGGAGGTGCAGGATGGACATAATTTCAAGTGATTATATTATCGTAAATGGTATCAGCAGCAACACAATAGGCTTGTATATAGACACACCGCCTGTTCCACCTATGGCACAGCAACGCTATACGGAGTACCAGACAGGGGCTGACACAGACGGTGTTTCCCCTGATGATACTTTTGAAAATATCCGTCTTACGGTTACGGCTTATCAGTTCTTCTCTGAAAATTTCGATAATACAGTTATCTATGATTATCTGAAAAATGCCAAAACTCTGCGGACAAGCCGTTTCAGTAACTACGAATACAGAGTGCAGAAGCTCTCCGGAGTGCAGACAGAGAGCCAGCATAACGGCAAGAAAATCAAGTATCAGATTAATTTCGACTGCAAACCGTTCAAGTATGCAGTTGAAAATCCTATGGAAGATATTTCACAGGGAACTATCATCAATACCGGAAATCGCTATTGCAAGCCTGTCTGGACAATCACAGGAGAAGGAGAGGAAGCACATCTGATCGTAAACGGAGAAGTGCTGAAAATTTTCAATCTGCATGATACACTCGCTATCGACTGTGAGAAAATGCTTGCTTACTATCCGAATGCAATCGCCAATAGCTCAACACTCGGCAATTTCCCTTTTCTTGCCCCCGGTGATAATACGATTTCATGGACTAATCAGATCACAAGAGTTACTTGCCAGAAAAACGAAAGGTGGTATTGAGCATGGCTTACACAGGTACAGGCACGGAACAAGACCCGTATTTAGTATCAACTCTGACGGATTTTCTGACATGTGCGGCGATCGCAGGTGCGTATGTGAAAGTAATTTCCGATATTAATTCTGCTGATGACCCGAATTACGAAGGGGAGCTGACGAATCCGATTTCTATTATGTGCCGGAAATTATATGCCGATCAAGATAAGATTATCAGCGGTATCACGGTGACCGCCGCACATTTTATGGAGAGTATTCGCAGCTCAGAAACGGCTTCTGAATGTGACATTGTCCATTTACAGTTTCTGCATTGTACGCATAACAAAACGGTTACCGGATCAGTCTCCGATAGAGCCGATATGGTGTTTTATACCTCAAATGAGACGGCAGCTCTTAATTTCGACCATAGTGCATTTTCTATGCGATTAAATTG
>JAFUWN010000014.1 GCA_017483465.1 Oscillospiraceae bacterium
TTAAAAGCAGGTATCAGCAGGTAAAAATCTGCTTCCCTAGGAGGCACTCATTTTTTGTCCTGTCATCTTTATTATACCTTTTTTTCGTCTGGTTGTCTAGTTTTGAGCCGTCTTTTGACTATATCATTATTATACTAGGAGTTATGGGTATGAATAAAATCATTGTTTCGTCAGAATATGGTGCAGATTATCAGATTTGTCAAAAAAAAGTGACCAGAAAAGGTCTGCCGAAAATAATATTTGAAACAAGATTTGCTCCGCAGGATATTGCTCCGGATCAACCAGCTCTGCATTCTCTTTGGAACATGCTGAAAACACGCTGTTCCGAAGCACTTTCTTTCACGGCTGAATTACAGAAACTATCTGAATTTTCCTCATTTCTTCCTGATTATCATGAAATCAGGGAAGAAAAAGAAACGCTTATTGCAGAAAGTACTTTCTATGAAGGAGAAATTTTAAATACAGCTATGTCTGTTTCTGTATTTTTCTATAATATTTTATCATTATGCAAGGCAGAAACTTTGATTATAGAGAAAACAGGAAAAGAACCGGGCATTCCGGTCAGCGGCATTTTATTTGAATCCGGCAAAAAAGGAGCAGTGCATTTTCTGCATCTGGATTTTTCGCCGTTTCTGGCCTATTCACTCCGGAATACTATCGGAAACTGTATTGCAGAAAAAATATTCGGAAAAAAAATCACTTTCACAGATAAATTAAATAATTACAGTAATTTCAAAGAATCTGTAATTTCGCTGCATCCGGCAATTGTCAGAGACAGTCTTGCTCTGATCAAAGTGATTCTGCATACGCCTGTTTCCGTATCGGACTGGAACGAAGCTCTTGAAATCTGTGAATCAATCTGTCAGCATCTGAAAGAAAAAGAACCGTATTTTATTCACAGGATTCCGCTTCCGAAAAAGCAGATCTTGAAAACAGATATTTTTAAAATAAGGCAAAAAATAGAGGAAAATCATGTTCTCATGCTTCAGGCTGATGCCGAAACAGCAAGAGCCTATGCAGATACTTTCCGTTTTCTGTACGTACACACGGCAGAAGGAGATGCCAATAACGGCTTACTTTCCATGCTAGAAAGCGAAAATTTTTCTATGAGTGAAGAGGATAGGGCTTTAGTTTCAGCCCCGGAACGTCTGAACTGCCTGCAAACGTTATGTGATGAACCTGTTCTGCTGATCATCAGAAACTGTCATCCGGAAACTGATAGTATATTTTCAGAATTTCTGCGTCTTCCGGCAGATATTATTTTTTTGACAGAAGAAAATTACAGTGACTGCGGACTTTCTTGTCTCAGTTTAAAGGGGAATTATCATGACTGATTTGCGTGTTCCGCTTCCGGCGGGAACAGAATTGAAGCTCGGAGAGATCACTTGTAAAATTTTGTCTCTTTGCGGCAGAGGCGGAAGCTGTCTTGTTTATGATGCGGAATATGCAGATTCTTTGCAGAATCGTCATCTTGTCAGACTGAAAGAATTTTATCCTGTCTCTTCTGAGGCCGTGAGAAATGCTGACGGAAGTCTGACGTTCAACGGTCAGCAGAAACCACAGCAGGAACGTTTTCTTAAAAGCGTGACATTACAGGCAGAACAGCGGATTCTTCTGGAAACGGTCAACTCTACCGCACCGGTTCGGGGAATTGAATACGCTGAAAATACGATGTACAGCATTCTTGACTATAAAGACGGCTTGACTATGGAGAAATTTCAGTTTGCAAATCTCTGTGAAATTGCAGATGTTCTGAAACAGACAGCTCTTGCTTTGAAAGCGTATCATGACAGCGGCTGGCTTCATCTGGATATCAAGCCTGAAAACATTCTTTGTTTCAGACTGCCGTCAGGGAGCATTCAGGTATTACTGTTTGATTTTGACAGTATGATACAGATTTCAGAATTATACAACCCGAAGACAATATTTTCCTGTTCACAGGGATATGCTGCTCCGGAAGTAAAAAATACAGTGATTCCGCAAATTTCGATTCAGTCAGATATGTTTTCACTGGGGTGCATTCTGTTTTCTGTTCTGATGCAGCGGCTGCCGAATGCACTGGATCAAAGAGTTCGTCCGGCGAGAAGCATAAAGCATTATTTTCTGAAAGGCACTTCTGAAACGCTTCCCCGTCTGCTGAATCATTTTTTTAATCATACAATAGTGGCCTCTTCCGGAAGCCGTTTTTCTTCTGACGAAGAACTGATTTCTGCTCTGGATAAGATCATCTCTGCTTCAGAAGTACATATTCCTGCCTTAATTTCGAGTTTTTCCGTTTCTCCGGCGTATTTTATAGGAAGAGTTCAGGAGATCAGCAGAATAGAAAAGATGCTTCCGGAGAAGCATGTGATTCTTTCAGGAACAGGAGGTGTCGGCAAGAGTACGCTTGCTTTGCAGTATGCAGCACAATTCCGAAAGAAGTATAATATTATTTTATATGTGAAATATCAGGAAAATTGGGAAAATACTATCTGTGATGCTGAAAATTTTCCTGTGCGGAATCTGCCGTCTGACTGCAATACCCCTGAACAGAGGCTTTCTTTGATTCAGGAGTTATGTACTTCTGACACTTTGCTGATACTTGACAATTATGATACCGGAGAGATACAGGAATTAACAGAGATCTGGTTTCAGTTTCCCTGTCAGGTGCTTGTCACTTCCCGGCTGTGTCCGGAACTTCCGGAAGCAGAACTGATTCTTGTCGGCGGACTGCAGGAGGCAGAACTATTATTTCAGCACTACTGCACAAGGCCGTTTCAGGAAAAAGAAAAAGCAGTACTTCAGGAATTACTGCATTTTATCAATCTTCATGCCATGACAGCGGCATTGCTGGCACGTTTAATGCAGCGGACGGAAATACTGCCCTCGCAGGTATATCAATATTTTATTCATGCCAATCTGAAAGAGATGGACAGCAGAAAAGTCCGGCAGTTAAAAGACTGGCAGCTTTCCAATGCTTCTGTCTCGCAGCATATTGATATTTTATTTCATATTTTTCCGTTTACGCCAAAAGAACAGCTTATTATGCAAATGCTGGCGGTGATTGGTCTGCATTCTGTCAGAAAAGAGCTGTTATCCTGCTGGTTCGGAGAAAATATTTCTGAAACAATCGGTCTTCTGATCGGTAAAGGATGGATTCAGACAGAAAGCAGTCAGACAATTTCTCTGCATTCGCTTATAGCTGACAGAATTCTGTTTCATCTTCCGCCGCAGGCAGAGTCCTGTATTTCGCTGACAGACGGGCTTTATTCTGCTTTGCTTCGTTCGGAATTTCAGAAATCTGCCGTAAGAAAATATACATTTCAGCTTTGTGAACGGGCTTCGGAACGCATTCAGGGGGAGAGTGTTTCACTCTGTACTTTAGAGACCACGCTTGCAGAATCTTCTTTAAGAAAAAAGCTGTCTGATGCCGGAAAACATTTTGCAAGAGTGCATGAGATCTGCGGCATTCTGCACAGAAAAGAACCGGTCAGCTGTCAGGTATATCAGGCCCGCCGGTTTTTGGAAAGTGTCCGTTTTTCTCTTGATAACGAAGAAATCTATGCAGAATATTTTCATCAGCTGAGTACTGCTCTGCAAAACTGCCTGAATGAAGAGCTTTCTTTCTTCTCCTGTCTGATGATGGGAGATTTCTGTGAATCTGCCGCACTTTCTCTGCAATTTGACTGTGAAATCCCGGACGAAGAAATTTTATGGCGATATTCTGCCGAATTCAGAGAATCTGCCTTGCAGTCTGCTTCTGATGAGGAAGAGCGGAAATATATTTCCGGAATCTTGTATGATTTTTATGAAAATTTTTCAAATCCGCTTTCCAATGAGACAAAAGCTATTTCTTATAAAGCAGCGGCTGACAGGGGTGTCAGCTTTATTGACCGGAACGGGAATACGATTCCCCGCACAGAGCAGGAAGAACTTTCCGACCGGATAGAAGCTTGTATTGCAGATGGAAATACAGAAACTGCGGCAGAACTGGCACTTTCTTTCACAGAGCAGTATCAGAAAAGCAGAGTGCCTGTAGATGCGTATCTTTTTATTCAGGTTGTGAAACTGCTTCGTGATCAGAAGCACTATCCGGAAGCGGTTATGTTTCTGGAAGAACAGAAAAATGATTATAATGCCCTGGAACTGGCAGAATTGTATTTTTTACTTGATAACCGTCAGAAAGCGGAAGAAAATCTTTCTCTTGCAGAGCAATACTGGAAAGAACGTCTGCAGGACGGTCAGGAATCTCCGGCAGAGCTGGCAAGGGTATACCTGTGCAGAGCACAGCATGATATTATGCCGGAAGAATCAGAAAAAAAGGCTTTTTTGATTTGTATGAAAATGCTGAATCAGAAAATACGTCATTCCGAGCATGAACTTGCCTCAGCCTGTCTTGATTCTGCAATAGTTTCAGAAGAGAAAAGCAGTATCTGGCTGACATTTTTTGCTTCTTTTGCTGATATTTATGAAATAACAGAATTACAGACAGAGTCTTATTTCACACAATATGAAAAAAATCCTGTTTCAGAAAACTTTCTTCTTCCGCATCTTGTATTTCAGGCAGAACTTGCAGAAGAGCAGGAAGAAACTGAAAAAGCGATTGTTCTCTATCGAAATGCCCTGAATCATGCCGTTTCTCAATACGGAAAGGAACATATCTTCACAGCAGAATTGATGCTGACTCTTGCCCAGCTTACGGAAAATCCTGCATTGCTGTCAGAAGTCCGGTTCGATCTGCTTGCCGAGAAAGAAGCTGCTTTTTCCAGTCCGCCGGAATATTTCAGAAGCCTCCTGAAGAGCGTCTCTTCTTATCGGAAGATTCAGCATATCGCAGAAGCGGAAAAGCAGTTCCGGAAAGCTCTTGATTTTCTGAATTCTCTGAAAAAAGGAAATTCCGGAGCATATCAGACAGCATTAAGCATTCTTGCTGAATTTTATGATCAGAACCAGGAAACAGAAAAGGCGGTTTCTATCGTATCATATCAGTATACAGTTTCTGTACAAAATGAAAAGATAAAAGATCAGTTATCGCAGTGTCTTACATTATCAGAATTTTATCAAAAACTGCATAAACCGGAAGAATCCTGCAAATGGCTGGAACGTTCTGAAAAAATAGCCGAAATTCTGAAGAAACCGGAACGTCATTTAAGCATACTGCAAAAACTGGAGAAGCTCAACATCAGTTTGATGAAATATCAGGATGCAGCAAAATGGAGAAGAAAATATCACGATATTGTGCAGAAAATGCTTTCTGAGTAAAAAAATCAGCTTGCTTTTAAGGCAAGCTGATTTTTTATTGATTAATTTAATATAAATATTTAATAAAATCATCATCTGACAGTCCTTTTGTCTCTTTGAAGATCACTGAAAAAATAACATTGGCATTGTAAGTATTGGAAAGCTTTCTGATTTCATATTCATTTTTTCTGGCAGCAAACATATATTCATGATCATTGAGAACAAATTTCTGATTTTTCAGCTGATTCTGAGAAGTCACATAAAGCTTATTTTCCTCGGTACGAAAGGCCGTCACAGCATAATCATGCGATTTGATATAGTCCATAACACAGTCAAGCCTGCTTTTCCCGACGGAACCGGAGCCGCTTCTTTTGATCCGATATTTCGCACTGATGTCGAAATACTCGCTGAAATGCTCAAGCGGTACGATTGTATTATCATTGGTGATAAAAAATTTTACGCCTTTGTCGGCATATGTCCGGATAATCCAATTTGAAAATATATTTGTTTGATCTGAAATATTGATAGTTTTTCCGGCGGTGCTGGCTTCTTTGAATGCTTCAAAATCCTGATTCATGTATGCTATAATTTTCTGAGAAGATTCGTTGAGTTCCGTTGCATTCAGATCACTGTACCGGAAACTTTTTGTTTTTAAATCGGGCAGCAGGACAAACTGTCCGCACTGAGCCGGAGAATGTTTGGCTTCGATATAAAAAGAATTTCCGTTTTTGGTGCTGACCAGAATATCCGGAACGGTGGAATCTGCCCCGCCTTTATGCGTAAATACGGCATATTTGCCGAATTTTTGATTTAAATATTCTGTACATTGATTTTCAAAATCTTCCCATACAGGCATAAATTTTTCTCCTTTGCTGATCAGATAATATTATTTTTTCAGATTTGTCATGCTCTTCATTCCGATTGCCAGTGTCGAGGCATTATGCAGAAATGCCGATAATGCCGGCGGTAAAATGCCGAGGATTCCCAGTATCAGCAATGCAGAATTAAAACTTATAATAAATCTATAATTATATCGGATTCGTTTCATAAGAGCATCACTGAGCAGTCTCAGTTCTGTCAGAGCATATAAATTTTCTGCTGAAATGGTAATATCTGCTATTTCTCTTGCAATTGCGGCTCCTGTGCTGATGGCAATTCCGGCATCTGCTTCGGAAAGTGCAGGAGAATCGTTGATACCGTCACCGACCATGATAACAGTCCGGTTCTGTTCATGAGCACGGCGGATATATCCGGCTTTATCTTCCGGCAGAACTTCGGAATAGAATTCATCCACACCGACTTTTTTCGCTACACTGCGGGCGATATGCTTGCTGTCTCCGGTCATCATGACGATATGTGCAATTCCCTGCTGATGCAGTTTCTGAATCACATCAGCCGCTTCCTGCCGGAGAGGATCATCAATGCAGATTACAGCGGCCAGTTCGTCAGAAATGGCCAGATAGAGTCTTGAATTGTCTTTCGGCATAGAACAGAATTTCGCTTCTTCTCCCAGCGGTACATAACAGCCTTCGTCTTCAAAGATAAAATGATAGCTTCCGATCAGGATTCTTTGGTCTCCGACATAGCTTGCAATTCCGTGAGCAATGATATATTCCGGCTTGGAGTGGCATTCTTCATGAGACAAATGCCGTTCGGCGGCGGCTCTGACTACTGCATTGGCAACAGAATGCGGAAAATGTTCTTCCAGGCAGGCCGCCAGACGGAGCATTTCATTTTCTTCATGGCCGCCGAATGTGATAATCTGCGAAACCTGCGGCGAAGCATAAGTCAGTGTTCCGGTTTTGTCAAACAGAATCGTATCTGCCTGAGAAACCGCCTCCAGGAAACGGCCGCCCTTGACAGTAATGCCGATCTGACTGCATTCACGCATAGCTGAGAGCACAGCCACAGGCATAGACAGCTTTAATGCACAGGAAAAATCAACCATCAGCACAGAAAGAGCCTTTGTCAGATTCCCTGTCAGCAGATAGACAAGGATAGTTCCGGCAAAACTCCAGGGGACAAGCCTGTCAGCCAGCTGAGAAGCTTTGTTTTCTGCCTGAGATTTGAGCTTTTCGGAAGATTCTATCATCTGTACGATTCTGTCATATTTTCCGGAGCCGGATGTTTTTTCGACCTGTATCACACAGGCTCCTTCTTCTATGACCGTTCCGGCATAGACAGAACAGCCCTCGTATTTGTGAACGGCGGCGGATTCACCTGTCATAGAGGCCTGATTGACAGAAGCATCGCCGGAAATGACAGTGCCGTCAAACGGAATCACACTGCCCATGCGGACGATAATCTGATCGCCTTTCTGAATCTGACTGACCGGAACCAGAATTTCATTCTGTTCGGTTTTGAGCCATACTTGTTCAATCCCCAGTGACATGGTACGAGCCAGATCATCAACAGATTTCCGGTGTGTCCACTCGTCGAGAATATCTCCGGTTTTCAGGAGGAACATGACAGAATCCGCTGTATCATAATCGCCTTGTGCGAGTGAAGCGGCAATTGCAGCGGCATCCAGCACACATACTTTGATTTTTCCTTGCAGGAGAGCTTTCATGCCATCAAGGATATATCTGAAAGAACAGCCTAATGTCAGGAGCATTCTGACAGGAACAGGAAGCAGGGTTCTTTTCAGAAGCTTGCGGATAATCAGCCAGGAAAGTTTTTCTTCATAGGTTCGGTTGAGTTCTCTCCCGGTTTTTTCCGGGACAAGTGAAGCGTTTTGTTCCGTATAGGCAAATTTTGCCAGCAGTTGTATCACTGTTTTTCTGAGGCAGTTGTAATTGATGATCACATCACAGGTTCTGTCGAAGACTTTGACATCCGTGATACCGTTTTGTGAGCGGAGATAATATTCCAGAATATCCGCCTGAGCAAGAGACATATGCTTTTGCATCAGGTGTACACGCATACTGTGTCCGGATTCATGCAGAATTTTACACTTCATAAGCGTTTTCCCCCTTTCTGCGAGAAAAACAGGTTATTCCGCATGATACGGCTGAGAATCTTCTTCACTGGCCGGAATGTCATCTATGACAGAATTTTCTTCTGCTGCGGCTCTCTGTTCGTTGATTTCTTTCGCATCAGTGAGAATATCATTGCAGTTTTCCCGGATATTGTCAACAGTACTCATAACACAGTCTTTTGCCCGAAGTACAGCGGCTGTTGTCTGTGTATACACTTTTTTAGCGTCTTTGCTTCCGAGAATTTTCAGGCCGGCAGTACCGAACAGCAGACCTCCGGCAAACAGTCCTATTTCAGACCACGGTAAATTCTTTAGTTTCATAAAAAAAGACCTCCTTATCAGTATTTTAGATATTATAGCACACCCAAAAAGACACTTCTACTCCAAAAAGGCATTATTATATATATTTTTAAATTAAAATAATTTTATTTTTTGTTTATAATAAACATATTTATAAATTATATAAATAAATGCTTTTTCTGATGAAAAATAGCAGAATTGCCTGTTTTTCTATTGACAAAGCCTTCTAAATCGTTTATAATTAGGTTATATTTAAAAATCTGATAAAGAAGGTGCATTTATGAATTTACGAAAAATGGCTAAAAAAGCAGCAGCGTTGTCATCTTGTGCAGCACTGACCGCTTCTTTATGCCTGACTGGTGCAAGTGCCGCTGTCATTGATACAGAGCACCAGAATAATTATGATAACTTCGCAGAAGCTCTCCAGCTGGCACTTTGCTTCTATGATGCCAATAAGTGCGGTGATCAGGTCGGGGAAGACGGTTATTATACCTGGCGTGAAGACTGCCATGTCAAAGACGGAGAAATCCCGCTCCAGCCGATGAAAGTCCTCGAAAACGGAAGCGAAAAGGCCTCCGAAGACAGCAGTAAGGGCGACGGCGGTCTTTCTGCTCAGGAAGGTCTGTATGAAGGCACGAACATGAGTGCCGAATTTATTGAAGCAAACCGGAAATATCTTGATCCTGACGGTGACGGCCTGTTAGATCTCACAGGCGGCTGGCATGATGCCGGAGATCATGTGAAATTCGGTCTGCCGGGGTCATATTCTGCTTCTACAGTAGGATGGGGCTATTATGAATTCCGTGATTCTTACGAAGAAATGGGACTTCAGGACCATGTAGAAGATGAACTTCGCTGGATTAATGATTATTTCCTGAAAGCAACATTTCTTGATGATGACGGAAAAGTGGTCGGCTACTGCTATCAGGTCGGTGAGGGCAATAACGATCATAACTACTGGTGTGCTCCGGAACTTCAGGTTGATGATACTATTGTTGCAACAGCTTCCTGTGCAGTCAAGAGACCTGCTTATTTTGCTACTACCGAAACCCCTGCTTCTGATCAGTGTGCAGGTGCGGCGGCTTCACTGGCGATCAATTATCTGAATTTTAAAGATACTGATCCGGAATATGCCGAAAAATCGCTGAAATACGCAAAAGCTTTGTATGACTTTGCTGTGGAGACCCATACCGAAGTTGATGACCGTGAACAGGGCACTCCCAGAGCAACCAGCCTCGGTTATGACGGCGGGTTCTATCCGTCAAGCTATGACTATGACGAACTGGCATGGGCGGCCGTCTGGCTGTATTACTGTACAGAAGATTATGATTATATCAACGATATTATTTCTGTTGACGAAACTGTTACTACAGAAAAGGGCAGTCATCCGTATACCGGCTATATGAAGCGAATTATTTCTGATACCGGTCAGTGCTGGCAGAATATCTGGGTACATTGCTGGGATACTGTCTGGGGCGGTGTATTTGCCAAGCTCGCACCTGTGACGAATCTCTCCAGAGACTGGTATATTTTCCGGTATAATCTGGAATTCTGGTCCGGCTGTGCAGCAACGGTGGATTCTTCCGACTGGGGCTATGAACCTGTACACAGTCACAAGCTGTTCGGCCTGGATGACACACTCTGGAACACGCCTATGACATATGATCAGATTCCGGATCTTCCGGACAGTCAGACAAGCGGCGATTTTATTGCAAAATCTCCCAACGGATGGGCAGTTGTATCAGAATACGGCTCGGCAAGATATAACACCGCTGCCGGTCTGTGTGCCTGCGTCTATGCCAAGTCGACAGGAGATGAAACTTTCCTGCCATGGGCAAAAAGACAGATGGAATATATCCTCGGTGACAATCCGATGGGCTATGCCTATGAAGTCGGCTATGAATACAGCTATGCAAGTCTGCCGCATCATCGTGCTGCTCACTGTTCTGCCACACAGTCTCAGGAAAATCCGATCGGAGAAGAACATATTCTTTATGGTGCTCTTGTCGGCGGCCCTGATCTGAAAGACTATCATCACGATGAGACAAAAGATTATATCTACAACGAAGTAACAGATGACTATAATGCCGGATTCTGCGGAGATCTTGCCGGATTGTATCACTTCTACGGTGCAGAGGGCAAAGAACTGGCAGAACAAAACTATATTATTCCGGACTGGAATATGTCCGAGCCGAAAGAAGGCGGCACTTGTGAACAGCATCCTGAAATTTTCGTGACTGCTGCTAAGAATCAGGAAACAGAAGCCGGACTTCAGGTGAAAGTTGTCATTCATAACAGAACGACCAACCCGCCGAGATTCATGAGTGATTTGTCCTGCCGTTATTATTTCAATATTCAGGAATTACTGGATATTGGCGAAGATGCTTCTTTTGTGGAATGCTGTGTGGACTATGATGCAGAAGATGCCATGACATCCGGCAAAAGTCATGCGACTGTTTCCGAACCCATCAAGTATGACGATAATGGCACGTATTATGTCGAAATCAAATGGGAAAACTGCAAATTCTACGGAAGCAGGGTATTCCAGTTCCGTCTTGTGAATAAAATCAATCCTGAAACTTATACCACAACATGGGATTCTTCCAATGACTACAGCTATGCAGATCTGATTTCTTTTGAAGATGATAACGATGCCGCTGTTCTGACGGATAAAATCACTGTTTATGTAGACGGCATACAGGTCGGCGGTGTAGAACCTGACGGCACAGCAGCAGAAGAACCGGCTGCTTCTTCTGTCCTGTATGGTGATGTTGACTGCAATGGCAAAGTAAACATTCTGGATGTAATTCAACTGAACAAAAGCATCATGGGAAAAGACACACTTTCTGCACAAGGAAAGATTAATGCAGATGTGGATAATAATAAAAATATCGAATCGACAGATTCACTCAACATCCTGAAAGCTATTGTCGGGCTGCAAAAACTTCCTGTGAAGTAAACATATTTTTTAAAATAATAAAATCATAAAAGCAAGATATATTCCCGGGCGAATATGTCTTGCTTTTTTATTTTTTCTTGTTATTTTTCTTGCCTGCGAGTCAGAATCGCTTTTAGAGGCCACAGGAGACTCGTGGATGCGTTCTGAGGGGTCAGGCCATAAACTTATACCCATGATTCGGAAACGCCTCTGAGGGCATTCTGAGCCAAATGAGAGGGGGGATGCTTTTTGACTACAGACATGTTGCATTCATTTTTTTGACTTGAATTCGTACAGGTTGCCTGTTTTACTCAGAATCATCATCGAAATCAGGGTCATCAAACGGATAGATTTTGAAAGCGGATTCTTTCCCCGTTGTGTGTATTTGTTGAATGAGTCCCAGATCTTCCATTTTTTTCAATGTTATTTTTACTGTGTTGATTGAAATGTGTATGCTTTTTGCAATTTCTTCCGGTCTTACAATAACAGGTTCATCCGGAATGACTGGTTCGTCGATTGTACAATCAGAACATTTACCGAGTAAAAAGCTGTAAACTCCAGCAACATTTATTCCATATTTACTCATCATAGGTTTAGAAATCCAGTAAAAATAATTTTTTTCTTCATTAAGCACTATACTCAGCTCCTTTGGTAATTAACATGTGCTTTTATTCTAACATACTTACTATTCTTTGTCAAGATTTTCTTTTCTGAAAAAACGAAAAAAATAAGCGATTTGTATAATGCTTGCTGCTAATGCAGATTCTAAAAAAATCCGTTCTTCCGGACAAGCAAACTGTCCGGAAGAACGGTATTTTTACAGCGGAACCCCTTCTGCTTCTCCTCTTTCTTTGGCAAAGGCAGCCTTGGCCATGGCATAGGGTTTCAGTTTATCAATCTTTACTGCCGATTTCAGTCCGCGCTGAATGAAATAGGCCTTGTCCAGTTCCAGAGCCATGATTTCGTCCGGCGATTTTCTGGCACGTTCGGCAATGTAATAGATCGTTGACATATCTGTTCCGCCGAGGTACAGAATCGAATCACAGTTATTCACAATCGTCCATTTCTGGGCATCAGAATATACGGAACTCAGCTGAGAAAGATTCTGGAGAATAATGCTGACAGATATTTCACGGCTTCTGATGACACTGATCAGCTTATCAAAATCCGGAATCCGTGTATTAGAGGCGAAGTCATCCATGAGAATCCGGACCGGCATTTTCAGTCTGCTGTCAGGCTGAGCATCAGCTTCACGGCAAAGCACCTGAAAAGCCTGTGTATACAGCAGATTCACAATCTGGTCAAGACATCTGTCCGTGTCACTGACGTTCAGGAACAGAGCACATTTCTGACGGCCGAGCTGTTCCAGCCGGAAAGCCGGGGGCTTTTGCAGCATTTCTCTTGCACCGTCGAAGTCAAAGACATTCAGTGCCGAAGAAACAAACATTTCGATACATGACCATGTTCTGTCGGCATCGAAAGAATGCTGCAGCATCATGAACTTCCGGGCAGCAAAAGAATCCGGATTCTTCAGGCAGTGTTCTTCCATGAACGAGACATTCTTTGCATGAATGCCGGCTACCATCAGTTTGAATACATCGGATACGGTCGCAAGATTATGATCTTTTTCATGAAATTCTTCCAGAACATAGGAAATCAGGCAGGCAATCAGGCTCTGACTTGTCATTTCCCAGAAGGGATCTTTCGTGTTTTTCACAGGACAGAGAGCGGCGGCAATACTCAGAATATCTTTTTCTTTGTAATGCACTTTACCGTTTCTGACCGTTTTCCCGATATACTGCATCGGATTATAGCCGCAGCCTTCTGACGGATCCGTCAGATCAAGCAGAAATACCTGATATCCACGCTTTTCGAGATATTTCCGGTAGGTACGGCATAAATTGGATTTGGTATCTGTCACAATAAAGCTCTCCTGAGCGGTCAGGATGTACGGGCTGACATAAGAACCCGTTTTTCCGCTTCCCGTTGTACCGATCAGAAGATCGTTATTGTTGAGCTGTGTGCTGCGTGTATTGTTGTCAAGCTGAATTTTTTCAGAGATGATTCGTTTACTCATGTGTATTTATCCTTTCTGGTTTGTATTGGTATCGAAGCCGAACACGGATTTGCCGATTTCATTGACAATTCCGAACTCCAAAGCTTCCTGGGCATTCATATAGCAATCAGTTTTGGTTTTCTCATAGACGGCATCCAGGGTGTTTCCGGTACACTCGGCTATGATTCCGGCGAGTTCTTTTCTGATCTGGAAGAGCCTGTCAAGACTTTCCTGCATGTTCAGCGGTTTGACACCGGCCATATCCCCGCCGCTGAAGCTGGGATCATGCAGCATGAAAGTAGAATGTTTCAGAGCAACCCTTTCTTTGCCCTGCAAAAACAGGAGCACAGCCATAGAAGCCGCCATTCCGGTGCATACCGTCCGGATCGGTGATGTGAGACTGTTCATTACATCGACAGCGGCAAGGCCTGAGGTGACATCTCCGCCGGGACTGTTGATCAGCAGAGTGATCTTTTCTCCCGGGCTGCTCTGTTCCAGATGCAGCAGCTGCAGTATCAGGGTTTCCATGCTTTTGGGAGTTACTTCTTCTGTGAAAGAAATCACTCTGCTGATGAACATTTCATCCGAAAGGCTGACAGTCTGACAGCCCCGGAAAGTTTCTTTGATTACGTTTGTGTACATGTATCAATCGTTCCTTTCTGTTGGTGATAGATTTGAAGCAGAGGCTTCATAAAAAGTTCTTCTACAAGCATACAGCCTGTTTTTTCTACCAGTTCTTCGTATTCGCTGTTTTCTTTAAAGAAGATATATTTCTTCTTGATAAACATTTCCATTGCGGCTGCAAGCATTTCGCCGATGGTAACTGCCTGATAGGGGGCTTCTTCTTCGACAGCCATGAAATCATAGATGAAATCCGAAGAAAGACATGTATACGGTAAAATTTTCTGATAAGTCTGCATATAGTCCTGATTCTCTGTCATTTCGGCCAGAGTCTCAAAATAATCTTTCAGTGAGATTCGCATGAACAGATTTTGTACAGATTGTGCTTGTGTCTGCTTTCGGAGTGTCTGCATAAAAATATTCAAAATCAGCTACCTTCTTTCGTTTTCGGTTTGTATGACGGTAAACCCGGTCTGGATTGCTGCAAGATTCATCAGCAATGTGCCGTAGTCCATCGGATTGTCTTCTTTAGGGAATGTATCAATTTTTTCCAGCATGCCGGCCAATGTCTGCATTTCATCGATCTCGAAGCTCTGCTGTAAAATTTTGCTGATATGACTCTGGATTTCTTCACGGTACGGCTTTGTACTCTTCGTGGCAATCAGATTGTCCTTGCACATGCAGCATGTGGGAAGAGAAGCCATTTCTTCAATCAGTATCCGAATCAGTTCATGATCGGATACAACGGGATGTTTCATCTTTTCTTGTAGTTCTGTAATGGTCATGCAATGCATGCACCTGCCTTTCTTTTGTTTCAGTTTATGTACCCTGTCCAGCCTGGTTCAGACTGAACAGGATGTGGAAAAGAACTATTTTTTATGGCACTCAGCCGATTCTAAGTGAATCCGCTGATAACTGCAGATATATGACGGATAACGGACATAGACGGGTAACTCCTTTCAGGATAAAAGCGGATATTCGGACAAATTATGATTGCATAATCCCTTTTCATGCACTCATGATACCAACCGGAGTGCCTTTGGCACTCGGGAAAACAGTGATCCTATGGGTAACAGCCTGCGATGGGGAAAAATCGGATGACGGACATAGACAAGTAACTCCTTTCTTTGTATGTGATTTTTCAGACTTCAATTGCCCTATTGCCGACCGGAGGGAGGGAATCGCCCTATGTCCTCCTTGGGTTTTCAATACCTGCAATATCCAGCAGAGGATTCAGAAAAAGCTCTTCTACAAGCATACAGCCTGTTTTCTGAGCTGTGTCTTCATATTCCGTACACCAGTAGTCTTCTGCGGTGATCATCTGTCTGGCTGCATTCAGCATCTGTCCGACAGTAACAGGAGCCTGAATTGCCGGACAGATATGCCCGCTTTGTTTCTGCTCTTCGATCAAGGCGAAATCACAGCAGTTATTGCTGTCAAGCTGCGTATAAATCAGCAGCTGACTATATGTTTTCATATACTTCTCGTTTTTTGTCAGATAACTGAGAGTCTCAAAATATTTTTTCAAATCAATATTGCTGAAAGTCTCCTGAACCATAGGCCCCTGATTGATCTGACGAAGCTTTTCAATATTTAAAATCATGTATTTTCCTTCTTTCTTGTAAATTTAGAGGCAGGTCAGGAGAAGCAGCAGTCTCTGATACTCTGCGGAATCTCCGTTCCCGGCATACTGGCGGATTTGCTGTAAAAATTCTTTAAGAGTCGACGGCATTGCAAGTCCCGGATTCTGCTCTTGAAGAATTATAGCAGCAGGATTCAAAATATCGCTTGAAATGCATTCGATCGGCAGTACAGTCATCTTTTGAATAAGATTTTCAATCAGCTTGTAATCTGTGACAGATGCATGAGTCGTTTGTGATTGAAGCTGCTGAATTGTTTTGTACTTGTGAATTCTGTTCTGCTGCGGGATATATTGGTTTAAATTTCTTTTTTTACTCATGATTCAAAGTCTCCTTTCTTTGGATAAAAGCGGATATTCGGATAAATATGGATGTATAACCAATCTTTATGCATTCATAATTTCAATTGGAGTGCCGGATGGCACTCGGTAACCTAGTGATGCTATGGATAATGGCCTGCAATAAGTAAAAATCGGATAACGGACATAGAAAAGTAACTCCTTTCTGAATATGATTAGTAGTATTGAATGTGAAAATGATATTTCAACTTTCAATTTCCCTATTTCCGCTCGTAGAGTGGAAACAGCCTTGTGCCCTCCTTTAGTTTTGAATGCAGGCAATATCCAGCAGAGGATTCAGAAAAATTTCTTCTGCCAGCATATAGCCAGTTTTCTGTTCTTCCGGACAAATGGCACCGGTTTGATTCTGCTTTCCGATTAAGGCAAAATCACAGCATTTATTGGAGTCAAGCTGTGTATAAAACCTCAATTGACGGTATGTTTTAGCGGATTTTTCTTTTTCGGTCAGATAACCAAGATTTTCAAAATATTTTTTCAGATCAATATGCCCGAAGTCTTTCTGAGCGGTAGATTCTTGATTGGACTGACTGCGTTTTTCGATGTCTGTAATCATGTATTTGCCTTCTTTCTTGCTGATTTAACTGTTGTATTTGTAAATTTGTCTGGAAATATATTGAACAAAATTTCTTTTTTCTATAATTCAGAATAATGAATTATCACAATGTACATTGCTGCCTGGAAGGCAGCAAAATACCGGGTAAGAAAAATTAGTGTCAAGTTACAGTCCGTGGAAATTTTACCGTATGAATGGAATGACCTCGGGGTGACTTCCTCCTGAAACCTTTCAGTATTGGCTAAATGGTATTGAATAACCATTTTCCTAGAATCTTCCCAGATCAGATAAAAGATCCTGGATCAGCGGATTTCCCTGTCGAGATATCAACTCTTGTTTATTACGCTGACAGGTTTAGACAACATATATGTTACCAGTAACCCGAAAAAATATTTATTTTTCGATATTATATCAGCTCTTCAAAAAAGATTCTCCACTGTTTTTTATTCACCGGATTATGCTCCGGTGTAAACAGTTCGGCTCCATAATGGGAATTGCCATTTTTTTCCGTGATCTTATAGCCTTGAATCACTTTTATCTGAGAATAATACGTCAGAGTCCGGGTGATCGTTGTAATATAATCCTGTTTTTTCCTTGAGCAGATACCGCATTTTTCAATTACATGAAAAAGCCCTTTGTCTCCGTAAGAAAATGTAATCCGATAGGGATGATAAGGCCTTTCATTCTTAAAATCCGGTTTCAGGACAGAAATCCGCCATATAATATATATTTTTATAATAATATTATAAAAATTATCAGCAACCGTTTTTTTATCATTTTCCGTAATTTTCAGCCAGGAAGCAGGAATTGTAATCACTTTTTTGTCGTCATGCACGGCAAATTCAAACAGCGGCGGTGTGCCTGTATACTGAAAAACAGTATCTGTCTTCCGGGTCAGAGCGAGAAATTTTCCTCGAAATTCTTTTCCGTTATTATCATAAAATACGGCATCTGTCTGCATCATCTTCAGAAGTCGTTTCTGAATCTCCCGTTTCGGCTCCGGTTCGGGAGCACTTCCATAATCTCCGGTGATCATGATAAAGATTTTCTTGGCCGAAATAGATGTCACACCATGAAATCCCAGTGTATACACAGCACTTGCTATAATCAGATCAAAGAAATCCAGTTCCTGACTCAGCTGAAAGCGGGCTGTAATCTTTTCGCTTTTCACGCTGTGTCTGCATTCACAGAGCACATTCGGCGTATAGGTCTTGTCACGGATTGCCAGGGCTGGAGAGCAGGCAGGAAAATACAGAAAATCAAGCTGTCTGGTGAGTTTTTCTACCCGTTGATTGATAAAATCAATCATTTCCGGACTTATTCCCATATGATCACAGACGAAATAATAAGCAATATAATCGCTGAGATACTGCGACTCATATGCACAATCAGATTTTAAAAAAGCCGAAACTTCTGCTATTACCGTATCTTTATCCAGAGTCTGGCCGTATTGCTTTGCGGTTTTTCTCAGAATACTGCAAATTCCACGGGTCAGTATATTACAGGAAGGAAAGTTCCGGATACGTTCCTGAATTTCTTTTTCTGCGGAATCATCTGCTTTTATCCCGTGTTTCTTAAAAAAACTGTCAAGAAACATGTGCAGACCGCTTTCAGAAGGCTTCTTCAGTTTGAGATATTTTTTCATTCTTCTGAATCTGTAAGATTCCAGCCGATAAAGAAAGCTGGTATATTCATCTTTCGGCTTTTCGTCTTCCTCCGTTTTGAAAAACCGTGTATCCGGCAGTTTTGAAATATACTCATGCCGGATTGTTCCGTTCATATCCTGAACATCCGGTGTATAGTTGTAAAGAATGGCATCGGCAGGCTGATCATCACGGCCGGCACGGCCGACCTCCTGAAA
Source organism: Oscillospiraceae bacterium (assembly GCA_017483465.1). Lineage (GTDB taxonomy): Bacteria > Bacillota > Clostridia > Oscillospirales > Ruminococcaceae > UBA3855. The sequence continues at coordinate 18,526 of JAFUWN010000014.1, forward strand.
ATAATCCTCTATACATCGGGGAATTTCAAAATGAATGACTCTTCTGACGGGAACTTTGCTGTTAATCCCCATTCCGAAAGCATTGGTAGCAATCATAACAGGGTGTTCCGCTTGGGAAAAATCTTTTATAGCCTCTTTTTTCTCTTCTTTTTTGAGCTGCCCGTGATAGCAGTGCAGAGTAATCCCGGCTTTTTTCAATTTTTTCCCCTTATTAAAATTTATTTTCAGTCTTTGATATAATTTCTCAACAGTTTTGACAGAGGAGCAGTACACCAGGATTGTTCCGCTTGTCACGGCAAGCAGATCTTCCAGCAAAAACGGCAGTTTTTCTTCGATTTTTACAGCAAGCATTCTTTCTTCTGCTATTTCCCGTACATGATTCAGAATTTCATGATACTGCATACTGGCAGTCCATTTCTGAAAATTCTGATTTGGCTGTTTTCTGCAAATTCTCCATTTCAAGACAAGTTTGTCATACTTCGGGTTGCCTGTAGTGAAGTGATACGGCAGACGATATTTCCAGCCTTCTTCGGGAAACAGGCACTTATATGCAAAATTCAGCTTGTTGAGATCTTTATTTTCATCCGTCTGAAGAAAGTTTGATTCCCAGTAACCGTGTTTAGAACCCAGAATCTCGACAGCCTTTTCACAATAGTTGTCATCAGAAATTTCCTTGATATACAGGGAAATATTATTTCTTCTGTAGGGAATATCCGGTGTTTCATAAGAAATTTCAAAAAGCTTGTCTTCTTTCATACCGAGAACGGTCTTGATCTGGGATTTTATGAACGGATTGGCTGTTGCAGTCAGTGCCACTACCTGCGGACGTTTCTTTAAAATGCGAAAAATTCTTCCTATTTTCAAATATCTTGGCCGGAATGTATGTCCCCACAGTGATACACAATGAGCTTCATCAATCACGATCATAGAAATATCCAGATTCTGGGCAAACCGAATAAAGACGGGGGAAAGAAAAATTTCCGGTGAAACGTAGTAAATTTTAGCCTCAGAAACCGGCAGCTGATGTATATGCGTAATATAACAAGCCGATATTCCGGCTTTTTGCAGATCTTCCACCTGATCTTTTATCAAAGCATTCAGCGGTTCAATAACGATTGTCACTCCCTCACGGACAGCCGCAGGATATTGAAAACAGACAGATTTTCCGTTTCCTGTCGGCATAATAATCAGAGCGTCTCTGCCTTTCATGACAGCACAGATAGTTTCGTACTGTCCTGATTTGAACTGCTGCATTTTAGATTCTTCAATATGCAGAACGCTGCGGACATTTTCCAATAATTCCTGTTCATTCATGTCGATACACCATACTTTCTTTTTTTATTTCAATTAATTTATTTTTCATATGCAGACATTTCAACCAACAAGATTAGCAAAGACTCCCCCGTCTCTTTAGGCGGGGGAGGATGTCACAGTCCGAATTCTTTTACTTTTCTGTAAAAACGGCAAGGTTTCATGTTCATTTTCCGCATGGTTGCTTTGGCTGTCTGCTGGCCGGCTCTCCATTTGGCACATTCTGCTTTAAATTTTTCCATATCGATAGGAATCGGCTGTCTGCCTTTATATTTTCCCTGTGCTTTGGCTATGGCGATGCCTTCTCTCTGGCGTTCCAGAATAGTTTCACGTTCCAGTTCGGCAAGTCCGGCGAACACAGTCAGCATAAATCTGCCCTGTGGAGTGGTGGTATCAAGCTGTTCTCTGAGGCTGATAATTTCCACGCCTTTTTCCTGCAATTCCTTTACAATACGCAGCATATCGGCACTGCTTCTGGCAAGTCTGGCATATTCGCTGATCACAAGGACATCACCATCCCGGACATAATCAATCATTTTTTTTAATTCTGGGCGATCGGCATTCTTTCCGCTGCATTTATCTATGAAAATGCGGTGCATGGGTTTTCTGAAGTCTTCCAATGCTTTCAGCTGCCGTGCTTCATTCTGGTCAGTACTGGATACTCGTACATAGCCAATATAAGTTTTTTCTTTCTCTGCCATAATTTCAGCTCCTTGTTACAGGGAAATACTATCTTTATTTCAGCATATTGTTTGTCAGTGAACTCTCCCCGCCTCTTTAGGCGGGGCTTTGTAAGAAGATTGGTATTTAAATTTCTACCTTTTCAGGCAACCCTTATTCTTACAGGCGTGTCCACTTCGCCACTACTGTATAGGACTGTTAAGTCCACAACGCTACTTTTTTTCATAATATTCAAAGCACCATTGACATCCGCATTGAGTAATGTTCCGTCAGCAGTTCTGTACAATCCTCTCCGTATGCGTGTACCGCTGAATTTGTAGGACTGCGGATTGTCTGCATTATAGACAGGGATATTGTCCCTGTCCCAGAAAGAAGACTGTGATGTATAGCTTTCTTCCTGCTTTACAAAAGCAATGCCGTTCAGTTCACAAAGATATTCAAGTTTTGAACGTAGTTTTCTATACGGAATATTGACAAAATTTTGATTGTTATGCTTGTCCGTATCAAAATTACGCTGAAACGTTTCGTTATAGCCGATAACAAGCGTTCCAATATCATGAACAATACAATAATCAATGATTTTCTTTGCAGTTTTGCTCATATAGTCATTCACTTGTCTGTTTCGCTTATCAACTAAGATTTTCTGACGGTTTGTTATTCTTCTTTTATCGTCCTGTCTGTCTTTGATACTCTGTAATCTTGCATTTTCTTTGTTGAACCATTGATTGACAGATTTCAGTTTTCTGCCGTCAATGATAAAACTTCTGCCCTGATTTGATACGGCAGTCACAAGGTTGTTTACTCCTAAATCCAGAGCAAGTGCATTGTTTTTGTTAAGATTTCTTTGAATACATTCAGTTTCATAAGTATACTGAATTTCAAAGAACCTTGCTTCTGATTTCGGAATGATTCTGATTTCCTTGATATGCTTGTCAGCAAGTATCGGCGGTATTTTGATTTCAACAGGCCTATGTATTTTCTTGAATGTATTGGAATACGGAAGAATCAGTTTGTTTCCGTTCAGTCTGACAAATCCTATGACAAGTGTTGTGAATCCGTCTTTTGGCAGATAATGCGGTAATTTACAATCTCTGAAAGAATATTTGCCTTTTTTTGCAAGTTTCAGCAGTCCAAAAAAACTTTTGAACGAGCCGTCTACTTCTTTCAGAATTTGTTGTGCCATATTGGAATTAAGTCTCTTGTAATTAGGACTGTCTTTCAGCAGTGCATAATTCTTTTCATATTTCAGGTACTCACCTTCTGTGAAATAATACTGACGGATATTGTAGATTGCTTCATTTGCAAGATTTTTTGCTGTATGGCATAATTCTCTCAAAATATTGTATTCTTCTTTTGACAGATATTTTACTTTTTGCTTTACCGTAAGATACATAACTTTCCTCCTTTCTTTCAGATTTAGGATATTTCCTATGCATCTATTATAGCATGAATTTTACTGATTGTCAATAATTTTAGTAAAAGCAGGAATTCATCCTCCACTTTCGATTAGAAGTGAATAACAAAGCAGATTAAATTCTCCGTTCTGCACAATTTTTTTATAAAAGCTTTGTGCAGAACGGAGAATTTTTATTTTTACAGTTCGGAAACATCCATAATTTGTTCTGTTCTTTTATCAAACTGCTGATCTATAGTCTCTTCTGTCGATACTGTCACACAGGCATAGGGAACAAGCTTATCTGCAAGAACCCCTTTCTTCCCTCGTTCCATGTAATATACCCGGTTCAGAGGCATTTCCATTACTGTTTCCATCGAATGCCGAACACGTTTGGAAATATAACGCACCGTTTCCAGATCAGTTCCGCCAAGATAAAGCACATGATCGCAGTTAGTAACTGTGCAAAAATAAATTAGTCGATATATATTTACAAAGCAAGTGAAAAATGTTATCATAAATAAGAAAGGAGCTGAAATAGAATGAAAGAGAAAATAATTGAAAAAGTAAACACAATGTTGCCAATGCTGAA
>JAFUWN010000027.1 GCA_017483465.1 Oscillospiraceae bacterium
CGAAAATCGATATGAAAAAGGAATTAAAGTTTCGGATTCGGAATTTGATTCTTTGCGATTAGTTGGGGATGAATTTCACCCAAATTGGAATTATACCATCTCTCCTTTATATGACTGATTTATTTTTGCACAGTTCCTTACTTCTTCTATACAGGATTTAGGCAATGAACAGAAACCGAAAGCCTTATTCCGGAAATCCTTCATGCTTGTCAAGCGTGATCCGTCTTTGATGAAAGATACACAGATGTGTAAGTCCAGTGCCTCTAAAAACGAGCTGTACGGCAATAAGATCAACAAAGAACTGGCTGATGATATGCTGATTACTATCACACATGAAATGTTCCATATGCATCAGCATAAAAAATATAACGGTACAGATATTGCCACTCTGGATTTTTCAGAGCTTTCAGCAAATATTCTTGAAATTCAGTGTGCCGAATATTATCAAAAAAATAAGCTGATTACTGCATCGTATGAAAATACCAATATCGGCGGTTATGAAACTTATGCTGTTCCGATCGACAGAAATGATATTGTTCCGGATTCGTTTCATTTCGATCAGAATGCTCTCAAAGCACACGGCTATACACTCGCAGAATTTTTCGTCTATCTCGAAGAACAGACCGGAAAGACTCTGACCGCATGGAAATTAGTCGATGCGTATTCCAGCAATAACATGTCCAATTTAAGAACCATCATGAAAGTATTCGGCATAACTTCAAAATCTGATTTGTCCAAATACTGGAAAGGCTATTTACAGGGCATTGCGGATAAGTTAGGCAATCGTACTGTTGTTGTCAAGAGCCAGAGTTCTGACGATCAGGCCGCAATGCCGAGTTATCTCCGCAAGATGACACTCGGAAAGAATCATCCGTCAGAAAAGATTACTGTCACACAGGCGAATTATTCTGCAAAATTAGGTTATGTCTTCTGTCCGGATACCGATCATTATTCTGTATTAGTTACAGTACAGGAATATATTGCTGCTTCCGGGAAATATAAAGAATTCAAAGGCCCTGCCTCAGAGCCTGCTGTGCTAAAATTCGGCAGCGATACATCTGTGATTGATACAATATTCCCTTACAGCAGTTATTACAGTGTCGGCAAGGCAGGAATCAATTATACTGGTGTAGATGGCGTTCATTTTGAACTCAAAGAAAATGGTACTTGCGAGGAATATGCATATAATTTCAAGGGCTTCACAGCCACCGGAAGACTCACAGATATGAAAGATATGTCTGCATGGTCAGCTGTGATTGAAACCTGTTCACCGGGTTCATTCTATGGCTATGACAAATATCAGCCGTATCAGTATGTGGATTACTGGGGCGGAAATGATGAGAAAATCTATCTGACTGACAAAGCCCGTGATGAAACATGGCAGGGCAGTATCACCGGAAAAGTACAGGGTACTGTAACATATTCCGAACAGCCTTATAATAACAATCCGGATTCCGGAATGATCATCGCAACAATCCAGATCAGTATTGATGTGCCTCTGACTTCTGCTAAGGGCGAAACGATGGCAGACAGATCGGTAATGTTCACAGGTTCTTATACCAAAAAAGCAGATTCATAAAAAAATCAGCTCCGGAATGCTTCGGCATTCCGGAGTTTTGCTGTCAATTTTTTTATCTTCTGCCGGGTTCATGTTCAGTTTCCCCTGCACAGTCATATGTAAGAAGATAATCATATAATTTTTCAGCTGTTGTGAATGCCAGTCCGACATAGGTATCTGCACAGCCGTAATAAATTGCGATTCTTCCGGTTTCGGCATCGGTCAGAGCCGCACACGGGAAGCAGACATTCGTAACGAAGCCACGTTCTTCATACCAGGTTTCGGGAGTGAGAATATATCTTGAGGCACGTTTCAGGACAACAGAGGGCTGATTTTTATCCAGCAGAGCCGCTCCCATACTGTAGACATAGCCGTTGCAAGTTCCTGTCACGCCGTGATAAATCAGCAGCCAGCCCTGATCTGTTTCGATCGGAGCCGCTCCTCCGCCGATTTTCAGATTTTCCCACCAGTTGGAAGATCGGCTCATGACATGCCGGTGATGTCCCCAGTATTCCAGATCCGGACTTTCACTCAGGAAAATATCTCCGAACGGTGTATGCCCGTTATCACTCGGACGGGAAAGCATCAGATACTTGTCATTGATTTTTCTCGGGAAAAGAACAGCATTCCGGTTAAACGGCAGAAAAGGATTTTCAATTCTTGTAAATATTTTAAAATCTGTTGTTTTCGCCATGCCGATAGCTGCACCGTAAAAATCCTGACACCAGATAATATAATAACTGTCTTCGATTTTTACCAGTCTGGGGTCATAAGCATAGCGGGGCATGAATTCTTTTCCGGATTCGTCTGTGAAGCGGATTTTATTTTTCTCGAACTGCCAGTGAATGCCATCCGCACTCCGGCCAAGATAGATATACGGAATACCGTCCGTCTGTTCCCCTCGGAATACTCCGATATAGCCGTTTTCATAAGGCTGGACTGCACTGTTGAAAATTCTGGAAACACCCTGCACCGGATTTCTCTGAATAATAGGATTTTCAGAATATCTCCAGACAGGCAGTTCAGAATCTTCCGGGCAGTCCTGCCACGGAATGTGCGGTAATGTCCGACCAATAATATTAATTTTATTCATGATAATAACCTCCTATAATTATTATTGGGTATGTAACTTTTTTGGCGGTCAATAAAGAAATATCGAAGCCGTCCCGTTTTCAGTATCAGTTATTTGCGATGATAATTTGTGATTAAAACTTCTTGTGTACTGTCGGATTTATCTTTTGTATGATAATTTGAATTTGCATAACTGTAATTCAGATAATGAACAGTATATGTTTTTTTATTTTTTTCAATCCATTCAATAAGAAGTGTATTTTCTTTTCCCTTACTTTTAAGAACATTAGATAAAGCACATCTGATTTTAAGCTTAGTAAGACGGTCTATAAAAGTCAGCAGCTGTTTTTCTTTCTCGATGTTCCAGCCGTCTTGTTCGTTGTAGGCAGCACAGGTAATCAGATACGGAGGGTCAATATATACGAAATCTTTTTCCGTAAGAGCAGAAATATCAAAATTGTTAAAATCAAGGCATGAAAAATGCGAGTCCTGAGCTTTTATCATATCAATAAAAGCGATAAGTTTATTTTCCATTTTTTTGTTGAAATCCCGCTTTCCTACCGGAAGGTTGAAAGCTCCGTTACTGTTGAAGCGAATCTGATTATTAAACGAATACACTATCATGACATACAGTAAGAGATAATAATAATCATCCTTTTTTGTACTGCAATTGAAATCTTCACGCATTTTGAGAAATTTATCTTTATTATATTTTCCAATTCCATTGCTGCTGTTGCAGTCATAATAATCATATCCGTATTTGCTGACAAGAGAAAGGTTATATTTCTCAATAATGGCATAAATCGTTGCAAGAGTGGATTTTTTATTATTGTTTTTCAAGATGTCATAAAGAGAGATTAAATGCCTGTTAGTATCATTGTACATATGTTTTCGGGCTTTTACGTTGATTCCGACATTGCAGCCGCCGCAGAACAAATCAACAAAAGTATCTATATCATCTGGAAATAAAGGGAGTATCTGCGGAAGCAGCCTGAATTTTCCTCCCGTATAATTTAATGGAGATTGCAGCATAACGTATTCACCTATTACAAATACAGAGAAACAGCCGTTCCGTATTATCTTTAATATCAGATTTTCCTGTTGAAAAAGCTTTATAGCTTTTTTCAAATACCTGAACTTTACCTTTTTGGCCTAAAATATTGAAAATAGCTTCATCGGATATTTTAGCATTAGAACGGTCATTCCCTTTTTTAGCCATATTATTATAAGAAAACAAAATATATTTTGCATTAATTTTTTCGATCAGTTCCCGAAAAACTGCTTCTGCAGATC
>JAFUWN010000028.1 GCA_017483465.1 Oscillospiraceae bacterium
TCGAAAAAGTATTTGAAGTGCTCGGAGTCGAATCAGAATTCGAGGCTATGACCGTCAGCGGATGGGTCATGGAAGTACTCGAAAAAATCCCCAGTACAGACGATACTTTCGAGAGTGACGGCTTAAAAGTCCGTGTTATGAAAATGACCGGAAAGCGTATCGAACAAGTAGAAATCATCCGTCTGACGGAAACAGAATCCGATTCCGAAGAGGATTAACCACAGAAAGCAGGTAGGTTATGCTTCATAAAATGAAATTATATGCTGTACCGTTTCAGGCACTGAAAGCAGGCTATAAATCAATTGAACTCCGGCTGAATGACGAGAAACGTCAGAAACTTCAGATCGGTGACAGTATCGAATTTACCTGTATTGATTTCCCTGATGAGAAAATCATCAAAACAATCAAGACCCTGCATGAGTTTGAAAATTTTGAAATATTATTTCAGAAACTTCCTCTGCTCCGGTGCGGAGAAACACCGTTTTCGCTTCAGGAAGCTAATCCCGAAAAAATGTTGAATTTCTATTCTCCTGAGAAATTAGAAAAATATCATGCTCTGGGAATCGAACTCGAAGAAATTCCCTTACAAAGATTTTTAGCCGGACAATCCGGAGACATTCCGGACTGTTCCGGTTATGAAACGGCTCTGAAAGAAATCCGGAACAGTCTGAAAAAAACACACTGGATGTGGTATGTATTTCCGCAGATCAAAGGCCTGACTCCTGATCCGGTTACAGAATACTATGCTTTACAGAATCGCAGAGAGGCGGAAGCCTTTCTGCATCATCCGGAACTCGGCACAAATCTGCTTTCGATTACAGAAACGCTTCTGCAATCGAAAACTTCTGATCCTGTCGTGATTTTCGGAAAGACTGATGCATATAAACTGCGTTCCTGTATGACGCTGTTCAGCGAAATCGCTCCGGAATATCCTGTATTTGAACAGGCTCTTGAAAAATTCTGCCTTGGCGGAAAAGATGAAAATACAATCAGAATATTATCTTATGAGAAATAAAAACAGCTGATATGCAAAATTTATGCATATCAGCTGTTTGATTAATAAAATCCTTCTGTGATGCCGTTTCCGGTATTCGGATGCATGACTGACCAGATACAGTCTATCACAAATAAAATTAATAATATGATACATAAAATTTTTCGTTTTTTAGGAGAAAGCTTTTTCAGAAGATTATCTGAAACAGGGGCAATAAAATACGTGACGGCGACTCCGGCCAATCCGAATACAGTCAGACCCTCCAGACAGACTCTGCCGTTGATATTCATAAAATATCCGGTATAATCCCACCACCGTTTATGGGCAACCTGTTCCAGCAGCCAGGAGGTAAAATATTCCAGCGAACCGCAGATAACAAATGCACTCGCAAACAGCAGAGCAGGCTTTTTCCTGAGCGGTTTCAGAAGATAAATAATAATCAGACCGCCTGTACCATAGATCGGAAGCCAGGGGCCTGTCATTGTACCACGGTTGATAAACGAACCCTCATTGACAAGATAGAAGCAAACTTCAAACAGATAGCCGATAAATGAGAACAGGAAGAAAAATAAAACTGCTGTTTCCAGTGTATAGTCTTTTTCATAATCTGTAGCCAGCCATCTGTGTTTTTCCAGATGCGGAGTCGGACATTCATCATCCGGATAAGCTTCTTTACCGGAATTGAAAATCAGCATATCATCACAGAGCAGACCATTTTCTATAAGAGTCATTTTCTTCTCTGTCCGGAGTGCCGCATAGAGTTCTGCAAAAATACATTCCCGGTAAGGATTCAGGAAAAACAGTGAGGACATATGAAATGTCGCACCATCCAGCAATGCAAAGGGCAGCAAAGTCAGATCAATTTTAAATGCAGTTTTCTTGTCGCCGTTCATGATCTGCTTTGAAAGTGAGAAAGCTTCTTTTGCTGTGATATTGGGATTTTCTGCTAACAGATACGGAATCATAAGATATTCGTAATATTTGATAAAACCGCCGATAATTGTCAGATTCCATAAAGTCTGCCGGACGGCTCGCAGAAGCATGACTTTTGCTGTATTGTTTGTATACCCTGTCCGGTAGACAAATAGCAGACGGTCAGGTTTGGTTTTCGGATAAGCCCGGCGTTCGAGAAAATAACGGCATCGGCCGATCAGAATCAGATTCTTGATAAAAATCCAGAAAAAAGCCATGCAGACTGTCATAGTAAAAATCGTGACCGACTCTGCAATTTTCCCGTCAAATAAGATTTTATTCAGACCGTTGAGAATCCCGAACCCTAACGAGCCGGAGGCTGTAATTTCATTGACAATGACAGAAAAATAGCCCATTGTATATTTTTCTGCTGTAGTTTCCGCAAGCGGACTGAAATCGACAGAAACCAGATTCAGACCGCTGAGGAGTTCTTTCAGAATTTCCGCATTTGTCATATGATTTTCACGAAGCTCATGAACGGCCTGTTCACTTTCTGTAAGCATATGATTCCAGTCAGTTGCATACTGATAGCCGTCACGCAGGATAAAGCCGACTAAAAATACAATCATGACATTCAGGAAATAATGTGTTCTGAGATCTTTCCATGCAGATTGATAAAGTGTTTTTGTAGATTTCATTGTTTCACCTGCTTATGATTCACTTTCAGCAGTTTCTGCTTCGGGATAAGTTTCATGTTCTTCGGAGAAGACATCGAAATCAGCCAGTTCATCCAGACCGGCAACCCGTCCGGTGTTACATCTCTGCCACATGAAATAATCGCCTTTATAATCCGTCTGTTCTGTATAATGTGCGAGCCATACTGTTTCCTGCTCCGGTTTTTCCCAGATATTTTCAAGATAATATTTGCTTGCATAGAGCATGGTTTCATAGCCGTTCTGCTGCATCTGGTCTTTGAAAGCCTGATATAATATATTCAGATCATGCAGATTGATTCCGTATTGCTGGAAATTTGTAAAATCTTCCCAGTCAAAGGCAATCGGAAAATCCAGTTTTTCCTTGCCGAGCCGTTCTGCAATCCAGTCGGCATCGGCACGAACTTGAGATTCGTCACTGTCAGCAGAATAGAAATAGACTCCGATTTTCATACCGGCTTCTTTTGCAGCATTGAAATTATATTCAAAAAAGCTGTCCTGCTCCGGAGTGCCGGAACTTTTGCCGATACGCATCATAACAAATTCACAGCCGGCACGTTTGAGAGCATCAAAATCAACATAGCCCTGCCAGGAAGAAATATCCACACCGGCAAAGTCATGAATCCCGGAGGCATATTGCTTCTTGAAATCGGCAAATTCGATCACTTCTCCCGAACCGGAACCCAGAGAAGCAGGCTTTTCATCTGCCACAATCACGCTGAAACGGCATGTAGACTGATTTCCGGAATTATCCGTCAGATGAGCAGAAATCATATATGTTCCCGGAACGGAAGTATCCACATCGCCGTCATAGGTAAGTGTGACAGAAGTATCATAATTATCGCCATAGCCGATCAGATTTCTTAAATCAAATACTTCTCCGGTTTTAATCCATGCAGAAGCACCGTCATTCAGAATCAGAGGCGGAGTGGTATCTTTTACCTGATAGCTGAATATTTCTTCTCTTGTTTCCTGTCCGTAAAGATAGGGCACAGTAATTTCAAACGTTCCGATTCGGCCGGTATCGACTTTCTGCTGCGGGTCTTTGAGCGTAACATTGGAAGCCGTAACAAATTCTTCCAGTGTCATATTACTGTTGACTTCGACAGTATGCATATAATTAATAAACACGACATCGGGAGCAGGCGGCTCTGTAGGAGGTTCTGTCCAGATAAATTCCGTTTCCGGTTCGGTTTCTGGCAGAGCAGCCGTCTCTGTTTCTGTCAGTTCGAGCTGTTCTTCTTCTGGCTGAGAAGAAGTCTGTGAACTGCAGCCGGTAAGAAATATAAACAGACTTAACAATACAAATATATATTTATTTTTCATGAATAAAAGCCTCATTTCGATAATTTCAGATTTAAATACATAGCCGGCCGGATTCCCCGTTCATAATTGGCATAATGTCCGGTTCCGGAAACGGAGCCGTCCGACCAGACGATACAGAACGTATTCGGTTCGTCACCGTTGGAACGAAGCCACCACCAGCAGTTTTTCCTTTCCTGATAAAAAGGCAGAAGATTGACAAAATCTTTCAAATCCTGACTATATCCGACAGCATTCGGCTCGGCCGGAGCAGTACGGGAAGACAGATCAGGCAGATAGGAATTTATTTCCTCTTCACTCAGTAAAAATAATTTATCCTGTGAAGCAAGATTGCCTGTGACAATTTTCTGCTGTTCTTCCGGAGAAAAAGTCAGCTGAAAAAAATCATGATTCAGCCATTTCCGGAGTGTACTCCGTTCCCAGTCTATATAAATGCAGTCTGGAAACATGCGTTTGGCATCCAGAATATATTTGCTCAGAACGAGCATTTTTTCACGTTCCTCATGCAGTACCAGCCATTCAACAGGCTTTCCGGCATAAGTTCCGAATGTAATTGTTTGATAGTTTTTCATTTCAAATCCTCCTGACTTATTTATTATACACGAATTTTAAAAAAAATGCAATAGGTTTCAGAAGGAAACTGAAAAATCTGAAAAACTACTTGACAAATTTTTAAAAATATGCTAAGATATAATATATCTGAAAACGCTGTGAAGGAAAGAAGTAAGAAATTTCGCTGTTTACAGAGAAATGCCGGTCGGTGCAAGGCACGAAACAGAACTTTCTGAAATACATTCCGGAGCGGATTTCCTGAAAATATCTTGATTAGGGAAATACGGAGTGATGCACGTTACAGCATTTCGAGATCAGACAGATTTTTTTCTGACTGGTAAACCGAGGTGGTACAGCGGTATTTTGTCGCCCTCTGCATTGGTATGCAGGGGGCGTTTTCTGATTGAGGTGAAATCTCTTGAAACTTGATGCAAAATCCAGAAAAAAAGCATTGCTTTTATTAATTGTTATTATTATTTCTATGCTGATTCCTATGAAAATTACGCACAAAGACGGCGGAACGGTCGAATATAAAGCTTTGCTCTACAGTGTCATACAATGGCATCAGATTGCTTCTCAGGACTATCATACCGGAATCATACAGGGCACAGAAATCAGAATTTTATTTTCTACTGTCTATCATAATGCTGAATTTATTCCGGATCATATCGAACATGTTCTGTCACCAGCAGAATAAAATAAATTTTAAAAATCAAATGAAGGAGTAGTTATCATGACTGTTTTTGAAGAACTTGAAAGAAGAGGTCTGCTCGCTCAGCTGACCGACAAAAAAGAAATTGAAGAATTAATCAATGCCGGAAAAGCCACTTTCTATATCGGCTTCGACCCGACTGCGGATTCTCTGCATGTAGGTCATTTCATGGCTCTGTGCCTGATGAAGCGTCTCCAGATGGCCGGCAATAAGCCGATTGTTCTGCTCGGAGGCGGTACCGGTATGATCGGTGACCCGTCCGGTAAGACCGATATGAGAAAAATGCTCACCCCTGAAACCATTGCTCATAATATCGAATGTTTCAAAAAGCAGATGAGCAGATTTATTGATTTTTCTGATGATAAAGCTATTGCTGTCAATAATGCCGACTGGCTCATGAATCTGAACTATGTTGAATTATTAAGAGAAGTCGGTGCAAATTTCACTGTCAACAGAATGCTTGCCGCAGAGTGCTATAAGCAGAGATGGGAAAAAGGCCTGACATTCCTGGAATTTAACTATATGATCATGCAGAGCTATGACTTCTATAGATTATATCAGGATTATGGCTGTAATATGCAGTTCGGCGGTGATGACCAGTGGTCCAACATGCTGGGCGGTACGGAACTGATCAGAAGAAAACTCGGTAAAGATGCCTATGCTATGACGATCACACTCCTGCTGAATTCTGAAGGCAAAAAAATGGGCAAGACGGAAAAGGGTGCTGTCTGGCTTGACCCTGAAAAAACAAGCCCTTATGAATTCTTCCAGTACTGGAGAAACGTTGCGGATGCTGATGTTATCAAATGCCTTAAAATGCTGACATTCGAGCCGATCGAAAAAATAGAGGAAATGGAACAGAATCTCGAAGGTGCAGGCTTTAACCAAGCAAAAGAACTGCTGGCTTACAGTCTGACAGAACTCGTTCACGGCAAAGAAGAAGCTGATAAGGCTCTCGAAGCAGCAAAAGCAGTTTTCAGCGGCGGCGGAAATTCTGAAAATATGCCCTCTACTGCGATTCCGGCAGAGAAACTCACAGACGGTAAAATCAATATTCTGAATCTTCTCGTAGAATGCAAGCTCGTACCGACAAAATCTGAGGGCAGAAGAAACGTTCAGCAGGGCGGCATCAGCATCAACGGCGAAAAAATTACAGATCCGAATGCAGAAATTGTTCTTGACGGTGAAGTAATCATCAAGAAAGGCAAAAAAGTATTTCATAAAGCAACAATTGCATAAGAATTTAAAATTTTCGGTCAGTTCTGCACAGCCCGTGCAGAACTGATTTTTATTGATTTTCTTATAAATTTAAGATTATTTTAAGATTTCAATCATATAATAATAAGTCAGATAAAAAATACAGGAGGATGTTTTATGCCAAATTATAAGCTGATCAGTATTTTATGCTGTGCCGTCTGCATGATGACGACAGTATCTGCAATTCCGGTTCATACCGGAACTTTCTCTGTACTCTCTGCTCATGCCGAAGAAGTGCAGACGGAAATTACAGCCTCTTTCACAAATACTTCCGTTCAGGCCGGTGTGCCTCTGACGGTCACTCTGAATAACGCAACTGCTGAAATTACTTCTTACCGCTGGACTGTCGGCGGAAAGGAAATCAGTCAGAATTCCGCAAGCTATACCCCTACAGAAGCAGATTATGAAAAAATGATTTCTGTCACTGTGACGGCTGACGGAAAAGACTACACCTGCTCGGCATATTGCAGTATTCTTCCGGTTGTGTATCTGCATACAGATACGGAAATCACCAGCAAGACAGAATATATTGACGGTACCTGCACAATTCAGGGCAATGCAGAATATTCTGATGAAACTCAGCTCTATTCCGGAGCCATGCAGATTCGTGGCAGAGGCAATTATACATGGGTACATGACAAAAAGCCCTATAAAATCAAGCTTGATACCAAAACCGATGTACTCGGCATGGGAACAAGTAAGCACTGGGTTCTGCTTGCAGAGTATATGGACCCTACACATCTCAGAAATGAGATCATGCCGGAGCTTTCCCGTATTGTCGATATGGAATATACTGCCGACAGCAAGGCCGTTGCTGTTGTCCTGAACGGAGAGTATAACGGCGTTTATCATCTGAGTGAAAATGTCCGGATTGCAGATGACCGTGTGAATATCTACGACTGGGAAGAAACTGCCGAAGAGATTGCAAAAGCTCTCTACAAAGAGAAAAAAGCCTCCGGCATGACAAAAACAGACCGTGACGATCTGGAAGATCAGCTTGTACAGAATCTGGACTGGATTACTTCCGGAGTTTTTACATGGAATGACAGTTCTTATCAGGTCAGCGATTATGTGCAGATTCCCGATCGTATTGACGGCGGTTATCTTCTGGAACTGGATACTTATGATGATTATCATGTCAAGCAGATTTCCGACTTCAATACAGAGGCCGATCAGCCGATTCAGTTCAAGAGTCCGGAATATGCCGTGACTAATTCGGAATTATATAATTATGCAAAAGATTATATCCAGAGTTTTGAAAATGCGGTCAGTGCTGATGATTATTATGCAGATTATAACAATATATCAAAACATTACAGTCAGCTTTTTGATATGGATTCTCTTGTCAAATACTGGATGATTCTGGAATTGTCTTCCAACTGTGACGGAATGCGTTACAGCAATTACATGTATAAAGATTTTGATACACTGTTCAAGATGGGGCCGGCATGGGATTTCGACTGGACATGGAATGTAAGTTATATCGTACCTGCTGACGAATGGTGGACAGATCAGAATTATTATAACAATTCTGTCCACTGGTACAAGAATCTTGTGAAAGACCCGTATTTTATCACCAAAGCTTATGAATTATATCAGGCTCATAAAGACGAATTCAATGCGATCAGCAAAGACGGCGGCCTATTTGATACACTTGCCGAAACATATGCTATTTCTTCAAAAGCCGATCTTGCAAAATGGCATTCTGATCAGAATTATGAATCTGAACTGGAAAAAACAAAAGAATATATTACCCAGCGTTTCGCATGGCTCGGCCAGCAGTTCGATTCTGTAGAATCTCTTGCAGAATCGCTCGGCTATGAAGCTTCTGACAAGCTTGCTGTGGCAGAACTCTCCGGTCAGAATGGCAGTATTCTTGTAAAAGCCTCTGTTTCTGATGACTCTGCTGAAACAGTTACATTCCATATCAACGGCATATTCGCCGGAGAAGCTGAAATTCAAAACGGAACCGCAAGTCTGAATATCAGTTCTTCCCTGCTGAATCAGGACAGTACGGCTTTGAATACAATTCAGATCAGAATGAAAGATGCTCAGGGTAAATATCTCGCACAGGAAGCAGATTCTTCCGGATGGGGCGGCCGTGGCGGCTGGAATCCGTGGGAACCGCAGAATACTGCTTCTGAAAGAACCGTTTATTCTAATTTCAAGACTTTCTCTGCGGATGAACTCGGCGTATCTCCGGCAGTTCCGGGAGATGTCAATTGTGATGGTATTGTTAATATTTTTGATTTTGTTCTGCTGAAACAGCATTTTCTGAAATCCGGAACGCTTTCCGGACAGGGTCTGGCAAATGCCGACTGCAATGCAGACGGAACAGTTTCCCTGACGGATATTATTAAATTACAGAAATTCCTGCTGACAGTATAATCTGATTCTCAAAAAAATACAGCTCCGTGTGAATCGCACGGAGCTGTTTATTTTATAATTCAAATTTTTTATTAATTATATCTTCAGGATTCTGATACCAATTTTTTTCAGCTTTATAATTGATCAGAATCATCTGGATTTCAATAGCATGAATACTGATAGCATATTGTATCATTTCGTCCAGTTCACTGACATTTCCGATAAAATTACCGCTGTCAAGAAATATTTTTATAGTACGGACATAATTCCGTTCAATCGCTGTCCGGAATGCTTCTGAGCGATTTTCTCTCCGGATGTAGGATAATGCATTTTCTGTACTGATTTGTTCTTCCAGCATTTGCATAGCAAGTTCGCATTTGATACCGCTGTCGATCTCCGTGGAAAAATTTTTAGTTTCTATGAGAGTATGAACCGCTTCGGCAGATGCAAACCGTTTCCGGGGTATGATCAGAGAGTCTATTTCAAAAAACTTCGATGGTCTGTATTGAGCAATAAAACGTGCAGCATAAGCATTTTCTGTCAGTCTGTAACCGAAAAATTCTGTTTCAAAACCCAGGTGAAACCATGAGAAAATCTGTCTGACAATCTCGTTCAGATCATCTGAAACGTCATTTACCTCTTTTTGAAATACGGCAACTTTGTGATTAAAATGATTCCGGATGACTGTATAGCTGTCATTACTGCTGGTATCATCAGTAATAAAAGTCAAAAATTCATGAAGCAGTTCCAGTATATCCGGCCGTATTGTCGGATTATATCTTAAAAGAGCACTGGCATTACTGTCGGAAAGCTGCTGCTGATAAATATTGTCCAGAAGCTGAACAGCATGTTCTTTATCCTGTACACCGGTTAGCCATGTTGATTTCCAGTCTTTCAGCAGTTTTAAAGTTTCGCTGAGCACATCTTCTGTAAGAACTTCTTTTTTTATTTCCGGTTCAATGGATTTTATAAGATCTTCTAACAAGATATATCTTTCCTGTATTCCTGCTGATTTTAATTTTATAAGAATCTCTTGTGTTGTATCCTGCATAATAATTCGGCTCCTGTCATGTAATTTTATTATATTATAGCATGTCAGGCGTTTAAAAGCATGAATATTATGTAAATTTTTATGCGGCTGCTTCAGCATTTTCCGGAATCTCATTTCTCCGGAATACTAACTTGAATACCGTCCGGATCAGCGGCTGAATAAAAAACAACTGACTGAAAAATGCAAACGGGAAATTATAGCAGACTAATTTGAGCCAGTTCGCTAAGAGCGTGATCAGATTGAAATCCATATACTGATAAGGATAATATAAAACAGAAGCGATCAGACTCATGGCCGGACACATCAGGCCGACAGTTGCACAGATAATAGCCGTTTCAAACAATACCGGATGAGTCGCTTTCGGATTGAATACTTTGCAGGCAAGCTTGAAAGAACAAGGGCTTCCCATAGTGATTTCAAGCGTATAGGCAAGAACGAATTCAATCAGAACAACTGCCCAGATCGGCACGGCATGACCCAGCACGGAAACACCGCCCATTGCTCTGACAGCATCGAGAACATGCCGTTCTCCGGTCATGGATGTAAAAGTTTCACCGTTGATGACATACAGACTGTAAAACACATAGGCATGGACTGTCACAATCACAGTAAACAGAGCGAACATCATACGTTCAAATTGATTTTTAGGCATAGAAAAAAATTCTCCTTTCAGGCAAAAAAAGACACATGCATCCGGAAAGACTGTAATCAGGAGGCTGTCCCGTAATCAGTCTTACGCACCGGAGTACTGCATGTGTCGTTACCTTGTATATTGTTTTTTATGTTATTATTATAGCATATTTTATATTTTCTGTCAAGAGCCGGAACCGCCGGAATTTTTCAACAAATAGGCATTATGCATTTTAATAAATTCACCTTCATGAAGCGGAATTTTATCAGAATCGCTCAGAGATTTTGCCTCCAGAAGATTCAGGTATTTGTCATAGACAGCATATTGTGCCGTATCTTCTCCAAAAACGCCCTGAACAGTATATTCCCCTTCAGGGAAATCATGGCCGGCCCAGTACATACCGCCATTGCCGAACGGATCGGGCATATGACGGGTATACAGAGCATTATAGAGTGTTGCATTTTCAAAATAGACAACATCGCCGTCTTTCAGATTTACATAGCGGGATTTATAAGAATAGCCGCCGACAAGGGTTTCTCCGGTCTGATCGTATACTTCGAGCAGGAATTCATCTCCGAATGTTGTTTTCGGCTCATAGACAGCGGCATAGAGTCCGGCGGGAAGATCTTTGCCGACAGTGTATTTGCCTGCCGGATAGGATTCTTCTATGATATGACAGAATTTTGTCATTAAATACTGTTCTTCTTCGAGGGTGACTTCTACCGTTTCTCCCTTGTTATTTTCAAGATATCCGGAAGCCAGAACAGGTTCTGCCCCGGCAGTCACATCCTGATAGACAGCATACTGACCGGCATAATCAGCATCGGCAATAAGTGTATAAGTTCCGGCAGTAAGATGATCATGATAGACTTTGAACATACCGCTGTAAGCATAGGGGTCGAGTTCCGGAGCGGTTTCCGTGACCGGATATAAATTCGCATGGAAGAAATGGGTATACTGACCATCTTCGAGCTGAACATAGCAGTTATTCTGATAAACATTTTCCATCAGAGGGAGCACGTCACCTAAATTTCCCTCATAAGGTCTGTCATAGACACTGAATGTAAATTCATTATAATGCGTATAGCCGTCACTGACAGCGATATACAGTCCTGCCGGAATATCCTCACCGACATGGTAATTACCGCCGGAAACACCGGAATACTGACCGGGAAAATTCTGATATAATTCATGCGGCATTTTGATTTTCTGTTCTGTATTCTGCTCCTGATCTGTCGTTTCAGCCGGATATAAATACGCCCATGAAAAACTGATATACTGTCCTTCTTTCAGCTCTACATCATAGCGGGTATCCTGCCAGCCTCCGGCGATTGTGGGTGTATCCTCGGCTTCCACATAAGGCTGGTCATAGATGCCGAAATAGAAACTTGTTTCGGGATTATCCCGGCTCGGTACAGCGGTATACCGTCCGGCTGGAATATCTTTGCCGATTTCGTAATCACCGGAGACATAATAGCTTCCCGGAACATCCAGATCAACAAGATATTTCTGAAGATCTTTCAGAGCAGAATTATTTAAAATTTCCTCTTCGGGATATAATTTTGAGTGTGAAAAACTCAGATACTGTCCGTCAGAAATCTGGACATAATAATAATCTTTCTGCCATCCTCCGGCGATTTCAGGCGTATTTTCAGATTCCACATATGGTTCATTGTATACACCGAAATAGAAATCGCCTCTGGTATAGTCATTTGCGACAGCAAGATATTTTCCGGCCGGAATATCTTTGCCGACTTCATAATCACCGCCTTCATAAAAGCTCTGATATGCAGAAGAACCTCCCGGAGCTTTTCCGGTTCTGTAGGCTTCTGTTTCGGTGACTTCCGGAGGAAAGAAGATAGTTTCGGCAATTTCCTCAATCATAGACTGTTCCGAATCAGAAGACTCCGGAACCGCAGGGGCATTGAGAACTTTTCCGATCAGGAAGGCTCCGGCGAGAAAAATGCCTGCTCCGGCAGCGAGTGCCAAAGCCATAAAGAAAGCGGACTGCTCTGTTTTTTGAGTTTCAGGTTCAGGGTTGAATTCTTCTGATGAAAATTCCAGTTCGATCAGTTTGACTTCTCCCGTACCGGAATAAACAAGATATAACGGAAAAGTGCCGTTTAGTTCCGGCAGAACAGCAGAAGCCTCCGTCCAGGTATCATGCGGACTGACGGGAATCTGTGCAAGCAGCTGATTCTGAGAAATATCCGTAAAAATCTGAAAACTTCCCTCTCCTGTTGCCTGATACAGAATTTTCAGTTTCTGATTTTTCTGATTTTCTTCAAATCTGAAATATTTATAGCCAAGAAGTGTATGATCAGAAATTTCAGCAATAAATCTGTTATTATTTTCATGTGTGACATGAGGGAAATGATCTTCGTATCTTGAATTTGAACCGTGCGGCATGTGACCGTCAGTGATATTGCAGGCGATCACAGCCGGATAAGCTCCGGATGCTGTCAGGGGGCCGCCGTTGAGTCCGCAGGAAGTAATTTCCACCTGCGGAATACTGCCATCCGGCAGAATCTGAATCGCTTCGGCACAGGCCTGACGGCTGTAGTCAGATTTATGAGTTAATCTGTGATAGAATACATACCATTGATTCTGAATCTGAATAATACTGCCGTGAGTCGTACCAGTCATATTGAGGCGGTCTTCTGATTTTCTGCCCTGATAGCCGATATCGCCGTTAGATACGATTGTACCGCCGAATTCAAAATCTTTATCCGGAGACTCGCTGACGGCATAGCATAACTCATGATTCTGCTGAGAGGAATAAATAAAATAATATTTTCTGCCGACTTTTCTCATAGAAGCGGCTTCAAAAAACGGATGTTCTTCAAAGCTTGTATTCTTGACAGCATACGGAATAATATGCTTAGGCGGTTCTTTGACCGTGAGCATATCATCTTCGAGAACGCACACAGAAGGTCCCATAACGCTTTCAGGCGTATTTAAAATTTCTTCTTCGGATTTGCCGAACATTTCGCATTCATGACGGATCAGATCAGCATTTTTCCGGAAATCAGGCTGTTCCTCACTGGGATACTGTGTACCATAATACAGTCTGATCACACCGTTATCGTTCATAACGGCAGGGTCGAAACAGACATAAGTTTTCATAGGCGAGCCGTCCGGATTTTTCACAATGCCTAAATACTGATACTGTCCGGCAGGGGTATCGCAGACGGCCACGCTGATCGGCCCATGATAGCCGCCGGTTCCGAATTTTCCGGATAAGCAGTAATATAAATAATATCTGCCGTCATTGCCCTGGACAACATCCGGAGCATACATATAAGGCCGTTCCGGACTGTAGAGCGGGTCTTGTCTGGCATGATAGATAATACCCTCATATTTCCAGTTTTTCAGATCATAGACAGATGCCGAATAGACTGCATAATCCAGCATACAGAACGTGTCGCCGCCTTCTTTGTCATGTGAGCCGAACAGATAGACCCGGTTATTGAAAACATGGGGTTCGCCGTCTGGAATATATTCATATAACGGCAAAAACGGATTAAATACCTGATTCATAACATTCACTCCTGTCATAAAATTAATTTTATTTATTTTTGGGAACTGCAAAAGCAATTATAATAATAATCAAGATAATAATCATTAATAATGATATACTCATAAATTTTTCCTTTCTTCTTTTGCAAAGTTGATAAACAGCATAGGAATACTGTTCAGAAAAACGCCTCCGAACCAGAACAGCAGAATACTTTTCAGAATCTGTTTCCAGATTTCGCCGTGAAAATAACAGACTGCCGTCAGAATCACACCGGTCAGAAGCAGGACATACCAGAGATAATTCACATACTCCAGAAAACGGAATGCTTTTTCTTTATGAATCGCCGTCACAAGCAGTCCTAGAATACTGTTGCTGAGCATAGCCGCACCGTTCCATGTACACAGGATGCCAAACAGCAGAAAGATAAAAAAGACAAAATGCTCCAGAATCCATCGCATCAGTTCCAGTACCCCCAGAAAACCAAACATCATCATTTGTGTATTAAGGAACATTCCGCCCTGCATGTCCACAACCGCACGCAGACACCAGAGGCCGAACCCTCCGGCAAGCAGTCCCAGCGGCAGACAGAGCAGACTGAACAGTTTCAGATTGATTTTTAATTTCATAAATTTCTCTCCTGTCAGTTAGTGATAATTTTTTCAGAAATGTTACAAAAAATTCTGTTATTTATGATACGTTTCAGGAATATCAAATTTATGGGATTTTTTGAAAAAAATCCGCTCCTGAATTTTCAGGAGCGGTTTGAATTTTTATTCTCCGGATGTATGCAGACTTTCATACAGATTCTGCAATAACACTCTTGTAATATCCGAAGTAGTAACCTCGCCTTTTTTTCTGTCATCAATTTCGATGCAGAACGCAACCGGGAAATTGATATCATCGACAAAGCCGACAAGAAGGGAATTTTCTTTCTCACCGTTTTCGACCTGTGCCGTACCGGATTTGACTCCGACATCCGTACCGGATAATAAACCGGAATAATTGTTTCTGCCGTTTTCGAGCATGATTTCACGCATATGACTTGCAGAAGTTTCAGAGAACATTTGCGTACTGTAAGAAGTCCGGGCTTGTGAAACCGGATTGCCGCTGACGGTTGTCGCATAGCTGATCAGATACGGATCAGTTGCAATTCCGGTCTGATTGGCAATCGCACTCTGCCAGACCATCAGCTGCAAGGGGCTGACAAGCGTTTCACCCTGTCCCATACAGCCCCACTGGGTATTGAAATCTGTTTTATCTGCGAGAGTGGTCGAAGCTGTGAAAGCAGAAATGCCGTTTACATCAAGATATTTCTGACTGCCGTTTTTATTCACCAGATACCCCATTTTCTCATAAGTTTTCTGAATATCATACAGCGGCAGACCGGCATCTTCGACAAGCTGTGCAAAGAACGGATTGCAGCTGTTGGCAAAGGCTTCTGAAATATTCTGTGTGCCGTGTCCTTCAGAGAGATGGCATTTAATATCCTTGCCGCTGAGATTAGTATAGACTCCGGAACAGTCATAGCTTTTGAAAATCAGATTATCATAGCCCATAGATTCCAGAGCAGCGAGCGTTGTGGAAATTTTCTGTGTCGAGCCGGGAACTGTCGGATAGAAGACTTTACATAATAAACTGCCGCTTTCGAGGGAATCCAGATCAGAATAATGATTTAAAATATTCACACTCGGCTTGCTGAGGCAGATATAAATTTCTCCTGTGAGATAGTTATAAGCTGCGGCACAGCCGTTTTTAGAGCCGAATGCATCATAGACTTTCCGGTTGACTTTATGATCAAGAGAAGTATAAATTGCCGCCTGACTGTCTTCCTGTTCCCCGAGCATAAAGCTGAAATTGGCAAGCATTCCCATGTTCTGAGCAACAAGAGTATTATTCATCTGACGGGAATCATCACCGATCAGATTGCCGATATCAATAAAATAATCATTGCCGTAGATCTGGGCATCAGCATCAGGATCAAATAATACATCGCCGTTCCGGTCGTAGACATTGCCAAGCGAGATTTTAGAAGCATTGGAGATATAGAATCCTGCTTCTGACTGGAGTTTATAGATCAGAAAGGCAAATGCTGCCAGAAAGACAAGAAGCAGGAAGGTAATCAGTTTCTGTACACGCCGGATGCTTTTCATGAATTTGCCCTCCTTTGTTTCTGAGCAGATTTTGCAGATTTCTGTTTCTGCTTCTGTTTCTTGCGTTTCATGACTTCATGCTGGAATAACGGCGACTGTCCGGCTTTTAACATGCCGACTAAGAATCCGCAGGACATCATAGAACTGCCGCCTGTGGATAAAAACGGAAGTGTGACACCGGTAAACGGAATCAGGTTGCAGGAACCGAAGATATTCAATGACATCTGCATTAAAAATGCCGCTGTCACGCCGGCTGTCATCATGGCATGATAGTAATTCTTAGGCGGATTCATCAGAACAGTCATGAGCATGATCAGAATCAGCAGAACCGTCAGAGAAGCATATAACAAGCCCCATTCTTCGCAGATTGTTGCAAAGACAATATCAGAATCATGAGCAAAGATTTTATACAGTGAGCCGTTTCCTGCTCCGACACCGAGCCAGCCGCCTTTTGCGATGCCGATCAGGGCTTCGCATTGCTGATAGCCGTCACCGTAGCGGTCAGCCCAGATATCGACATGCAGACGTTTCTGCACATATTCGGGAGCGAACATCCATGCGGCGATCAGAATTCCGACTCCGGCAACACAGGCGATTGCAACAGCCCGTTTGGAAATTTTCGCTTTCGGATAGCAGAACCGGCAGAATAAGGCACATAAGAAAATCATTCCGAATGTCGGCAGACTGCCCAGATCGTGACACCACCACTGCAAAGCGAAGATACACAGGGCAGCAATACAGAGAATCAGCGAATCTTTCGAGAGATAGAAAAAGCCGATTTTTAGTTTTTCATGCAGTTCGACAATCGAAGCCGCACAGACCAGAATAAAACAAGGCTTGATGAATTCCGAAGGCTGAATGGAAAAACTGCCGAGGGTAATCCATTTTTTCTGGTTATCCGTGAAAAAGATAATAGAGATAAATAATAATATGATTAATAAATAGATATATTTTTTATGTTTCCGGATTTTTTCATGATTTCTTGTCAGTAAAAATCCGGCTTCACAGGCGGCCAGACACATCACACAGGAAATCAGATGCTTGACAGACAAGCCGATACCGCCGAAACAGGACTGAAAAATCAGACTGATATTCAGAATGCCCAATAACATGAAATCCAGTGTATAGGTCATCTGTTTATAAGAAAGCGTAATTAATAAATAAATAATATCCAGTCCGATCACGGCTCCGGTCAGTTTGAGAAAATCCAGCGGAGCTACGACACTGCCCCGGATAAATACCAGTCCGAGCATAGAAAGATGTGTCAGAAATAATAAAGTAACCGCACCCGAATAGGATAATTTGTTTTGATACATAAAATCCCCCCTTATTCTTCATCCTGTTCAGAAACAGGCCGTCTGACAAGATATAATTTCGACGAGCCGAGCCGGATGCAGTCCCCGGCAGCAAGCCGTTTCTGTTTGACTTTCTGATCATTTACAAATGTACCGCTTCTGGAATTCAAATCCGTAATAGTCCATACCCCTCCGGTGACAGTCATCACAGCATGATATCTTGAAACTGACGGGTCTTTCAGCTGCAAATCTGCCGAACTGTGCCGGCCGAGCAGAATTTCATCTGCTTCCAGCAGATAATGATATTCTTTCTGTTCCGATCGTCTGCGGAGTTCCAGACCGGCACTGACTTTCAGCCAGCGTTTCTGACATAACCTGCTTTCTCTCCTTGCGGCGAGAATAATCGCAATCGCAAACAAGTCCAGAATCACAACTGCCGCCGCACTCAGCACCAGATCAGGAATCTGAAACGATGACAGCATTTTCCAGAAGTCAGATATTATTTCCTGCATATTGCTTTCCCTTCTTTCTGAAAATAGAGTTTATAGATATTATAATACTTTTTTCTGAAAACTGCAACTGTCTTTTTCCGGCTTTGATTTTTTTGATAAAATTTTAAAAAAGACTTGACTTTTTTTATAAATTATGCTATAATAAAAACAGACGTAAAGCCACGGACAATTTTATGACAGCTGTTTCCGTGTGAATTCAGATCCGTCAAAGGAGGAATTATTTTGAATATTACAGTTAACGCAAAAAAAATGCAGGTATCCCAGGCATTCACTGAACATGCCCAGAAACGTCTTGATGCAAAACTTGACAAGTTTTTCGGTGACGAGGCAGATGCTAAAATTATGCTGACAGAACAGAAAAATCAGATCGTTCTGGAACTCACTGTCCGCTATAATCAAATGCTCTATCGTGCAGAACAGACTGCTGTCGATAAGAACGATGCACTTGATGCGGCAATTGATAAGATCATCCGTCAGATTCGTCGCAATAAGACCAAAATTGAAAAGCGTCTGAAAGAAAGTGCTTTCAAGCAGGAATTTGAAGACGTTGTGGAAGAAGCAGATATCAGTGTCATCCGTTACAAGAAATTTGATATGCGTCCGATGACACCGGAAGAAGCCATTCTCCAGATGAATATGCTCGGTCATAATTTCTTTATGTTCAAGAATGCCGCTGACGGTAATGTGAATGTAGTCTATCAGCGTGCCGATGAAGGCTATGCTGTATTACAGCCCGGAGAATAATCAGAATAAAATTCTGAAAAAACAGCAGAGTTCTGTCAGGAACTCTGCTGTTGTTCGTGCTGAAATCCGGAAAGGAGGGCAGATATGATAAAAGAAATTGTAAAAGATCCGGTGTTTCTGGCTCAGAAGTCCGAACCTGCCGTAAAAGAAGACAAACAGGTGATTCAGGATTTATATGACACGCTCAAAGCCAACCGGGAACGCTGTGTCGGTATGGCGGCTAATATGATCGGTGTCAGAAAAACGATTCTTGCGGCTGTTCTGAACAGGAAAATACAGATTATGATCAATCCGGAGATTGTCTCGCATTCTGTACAGGCTTATCAGACAGAAGAAGGCTGTCTTTCTCTGAACGGTACGAGAAAAACAGAACGCTTTCAGAAAATTACAGTCGTCTGGCTGGATGAGAATTTCAAAAAGAAAAAGGGCGTTTTCAAAGATTTTGAAGCTCAGATTATTCAGCATGAAATGAATCATTTCGAGGGAATTATTATTTAACAGGAGGATTTTTTATGAGATGTATGAAACCGATTAAAAAGCTGATTTCCGGAGTCGTTTCGGCTGTGATGCTGTTATCCGGAATTTACGCATTTCCGGCTGATGCCGCACAGGAACAGGAAACTAAACTGATTGCCCTGACATTTGATGACGGGCCTAATACCACTACGACAAACGAAGTGCTTGATCTTCTGGAAGAATATGATGCCAAAGCTTCTTTCTTCCTGATCGGTGTGAATATCAATGAAGAAAGTGCGGTATCCGTCAAGAGAGCCTATGACATGGGCTGTGAAATTGACAATCACTCGAAAACACATTCGTATATGTCCGATATGTCTGCCGAAGAATTACAGGCTGAAATCAGCTATGTTGATGATTATGTCTATGAAATCACCGGAGAACATACGAAATTTTTCCGTCCGCCTTTTATCGCTGTCAGCGATTCTATGTATGATGCGATTGATCTGCCGTTTATCTGCGGTATCGGCTGTGAGGACTTCATGGACAGCGTAACCGCCGAACAGCGGGCAGAAACTGTCATCTCCAGTGCAAAAGACGGTGTGATTATCCTGATGCACGATGCCGCCGGAAATTCCCAGACTGTCGAAGCTCTGAAAACCATTCTGCCGGAGCTGAAATCGCAGGGCTATGAATTTGTCACACTTACGGAATTATTTGCACGTCAGGGCGAAACACCGAAATCCCATCTGCTTTACAGTCAGGTAGCAAAATACCCGTGTTCTGATTACGAGCTATTCCAGAAGCTTTCTGATGATACTGCTCAGGAGAATATTGCTCTGGATAAGGAAGTTTTAAAATCACTGGGCGATAATTATGCGATTGAAGTGGATTACTCCGGAACGGATGTTCCGCCTGTTGTTGCACTTCAGAAATGGTCAGGAGACCCGCCCGTCTGGAAAGCCATACAGCCTTTTTATTCCAACGGGGACAAAGCTTGTTTCTTAGCTTCGGATATTCTTCCGGCTCTCGAAGAACTTGCCATGACTTATGATGACCTGGATGCCATCCGGATTTCACCGTATGGAAATACCATCGCTCTGACCAATGCCAAGATTTTAACAAAGTCTGCCGGAGAAACGCTTTCAGGTGATGTGAATCTTGATGGTGAATTCAATACTGTTGATATCATCGCATTGGTAAAATGGCTGCACCACAGCGAGCCACTCGCCAATTGGAAAGCTGCCGACCTGAATCATGATCAGCAGCTGAATATCTATGATTTTATTTTAATGAAAAAGCAATTGCTCTAAATATTCATCGCATCCATAACGGCGATATAATCCAGAGTCGGAACATAAATTCCCTTATGTCTCTCCCCTCTCCAGATTTCAGAGCCGTTCCGGAAAGCGATTACCTGAGCCATCGGAAACGGAATCCATTCGCCCTCGGAGAGCGGCTGCGTGGAGAATGCAAATCCGTGATCAAGTCTCCGGTAACTGAGCGTATTTTTCAGATTTTTATGCACATACAGAATATCGCCGTCATAGATCATGAGATTTAGTTTATTTCTCGGAGCAATGGCGGCGACAAATTTACTGACAGTTTCGCATCTGTCCTGATCAGAGAGCTTTCCACGGCTGACACTGTCATTGACGGCATCGAGCAGAGCTAAAAACAATCGTTCGGAATCCGTATCGCCGGACTGTTTCTTGAAATATTGAAAATTAATTTTTCCTGACCAGATCGTACCGTTATGAATCAGCGTCCAGACTCTGCCGGAATGGTCTGTGCCGGAATACGGATGACAGTTTTCTGCGCGGACTTCTCCTACCGTTGCAAAGCGGATATGTGCAAGCAGCATTTTCTGATCAGGCAGAGTTTTCAACAGCTTCCGAAGCTGTGTACTGTCACAGGCTCTGACGGGTTCTTTGAAAATCTGTCTCTGATAATTCTGCTCGTACATGATGCCCCATCCGTGCGGATGGTATATGCTGTGGGAATAGAAATCTTTCAGCCATTCTGCCGGATTTACAGGCACGGCAGAGGAAATGCCGAAAAGTTCGCACATGGAAAACATCCTCCTTTATAAATATAATCAATTTATAATTTAATAGAAATCTTCGCTGCGGATTTGTTCGCAGTAGCGCTGCTGATTCAGTTTCTGTTTCTGATATTCTATGACAGACAGAGCCTCGGAGTGATCAGAAAAACAGACCTGCATATCTGCAAGAATCCGGCGGGTATTTTCAATCAGACTCTGATCCGGATGATACAGAGCGGCATTCTGATGATTTTTCACAGCCTGTTCCTGCTGTCCGGGCGTGAGATTGATTTTTTCCTGACGGGCTAAATATAAAATCAGCAGATGGGCAAAATACAGATCATTGCGGTTCACACCCAGCGGACAGAGCGGATTTAAATCAAACATTCTTAATTCGATATGATCAACCCCGTTTTTCACCAGAGCTTCGAGTGAATTTTCTCCTCTGGGTTTGAGCCGAATGGGAAGATATAATTCACTGACGGAGAATAACAGGCCTTTTCTGATATATTCCTGAATGCCCTCTCCGAATGTATGCAGATTTGTATAATCCAGCACCGGAACAAACTGATTCCAGTAGCCTCTTTCACTGTTCCGGGGAGAAGCATATTTCAGATCAGCAGCACCGGAAAGGCCGTCACCGTCCAGAGATTTGTCATAGACCGGGCTTGCGGCCGTCAGAAGTACCAGCATATAGCTGTGTACAAATAACTGCTGATATAAATTCAGATAAAGCTGATCTCTGAAATTTTCAAAAGATTCCTGATTTTTTTCTTCCTGCTGCCATTGCCGGAGCAGTTCTTCCGGAAAGGAAAAATTGAAATGTACACCGGAAAATAACATCAATCGCTTGCCATAGCGTTTTTCGAGAGCCTCCCGATAGAACTGTTTGGAAGACTGTTCACCGCTGAATTTTGCAATCGGAATTTCCTGTTCTGAACGGAAATGCGGCGGATTGCTGTAAAGCCAGATATGTTCCCCCTGTTCAGCGAGAATTTTTTCAGCCCTCTGATGAAGTCCTCCCAGAGAAGCAATCACTTCGTCAATGCTGTGACAGACAGGCGTAATCAATTCAAGCTGATTTTCACAGAAATCTCTTGTGATATTACTGTCATCTCCGAACGGATGCGGAGTCTGTGCGAGATGATTTTCTGCATCCACACGCAGAGTTTCCCGCTCCAGACCAAAGCCGCCGCTGTACTGTAAATTTTTCATAAACTGTCACCTTCCGCAAAAAGATTTCTAATATATAAATTGCATTTAACCTATCTGAATGATCAGATATTCTTTCTTATTATTATAGCGTATTGTTTGGGAAATGTCAATATGCTGAAAAGATATATTTCTTAGCATTAGTTATAGGAAAAAACTATAATTATAATATCATGACACTGTAAAAATATATTTCTGTTTTGAATTTTCTGTATAAAATTCATGAAAAATATTGCAAATCAGAAAGATTTGTGATATAATAATACTATATTGCATGAGAGGAGAAAAATTTTTCATGAAAATATGCCTGCTGAATGATACGTTTCCGCCGATTATTGACGGCGTTGCTACGGTAATGACAAATTATGCCGATCTTATGACGGCTTCGGGAGCAAAAGTTATGGTTGGTACACCCAGATATCCGGATGCGGATTATTCCGGCTATCCGTACCGGGTTGTTCCCTACCGGAGTTTTGATATTTCAGAAATCGCCGAAGGCTATCGGGCCGGTTATCCGCTTTCGGTGTCTTCGTTCAGTGAGATGAAGAAATTCAGTCCGGATGTGATTCATGTCCATTGTCCGGCAGTTTCCGCCGTAGTCGGCAGAATCATCCGGAATGAGACCAATGCACCGATTGTTTTTACGTATCATACAAAATATGATGTCGATATTGCACGGGCTGTCAAGTCAGAACATCTTCAGAAAGAAGTCATCAAAGCCATGATTGCGAATATCTCCGCAAGTGATGAAGTCTGGACAGTCAGCCACGGAGCCGGAGAAAGTTTGAAAGCTCTGGGCTATGAAGGTGATATCCGGGTTGTCTCCAACGGAGTGGATTTCGCCAAAGGCCGTGCAGATGAAAAATTAATTGCCGAAGCCGTCAAGGGTTTCGATCTGCCGGAATCTGTTCCGATGTTCCTGTTTGTCGGCAGAATCATGAAATATAAAGGCCTGCCCTTGATTCTGGAAGCCATGCAGAGGCTCTCTGATCAGAATCTTGATTACAGAATGGTCTTTGTCGGCACGGGTGCGGATGCTCCGGAGTTACAGCAGATTGTCCGTGAAGCCGGCATTACTCTGGATATTCGTCAGGAAAACGGAGAAATTCTCACAGAATCCGGAACAAAATCCGGAAGAATTATTTTCACGGGGCCTGTTTATGACAGAAATCTGCTTCGTGCGTGGAATACCCGTGCAGATATCTTTGTTTTTCCGTCTGTTTATGATACAAACGGAATCGTCGTCAGGGAAGCCGCCGCCTGCGGACTCGCAAGCGTGCTGATTTCCGGTTCCTGTGCTGCCGAGGGCATCACACACGGCCGGAACGGATGGCTTGTAGAAGAATCCGGAGAATCCATCGCCGCTTTATTAACAGAAATTTCACAGAATCCGGAGCATATGCATCAGACCGGTCAGAACGCAATGGATGAAATTTATATCTCCTGGAATGAAAGTGTACAGAATGCTCTTGACAGGTATCAGGTAATCTTAGAAATGAAACATGCCGGAACACTCAAACCCAGAAGAAACGGAAAATCTGATAAATTCCTGAATGCCACTGCAGAAGTCATGGATGCTCTCTGGCATATCTACCGAAGACCCAAAGAGCATATACAGGAACATTTAGAGGGTATGCAGGAAAATTTTTCTGAAGTGAAAGATTCAATTCATAATAATATTTCTGAATTTCATCAGAATGTCAGAGACAAAAAAGAAGAATTCAAAGAGGAGCTGAAAGAAGGATGGAACAAACTGAATGGTTCAGGGAATTAAGCTTTTATCAGATCTGGACAAGAAGCTTCTGTGACGGCAATCATGACGGCATCGGCGATTTGTACGGCGTTTATGAGAAACTGGAATATGTGAAGTCTCTCGGTGTGGACGGCATCTGGTTTTCTCCTTTGTATCCGTCCCCGAATGCCGATTATGGCTATGATATTTCGGATTACAGAAATATTCATCCGGATTTCGGCGATCTGGAGCAGTTCCGGAAAGTACTCAAAAAAGCACATGCTCTCGGTCTGAAAGTGATTATGGATTTAGTCGTCAATCATACTTCGGATGAGCATTTCTGGTTTCAGGAAAGCCGGAAAAGCCGGGATAATCCCTATAGTGAATATTATATCTGGCGTAACAAGCCCAATAACTGGGATTCGCTCTTCGAGGGAAAAGCATGGGAATATGAGCCTATGAGAGAGCAGTATTATCTGCATCTGTTTTCCAAAAAACAGCCTGATCTGAATATGGATAATCCGAAAGTCCGTGAAGAAGTAAAAAATATTATGAAATTCTGGCTGGATATGGGTGTAGATGGTTTCCGGGAAGATGTCATCAATTTTATTTCCAAGCGTGAGGGTCTGCCGGATGGTCTGCCGTTCGTACCGATGGCAAACGGAATTATGCATTATAAAGACGGGCCTCATATTCATGAGTATATGACAGAATTCAGACAGGTGGCAAAAGCATACAATGCTGTCCAGATCGGAGAAGGTCCTATGACAACGGTACAGTCTGCCATGCAGTATCTGTCCGGCGAGAAAAAATCTCTGGATATGATGATTTCTTTTGATCATATGCTGGCTGACTGTTTTTTAATAGAATATCTGCAAAGGCCGTTTAAATTAACAAAATACAAATCGGCTCTGTCGAAATGGCAGAATACGCTTGCCGGAAAAGCCTGGAATGTCCTGTATCTTGAAAATCATGATCATCCCAGAATTATCAGCCGTTACGGAAATGAAAATTTCTGGAAAGAAAGCGGAAAATGCCTGGCTGTCAGCTATCTGTTCTTACAGGGAACACCTTTTATCTATCAGGGACAGGAAATCGGCATGACGAATATCAAGCTTTCTTCGATCGAGAAATATAAAGATATTGCAAGTCAGAATAATTTTCATCGTCTGCTGACATTCGAGCCGGAATTGAAACGACTCCGCAGAGTCCATGCTTCCAGCCGTGATTCTGCCCGTACTCCTATGCAGTGGAATCATGAGAATTATGCCGGCTTTTCAGATGTTTCCCCCTGGTTCTATGTCAACCCGAATTATACTTTCATCAATGCAGAAGACGAAGACAAAAACCCTGACAGCATTTTGAATTTCTACCGGAAATGCCTGTCTGTCAGAAAGCACAGCAAAACTCTGCTGTACGGCACATATCAGGAATTCTTTCCGCATGATGAATCTGTCTATATGTACGAGCGTGTTTACGAAAATATTGCTTATCTGATCATCTGTTCTTTTTCAGAAAAGCATACAGAAATCCGGCTTCCGGAAAAATATCAGAACCAGAAATTCCAGTCGGTTCTCTGCAATTATCCGATGCGTGATTCTGCCGTATTCCGCCCCTACGAAGCCAGAGTCTACCGGACTATTCTGCAATCATAAAAATTTCTGCTTTATATTTTAAAAAATTTTAAAAAAATTTGAAAAAAACACTTGCAAAATAAATTCCGATCGTGTATAATATAGTTACGGGTCTGAATCCCCAATCCGCTCAAAAGAAAGAGGTATGTACCATGGCAGAATTAACATTTAAAATTACAGAACATCTCGGTGATCTCGGTGATAACGGCAGAGGCTGGACAAAAGAACTGAACCTCGTCAGCTGGAATGACCGTGATCCGAAATATGATCTCCGTGACTGGTCTCCTGATCACAGCCGTATGGGAAAAGGTGTCACTCTCACCGCCGATGAACTTGTCAAACTCAAGGAAATCATTGAAACTCTGAATCTTGACAGCTTTGAAGAATAATTTCCTATTTTTTGCATACTATTAATCCGAAAGCAAGGTGAATTCACATGCGTACCAAAGGCACAAAACTCATCACAGAAAACCGTCAGGCAAGACATGAATATTTTATTCTGGAAAGTTTTGAAGCCGGTATTGAACTCACCGGCACAGAAGTAAAATCCATCCGTCAGGGCAGTGTTAATCTCAAAGACAGTTGGTGCAGTATTGAGAACGGTGAAATCTTCATCAAGCAGATGCACATCTCCCCTTATGAGAAAGGCAATATTTTCAATCGTGATCCGCTGCGTGTCCGCCGTCTGCTGATGCATAAATCTGAAATTCTCAGATTATTCGGCAAAATCAAACAGGATGGCCTGACTCTTGTGCCGCTTTCGTTATACTTTAAAGATTCCCGTGTGAAAGTTCAGCTCGGACTCTGCAAAGGCAAAAAGCTCTACGATAAACGTGCGGATGCCGCCAAACGTGATGCCAAGCGTACAATCGACAGAGCTTTGAAAGAAAAAAAT
This sequence comes from Oscillospiraceae bacterium, assembly GCA_017483465.1. Classification (GTDB taxonomy): domain Bacteria; phylum Bacillota; class Clostridia; order Oscillospirales; family Ruminococcaceae; genus UBA3855. The sequence continues at coordinate 26,707 of JAFUWN010000028.1, forward strand.
TACTGATTTTTTTCTGAATTGTAACTGAATTTTCATTAAAGTTCACTTGACTTTTTTGAAAATTCAGGTTATAATAATAACTACCTTACATGGGGGCGTACCGGTTTCGACGGGGATTTTGCACCATGATAAGCGGGCAGAGGCGCTGCATCCTCTTTAAAAGCGGCACGTTTAAATATAAACGCTAAAAACAATATCTCTGTTTCCTACAACAAGAACGCAGTAGCTATCGCTGCTTAAGTTCTGTTGTTTTAAACAGCCTGCGGCTGAGTCCGCAGGTGTCCTCTGTCAGAGTACCACGGCTTTCAGTTGGGCATCGATGAGTGGTGAACGTTCCGGCGGCCTGTTCACACCGCAGGAATGTATTTGAACTACTTTTACAGACAGCTTGTTTATCGGCGGTCTGTGAAGGGAATCTTAAAAGATAAACTACGCCCGTAGAAAGTTGTGGGAATAGGTTTTCGGACAGGAGTTCAATTCTCCTCGCCTCCACCAATCGAAAATGCGTAATCTGAAAGGTTACGAGAATCCCAAGAATGCGTAATTTTACGTTTTCTTGGGATTTTTTTAGTGTCGATTTTTTACGGGTTCGATACGGAAAACAGCCTGAGAAAAGATAATTGACAGGAAAAATCCGGAACACTCTCTACTGAAAAAATATGTGGAAAATGAGGAATCGAATTCTTCCTGTACAAAGGCAGAACAGCAAAAAACAAGCTGTTCTGCCTTTTTTAGTCAGTTTTCCTGTTTCTCCCTGTCAGGCTGGTTCAGATGTTCCATAGCATACTCACAGCACTGGATTACAAGCTGATTGAACGAAATATCATGCTCTGTGGCAAGCCGTTCCAGTTTTTCGATTAGAGCATCCGGCATACGGATAGTCTTGTTTGATGCAGTAGGCTTTCTTATTTCAAACATTTTTTCACCACCTCTTTGTGAATTCTTTACTAATATTGTAACTTAAATTTGTGCAATATAATAGAATCAAAATAATATTTAAAAAATACTTGCAATTTTACTTGTAATATGCTATAATAAATATGTAAAAGAAATGGGGGGTAAATTTCATGTTAGAAATGGAATGCTTAACAGAAGGTAACTCTGAAATCGATACTTCGTCCTGTACTCCTGATTATAGGGGATGTTTTCCAGAAGATTATAGAGAACGTGGTGGATGTATGCCTTATTCTTTACCAGGTAGTGTTAATTTCATAGATGTAGTAGAAAACACTCTGTATGAAATTGAAGAAACAAAAGAATTAGTGCAGGATTTTGTTGACCTTGCCAAAGATGTCGCAAGCCTGAATTGCTTGCCGGAAGCCTTTGAATGAGAATGCAGAAGGAGGTGTTAGAAATGCTGGAAATGGAATGCTTAACAGTAAACAATACTGAAGTTGCTGTGATGTGCGACCCTGACCCTGGATGTCCCCCAGATTATCCTGAGTCATGCGCTCCTGATTGGGCTTGCTTGCCTACCGATATCTAATGTGGAGAATTTTTACAGTTTGTATCCTAAAATCAACATATTTAGGAGGTGAGAAAAATGTTGGAACTGGAATGCTTAACAGATGAACTTTTTTTAAATATTTCAGAATTTGAATGTGGTCCATCTTGTTTTCCAGATAATGCGTGTGTGCCAGAAAACCGCTGGTGTGGTCCTACACAATAATTAAAAGAGCAAAATACTTAATCAAAATGAAAAAACGCGGCGATATTATTATAATAATCGCCGTGCGTGCTTATAAGGAGAAGCTATGCCAAATTATCGTTTTTGTGATAATGTGTATCTTGTAAGAGGATATAAAAAAGCCTGTATCTACGATTTAGAACATAAAAAGCTGTACCACATCAGCAAGGAAATGGCAGATTTCATAGAAGATTGTGTCTGTGAGAAAAAAGAAATCTTTGTCAGACAAGAAATCAATGCAATCAAATCTCTGGAAGAAAATCAGATACTGTGCGGCGGCAGATATACTAAGTCTGCAATGCCTGATATAATGGAACTGAAAAAATCAGTTAGAATTCAGTTTGCATGGATAGAAGTCTGTAACTCTTGCAATCTTCGGTGTATACATTGCTATAATGAATCATCCTCAGAGTGCCATACATTTATGTCTTTGGAAGATTTTAAGAAAATTTGCGATGAGTTGATAGCTTATGGAGTAGAAAGTATACAGTTCATAGGCGGTGAACCTCTCTGTAATAAAGAACTTCGTCAGATGATGGAGTATGCTTCCGGAAAATTCAAAATGATAGAAGTTTTCACAAATGGAACTATGATAGATAAAACATGGTGTGAATTTTTTAAAGAACATCATATCCGTACCGCTTTATCAGTCTATTCCTACATACCGGAAGAACATGAAAAAGTAACTAATTTAGAAGGTTCTCATAAAAAAACAATGCAAGCAATAGAAATGCTGAAAAATTTTGAAATTCCCTACCGAGTTGCTACAACACATATGAAGGGCATAGAAATCGGTGAAGAAAATACAAAGTTGTTTCACATCAATCCGAATAAAGATGTTATCAGAATGGCAGGACGAGGAAATATCGGCTTGCTTTCTCCTGATTTGATTAAGAAAAAACTAATCACAAAGAATACTTTTTCAAGACCTCTCAATCCGGATGCTGTGAAAAAGGCTGTCAGCGGTCATCAGTGCTTTGCAAGCAAAATCTATATTTCTGCTGATTTGGAAGTATATCCTTGTGTAATGGAACGAAGGCTCTCACATGGGAACTTAAAAAATGCTACACTGGAAAATATTTTAAGTTCAGAAATCTTGTCTTTTAACAAAGATAAAATAAAAGAATGCAGTGAATGTGAGTTCAGATATGCTTGTTACGACTGCCGACCGGATTCTTTAACGGAAGATATACAGGAGAAACCTTACTACTGCACATATAACGTGCGTAATGGTTTCTGGAAAAATGCGGATGATGTTGTACAAACAATACTGAATTCCAAATAAAGATATTTTTACGCAATAGGAGGATAAGTGTATGCGTTTTTCTGGAGATGTTTTAATTATTGACCCTGCTGAAGTAATACCTGACTATGATTATGACTCGTTTGATGAGGAAGATATGGAGAAATTAGGCTATAGCCAAGCAATTTTTGTTGAATTAAACGGGAATTACCCATTTGTTGTAGGTTTACAGGATGTTGGTGGTGATACAGAATGTATTTATACAAGTTCTAAAGTTCTTTGTTTTGTATATTTGGATGAAGCAGAAGAATATTGCTCGTACCTTTCACGTTATGATGAGGATGAAAATGAAGATGCTAATTTTACTATCGGAGATGACTGCATTATTTTAAGAAATTTTTCAGGAGAAATTGATTCAGATGGTACAACATTTGGAAAGTTAGGGAATGAATACATTAACCTTGGAGTTTTAGAAAACTCAGAAGATGATGAAGAGTAATTTGGGTTCTGTATTCTCTCTTTGTGCTACTGTGCTTGTGAGAAAATGAGAAGTATTTCTGGACATGCTTTATTTTGGACAGTAACAGGATTGTGTACCAATCAAAACTACGTATCTGTAACAAATTTCAAAACCGAATGTATATTATTATTCCGATAAGACACTTCCAGTCTTATCGGAATTTTTTGTTTTAGGAGGTTTTTGAAATGGAAGAAGAAACAAGATACTGCGACTATTGCGGACATGAACTGGAGGAGTACGAAGGTACATGGGTTGGAGATGACCTGCTTTGTGATGAATGCTGTGATGACCATACCATTACCTGCGACCGTTGTGGAGAAGTTGTCTGGACTCAGGATAGTGTTGATGATGACCATACTTTTCTGTGCAGAAGCTGTTTTACTAACTATTATGAACGCTGTGAATGCTGCGGAACGATTATGCACAATGACTTTGTAAATTGGAGACATGACCTGCCCTACTGTGAATCATGCTTTGATGAATTTCGGGATGAAATCGAGGAGTACAGTTACAGGCCGAACGTATGTTTCTTAGGTGAAGGAAAACTTTACATGGGTGTAGAACTGGAAGTAGATGAAGGCGGTAAGGATGATGAAAATGCAAGAATCCTGAAGGAAATTGTTAATTTCAGGAAGGAGCATATCTACATCAAAGCAGATGGTTCTTTGGATGATGGCTTTGAGATTGTAAGTCATCCCATGACTTTGCAGTATCATCAGGAAGAAATGAACTGGGAAGATGTTCTGAAAGAAGCTATTAGCATGGGGTATCGTTCACATCAGACTTCTACTTGTGGACTTCATGTGCATGTGAATCGTGATGCATTTGGCTCAAATCAGGCAGAGCAGGAAGAAGTCATTGCTAAGATTCTTTACTTCGTTGAAGCAAACTGGAATGAACTGTTTCGCTTTAGCAGAAGAAGTCATTACAACATGGACAGATGGGCGGCAAGATATGGCTTTGAGAAAACAGGCAGAAAAATTCTTGAAAAAGCGAAAAGCGGCTATACCAGCAGATATGTCGCTGTGAATTTGAAAAATTATTACACCATTGAATTTCGACTTTTTAGAGGGACTTTAAAGTACAACACTTTCATAGCTACATTGCAGATGGTGCAAAAAATCTGTGATGTAGCTTTTTCTATGTCCCAAGAAGATTTAGAAAATCTTTCATGGTCTGAATTCGTAGCTAAAATTGAATCTCCGGAATTGATTCAGTATCTGAAAGAAAGACGGCTGTACATCAATGAAGCAGTTACAATTGAGGAGGGCGAAGAATAATGTGTGCAATATTTGGATTTCTGGACTATGGGAAGAAAATTTCTTACAAAATGCTTGTGAAGTTATTAAAGGCTCTTTCAATTGCTGCCAAATCTCGTGGAACGGATGCTACAGGAATCAGCTATGTGCGTGATAATGATATAGTAATCTTCAAGAAGCCTGTTCCGGCGCATGAGTTACAGCTTTACTTCCCGAAGAACACGACAACGCTTATAGGTCATACACGCTTTGCCACTCAGGGCAGTGAACAGCAGAACTACAACAATCATCCGTTTGCCGGACAGGCAGGAGCGCAAAGTTTCAGCCTTGCTCACAACGGCGTACTGCACAACGACAAAGCCTTACGGTATTCCCATTCTCTGCCCGATACGAAAATTGAAACGGATTCCTATATTGCCGTGCAGTTGCTGGAACAGAATCAGGAAGTCAGCTTGCAGACCGTGAAAACAATGGCTGAAACTGTACAGGGTTCATTCACATTCTCGGTTCTGCGTGACGATGATACATTATTCCTTGTCAAAGGCAGTAATCCGCTGACAATCTGGCATTTTCCTGACCTTGGGCTGTATGTGTACGCATCTACAGAAGAAATCCTGCTGAACGCTGTCCGGACTGCAAAGATTCAGGAAAACTTCAGAAAGGTAAAAATGCCGTCTGAAACTATCCTGCAAATTTCACCGGACGGCAGTACTTCTTCAATCGGCTTTGATATTTCAGAGGGATATTTTTCAAAATATCAATGGCGTTTCTACGATTGGCTGGAAGAGGAAGAATCGGAAGAAGATTTCATGTTGTCGGATGAGGATGACAGTCTTGAAGATGATATTACTCTTCTGATGTACTGGGGTTATTCTTCAAGGGAAATTGACGAACTGCTGACAGATACCGAACTCTTTGAAGAAACCGTGCAGGAAATCCGGCGAATGGAAACAACGTTCTGAAAGGAGGGAAAATACATGAAATTTATTCTTATGATAGCTGTTGGTATACAAGCGAAAGCCGTTGCCGGAATTGCAAGAACGCTTGGACTTTTGTTCAGAAAGTAAGAAACACAGGGGCTGTTCCAGTTTACAGCCCCGAAATTTAATTCAGGAGGAAAACATATGAAAACCGAAACCACAACCATTAAAAGTAAAGCACTGTTCAGTGATGACAGAACACACAGACTCTTACTCCGCAAAGAATGGGACAAGACAAAGAAAACTGCTATGATAATCATGATAAATCCGAGTGCTGCCGACACGCTCAATTGTGATTTAACAACAATGCTGGTAATCAACAATCTGAATGAGATGGGGTTCGGATGTGTCAATATTGCCAATCTGTACAGTAAAATCATGAATAAGCTGTCACTCCGGTTCAACTCGGATGAAGATTTGCTCCACGAGGAAAATGATACAGTCATTCAGCAGTATGCGGCTATGAGTGATGCTGTTATTATTGCATGGGGAACTGCCGGAAATACCAGTCAGCGTGTCCGTGACTGCAAGGATGAACTTCTGGAAGTCCTTGAACCGTATGCTAACAAACTTTACCAGATTGGCGAAAAAGGCTATCATCCGCTGACACCTGCCATCCGTGCCAACTGGAAACTCGAACCCTATAACATCAATTTGGAGGTAGAAGAAAATGATGAAGATACTGAATCTGAATGAAATTCAGAATATCCCCTATCCGGCTCTGAAAAGCCATATCTCAGAGAAAGTGCAGAACTGGAAGAACGAATATGGAATTGAAAGCCTTGACGAAATCGGCTGTTTCGTGATTTTGGATGCAGATGAGAAAGGATTCTTTGCTGAATCCGAAATGGAATTTACAGAAATTCTGCACCTTGAAAATAAAACCTATCTGCATGGAGTCAGAATGCTCGGTGACTGCTACGGTGAAGATACTTTCTTTCCGGTTGAAAGAGTGAGAAAATGAGTATCATCATTCCGAGAGTGGCTCTGTATGCGAGATTCAGTTCCGACAATCAAAGAACTGAATCCATAGATGCACAGGTCAGAGCCATGAAGAAATATTGCCAAGACCAGCACTGGCAAATTGTGGAAACTTATGTTGATGAAGCACGCTCCGCAACAACTGACCGCAGACCAAACTTTCAGCAGATGATAGCCGACAGTGCAAAAGGAATCTTCGACATAGTGCTTGTGCATAAACTTGACAGGTTTTCAAGAAATCGCTATGATTCAGCAATCTACAAATCTAAGCTGAAAAAGAACCGTGTCAGAATTGCAAGTGTTCTTGAAAGAATAGACGATAGCCCTGAATCAGTTATGATGGAAGCAATGCTTGAAGGCATGGCAGAGTATTACAGTCGCAATCTGAGCCGTGAAGTCATGAAAGGCATGAATGAGACAGCACTCCAGTGTAAACACACTGGGGGCTGTCCGCCGTTAGGCTATGACCTTGACAAAAACAAATATCTGATAATCAACAAGCATGAAGCTGAAGCAGTCAGAACCATATTTGAAATGTTCGATAAAGGTTGTGGCTATACTGCTATCATCAACTATCTGAATGATAATGGCTATGCTCCCAAGCGTGGCGGAATATTTGGTAAAAATAGTCTGTGCAGTATTCTTTCCAACGAAAAATATACAGGCGTTTTCGTTTTTAACAAATCTGTTTCAAAAGACAGCGAAGGCAAGCGAAACGGACACAGACAGAAATCATCAGACCAAATAATCCGCATTGAGAACGGTTGTCCGGCAATCATCAGCAAGGAACTTTTTCAGAGAGTGCAAAAACGGAAGAAAAAGAACAAACAGAATACAGGACAGTATCACAGCAAGGAATTTTACATGATGACCGGAAAAGTGTTCTGCGGTGTTTGCGGTAAGAGAATTCAGGGAAATGTCAGATATTGTGGCAGAAGCAAACTCCGGCTTGCTACTTACCGCTGTGATACACTCCGGAAATTCTGTAATAACAAGGAAAACAACAAAGACTATCTGGATGTGTACATTGTGGAACTGCTGAAAGAAAAAATATTCAACAGCAAAGCTCTTCATAAGAGAATTGAGGCAATAAATACCTATATTCAGCAGTATAATGCAGAATATGATACAATGTTTGAAGCAATCCAGACAGAATTTGACAGTGTGAATGAAAGTCTTTCCAACATCACGATTGCAGTCGAAAAAGGCGTTATTACTCAGCCATTGATTGAAAGAGCTGAAGAACTGGAACAAAAAAGAAATGAATTGCAAATAAAGCTGTTTGCTTTGAAGCGTTTCAATCTTTTAGAGTATAAAGAATGTTCCCATCTGATAGCAGATTTCAGAAATATGCCAAGAAACACACAGGAATTCAGAACATTTGTGCAGACTTATATCGAAAAAATTGTGACATATCCATATCATCTGGAAATTACGATAAATACAGGCTTTGGAATCACAGACGAACTGAATGAAACCATTACTATCAGACGGGGTGAACTCTATGCTCTGTTTGAATCGAAAACGAAGGAGGGCTAATCATGTTTGAACCCAATAAACCAAGATACCTCACAAGAGGTGTAGATAATACAATCCCACTGGACGTACAGCTATGCATGTGGAATATTATTGATAGGCTCGCAGACCCCAGAGATTACCTGCAAGTATTTCATTTAAGTGTTTCAGGAGAAGTACAGGTTATTCGCCACACATCAGAGCAACCTGTAGTTGATAAGACATATACTATGATAACTTTTGCACGACCTGTTACAGCTAAGGTATATGTGATAGATTCGGCGGAATACTGTACCATGTTACTTGCGGAAGAATACTAAAATGAATGAAGAAACTGTCGTGATATTTGTTGCGGCAGTTTCTTTTTTCTGCTATTTTAGTGAGAAATGCAGAAAATATTTTTTCTTCTTTGTAGGTTCACTTGGTACTGGGAATGGTATGCAACGAGAAGTGATTATTCTTTAGGTTTAGAATCTTTCTTTTTTACAGAAATATGTAGAAACTGAGAATTTCCTTTAAGCGAGACTTGACGTGAGAACATTCAGCCGACCTGCAACATTCAAAAGAGTATCTAAGAAGCAATCTCCTGCTGTTATAAACGGTCGGCTGAATGTCGAACGACAATCGAGCGATTAAAAGTTTGTGTTTGTATAATATATACATTTTTGTTGAAAATAATTTATAAAGGATTACATCTTGATTTCTGTAAAATTTTGTGATAAAATAAATATGCTGGATGATTATCACTATTCCAGCGTGTCAGAAGCATATTCGCCGGATGAAGGTGTAGTAACCCTGTGTAAGCCCCAAAAACTTGCAGAGGGGTTCATTATCCCCTGTTGGAGAAACAGAATTAAAATCCGTGTGGAGAGTCTTCTGAAACATGCATCTTGAAAATTTAATATATTGGTAAGTAAAAAGTGCAGCTGATGAAAGGAAGGAAAAAATTATGATTAAAAAAAGTTCCAATGCAAATGGCGAAAGAAGCAGACTCAGAAGAAATCATGGAATAGGCAGAATGAATACAGAGCCTGAACATCTTGAAACAGATGGCAGTACGGCAATGCAGTCTAAATTAGAGGTGTTGAATACCGATAGCACGGACAGCATGAGTGCGACAGAAAAAAATGCGGCTCCGGTAACTGGATTAAACTGTAGAGTTCTGGACTTTCAAACGCATTCTCCTGAAAATGCTCCAAACGACAAAGCTGACGAAACAATAGTTCCGGAAGAGCAGAATCTGCCTGAAATTCTGGATATACCAGAAGAAACAGAGTGTTCTGTGGACAAAGTGACGATATTGCCCGTTAAAATCCCAGTGTATGGAGTTCTTGAGCTTACAGAAGAAAGTCTGGATTTTGCCAAGAAGATTGGTAGAAAATCTCTTCGCAAAGGCAAATCTGACCTTAAAAAGTGCATCATAGTAAAATATTCCAACGGCTTTGGAATACTGAAATATAAAGGTGATACTCCTATTTTAGACTGGACTATGCAGAGAATCGACATTCTGAAAAAAGTCAAGGCGAAAAATGGAAGAACATTTCTGGACATCCTTGTAATGGATGACCTGAGTACAAAGCAGATAAGAGTACCTTCCAGCATATTCCTTGAAAAAAATCTTTCAAAACTGATGCAGTACAATGTTGCATTAAATGAAAATTACAGCTTCAGCATGTCGGTTTACTTTCAGAAGCTAATTGAAACCATCCCTATGGAAGATGCAAGTCAGAAACTCGGCATCATCACAGGCGATTCTCCTGCTGACCTGAAATTTAATGCCTATGCAATTCCAGACGGCTTTGAGTGGAATACAGAGTATTCAGATTTTTCAGAGTACCTTGAAGATTTCAACGAACTGATAAAGCCAAGTCCTGCTTTGCAATATCTGGTAGCAACATCCATGTCGTCTGTGATTCTGACAACGCTGAAAGCAAAATACAATATTGACCTGCACTCTTATTGTATGAACATCATAGGGGCTTCCAGTACGGGCAAGACCATCAGCAGCAGATTCTGTGCGGCTCTGTGGACGAATCCGCTTTCGGATAAAATCTTCTCTGCAATGCTTGCTACAAGCAATGCGGCATTAAAGCACTTAGACGGTCGCTATGGTGTGCCGACATTTCTGGATGAAGCATCCATCTTAGGCGGTGTTTCTCCTACTGAATACGGCTACAGCGTTTACGAAGAAAGAGAGAAGAAAAGACTCAACAGCGATTGTAGCGAAAAGGAAAGCGGCACATGGTCTACCATTGTCATCATGTCCAGTGAACAGCATTTTCATTGCAACAGCAAAATTCAGAATGGTGGTATGGCTGTCAGAATTCACTCGATAGAGAACCTTGAATTCACAACTGACAAAGACCATGCTGATGCTCTGGAAGAGTTCATAAGAAATAACTACGGCGTGATTGGTCATGAATTTACAAATGCTCTGTTCGACAAGAAAAAATATTCAAATCTGGACGAACTGTATGAAGAAGCAAAAGAATCCATGAGAGAGTATGTCGCTGACAGCATGAACGGATTCACGGAGAGACTATTGCAGACTTATGCGGTGACGTATCTGACGGCAACGCTTCTGAAAAAATTAGGGTTGGCAATTCAGCCCTCTGCCGTTGCAAAAATCATGGCAGAGCATAATAAAATGGTCGGAAGTGAGCAGAACCTTGCTTTGAATGCTCAGAGAGCCATCATCTCTTATGTGATGAGAAACCCCATGAAATCTGGAATTCGCAAAGTAACCAATGCAACAGGCGACAGAATTTTCAAAATTATCATTGAAGAAAGTCTGACAAAAGAAATTCTGGAACACGCAGGATTCACAGACCTGAAAGTGACTCTCAAAGAAATGGCGAAATCAGAAATGTTAATTCGTCAGCAGAAAGGTCGTCTGAAATCCAAGCTTTCCATAGATGGCAATATCGGTTATTGCTATCAGTTCGATATGACAGATTTTATCAAAGATGCTGAAATCTGTCAAGTATCATCAAATACTTCTGATGACATGGATGAATATGTCATTGACTGATTTTTTGGAACACTCCGGAGTCTCAGGACTTCGGAGTGCATTCCGAAACTTGCTAAAGAAAGGACTTGCAAATGCTAATAAAGAATGTTACAATCACAAGAAACAGCATCAGTAAAGATAGCTGTTTCACTCAGGACTTCAAATACAAGGATGCTGTTGTAAATAATAAGCAGAACCCTACTTCTGATAGCATTATCATAAACCTGAGTCTTGTACTTCTGGATATGTTTCTGGAAATGCAGTCAGAACAGACGGAGAAAGTGTGATAAATATGGGGCATAAAAAATCACTTTCGGCGATTGCTTATACGAGAGTTTCAAGTGAAAAACAGGTTGATAACTACTCTCTGGATTTTCAGGAAGATTTCTGTTCCAGTTACGCCAAAGCGAATAACATGGAACTGAAAAAAATATTTCGTGAGGAAGGTCATACTGGCACAAATACAAACAGACCTGCTTATCAGGAAATGAGACAGTATCTGAAAGAAAACCATGTGGATGTGGTACTGGTGCATCATCTTGATCGTCTACATCGGGATGAAACAAATACCTTTAACGACCTCAGATACTTCCGTCAGAATCATATCAGGCTTTTAGCAATTGCTGACGGCATAGATTCAGATGATGAAATGGCAAGTCTGGTAATCGCTGTAAAAGCAGCATTAGCAGCAGATTTTTCTCGTAATCTTGCCAAAGAAACCAGAAAAGGACTCATAGAAGGTGCAAAAGAAGGCAGACACATGGGAGGTAAACCGCCATATGGATTTAAAGTGAATCATGATACCGGATTTCTGGAAATAGACGAAACAACTGCTCCGGCAGTCAGACAAATGTTTCAGCTTTACGCCGAAAGCTTTACTACAGGACAAATCTGTGACTGGCTGAAACAGCATCACTATAAGACCAGAAGTGGCAATGATTTTACTGCTTCTGCATTAAATTCCATTTTCCATAACGAAAAATATAAGGGCTGCTACACTTGGGATAAAGCAGTTCCCAAAGACAGCGAGGGGCATCGCAACAGTCATAAACAGAAAGAAGAATATATCAGAATTGAGGGTGGATGCCCTGCTGTTGTCCCTCCTGAACTGTTTGAAAAAGTGCAGGAGAAACTAAAAGAAAACAGTTTGAAAGCAAGTCGCAACAAAGCCAAAAGATACTACCCGTTAAACGGACGTATCTTCTGTGGTGAGTGTCGTCAGCGTATGACTGGAAATGTCCAGTACAGCGGAAAATCTAAATACTACCAATATCGCTGTTCTTCCGGATGCGGAAATAAACCTGTTCGTGCTGAATATCTTGAAAATTATGTGCTGAATGTGGTAAAGGAATGTCTGTTTTCAGAGACAAATGCAAATCACATTCTGGAATCTTTGAATCAGCTTTCTATAGACCATAAGCATGAGACAGATGCACAGTATCAACAGCTCATGACGAAGAAAGCTGGTCTGGAAACAGCACAGAATAACCTTCTGAATGCTTTGGAGTCCGGCAAAGGCACTTCGGCTATCCAGAAACGCCTTGAACGTCTGTGTACGGAATCAGAACAGATAGAAATCAAATTGACAAATATTAACAGAACTCATCATCAGTTCACAGAAGAAGACCTCAACAGACTAAAACAGAAATTTGAGACATATCTGATGACACATGACACCGTGAACACGAAAAGGCTTCTGGACTGCACCATTCAGAAAATAGATATTGGTGCAAATGAAATACAGCTTGATTTTGCTGATAGTATTAGCATCAGCAGTGAAACAAAGAAAAAACTAAAAGGAGATTCGATTATGAATACAAAGACTATCAAAAATGAAAAGAATGTGACTCTTAATGCTTTTCTTCTCGGACTGAGAGATGGAGAATCCAAAAACGAACTGATTTTGCACTTGGCAATCAGACCATATCATGAATGCAACTACTCCTCCACCTGTGACTTAGCTTTGAGTATGGAATCTGTAAGCCAACTCTTGATGAAAAAAGAAATCGAATTATGGGAACTGATAGGCTGTAAAATGGACTTGACAGTAAAGTGGAACGGTGAACAGATAACACAGGTTCTTGACCTCAATGTAGCATAGGAATCAATCTACAGGGCAGTTATAGCAGTATAGCTGCCCTGTTTTATGTCAAAAAATCGTAAGCGTAAAATAAAATGCGTCCCAGATAGCAAAAAATCTCGCCGAATCATACGGCGAGAGATTAGGATTCATTCCAGGGCAGAAGAATAGTTCCGGGAGGATGAGAAAACAAGTCAATCAGATATTTTTCGGCATCCA
>JAFUWN010000029.1 GCA_017483465.1 Oscillospiraceae bacterium
ATGGACATCAATTTCATCACAACCGCACAGACCGACGAAGAAGCAAAAGAGCTGCTCAAGCTCTTAGGCGCACCGTTCGCTGACTGAGGGAGGGAAATCAAATGGCTAAAAAAGCAATGATTAACAAGCAGCAGAGAACACCGAAGTACTCTACCAGAGCTTACACCAGATGCAAAATCTGCGGCAGACCCCATGCCTATCTGAGAAAATACGGCATTTGCCGTATCTGCTTCAGAGAACTGGCAAATGACGGTCAGATTCCTGGTGTTAAGAAGGCAAGCTGGTAATTTTAAGAAGGAGGTCTCATAGGCATGCAAATTTCAGATACTATCGCAGATTTGCTTACAAGAATCCGTAATGCAAGCACTGCAAAGCACGCCACGGTTGACATTCCTGCGTCCAATGTGAAGAAGGCTATCACACAGATTCTCGCAGATGAGGGTTATATCAAGGGCTTTCAGATTGTGGACGACGGCAAACAGGGCGTTATCAGAGTGACTCTGAAATATACAGAGGACAGAACTCCGGTAATCTCCGGTCTGCGCAGGGTTTCCAAACCTGGCTTGCGTATTTACTCAAGCTGTGAAGATATGCCCAAGGTTCGTAAGGGCTTAGGCATTGCAATCGTATCCACATCCAAGGGCATCATGACCGACAAGAAGGCAAGAGCACTCAATGTCGGCGGTGAAGTTCTCGCATACATCTGGTAAGGAGGAATTTTATTATGTCAAGAATTGGCAGAATGCCGATTACTGTTCCTGCCGGTGTAGATGTGAAGATCGCAGACAATCTGGTAACAGTAAAAGGTCCGAAGGGCGAATTAAGCCAGCAGTTCAGCAAAGAACTGGGTATTGAATTAAACGACGGTGTGATTTCTGTCACAAGACCGTCTGACGACAAGAAGCACAGAAGCCTGCACGGCCTGACAAGAACGCTGATTCACAACATGGTGGAAGGCGTTGTCAACGGCTACAGCAAGACTCTGGAAATCGACGGTGTCGGCTACCGTGCTGCAAAGCAGGGCAAAAACCTGGTAATGAACCTGGGCTTTTCCCATCAGGTAATCGTTCCGGAAACAGACGAAATTTCTATCGAAGTTCCGCAGCCGAATCAGATTATCATCAAGGGAATTGACAAGCAGAAGGTTGGTCAGTTCGCTGCCGAAGTCCGTGAAAAGAGACTGCCTGAACCGTACAAGGGCAAGGGCATTCATTACCTCGGCGAACGCATTATCCGCAAGGAAGGCAAGGCCGGCAAGGGTAAGAAGTAAGCAGAAAGGAGTAAACGGTTATGATTAAAAAGGCTGACAGCAATAAAGCTCGTCTGAAGAGACACGCCCGTGTCCGCAACAAGATTTCCGGAACTCCTGAAGTTCCGCGTCTGTGTGTATTCCGCAGTGCAAAACATATCTATGCACAGATTATTGATGATGTAAACGGCGTAACACTCGCAAGTGCATCCAGTCTGACAAAAGATTTCGGCGAAAACGGCGGCAATATCGAAGGTGCAAAGAAAGTCGGAGAACTGGTGGCCAAGGCTGCTGCCGACAAGGGCATCAAGGACGTTGTATTCGACAGAGGCGGCTATCTCTATCATGGCAGAGTACAGGCTCTGGCAGAAGCTGCCCGTGAAAACGGTCTGAATTTCTAATCAAGAGGAGGGAACACGATTGGCTAATTTTGAGGCAAAGGATACAGAATATCTGGAAAAGGTTGTACACATCAACAGAGTATCCAAAACCGTAAAGGGCGGACGTATTATGAAGTTCTCTGCTCTTGTAGTTGTCGGCGACGGCAACGGTACAGTCGGCTTCGGCATGGGCAAATCCAGCGAAGTTCCGGATGCAATCCGCAAGGGCATTGAAGATGCCAAGAAGAATATGGTAAAAGTTCCGCTGAAAGGCACTACCATTCCGCACGAAATCGTCGGCAAATTCGGTGCCGGTGAAGTGCTGATGCGTCCGGCTGCCCCCGGTACCGGCGTAATCGCAGGCGGTCCTGTCCGTGCTGTCATCGAAGTGGCAGGCATCAAGGACATCAGAACCAAGTCCCTGCGTTCCAATAATCCCTGCAATGTAGTAAGAGCAACCATCGCAGGTCTGACAGGCTGCACCACAGCAGAAGAAGTTGCTGCAAAGCGCGGCAAGACGGTTAAGGAAATCTTAGGCTAAGGAGGGGCATGTTTATGAAAAAGATTACACTCGTAAAAAGCCTCATCGGCTGCAAGAAAGACCAGATTGCGACTGCAAAGGCACTGGGTCTGAAAAAAATCGGCGATGTGACCACACAGCCCGATAATCCCTGCACAGCAGGCAAGATTCACAAGATCATTCACCTGATTCAGGTAGAAGAAGCGTAAGCGGAAAGGAGCAGCACTATGCAAATTCACGAACTCGTACCGGCTCCGGATTCCAATAAGCCCGTAAAGCGTGTCGGCCGTGGTCACGGTTCCGGCAACGGCAAAACCGCAGGCAAGGGACACAAGGGTCAGAAAGCCCGTTCCGGCGGCGGTGTCAGAATCGGATTTGAAGGCGGCCAGATGCCGCTTGCAAGAAGAATCCCGAAGAGAGGATTTAACAATATTTTTGCAAAAACTTATGCAACTGTCAATGTCGGTGACCTGAACAAGTTCACAGAAGGTACTGTTGTTGATACAGAACTGCTTTGCGCCAGCGGTCTGGTAAAGAAAGTTTGCGACGGCGTAAAAATTCTGGGCGACGGAGATCTGAATGTGAAGCTGACAGTCAAGGCAGCAAAGTTCACAAAATCTGCGTCTGAAAAGATTGAAAAGGCAGGCGGGAAAGCCGAGGTGATCTGAATTGTTTCAGACACTGAAAAATGCCTGGAGTGTACCGGAGATTCGTAAAAAGTTTATCTATACACTCGTTATGATTATTATTTTCCGCATCGGCGGTGCAGTTACCGTTCCGTTTCTGTCGCTTGCGGCAGTACAGGAATGGATGAGCTCCAATGCTACGGACGGCAATTTTCTGGAATATCTGAATATTCTGACCGGCGGCCAGCTCTCCAAAGCAACTGTGTTTTCACTGTCGATTACCCCATATATCAACTCGTCTATTATTATACAGCTTCTGACCTATGCACTTCCTCCGCTTGAACGCTTGCAGGAGGAAGGCGAGGAAGGCCGTAAGGTTCTGAATAAGATTACGGCTTATGTTGCACTGGTACTGGCAGTTTTCATGTCTGTTGCGTATTATCTCACGCTCCGGAACAGTGCCCAGGCCGTGCAGTATACGTCCGGTGCATACGGCTGGTTTGCCGCCATTGTCATTATTGCATGTTTCACAGCAGGTGCAAGCTTTGTTGTCTGGATGGGCAACAGAATCAATGACAAGGGCATCGGCAACGGCATTTCGATTCTGCTGTTTGCCGGTATCGTCGCAAGATTCCCGACTGATCTGGGTACACTCTGGGCATTGTTCCAGATGGACAAGGCCAAGTATTTCTTCTGGGATATTCTGATTCTGATCATGTTCGTTGCAATGATCGTCCTGATCGTTTTCTTCAACGAAGCAGAACGCAGAATCCCGATCCAGTACGCAAAGCGTGTCGTCGGCAGAAAACAGTACGGCGGTCAGAACACCCATATTCCGGTAAAGATCTGCATGAGCGGTGTTATGCCGATCATCTTTGCCATGTCTTTCATGTCCCTGCCGAGTACAATCAGCTTGTTCGTCAAGCCGATCGATGCTTCTGCACTGGAAACTGCTACCGGCGGACAGAAATTTTATTATCATTTTATCGAATTTTTCAAAACTACAAGCTGGGGCTATGCCGTATTGTATTTGATTTTAATTATTGCATTTAATTATTTTTATGTTGCAATGCAGTATGACCCGGTGACAATTGCCAATAATCTCCGTCAGAGCAACGGTGGCATTCCGGGAATCCGTCCCGGCAAGCCGACTTCGGATTATATCCAGAGAGTGCTTTCCAAAATCACGCTCGTGGGTGCGATCTTTCTCGGCTTCGTGGCTATCCTGCCGATTGCAATGGGCTGGATTGACGGCAATTTCCGTTCGATTTCCATGGGCGGTACTTCGATTCTGATCGTAGTCAGCGTTGCCCTGGAAACAGCAAGAACTCTGGAATCCCAGCTGATGATGCGTCATCACAAGGGCTTCTTAGGATAAAGGAGGCATGTATATGAATTTGATTTTACTCGGTGCCCCCGGTGCAGGCAAGGGCACACAGGCAGAGGCAATTTCTGAAGCTCTGAATATTCCGCAGATCTCAACAGGCAATATGCTCAGAGAAGCGGTGAAAAACGGCACAGAATACGGCCTCAAGGCAAAAGCTGTCATGGAAGCAGGCGGCCTCGTTTCTGATGATATCGTAATCGGTATCCTGAAAGACCGCATTGCTCAGGATGATGCAAAAAACGGCTTTATTTTGGATGGTTTCCCGAGAACCGTTCCGCAGGCCGAAGCTCTTGACAAAATGGGTGTCCGGATTGACAAGGTTGTGGAAATTTACGTTCCGGATGAAACGATTAAAGAAAGAGTTTCCGGCAGAAGAGTCTGCGAGGGCTGCGGTGCATCGTATCATATTCAGTACAAGCCTTCCAAAACAGAAGGCGTGTGCGACAAATGCGGTGCAAAAACTGTGATTCGTAAAGATGATCAGCCTGAAACTGTAATTTCCCGTCTTGCAACTTATCATGAACAGACAGAACCCATTAAAGCTTATTATGAACAGCAGGGCAAACTGGAAACTGTCATCGGACAGGAAGAAGTTGCCGATACCAAAAAGCTGACACTCAAGGCAGTGGGGGCTGAAATCTAATGAGTATTACAATTAAATCTAAGACAGATTTAGAAAAAATGCGTATTGCTGGCAGAATTGCCGGTACTGCCTGCCATGTTGCAGGCCGTGCACTGGAACCGGGAATGACTACAAAAGAAATTGACAAGATTGTACATGATTATATTGTCGGTCAGGGAGCTGTGCCATCCTTTTTGGGATATGGCGGTTTCCCCGGCAGTGCATGTGTTTCTGTCAATGAAGAAGTGATTCACGGCATTCCGGGGTCACG
The DNA here is from genome assembly GCA_017483465.1 of Oscillospiraceae bacterium. GTDB lineage: Bacteria > Bacillota > Clostridia > Oscillospirales > Ruminococcaceae > UBA3855. The sequence continues at coordinate 5,056 of JAFUWN010000029.1, forward strand.
GAAAATCAAATCCGGTGATATTGTCAGCATCGATGTCGGTGCGTATATCAACGGCTTTCACGGAGATACTTGCTATACTTTCCCGGTCGGCAAGATTTCTCAGGAGGCTCAGGATTTGCTGGATGTGACCAATGCTTCTCTGTATGAAGGCATCAAAGCCGCCGTTGTCGGTGCAAGGCTCTATGAAGTCTCCGCTGCAGTCGAAAAATACTGTGCTTCCAGAGGCTACGGCATTGTCCGGGAGTACTGCGGCCACGGCATCGGCAGAGATCTGCATGAATCCCCGGAAGTTCCCAATTATGTACAGGCCGGCAGAAAAGGTGTTCGCCTTCAGGCAGGTATGTGTATCTGCATCGAGCCTATGATCAATGTCAAAGGCGATGCCATCCGTGTATGCAGAGACGGATGGACAGTCCGCACCAAAAGCGGCAGTCTCTCCGCACATTTTGAACATGCAATCGCCATCACACAGGACGGCCCTGTGATTCTCACAGAACCGGAACTGTAATGCCGCTGCATGTCGGAATGGTTGTTCAGGCCTGTGCAGGCAAGGAAAAAGACGGCTTTTACCTGATTGTAGATACAGATCAGAAGTTTGTCTTTCTTGCCGACGGCAGACACCGGACAATCCGGAAACCCAAACGCAAGAATCCCAGACATGTCCGCCCGACTCAGATCATCTGGAATCCGGACGGCATGACGGATAAGGCTCTTCGCCAAAAACTGCGTCTGCTGAAGGAGGGAAATAAATTTGTCGAAAGAAGATTTGATTGAAGTAGAGGGTGTTGTGCTCGAAGCTCTGCCGAATGCCAATTTCCGTGTGGAACTTCCCAACAAGCACGTCATTCTCGCACATGTGTCAGGAAAACTCCGGATGAATTACATCCGTATTGTTCCGGGTGACAAAGTCAAAATTGAAATGTCTCCCTATGACCTGACCAAAGGCCGGATTACCTGGCGTGCCAAGTAATCTGCCGAAGAACCGTTTGTTATACTTGTTTCTATACAACAAGGAGGTATTTTCAATGAAAGTAAGACCTTCGGTAAAACCGATTTGCGAAAAATGCAAGGTCATCAAACGCAAGGGAAAAGTCATGGTGATCTGTGAAAATCCCAAGCACAAACAGCGTCAGGGCTAATCTGACAGCATTGGAGGTGTATTCAAAACATGGCAAGAATTTCAGGTGTTGACCTGCCCAAGGAAAAGAGAGTCGAAATCGGCCTGACTTATATTTATGGCATCGGCCGTCCGACCGCTGACAAGATTCTGGCTGCTACCGGCATCAATCCGGATACCAGAGTAAAAGATCTGACTGAAAAAGATGTTGCAAAACTGCGTGATTATATCGATGCAAATGTAACAGTAGAAGGTGACCTGCGCCGTGAAGTCGCTCTGAATATCAAGAGACTGATCGAAATCGGCTGCTACAGAGGTGTACGCCACAGAAAGGGCCTGCCGGTAAGAGGCCAGCGTACCAAGACCAATGCCAGAACTCGCAAGGGTCCGGTTAAGACGATTGCTAACAAGAAGAAGTAAGGAAGGTGAATTCTTTTGGCACAACAGAAGGGTAAAAAAGTAACTGCTGTACGCCGCCGCAGAGAACGCAAGAATATCGAGAGCGGTGCTGTGCATATTCAGTCTACTTTCAATAATACAATCGTGACAATCACAGACACGCAGGGCAATGCTATTTCATGGGCAAGTGCAGGCGGTCTGGGCTTCCGTGGTTCTAGAAAATCCACTCCGTTCGCAGCACAGACTGCTGCCGAAACAGCTGCCAAAGCTGCTATGGAACACGGTCTGAAGACTGTGGAAGTTTACGTCAAAGGCCCCGGCAGCGGCCGTGAAGCTGCTATCCGTGCATTACAGACAGTCGGCCTCGAAGTTCGTATGATCAAAGACGTAACTCCGATTCCGCACAATGGCTGCCGCCCGCCCAAGAGAAGACGTGTCTGATAGGAGGTTATGATACATGGCAGTAAATAAAGACCCGATTCTGAAAAGATGCAGATACTTAGGTATCAGCCCCGCAGTCATGGGTATTGACAAGAAATCCAATCGTAATCCGAACGCCAACAGCCGCCGCAAGGTTTCTGAATACGGCACACAGCTGAAAGAAAAGCAGAAGCTGAAGTTTATCTATGGCGTGATGGAAAAGCCGTTCCGTCATTATTTTGAACTCGCTGAAAAAATGGAAGGCAAGGCCGGTGATAATCTGATCACTATTCTGGAATCCAGACTAGACAATGTTGCATTCCGCATGGGTCTCGCTTCTACCAGACGTGAAGCCAGAGAACTGGTGACACACGGTCATTTCACAGTCAACGGCCAGAGAGTGGACATTCCTTCTTATCGTGTTGCTGTTGGTGACGAAGTGGCACTGAGTGAAAACAGCAGAAGCAGCGTCCTGTTCAAAGGCAGCGAACAGACTGTCGGCATTCTGGAAAAGACACAGGGCAGAACCGTTCCGCTGTGGCTGGAAGTGAGCAATGATAAATTCTCTGCGAAAATCAACAGACTGCCGAATCCGTCCGATATCGACTACGAAGCAGAAACACACCTGATTGTCGAGCTGTACTCCAAGTAATAGGTAATTGCTTGCGGACGCTTCATGATTCACAAATACAAGTAATTACGAAATAGGAGGGTTTATATGCTTGAAAAAATTGAAAAGCCGGAAATCGTTCCCGAAGATTTAAGACCGGACGGAAAATACGGCAAGTTCGTTCTTTCCCCGCTCGAACGGGGTTACGGAACAACCCTTGGCAACAGTCTCAGACGTGTGCTCCTCTCTTCTATTCCCGGTGTGGCAGTCAATTTTGTAAAAATTGACGGTGTGCATCACGAGCTTTCCACAATTCCGGGCGTGAAGGAAGATGTTACAGAAATCATTCTGAGCCTGAAGGGACTCACCGCAAAACTTTACGGTGACGGCCCCAAGACACTCCTGATCGATGCCGAGGGCGAATGCGAAGTCACAGCGGGCGACATCGAAGCCGATTCCGAAGTGACAATTCTGCACCCGGAAATGCATATTGCAACTCTGGGCAAAGACGCAAAGCTTCATATGGAGATTACGATCGACAAGGGCAGAGGATATGTTTCTGCCGAGCGCAACAAACAGCAGACACCGGAAATGCCGCTCGATGTAATTGCCGTAGACAGCATTTATACTCCTGTTTTAAAGGTGAACTATACCGTGGAGAATACACGTCTCGGACAGGTCACCGACTATGACAAGCTCACGATGGAGGTATGGACAGACGGTACTATCTCTGCAAAAGAG
>JAFUWN010000030.1 GCA_017483465.1 Oscillospiraceae bacterium
ATAGAAAAATATTGTCCCTGTCAATAGCAACAGGAACAAAGAGGCTTAAAAGCCGCCTCTTTGTAACCCTGTCGCTGGTCTATTGACAAACGCAGTCTGAAAAATTTTCTCTCATGTCAAACTGCTGAATTCTGATTTATCTCTGAAACACTTTCTGAAAAAAGAGTTTTTTAAAATAAGACTTGTATTTTGCACAGAGATATGCTATAATAAAATTATTGATTGATTATCAGACCATGAAAGGCGGAATTATTATGCTATATATGGAAAATCATATCGGCAGAATTACATTTTCAGATCATTATCTCCGGCAGCTGACAGAACAAACCGTTCTTCAGTGCTTCGGAATTGCCGGCTTTGCACAGGTCACTGTCGCTGACAGGCTGTTTGACAGAAGAAACAGTCCTATCACAATTGCGGCAAAAAATGACAAGCTGGTAATTGATATTCATGTCCGGGTGATCTATGGAATGAATATTCCTGTTGTTGTCCGTGCATTGATGCATAAAGTGGAATTTGTCATCGAAGATGCTGTCAGAATCCCCGTTGCACATGTGCGTGTCTATGTGGACGAAATTGTAGAACCCTAACCAGAAGGAGTAAGATTTATGAACGGTAAGCTTTTGAAAGACGCAATTTGCAGTGCGGCTGTCACAATCGAACAGAACAGAAAAAAAATTGATGAACTGAATGTCTATCCCGTTCCCGACGGAGATACAGGAACAAATATGTCTATGACTATGACTTCTGCCCGCAGAGCACTCAGCGTTCTGCCGGATGATACACAGATCGGAGAAGTGGCCGAAAAAGCAGCTTCTGCTATGCTCAGAGGTGCAAGAGGAAACTCCGGCGTGATTCTCTCCCTGCTGTTCCGTGGCTTTGCAAAAGGCCTCGCAGATGTGGAAGAAGCACAGGGACAGGATATTGCAAATGCTGTTGAAATTGGTGTACAGGCAGCTTATAAATCTGTCATGAAACCCACAGAAGGTACAATTCTGACTGTTGCCAGAGTAGGCTCCGAAAAAGCCCAGCTGACAGCAAGAGAAAATAATGACCCGGTTGCTGTATGGGAAGAACTCTGCAAAGCCGCTTCCGAAGCTCTGGATAATACGCCGGAACAGCTTCCGATTCTTAAAAAAGCCGGGGTTGTGGATGCAGGCGGTAAGGGCTTGCTAACCATCTGGGAAGCAATGCTTGTGGTATTCCACGGAGAACAGCCCGTTGAACCTGTTCCGGAAATTCCCAGAAAACCTGAAACGATCGCCATCGGCAGAGTCGACCTCGAAGAAGAAATTAAATTTACTTATTGTACGGAATTTATTCTTGAAAAAAGAAAAGATTGTCCCGATCCGTTCAAGCTCAGAGCTTATCTTGAAACGATCGGTGATTGTGTGGTGGTTGTCGATGATGATGAAATTATCAAAGTGCATGTGCATACGGACAATCCCGGCAATGCTCTCCAGAAAGCTCTGGAATTCGGCCAGTTTATCAATGAGCCGAAGCCTAAGATCGAAAATATGAGAATCCAGCACGCCGGCCGTGTCCGTGAGGCTCATAATGCCGCTCAGGATGAAACTTACGTCAGGGCAGAACCCGAAAAACAGTTCGGCTTTGTTGCCGTCGCCGCCGGAGAAGGCATTGAAAATATGTTCAAAGATCTCGGTGCGGACTGCGTTGTCAGAGGCGGTCAGACAATGAATCCCTCTACAGAAGATATTCTCCGTGCCATTCATGCGACTCCGGCTAAGAATGTCTTTGTTCTGCCGAATAATAAAAATATTATCATGGCTGCTGAACAGGCTGTCAGCCTTGCTGACCGGAATGTCTGCGTACTCCAGACCAGAACCATTCCGCAGGGGCTTTCTGCTATGATGGCTTTTGATGATTCTCTCGATGCCGAAGGCAACAGAATCGCTATGACAAAGGCTTTTGAAAGAGTCGAAACCGGACAGATTACTTTTGCTGCCCGTGACTCTGAACTGGAAGGCCATAAAATCAAACAGGGCGAAGTTCTCGCTCTGGATAACGGCAAACTTGCTTTCACAGATAAAGAGCTGAATCATGCCGCTTATAAATTAACCAAAAAACTGGTTCACGGCGATACCGGATTTATTACCATCACTTACGGCGAAAATGTTGACGAAGCAACTGCTGAACAGCTCTATGAAAAAGTACAGGAGAAATTCGGAGACAAGATCGAAGTTATGCTCGTCAATGGCGGTCAGCCTGTGTATTATTATATTATTTCCGCTGAATAATTAGAAATTTAAATTTATAATCATGAAAGGAGCAGCATATGGAAAAATTATTTCTGTCAATTGATCATCTGAAAAGCGTCAGCAAAACCAGATTCAAGATCTATCAGAAAATCGGTGTGCTGACTCCTTATGATTTATTATATTACCTCCCCAGAAGCTATAAAGATTATCGTGAGCCTGTTGCCGCTGCTGATGCTGTCATGGATATGCAGAATGTCGTCCGGCTTACCATTACGGCTAAAAAAAATCCCGTCTACAGCAGCAGAGGTATGCAGATCTTCCGTGCGGATGCCGTCGATGATGACGGCACAGAAGTAGGAATCGTTATTTTTAATCAGAGGTTTACTTTTCAGGCTCTCCAGCTCGGAAAAAGCTATGTCATGTACGGAAAAATTGTCAGTAATCAAAATGAAAACAGACTCAATATCCAGAATCCTCAGCTTCTCAAAGATATGGAAAATCCGATTGAAGCCGTCTATCCTCAGACGGCCGGTCTTACCAGCCCTATGGTCAGAACCAATATGAAAGAATGTCTGCAAATTCTGGATGAACTTCCTTTTGAAACACTCCCTGCTGTGCTCCGGAACAGGTTTCAGCTTATGGCACTGCCAAAAGCCTTACATGCCGTTCATCAGCCTGAAACCCTCGAACAGATCGAAGAAGCCAAACACCGCATTGCTTTTGAAGAACTGCTCAGACTTCAGCTTGGTCTGCATCTGCTCAAATATAAAGCTCAGAAAAAAACAGAATATCCTATGCAGATGATTGATCTGCAGCCGTTTTTGGATCATCTGCCTTTTTCCCTCACGGCTGCACAGAAAAAAGCGGTACAGGAAATACTTGCAGATATGTCCGGCGATTCTCCGATGAACCGCCTCTTGCAAGGAGATGTCGGCAGCGGTAAAACTGCTGTCGCCGCCGCTGCATGTTATTTCTGTGCCCGTAACGGCTGTCAGAGCGTTCTGATGGCCCCTACAGAGATTTTAGCCGAACAGCATTATAAAACCCTTACCGGCTTTCTGGAAAGCCTGAATATCCGTGTTGCTCTCCTGACAGGGGCACTCACGGCAAAACAGAAAAAAACTGTCTGTGCCGAAATCGCTGACGGCTCTGCTCAGGTTATCGTCGGCACTCATGCTGTGTTTCAGAAAGCTGTTGCATATCATAAATTAGGTCTTGTGATTACTGACGAACAACATCGCTTCGGAGTCGCCCAGAGAAATGCCCTCGCCGAAAAAGGCGGTGCTCCGCATAAGCTTGTTATGTCAGCTACACCTATTCCCAGAACCCTCGCTTTAATGGTCTACGGTGATCTTGAAGTCTCCGTTCTGGATGTCATGCCTAACGGCCGTCTGCCGGTCAAGACATTTGCAGTCACCGGAAAACTCCGCCAGAGAGCCGTCAATTTTATGATTCAGGAACTCCGGCAGGGGCGGCAGGCTTATATTGTCTGCCCCGCTATCGAGGAAAATGCAGATTCTGATTTTGAATTAAAGGCCGTGACTGCCTATGCAGAACAGATTAAAAAAACAATGCTCCAGAACTGGCATGTGGATATCCTTCACGGTCAGATGAGTGCTCAGGAAAAAGAAGAAACTATGAAGAAATTTCATCATCATGAAATTGATGTGCTGATCTGTACGACAGTTGTCGAAGTCGGTGTGGATGTTCCTAATGCTACTGTCATGATGATCGAAGATGCCGAACGCTTCGGCCTGTCCCAGCTGCACCAGCTCAGAGGCCGTGTCGGCAGAAATTCTCTTCAGAGTTATTGTATTTTAGTAACAGAACATGCTACTGAAGAAGCCCGTGAACGCCTGAAACGCCTTTGCAGTACGACAGACGGCTTTCAGATCGCTGAAGCTGATTTACAGCTCAGAGGCCCCGGAGATTTCTTCGGCAGTATGCAGCACGGACTGCCGCCGCTGAAACTCGCAAAACTGACAGATACTAAAATGCTCCATGATGTGCAGGAAGCAGTCCAGTATTTTATTTCTGCTGATCCGGAACTGCAAAAATCTGAACATCATGCTCTCTATATGGATATTCTCTATCTGTTCTCCAAGTACGGAATCAACGGTCTGAATTAGATAAAATAAATAATATTCAACAAATTATAAATTCTGTTGCTTGTATATTTTTCACAAACTCGAATTTTTTTCCAAAAAACTGTTGACAAAACCGGAAAAGTGTGATATACTGTAATAGTCGCAGGGATGAAGAACAAAACTTAAAAAACTGCGATGGCGAACGGTGGGAGCTTAGCTCAGCTGGGAGAGCATCTGCCTTACAAGCAGAGGGTCACAGGTTCGAGCCCTGTAGCTCCCACTTAAAATTGGCCTGGTAGTTCAGTTGGTTAGAACGCCGCCCTGTCACGGCGGAGGTCGTGAGTTCGAGTCTCATCCAGGTCGTATGTGCTTCTGTAGCTCAGTCGGTAGAGCAGGGGACTGAAAATCCCCGTGTCGTTGGTTCGATTCCGACCGGAAGCACCACTTGCGGATTTAGCTCATCTGGTAGAGCGCCACCTTGCCAAGGTGGAGGTAGCGAGTTCGAGCCTCGTAATCCGCTCCACATGTACCGGAGAAATATCCCCGGTGTAGTTGATGAAGTCCTGATATTTTCAGGACTTTTTATTTTTTATCAGTCAGAAGGAGAATAAAAATGCTTAAAATTAAAATTGATTTCAGTGCTGTCAATCCTGAATTTGAAATTCTTCTCACACACAGCGAGGAAGATTATACTGAATGGCAAAGTAAGGAATATAATTATTATGATTATGAACTGAAACGTGAAGATAATAAAACAGGGAAAATCCATGGCGGTGAAAGTGTTGTAATTCAAAATATAGAATCGGATAAATATATGACCATTGTTGCAAAAATCCAGACTTTCATAAAGCTGGGGTCAGGTGAGCTTTGTGAAAATAATGCTGGTGCGATAATCGACTATATTAAGATTGTGAAACTGAAATATAAGGCGAATCATAAATACATGTGTATCCCGTGCAAGTGGAACGGTGCCGGCGTTCCGGTTGATTATTGCTTTAAAGATATTGGCGAAATTAGCGAACTGAATGTTTAATTAAAAAACATCCGCACTTATGCTATAGGACAGGCTGCACAAAAAATAAACTTTGAAACTGAATTTCTTTTACTTGACAAAACCGGAAAAACATGCTATAATAATAAAGCTGTCGGACGAAAGTCCGGAAGCAAAAAATACCAAGAAAATTTTCAAAAAAAGTTTGAAAAAAGTCTTGACAAACAAAACAAAATGTGATATAATAGATAAGTCGCCGCAAGCCGGACGGGAGTCACAGAGCTTCGGAGATCAGGATTAAATCACATTTTCAGAAAAGCTTCTGAAAAAAGTTTTTCAAAAAGTTTGAAAAAAGACTTGACAAAC
>JAFUWN010000031.1 GCA_017483465.1 Oscillospiraceae bacterium
CTTCAACAGGATGTTTTTTCTTTCTGACAGGTTCGGAAATTTCTTCTTCAACAGGATGTTTTTTCTTTCTGACAGGTTCGGAAACTTCTTCTTCAACAGGACGTTTTTTCTTTCTGACAGGTTCAGAAATTTCTTCTTCAACAGGATGTTTCTTCTTTCTGACGGGTTCGGAAACTTCTTCTTCAACAGGATGTTTCTTCTTTCTGACGGGTTCAGAAATTTCTTCTTCAACAGGATGTTTCTTCTTTCTGACGGGTTCAGAAATTTCTTCTTCAGCAGATTGTTTTTTCTTTTTGACGGATGATTTTGTTTTTGTTCCGGACGTAGATTTTGCTTTTGCTGTCAATACTTTTTCTGCACTCATGCCCCAGTACCATGCCTTTCTTGTTTCTATTTATACTGCTTTCTATCTGTTGCAGTTATTTTCTGTTTTTTGTCTGAGCCGATTTCAGATAAAAAGGCCCCAATCATAAAGCATTGGGACTTTGAAGCAAAAACCGGAAATTTCTGTTTTCCAGAGCCTTCGCCCCTCTGAAATTCTTTCGGTTAGTCCAGACTGACACGAAAAACTGAAAATATAAATCCAACATTATTATAGCATAAATAACCGCAAAAGTCCAGTAAAACCGACATTTTTTGCAAAATTTGTGAACTTTGTATAAAAATGTGACGCAGACTTTGCACAATTTTGAAAGCATATCTTTTAAAAGGCTGTATTCCGAAGGATTACTATAAAAATATACAATTAATACTTTGAAGAAAATGATATTATTTCTTTTTTCTGATTCTCAGTTCACGGAAAAAAGAGGAAAGCAGACTGCTGCATTCTTCCTGTAGAATTCCTCCGTGAGAAACAGTCCGGTATTGATTAGGCAGAGCAAAAGCTTGTATCAATGAGGAAACTGCTCCGTTTTTAATATCATAAGCTCCGAACCAGACTTCTTCGATATGTGCCTGTAAAATTGCACCTGCACACATCAGACAGGGTTCCAATGTGACATATAAAGCACAGTCAGGCAGTCTCCAGCCGCCAAGGTTCTGACAAGCCTGGCCGATCGCAAGCAGTTCTGCATGAGAGAGAGCATGTTTGCGGATTTCTCTTTGATTATATCCTTGCCCCACGATTTCTCCGGTACTCCGGCGGACGATGACTGCTCCTACGGGCACTTCTCCCTGTGAAGCAGCCTGTTCAGCCAGATGCAGAGCTTTTTGCATATAGAATTCCGGTGATTCTGTCATAAAGTTTTCACTCCTATGTCAGCATGGCAGTAATTGTCAGAAGCAGTATACTGCAAATCAGAAAGCCTACCATTGGCATAGCTGTAAAAAAGGCTTCTGCTTTTTCCCGAAGATTCAGATAAGTAATATTTTGATCTGTTGGGGGAGCGGTCTTGTTTTTTGTGAGGAAAAAATGGACAATTGCTCCTGCACTGAGCAGACAAGGCAGAAGAAGCACAATCCACCATTCCCGTGAACCGATACTGTCATAAGTTTCCAGGTAGAAAATTGCGAACATATAGATTTCATGTACAATCCGCAGACACGCTGCTGACCAGAAACTGCCCGTATGAATGAGATAATAGGAAATTGTCAGATGTATCAGCCCGATACGAAGTGCATCAAAAAAATTATGTGTCAATGCAGCAGCCAGCAATGCAGTAGAAACCGCAGCAAAGAGATCACCGAACTGCCGGAGAATCTGAAACATACAGCCATGCAGAAGCAGTTCTGTAATCAGCGGCAGAATAAAAATCGTCATCAGGATATAAATAATAATTTTGTAATTCCCCGGATTGGTAGTTCCGGCCATCAGCCTGTATTTTTCCAGATCTGCCGACATAGGAGCACTGAGCATTCCCAAGCCGGCACTCAGCAGCATGACAAGAGCAAAACCGGAAAGCAGTTTATTCGGTTTTCTGATTTTCAGGGGAATGCTGACTTGTACCGGCAGTTTCAGCACCGCCTGAAGCATAAGAGTAGGAACCAGATATTTCAGAAACTGAATGCTCAGTGCCACCCAGAATACGAGGGTTTCATCCCCGTACAGGCGGCTTTCTCCGGAAAATACGATTTCAATATGCAAATGCAGAAACTGCATCAGCAGGACAACAAATTTATCCAGAATATTTTCTATAATCAGATAGCAGATCATAGCATAGCCGATCAGACTGCCAAGCCGGCTAAGAACACGCTGTTCTGTCTGGGCAGGGGATTGTATGGCAGATGACTGACTTTCAGAAAAGGCTGTTTCTTTTGGGTTTTTAGTAAAACGGAACGCATAGGGGTTTTGTTTTTTTCTTCGCCATGAGCGAAAAGCTTCCTGGTATGCATCGGTCTGATACGGGCAGGAAAAATCTTCTACTACATCAATTACTTTTTGCAGTGCTGTTTCTTCCGGCATACGGCAGATGCCTCCTTCTGTCTGTTTTAGTTTTTATTTTTTATTATAGCATATAATTATGACAGATACTGCCTATATCCAAAAACATTTTATGAGTATTTTGTAAAAAAAATAAAAACAAATTGTGAATTCTGAATTTATAGTAAATATAAACTTTTTGTATAATACAGTTTGTAGTGATGTGCTTTGTATAATTGCGGCATATTTTATAAAAAATTAGAAAAAAATTAAAAAGTTCACAGAAAATACATTGAAAATTGAGAAAATATATGCTATAATATTATCAAATACAGCGAACTCGTTTTCGGTTATTTTTATTTGAATACTATCAGTATAGTTTTACACTGCTTTAAAAATATTCTACAGGAGGAATAAGCTATGAAAAACTCCCTTTCTGCAAAATTTCTTGCATTCTGTCTTTCTCTGACCCTGACAGCTGTCAGTCTGCCGGTGCTGACATCCGGTGCCGCCGATGCTCCTTGTCTCAAAATTCAGACTATTTCTTTGACACCGGAAAGCATTCCGGAAGACCGTATGGTGACGATAGATGTTTCTGTTTCTGATAACCAGACAGGATTTCGCAGCAGTTCTTTCGGAATCCAGTATGACCCTTCTTTGATTTATACAGAATATATTCCCGGAAGTGTCAGCGAGAAAGATTTTATTGTTGTCAATAATCCGGAAGAACATCTGATCTGGTTTATGGGAATCGGCAATACCAGCAGTGAATGGTCAAACATCAGTTCGGAAGATGTTCTGCTGAGTCTGAATTTTCAGATTGCCGAAGAAGTAGAGGGCGGTACTTTCCCGGTTCAGTTTGTATGGCAGGGAAAAGACGGTTCTCCGGCATACTGGTATACGGACAAACAGACGGATATTATCAGCGAAGTGCATAAGACTGCCGTAAACGGTTCGGTAGATATTCACGGCGGCGGTGCAATTAATTATGAAACTTTGAGAATGAATCAGGAAACCAGGCAGCAGCTGATTATTTACAATGCGGCAACATCAGTTTTCTGGTTCTCGACAAATCCGGAAATTGCCACGGTGGATGACTCTGGTCTGGTGACTGCTGTCAGTGCCGGAGAGTGCGATATTCAGGCATTTATTGATAATACACTCCAGACATGTCATGTAACTGTGACAGAAGATGATATTTATTCTGTACAGGGAACGGATGATCTGATTCTGGTAAATCCGAAACGAGGCGTTACATTGGAATATCCTGACCCCGTGGGAGCAGTAACATGGGTTTCGGCAAATCCCGCCGCAATCAGCGTGGATGCAAACGGCAAGCTGAAAATCATGCAGGAAGGTACAGACTGTTCTGCCCGTATCTTTGCTACAAATTCCGGAAAGACTTATATGAAGAATGTAGTCATTACTTATACTTCTGAATCTGAACTGCCCAGCGAAACGGAAATTTTCACAGAAACAGAGTCTGTTGTTGAAACAGAAACAGAATCAGAAACAGAATTGATTGTTCCGTCAGAATTTCCGTCAGAAACAGAAACTGTTGCTGAAACAGAATCAGAAACAGAATTGATTGTTACAACAGAATTTCCGTCAGAAACAGAAACTGTATCAGAAACTGATCCGGAAATTATGCTCGGTGATCTGGACAGTAATGGTTCACTGAATATTCTTGATGTTATCATGATTAACAGAGCAATTCTTGGAAAAGATCATCTTACTCCTGAACAAAATCAGGCTGCTGATTTCGATCAGAATGGAAAAGTAGAATCCAACGATTCCCTTGCAATGCTGAAGCAAATTGTTGGTGTGAACTGAATAAAAACAAATTTCCCCCCTGACAAAACAGTATCAGGGGGAAATTTTGTTATTTTGTGTTGTTAATATCCCAGCGGAAAGAACAGAATTTTGAAATTTTAGTAATATCAAAAGTCGTATTATTCAGAATCTTAGTGAGATCCAGGAATCTGTAATTGGTTTTCATTTCTTTGTTATCAATCAGGTTCCGGATAGCGGTAATGCTGGTATTCGGGGTATTTTTCTGAAGAACAAAGCCCATGCGGTGATAGGTTTTCATATAGTTTACAATTTCCGAAGCCATGGTAAGATTTTTATCTGCCATGTTATAGACACCGGACAAATTCGGGTTCTCATCTGCCTGAAGTACAAAATTCAGGAGTGTATCAATAAAATTATGCACACAGCACATGTGAAAACCATATTCTCCGGTTCTGTAGATAAATTTGGAATTATCCTTCGGGTCTGTGATTTTGGCTTCCAGATTGGCACAGTATTCTTTTGTATATACCGGAGCCAGACGGAAAATCGCACAGAGAATGCCTTTTCCACGGCCGATCTGCATAGCAAGTTCTTCTTCCGAGGCATTTTTCAGTTTTGCATAGTTGGTGACAGGCTTGGTAAAATCATCTTCATGCAGGGGCTCTCTGGTTTTGGGAATCTGATATACCTGTGTTGTGCTGACAAGAATAAACTGCTTTACTTTATGCAGTAATGCAAGCTGATAGATAAATTCATTGCACTTGCTGTTTTCTTTGATTTCGGCCTCTGTGATGATATGCCCGAAATCATTGTCTGCGGTACATGCAAGGTGGATGACAATATCAAATTGAAATCGTTCCATTACATCTGCATAGGCGGTCTTATCCAGAGGAGAAGCCTGCACAAAAGTAAAATGTGCTTTATTCAGGTTATAACTGCTTGTATTCTTATCCACAGCAACGACTTCATAGCCCTTTTTCAGAAAGCCCGAACACAGATGATCACCGATCATACCGCAGCCGCCTGTTACTAAAATTGTTTTCATAGAATCAACTCCTCAAAAGATAAACCAAAATAATATTAAGAGATCAGAATTCAGCTTTTATTTGCCTCATCAATCATAGTCTGCACCGGACTCTGAATCGCTGCAAGAGATTCATTCCAGGGTGTGCCCTTGCCGGCCGCACGGACACCGTTTTCGCTGCTGTCGAGCATATCAGCCAGATCGGTTGTCACACCGTTTTTGAAATCAATCACAGGATTTGCCATAGCAAGTTCATTCATTTCGTTTTTCATATCAATCATTTCCTGTGTCCATTCATAGTCATCTATAAATTTCTGATCGGCAATTTTCCGGATGTCTTCATTCAGGATTGTCAGACGCTTGCATTCCAGCCATTTGGCAACACCCTCCGGATTCTGTCCGTCTTTGACAAAGCAGTAAGCATTCATGCTTGCGGGGGTATAATATTCATCTGCATCAGGGTCTTTCGGCATCGGCACAAACATGCAGTTTTCTCCGAACGTGCCTTTCCAGCCGGCATCCACACCGGTTCTTTCGTTGATTTTATGGGCTTCGGAATAGAGTTTCCACAGGCCTACCGGATAGAATAATTCTTTGCCTTCACCGATATATTCCGGATGATCGCTCCAGCCGAAATCGCCTACACCGATTGCAATGCAGTTGGAATTATAAAGACTGTACATGAAATTCTGCACCCGTTCGATATTGCCGTCTGTCAGATTGCTGACCAGTTCTCCGTTATCCAGACCGACATAAGGCACGCCGACTGTTGCAGAAAGACCAGATTCAAACCACCAGCCGTCCAGCCCATATTTCTGATTATCCGGATCACAGAAAGCTTTCAGCATTTTTTCAAAAATATCCCAGTCCCATTCGCCGTCTTTATATAATTCATACGGGTCATCAAAGCCCAGTTCCTGAACAGTATCCCGGTTATACAGTACAGCACAGTTATCGCCTGTCATTTCCACAACGGTCATGTAGTGATTGCCTTTCCACATGATCGAATCATTGATGTCTTTGACATCTTTCCAGAGATCGCTGTCAAAATCAATATAATCATCACAGGGAACGAACATGCTCCGGATGGCACCTTTCGGAAAGGCATCAAAATTTCCGGCATAGAAAAAATCAATCCCTTCATTTGCATTGATATAATTTGCAAGCATGTCATAACGTTCTGCATACAGACATTTATACCATTCAATTTCTCCGCCGTATCTTTCCTGGAAAATTGCCAGGTCTATAGGCGTATCTGCATTTAAATCCCAGTCAGAGAGCCATTTGATTTTTTTATTTTCCAGTTCTCCGGTCAGTCTCTCATCTTTAGCGGCAAGGCTGGAGAGTTCTTCTCTGGTTTCCGGTGCAATTTCTTTATAACTGACAACTTCTTCTTCCTCTTCTGCAGGAGCACAGGAAAACGCTGTCAGAGATATACAGCATACAGTTAAAACAGACAAAAATTTTCTTAATTTTTTCATGAATAAAAAATCCCTTTCGGTGATAATTTTTTGTTTCCTCGCACAGATTCTGTTTTTACAATAAACTATTATAACATAATTTTCAAAAAAAAGCAAGTACTTCTGTGAAATTATTCCATTACATGTTCCAGTGCAAGAAAATAAATACGGCTGACATGGGCATCAGCAAGCGAATAAAATACTGTTTTTCCTTCTTTCCGGCTCTTGACGAGATTTCCTTGTTTTAATATTCTCAGCTGATGTGAGATTGCAGAAGCAGACATTTCCAGTTTTTCAGCAATTTCACTGACACAAAGCTCCTGTTCCAGAAGTTCTGCCATAATCCGTATTCTGGTTGTATCGCCGAATAAAGATAATAATTCTGCAATTTTCTGATATACTTCCTGATTTTCCTGTTTCTGCACAGCAGACACCTTCTTCCTGAAAAATAACGCACAGTAATCTGTTATTATTATAGCATACCAAAACAGGGTTTGTCAATTTTTTTTATAAAATCCTCTTGACAAAATCTTTCGTTTATGCTATAATATCATTGTTGCTTGTGTAGCACAGTTGGTAGTGCAGCTCATTCGTAATGAGCAGGTCGTAGGTTATTTTTAAAGACACACATACAGCGGCGGATATCCGGTCTTACAAAGCATCAGTCCAAAATTTAATATGCTGGTATAGCTCAGTCGGTAGAGCAGCTCATTCGTAATGAGCAGGTCGTGGGTTGTTTTTAAAGACACACATA
>JAFUWN010000032.1 GCA_017483465.1 Oscillospiraceae bacterium
GCGAAGATTCTCGGTCAGAATCTTTCTCCGGCCGGAACAGGTCAGAATGAAGAAAACTGTTATCAGCTTCTGAAAGACCAGCATGAAGATGTCTTCCGAAAAGAATCCGCTGTCCAGACGGCTCTTGATCAGAAGCAGAATATACATATCAGTCCGGTCAAAGCGGCATTTCCTGCCGATCGTGTCAGAAAAGCCGCTCATTCGCTCGAAGATACAACCGTTTCAGAAGATGTCATCCGGAGACGGGCTGAAAACGCTGTCGCTAATATCGCAAATTCATTCCATGACGATTATATCAAAGAAAATTCAAGCTTCCGGCAGAAAGCCGGCCTGAGCTGTCATGTATCAAGAATCGGTGCTTCAAAATGCTGTTCGTGGTGTGCAAAGCTTGCCGGAAGATACGAAAAAGGCCGTGAACCGGCTGACTTCTGGAAACGTCATGATAAATGCTCCTGCCGGATTATTTATGAAAATTCTAAATCCCGTCAGCAGCTCTCCGGAAACGGGAACGGCTGGAAAGTAGATTCAGAGATTCGCCGCCGACAGAATGCTGCTAAAATTCAATACAAGCCCACTCGCTTCACTCCCGAACAGGCCGCCGCTCTCGAACACCAGCGGCTGAGCCAGTATAGAGGCTTGACAGTTGCGGGGAAAAATGATATAATGAATTTAGAGAGAAGAAATCAGAATTTAGGTGCCTTTTCTGAAATTGAAATTCCTATGCAAAAAAAGATTGTTAAACAAATTTGCAAAAAATATGGAATTGACATTGTAGGATTACATATAAAAATTCAACGTGATGAAAGCTTGGTAGGAAAGCCTTTCTGTGGAATGACAGACTATGATAATATTGGTCGAATAGATTTATTGCCAAGTGCATTTTCCAGTGAAGAACAATTGGTCAGAACTATCATCCATGAACGGCTACATGTAATGCAATTAAGAAAGCATGGGAAAGATTATTGTCAAAGGCATATTGAAGAAATGGAGAATCAAGCATATTGGTTTGAAGATCATATGTATCCACTACTTAAAAAGAGGGTGAAATAATGAGTATGGATTGGATGAAAACACTTCTTAAAATTTCACAATCCCCTGATTGTGAATGCCCTGATTGTGGTGCAAAAGAAGTACGCATTGCTTTCAAAGCGGTAAGTGGCGAGTATGGCTATACTGTAATCTGGTGTGAAAATTGTAAACATGCTGCTGTTATTTCACGTTCAAAAAATGAGAACTATTTCAATCGCTGCAAAACAATTCCTGATAATCTTATTTTTTAACAAAGGTTAGCAAGAAATCCCCCACCTCTATAGGTGGGGGATGAATTGCGTCCCACCCTCTTGACAAATACTGAAAAATATAGTATATTGACATTAGATTTTTGGAGAGAATAACAGGGTGTTATCTCTCGTGATTTGCCTGTATTCCAATAGAGCGAAAACCAAGCCGTGAGTACAGAGAATGAAGAAAGGAGAATGGATTGGGGGTAATCATTCCGCCCATGATAAGGGATTCTGACAAATTGACCTCTTTTTCCCGTAGTCAGTCGGGATGTAACATGTGCAAAGCGAGAGATTGCAAGCAAATTTGTCATAACCGTGGGACGCACGGGGTTAGCCTGCACTACTACAGCATCTCTGCCAAATTACAGAGTGTCAGACTGGTTAAACAGGAAGCCCCCGCCTCTTTAGGCGGGGGAGGACGTCACGAAATTCTTCATGTTGATGAATCATTGATGGAGGGCGGTTCTGAATGAGCATGGAAAGAAGAATTGTAACTATAAAATCCAGAAAGGCTGTAACTTCTTTGATAAACGAGCTGATTGATGAAACAATTCTGTTATCCCTGAAAAATTTTACAACAGAAGAACTCGTAAAAGAACTCGCCGGCAGAGAGAATGTGAGAGCCTATTCGCACAAATTCTGTGATGAAAAATGTGCAACGATTGAAATCTTGTTTGAAACCGCTGACGAATCTCTTTTTTCTTTGTTTTCAAGAAGGGAACAGGCTTAAAAACAGACAATTTTTTTATACATAAAACGCAAAAAATATATGCTTTTGCGTTTTTTATCTGCACCCGAATGCGGCCAAACCGCAAAAAGGTGCTTTTTTAATCCCCTGAAAGAGGTGCTGAAATATGGCAAAGCCTAATCTCCGGCCGGATCATAACGGTACTCAGAGAGCACAGTTCGAGAGCAACAAGAAAAAAATCTATGCCACGCAGAGAATCTGTGCCCTGTGCGGAAATCCGGTGGATTTCAAGCTGAAATTTCCGCATCCGCTCAGTCCCTGTATTGATCATATCATTCCGGTTTCAAAGGGCGGTCATCCGTCA
>JAFUWN010000033.1 GCA_017483465.1 Oscillospiraceae bacterium
CAATGGCGTTTCTGTATGCGGATTTGCCTTGTATTCCAGATTTTTAATATCCGGTTTATGTTCATTTTCATAATTCATAGTCATGAGATTCGGAAATACATTCCGCAGACTGGAAACGGCATCTAAAATAATTTCCTGATCGGTCAGGATCACACGGGTATAGTCATCGGATGTCTCTTTCTGCATGATATTCTGAAAATTGTCACGGATTTCCTGCATATCTCTGAGAGGGTTAAGGGCAATCAGGGTAATTTCCGGTTCTTTGCCTTTTTCCGTAATTTCGGCAATTGTTACGGACTTCTCATGATAAACTTCGGAAAAAGAATATTTCAGAGGCGTACCGCTGTAGCGGATTCTGGAACTGCCGATATTCTGCGGGCCATGCAGATGTCCCAGTGCGACATAATCAAAATCTGCAAACACAGAAGCACTGATATTCTGCACATTGCCGACATAGATTTCTTCCGAGTCACAGCGTTCCGCACCGGTGACATACTGATGGGCAACCAGAACATTTCTGACAGAAGTATCAATCTGCATAGCAGAAACAGCCGCAGAGACGGCTTCTTCATAACTGCCGATTTTCTGGTTATCTTCAAAAAATTTCCGGACACTGTACGGACTGACAAACGGAAGAAAATAAAAATTCACTTCTCCGAAGGCATCATGCAGAGTGATGGGTGCAACTTTTCCGGAATAGACCGGAGAAAAATAAATATTGCTTTTCTGCATGATTTTAGAGCCGAAAGCAATCCGCTCGGCAGAATCGTGGTTGCCGCTGATGATAAAAACAGGGAAATTCCGGTCAGCAAGCTGACTGATGAAACTGTCAAACAAAGAAACAGCTTCGGCCGGCGGAACAGATTTATCATAGACATCTCCGGCAATGACAATACAATCCGGTTTGTATTTTTCGGTGTCGGCGATTTTGATAATCTGCTCAAGAATATATTTCTGATCCGGCAGCAAAGAAAAGTCATGTAATTTTTTCCCTAAATGCAGATCAGAAAGATGCATGATTTTCATAATAATCCTCCTTTGATAATCCAATCATTTGGATAATTATAGCATATTTTTAGTTTTATGTCAATCCTGTTTTTACAAAAAAAGAAAAGGCCGGATATCCGGCCTTTTCTTTATAAATCCGTATCTCTGACGGTAACGGGAAGCACCTGTGCAAATACAGCAAAAAATTTGACAGGGATATATTTATCAATATGGCATTTTCCGAAGAACCATTTGCGATAGCTGCAAGCTCTGACCATATCTTCAAAGAAAGTATGAATCTCCAGCCGCTGTGCGGCATCAACACCGAGGCAGTCTTTCAGAACGCCGGGGGGTTCATGTGTCAGGACATAATCTATTTTATTATGATATTTCTGAAGATTTGCCACAGCCGCTGTCACTTCTTTATGTGTCGGCCGTTCCTGTTTCCACCAGGTTTCCGAAGTTCTGTATTCATAGTCCTGACTATGGCCGCCGCCGAATACAAAGAAAGTCCGGCTTTCGATCTCGAAGATCTGCCCGCGCATCAGATGAATAATATTCGGTGCGATTCTGTGAATTTTACCGCCGTTCCATTTTTCCTGCGGATATTCTGCCAGCAGATCGAAATTTTCATGACAGCCGTCCAGAAAAGCGACAGTAAACGGCAGTTCCGACATTTTTTTCAGGATTTGTTTTTCTTTCCGGCTTCCGTTCCAGATAAAGCCGAAATCACCGCAGATCAGCAGCGTATCACCCTTTCTGAGCTTCCGGATTTGTTTATCCCGGAATCTGTCCCATTCTCCGTGCATATCACCTGTTACATAAACCATAAGCTTTCTATCTCCTCTGTCTGCCTGAGGCAGTCTTTTATTCTGTTATTATTATAGCACGACAGAAAGCAGGATGTCAAGAATTATAACGGAGATTTTAATTCTTTGGCCAGCTGACGGACAGCATACAGCAGTGTAATCACAATGCCGAAACATTGTATAAATTTCATCACGACACCGACAGCTTCGGCAGAGCCTTCCCCGAATGCCTGAGCCGCATTCTGTACATGCTTGGCTGCCGGGAGTTCTCTGATAGATTCTGCTTTTTCTTTTACGGCATCCCTGACAGCATCTCCGACAGTTTCCTGAATCATTTTTGTAAGTTCCCGTGAAAGTTTCATAAAAAATCCTCCTTGTAGTATTATCTGTTATGCTTATGTTTTCCGGTTTTTCTTCCGACTGACTTTATTGGCATACATACGGGCATCAGCTTCATCCATGAGAGTCTGAAGCGTATCTGCCTCTGTGATATTCTGACAGACATAACCAAGACTGGCTTCAACCTGATAGGGCTTATCCGACTCGGCATTGTACTGCATCAGAAAATCATTGATATACTGTACATATTCTTTCAGATCTTCTTCTGTATACTCATCACAGCCGATGACAAGAAATTCATCACCGCCGGTTCTGGCACAGATTTCATTGAGAGAAAAACAGGTATTCAGGGCATTGGCCACAACGGAGATGGCATTATCGCCCTCAAGATGTCCGTAAGTGTCGTTAA
Organism: Oscillospiraceae bacterium; assembly: GCA_017483465.1. GTDB lineage: Bacteria > Bacillota > Clostridia > Oscillospirales > Ruminococcaceae > UBA3855. The sequence continues at coordinate 2,545 of JAFUWN010000033.1, forward strand.
TCACTTTCAGGCCGTCAAGATCGGCAGCGAAGATTAATAGTTTTTTAGTTTCTGATTTCTGTGCCTTGCTGAAAATTTCCTGTGAATAATGCTGATAGCCGTGCCGGTTATAGATACCTGTCAGCGTATCACGGACAGAGGCCATAAACAATCTCTGATTCATACTATTGAAATTATTTTTAATCCGCATGAATTCAAATGCATTGTTTAAATTTCTCGTCCAGTTCTGATAAATCGAATCATAAGCCTTGATCTTATCGCCGTAGCCGATTACCGTATAGCCGAAACAGCGTTCGTTAAAATGCAAAGGGGTGATATAATAAGCTCTGGGCTTTTCTCTGTCTGCATGAAGTGCCGGCAGAATTTCTGCTTTGTCAAAAACTTCGTCAGTAATATAGCCCTGATGATCTGTATCTGCAATCCGGAGATGCCTTTTTTCTGTATATTGATTATATTCCTGCTTGTTATCCGTATTTTTTGAAAGATCATCCCATTCGTCACACATGCAGAGATAAAAATCATTCAGATCTTTGACCAGATACAGATGATCCATAATCTTGGCAAACAGAGCATTCAGTGTCGGCATGGAGTTGAGCCGTTCTGCCATAGGGACATCTTCAAACAGTTTGCGGGCATCGTCAATTTCATGAATTTCTTTCTGAC